>CADEGF010000001.1:0-36539 GCA_902826815.1 uncultured Mycobacteriaceae bacterium
TTTCGCATATCTACACACCGCCGAACGCAAGTTTCGCGAAAAATCCGGGCTAGGCCTTCCATGCGAAGTAGGTTTCTTCTACCGCCGCATTCAGTAGCTGAGTGGCAATGTCCTCCATGATCCAGAGAATCTGTCGCGACAGTTCATCCCACTCCGGACGGCGAATATAACTGTTGTCGCCGTGCGCAATCCTGTTTCGTGAGGCCACTAATTGGTCATCGATTAAATCCGCATATTGCTCATACCGTGTGTAATCGCAACCGACCCCGGTGAGTATATCCGCCAAGACCGTCGATGAGAGATTAGATTCCGTGCGCACGGAGCTACCGCCGGTTGGTATTCGAGCCCGTTCGGACGCCCGTTCTCGCAGATCGCGAATCATTTCGGCTTGGATCGCCACTTTTTTCGTTTCGGCGGCTTCTACAAGGCGGCGCCTGAGAGCCAGTGCCGCCAATTCTGGCCGGAGCTGCTGCATTGATAGCCTTCGGCTCGCCAAAAACGTCAAATAGAGTCCGCAGGCATTCTTGACGAATCCCTCCCAGTGCGCATAGAGCAGCGCTACCGACGACCGCAGAAGTGTTTTTTCGAACTCATCTCCACGCTTCATCCGCGAGTTAAAGAGCACCAGCTCCTTGCGGCGCCATCCAAGATCGTCATATATCCGATCGAACAACTGCTCGGCAGTCCGAACACTTGCGCTCATTTCTCGAAGAATATGCGAGCCGCTGGGATAGTCCTGGGAAGCCTGGTCGATGCACGAATTCCACTTCCAGATCCACCGCGGAAGTCGGTGTTACTCCACCACTCGATTACACGCTGCCGCAAAGCGCCTTCTTGCGATGATTCTGCTTGCTCCCAACCCTCGATGTTCTCCGCGATACCGATCGTGATCGTCTCGAAAGCAGACACCGAGAAGGCGCCCAAGAAGCGGGTCCCATCAACCCTCTTAAACGCATCGTCACCGAGCGTCTTCGAGAGCAGCTCAAAGGTTCGACGGAATCGTTCACCCTCGATTTCGCGGTCGAAGTCTGTCTCATCGACGGTTGCGAATATCTTGGCGGACACGAATGCATCCACGTTCCCAATGTTTCGGAGTTCAGGATCCGAACTGCGGTGAAGGGCAAAGAACCGACACACCAACTCCATGTCATACGCTTCGTCGTAGAGTCGTTCAGTGATGGTAATCGTCGATTGGAATGCTGGATTCGTGCGAAGGCTTTCGAGCCACTCATACAGCGTCGAATCGCGCATCAGCAGTTGAGCGTTTCGAATCTCTTGAGCAGACAACGGGCTGCCGCCCGTATTGAGCCGGTCGAACAATTCGAATTTAGCGAGCTCGTCGCTCTCCGGCAGGAGAATCTTCAGGTCGATCTTCGCTCGCTTGAACGCTATTCGTTGACCGGCGGTCAGCGCTGCGGTTGCGCCGGGTGTGTCGTCTTCGAAAGCTATCCCCTGCAAGCGCGGCAAGTACTGAGTCGCGGTTAGAACGCTCGCCGGTTCTACTTCTCCCGTGTACTCGTCGCGTAATTCGCCCATAAATTCGAGGACTGTGCTGATGCGTTGCAGTCCGTCAATGACTTCCCAAACTCCACTTTCCTGTTGCAGCACAAAGATAGATGGGATGGGTATTCCCAGCAGAATGCTTTCGACTAGGCGCGACTTTTGATACTCCTCCCACCTGAACAGCCGCTGAAATTCCGGCCGGATTATAAGCTCGTGGTCTCGGTACAGGTTCGCTATTTCGCCGACGGACATAGAGAGTGCGTCTGATCGGATGGTTTGACGGGCTGCTTCGATTTCGTCCTGCAGTGTGCGTTCAGCCACTCGATCCCCTAAGAACGTAAAGGCGCTGACTTATGCGGAGCCGCATCATCCTATCCGGCCGCGAACGAATGGCCTTCCGCACCGCGCCACCCTTTCGGATGAACCTCCAGTAGTCGCAGCCACGACTGGTGACCTGGTTGCGGTGTCGGCGCCACGGCGTCGTGCGGCCCGAACACAAGTACTACGGACGTTTAGGCGGGTCGGTTCCTCGAACTTTCCAACTCGTCGGCCGCGTCGAGCGCCAGGGCGGCGAGCCTCCGCAGGGCGGCCGCGTCGAGTTCTGCCTCCGCCGCCGACACACTCGCGTGCCACTCGACTGTGCCGCTGACGTCCTGCCAGCCACACAACGTGACCGCGACGCCTGCGGTCGCTCGGCGGCTGCCGCGCACGTAGCGGCCCCAGTCGATGCCGTCGCCGTTCTCGTCGACCCATTCGGCTAAATGTTGGGCGTCGGCGGGGGCGGGGATACTGGCGAGTGAATGGATTGTCATAGCCGACGACGGTACGCGCTAAATCAAGTCAGCGAAAGTGTTGACGGGACAACATGTTTCGAGTTTTACGACAGTGGAGATTTCCGTGGGTTCGAGTGCATGACGCGGTAACGTGTCACTGTGATCATCTACACGGCGGTGGCGAGTCCCGCTAAAACGCCGGGCTGGTTCCTTGTACATGTGCCCGAGATTGACCAGTGGACGCAGGCCCGTTACGACGCCGAGATCGAGCCGATGGCACGCGACCTAATCGCAACGTGGCTCGACGTGCCGCTCGACGAAGTGCACGTTCAGCGCGGCAGGTAGCGAGGGCGTGCCCACTACGCACTGCTGTTGTCGACGTGCTCCGGCAGCTCTACGTCCATGTACTTCTTCCGCATCTCGCGTAGTTCGTCCGCGCTCCGCGGCTTGTTGAGTACTTTGCGCACCGGGGCGACGCGTTCGCGACCGACAACGAGGAGGAACGTGACTGCCACGGCGAGCCGTTTGGCCAGTTCCGCCAGCTCGCTGCTAATCACTTTCGCCTCTTCGGGCGACGGATTCGTGCCTGCTATTCGACTCATCGCGTTGCGAAGTTCTTTGAATGCGTCCACTACCTTGTCGAGGGCTTCATAGCAGTCGTCGTCGACGATCGTTAGCAATCCGAGCAACTGCGCCTGGTCGAAGCCGATGAGCGCGAGCCTGAGATGATCGTTTCCTCCACCGACGGCCGAGAAGAGGCGCGAGAGGCTCTTAAGCGGTTGATCGCCGCTCGCGCCGCGGTTGTCGAGGTAGTCCCGGCGGAAATCCGCCACGCGCAGAAGCAGTTCGTGCAACGCCACGACGATGCCCGCGATTGCTTCACGCTGGGGCGCGCGATAGGCATCGAGTGTGCGCCGACGCTCGCGCAGCCAGCTTAGGCAGTAAGTCAGCCCGCTACCCGTTACACCGCCCAGGAGGGCCGCGATCATCGCCGCCGTCAACATCGCCGCAAATCGTATCCTCCAGCGGCTCGAATCAGGGGGACGCTACCTCCGCTACTTCGGTGTTCAGGCGGTGGCGTGAACCCTCGTTGATGTCCATGCCTGAATTGCGTCGCCTCGCTGTCACGAGCGTGTCACAAGTAGTTGCAAACTGTGGCGCCAGACGACCCGACACTTATGCAGACCTCGGGATACATTCTTGAGCACATCGCCCCAGTTCAGACGCATATCCGAAAGCAATCATTGAGATGCCGACAAACAGCCGTGTACAGCCGAATATGTCCCGGATCGACTTCCCAAGCTGAATACGCGGGTTCGATTCCCGTCATCGGCTCCACGTTGCGCAGCGCATACGCCGTTCGATCCGTTCGATCCATCCTCGGCAACTCTCGCTCGTTGCGCACGTACCACGTTGTCCATGTGGTGCCGTGAGCGAAACCCCAGGCGACGGGATACATCCGGTCTGCTGACACGCCGTGACCAGCGTCGCCTCTCAGCAGGTCGACCGCGCGTGCGCCCATGGATGGTCGCTCTCGTAACCCGGACTAATGCGTACCAAAGTCCGATTTATCGATCTAACTCGGACTAACGCTATAGTTAGTCCGAGTTAGGAGACATCGTTGCGACCCAAAGATGCGTGGCCTAGCCACAGCGCAGAGCGACGCCCGTGGGCACAAACCCAAAGGGGTGGCACCCGCGAGGACAGGACACTTCGTTCCGTCACAGTGTCGCTTCCCCCCTACATCGCCAAAATCGACGCCAACATCGACGCGGACATCGCTGTCGAACTCGAAGCCGCCATGAGCGAGATTTCTCGACTCGACAGCACGCACGGAACCCACCTCGCAGCGCTCAGCACTCTCCTGCTTCGAACAGAATCGTTGGCGTCTTCGAAAATTGAGCGCGTTGAAGCGAGCTTGGACGACTACGCGCGCGCGTTGCACGGCGGAAGAGGCAATTCGAGCGCGGTCTCGATGGTGGCGGCGACCACCGCCCTCAACGAAATGATCGCGAGCGTCGATCGAGATGCCCCCGTACAGATGTCCGCGATCCTGCGCGCACATGAGGCGCTGATGCGAGAAGATCCGACAGAGGGGCAGCATGCTGGTCAAATAAGGACTGTCCAGAACTGGATCGGCGGAAGCGACTACTCGCCGCGAGACGCGCTGTACGTTCCGCCACCGCCAGACACGGTGCACGCGTACATGGACGACCTGATGGAGTTCGCGAACCGAGCCGACATTCCCGTTCTG
Source organism: uncultured Mycobacteriaceae bacterium (assembly GCA_902826815.1). GTDB lineage: Bacteria > Actinomycetota > Actinomycetes > Mycobacteriales > Mycobacteriaceae > Mycobacterium. The sequence continues at coordinate 4,531 of CADEGF010000001.1, forward strand.
ATTCAGGCCGCCATCGCGCATGCACAGTTCGAATCAATCCACCCCTTCACCGACGGTAACGGCCGCATCGGCCGGGCACTCATCAACACCATCTTTAGGCGGAGGGGAGCAACAACGCGCCTCGTTGTCCCTCTGGCGTCGGCGCTTGTTGCTCACCGAGAGCGGTACTTCGGCGCGCTCAACACATACCGCGCCGGGGACCTACGCCCACTGATCGTCACATTCGCGAACTCGTCAAAGACTGCTGCCGCCGAATCACGCACTACTGCAGTGCGTCTGGCTGAGATACCAGTTGAGTGGCGAAACATGGTCGGACCGATTAGGCGTCAAAGCGCGACCGACAAACTACTCCTGCTATTGCCGTCGACGCCGATCGTCTCGTCCGACGACGTCGCATCACTTGTCGATGCACCTCGAAGCAGCGTGTTCGCCGCAATAAAACGACTGCACGACACCGGCGTTCTACGCCCATTGACTGACCGCAAACGGGATCAGGTATGGGGAGCAAGCCTTGTACTCGACGAACTAGACGACTTGGGGCACAGGATCGAGCGAGCGAGCGCTTAACTCGGCCCCGGACAACTTGGCGATCGAACGACGAAACGCCACGGTCGCCCAGGATGCCTCGGGACACACACGGCCGCAACGAATCGACTTCCCAAGCTGAATAGGCGGGTTCGATTCCCGTCATCGGCTCCAGTCGTTACTCAGGCTTGTGGAACGTGTACACCTTGTACTGAACCAGGCCCGTCTTGGCGAGCCATTTCATCCATCGAGTGCCCACGATCATTGTCTTCTGGGCATCCGCCGAACCCTGCTCGCGGAAGAACTTGATCAGGAACGGGTACGTCGGCAGCGTATTTTTCCGAATGTTGCGCTTGCCGCTGAGTTGGAGTCCGGCACGCGCGCCCATCGCCTTGTAGCCCCGTAGGGGGATGTTTCCGAGCGTCCCGTAGGACTTCGCGATCTGGGGGCGAACCGCCCACCAGATCGGAGTCTTGCAGAAGAAGGACAAGGTCGGAACGAAGTCGGACACGGCCAGATAGCCGCCCGGCTTGAGCACCCGCGCGGCTTCGGCGAGGAAACGCTCACGGGACGGGAAGTGGAAGATGCATTCGACGGCCAGGACGCGATCGAAGGAGTTGTCCTCGAACGGCAGCTGACATGCGTCGCCTTCTACCCAGTCGATGTAATTGCCGTTGGCGGCCCGTGTCTGGGCCTCGGCGGCAGCGAGTTGGCGCGGGTCGATGTTCAGACCGGTGAGGTACATATCGGAATGCCCGGCATTGATCGACTGAATGGTTCCGCCGAATCCGCAGCCGACATCCAACAAACGCTGCCCGTCAGAGACGTTGCCTGCCTTCACCAGCACGCGATCCATGGTTTGCATCGCCGCGGTGTAGTCGGCTCGCGTGCCCTCGGCGGCGCTGGGGTCTTCCCAGTAGCCCCAATGCACCTGGTTCTCCCACAGCTGGGCGGTCTCACCACCGTCCTGCCGTTCGTCTATCAACAAGTCGAAGTACGGAAGCTCAGCCATTTGCGGAAAATACCACCCTTCTAGGTTGTTTCGAGGTTGCCGAGCCGTCAAACCGTGGGCATGAATTCGGCAAGCGCAAGAATCATGAACACCACCATGGCGAGCCCGATCAGCCCGCCGACGGGAATCATGATCACGCAAACCGCCACCCAGACAAGAAGTCTCGACCATTCAAACGGCTGATTCGCCACCACGCCGCCAAAGCGTTGCCGGAAAGCGTGATAAATCGCCCAAACGGCCGCCCCGGCAGCGGCAACCGCGATGATGCGCACTCCGACCGGTGTCGTCATCATGGCGACGCTCGCCATGATCACTGCGGCCGAAACACGGCACCAAGTCACCATTCGCAACCCGGCCACGGTTGTCACCTCGTGGCTGCGGTCCGGCTCGCCGCGGTACCGCGGCAGCCGGCCCTCGATTCCCAACAGTCGCCAGATCCAACGCGACCAAACCGGTCGCAATCCCAGGCCTTCTGCGCACAGCCGAACGTCGGCGGCCGACTCCGCCAAAATGTTGCGCGAATGAGCGCTGCGCCAATAGGCGGCCTTGAAAACCCGACGCGGAATCCCGAACTGCCGGGCGAAAGTGCGTGGCTGACCGATCATCTCGCCGATCAACCACCGCAGAAAGAGTGGCACCGCAATCGCGTACAACGCCCGCCTCAACCGCCCGGCACGTTGCACCTGCTGAGCCAGATGGTCGTCGGCGAATGCTATGTGACGAGCTTCCTCCGCCAAATGGATGTAGGTGATCTTGTTCAGCAGCGGGGGCACCGCAAGCGCACCACGATGCTGCATCGTCTGCTGATGGTGCAACGGCTGTTCACCGCAAAGCACGCCGATCATATGGAAGACGCTGGCGTACCCGCCGATGAAGGCCATGATCGGCCCGAAAATCCTGGAGCCTCGCCGCATTCCGGGAACGTCCTCGCCGGTGCGGTTCACGAATTCCTGGAACATCTGGATGTGATTGCACTCGTCGGACATTTCGTGGAGGAGATACCGGAACACCGGGGAGCCATTGGGCAATGTGCCCGCGCTGTGCACCACACCGCGGATCAACATGAACTCGAATTGCTGGGTGACCTTGAGGGTGTTAGCGGTAATCCAGCGGCCCATATCGATTCGCCGCTGCAACGGCTGTTCGGCATACCACTCGGTTGCCGCGAGCGGAGCGGAAGCCGGATCGAGTAGCCAACGCGGATCGTTCCTGTCCAACGCGTTTTCCGGTGCATCCCAGTCGATGTCGACGAACGGGTCGAAACGGAGGCGTGTCGTCGCGCGCGATAGCTCCGTCACCCTATTCAAGTAAGAGTCTGCCAGCGAGCCGTCTGCTTCGTTGATAGCCGTCATGTCCCCATCCGGTTAGCGCGGTCGACTTCTGACGTTAATTGCTGGCGGTGCAAATCGTTTTCGCAGACGGTCTCGTTTCGGTAATCAATCGGTATCGATCCGCGCAGGTTCTCCGGCACCGGTCACGGTTGGCGGCACCTACCCTGGCGGCACTGCCCGCGGAACCTCAACATTGTTCTCCTGCACGATCACTGGGTCACCGACGTTGACGGCGTTGAAATACCACTCTGCGTCCGTCGGGCTCAGGCTGATACAACCGTGGCTGACGTTTTCGTACCCGAGCGCGTTCTCCGCCCACGGCGCCGAATGAACGAAGAGGCCGCGACTGGTGATTCGGACGGCGTAGTCCACGTCTATCTGGTAACCGTCAGGATCTGTGACGGGGATGCCGACGCTGCTCGAATCCATAAGCACCGACCGTTCTTTCGCCAACACCGTGTACGTGCCGACCGGTGTCGGGTACTCGGGCCTACCCATCGAGGCCGGCATCACTCCCGGCTCACCCCACCGGGGTCGGTGATGCGGCGACGGCAGCGGAGGCAGAGGTCCCGCGTCGACGCCGTCAATCGTCACGGTGAACGTGTGGTCCGAGATATTCGCCGTGCCAACGACCTTCGGACCCGTCTGGAGGTTCGTCTTGAACCCACCGACCGAAAGCGCCACCGTGCTGTGCGCCGGCCAGTAGGTGTCAGGTACCCACTGCACGACCTTGGTGTCGAGCCATTCGTACTTGCCGGTCATCACGGGTTGCGAACTGACTTTCAGCGCCCTTTCGGCAGCGCGGCGGTCGACGACAGGCGCGGTGAACGTCACCACCACGGGATGCGCCACACCCACTACCTCGCCCTGCTTCGGCAGGACCGACGCGATACCCGACCCGTAGAACTGGCTTGCCGCCGCACCGAAGCCGGCCGGAGCCGAAACCACACTCGCCGCCATCACGGTCACCGCAAGCATGCACCGACCAACTGCCCGCATGGCTCCCGCTTACTTCGCGGCCGACGGGCCGGCAGGGAGCGGCTGGCCAGGCACAGGCGCCCCCGCGGGGGCCGGAATGACGGGATCTCCCTTACCCGCAAAGGCGCCGGCGCCGCCGGCCATGTCGACAGGCGCACCCGCCGCCACTGGCGCCCCCGCCGGAACCACCGGCACGGGCGGGGCTGCCGGAATCACCGGCACGGGTGGCGCGGCGGGAACGACCGGCACGGGTGGCGCGGCGGGAACGACGGGCACCGGCCCGGGTAGCGCCATCGGAACGCCGGCCATGTTGGCGACAGCCGCCGCAGGCGCGACGCACTCTTTGCCGGCAGGCGCTCCAGGAGCACATTCGTACTCAGTCGTCAGCGGGGCCGCGGCGACGTCTGGGCTCAGCGCAAAGGCGGTCGCACACAACCCTGCACCGGCAGCGACGGCTCTGATGTTGAACCGGTCGAAGAACGCCATCGACGTCGACTCCTTCAATTGCTCTTCACGACTTACACGTTTCGTATTTAGGCGACGGCGTCAATTCTTAGTCCGCCGCCGGTGCGGGCGCGAGGGGGCGCGCCGCACCGTTTCCCAAAGGTGATCTTGGCCAGACATGGCCGATACATAAGGCCGGCGATCCCCTCGTCCACCCTCGGCGATACCGCCTTGACCAGCGTAGATGGCGTTACAGGAAATATTTCTCGAGAAAAATCGAAAAAAGTGTGCGACTCCGCCACGCCCATAGCTCCTACCCGTGAAAGCAGCCACACGGCGGCTTCAGACCAAGGAGAGATCATGAACACCAACGCCACCACCAACTTCATCGGCTACTCCGAGCCGACCGTTCGCTCCAGCGCTTCGCAGGCCTATTCGCAGTGCCTGCCCGAGTCGGACTACGGGTACTCCCCGGAGCCCAACTACGGCTACAGCTCCTACTACGGCGAGCAGGCCCAGGTGCCGCAGCAGCCGCTCCCGGTGCAGGCGCCCGTCGCGAAGTCGTCCTCGTCCTCGAGTAAGGGCCTGCTGTTCGTCGCGGGAATTGCCGTGGTCGGCGCCGCCGCGTTCGGTGGCGTCTATCTGATGAACTCGACCAGCGCAGAGAACACGGCGTCCACGAGTGCCGTTCCGGCCGCAGCGCCCGCCCCGGTCGTCAATCTCCCTTCCGCCGTTGACATCCCGGCGCTGGCCCCGGCGCAGAGCGCGCCGGCTCCTGTTATCGTCGACAACCCGGCGCCGATCCGCGTGAGCGGTCCGGTGTCCGCGCCGAGGTCCATCGCGTCGCAGAAGCCGATCACTTCGTCGAAGCCGGTCGCCGCACCGGCACCGGCCGCCGCACCGGCTCCGGCGGCTGCCGCTCCGGTCCCCGCACCGGCCGCTCCCAAGGGCCCGGGCGTCGCGATCAAGACACCCTTCGCCGAGGTCGGCGTCCCCAGCCAGGGCGGTGTGTCGGTGAAGTCGGGTGGCGTCGAGGTCGGCGTCCCCGGTCAGGGTGGTGGCGACGTCGTGGTCGGGGTGGGCGGCCAAACGCCGACCCAGACCGGCGGCGGCGGTGGCACCACAAACCCGCCCGCTGGCGGGGGCGGCACCACCAAGCAGGCTGGAAGCTCACTCACGGACGCCAGTTCCGGTGTTGTCGAGGCCGGCGGCAGTGCCACCAGCGCTGCATCCGGTGTCGCCGGTGGCTAACTCTCACCACAGCTCAGCCCAGGTCACCCGGCCTGGGCTGAGCACTATTCATCATTCGAATATCTCGCCCAGGCGGACCACAGCAATTACGCTGACAGCTACCGCCGCTCGATTAATTTGGAGTTACCCCGATGACCTCCGCACTGAGAAACTGGAGTGGCATAGGACCAGGCAGCAGCGACGCGGAGTTGGCCGTCGCAACAGCTGCCGGCGACCGCAACGCGTTCGCCGAGATCTACGACCGCTACGCCGACAAGCTTCACGACTTCTGCATCGGAATGCTCCGCGACCGCGACTCGGCCGCGGACTGCGTCCAGGACGCGTTCTGCATCGTGTCCACTAGCCTCGGCGGTCTCCGCGAGCCCGAGAAGTTGCGCCCGTGGCTCTACTCCATCGTGCGCAACGAAGCCCACAAGCGACTGCGGGAACTCAAGCGCGAGCGTCCCACCGACGAGATGCCCGAAGTCGAGTCGCACGACGCGGGTCCGGCAACGATGGCCCATCGACTCGAGTTGGCCAATCTCATCGCCGAGGCGGCGGGCGGGCTGTCGGATCGTGACCAGGCGGTGTTGGAGCTGGCATACCGCCAGGGCCTCGACGGACCCGAACTGGCAATGGCGCTCGGCGTCACGCAGACGAACGCCAACACGATGGTCGGCCGTCTGCGCGAGACCATCGAGCGATCGCTTGGCGCTCTACTGGTGGCACGGCGTATCCAGGCCAACCCGGCCAGCTGCCCTGAGTTGGCTTCGGTCTTGCACGGATGGGACGGCAAGTTCAACATCCTGATGCGCAAACGCATTGCGCGCCATATCGAATCGTGCGAAGCCTGCGAAGACCTGCGCGGCCGGTCGGTGAATCCGGCCGCTCTGCTCGGCGCGCCGGTGTTCATCCCGGCCCCGGCTTGGCTGAAGAACAGCGTCATGCGGGATTTCGAGCTGACGTCGGCGTCGCGCGGCATGGAGAACCAGAACTCGTTCAACTCCGCGGCGACGCAGATGGCACCGAAGATCGATCAGTCTCGCTTCGCATCGGAACACCCAGCGCCACAGCCACAGCCACAGCCACAGCCACAGCCACAGCCACAGCCACAGCCACACGATGAGCCCGCGTCGGCCGAAGAGTCGAAACGTCGCGTGGTGCCTCTCATGGCGTTGTTGATCGGTCTTCCGATACTGATCCTGGGCGGGACGTTGGCGTGGCTGTACCTGCCGAGCGTCGGCCTCTCGCCGAGCGGCATCGTGCAACCGGCGCCTCAGCCGACGCCGACCCCGTCCGTCCCCGCGCCGACGCCCGCCGCGGTTCTTCCGACGCCCCAGGCGCCCAGGGCCACCCCGGCGCCGAGGCAGGTGCAGACCCCTCGGCCCGCCGCGCCGCTGCCGACGCCGAAGGCGAAGATTCCCACTCCGCAGCCTGCGCGACCGCAAGCGCCCGTGCCGCCCGCCCAAGCACCGGCCCCCGCCGCGCCCGCGCCGCCAGCCGTCCAGGCGCCTGCACCGATTCCCCCGATCGGACAGTTTCCGCAGTTGCCCTTGCCACGGCTGCCCCTGCCGCAGAATCCTGCGCAGCTTCCGTATCAGCTACCCGCACAGTCGCCGAATACCGACCCGGTCGACCCAGGAGGTGCAGCCAAGACCGACCCGGTCGAGAAGGTGCCCGATCCCGAGCCGGTTCCCGGCCCGGTTGAAAAGGCGCCCGATCCAGTGCCCGTCCCCGAGCCGGTGCCCGACCCCGTCGGGCCCGCGCCCAAGAAGATTCCCGACCCGGCGCCACCGCCTGTCCAGAGCTGCACCGTCACCGACACCTGCGTCCACTAGCGCCGTAGGCCTTCGCGATGTCGGGCGAGTCCAGCCACCGCGAGTAGGTGGGTGACTGCGGCCAGCCATCCGGGCTGTCCTGCCACTCCTCCTGACGTCCGAACGGCAGGAGATCGATGAGCGCGAACGAGTGGCTGAGTTGTTCGGTGCCGCGGCCGTTCGTGTGCCACGTGCGGTAGACCGTGTCGCCGTCGCGCAGGAATACGTTGACCCCGAAGCCGGCCCCTGGCGGCGCGTCGATGTCGGCGCCGAACGAGCTGTCCGACGACGAGTACCACTCCATCTTGTTGCCGACCTCGTCGCGGTAGGCCAGTGCCTCCTCGATCGGTCCGTTGGTGACGATCACGAATCGCGCGTCGTAGGCGTCGAGAAATTCGAGCCGGGTGAACTGCGACGTGAAGCCGGTGCACCCGCCGCACTGCCATTCGGCGCCGTCCTCCCACATGTGGTTGTAGACGATCAGCTGTGAATGACCCTTGAAGACATCTGCGAGCCGGACGGCTCCGTCCTCGCCGATGAGTGTGTAGTCACCCATTTCGACCATCGGGAGCCGACGACGCTGCGCGGCGATGTCGTCCAGCTCGCGCGTCGCCGCCTTCTCGCGCCGCCGAAGTTCGTCCAGTTCCTTTCGCCAGGTTTGCTGATCGACGACCGGGGGTTTCGCCATCTCGGCCATGGGTGAATCTCCTCTCGATGCCCTACCTCATATATAGACAAGACCGAGGGTCGATACTCATCGCGTGACGAGAGTCCTCGAGAACAAGGTCGTGATCATTGCAGGGCTGGGCGGCATCGGGAACGGTCTGGCACGGCGCTACGCCGACGAAGGCGCGCTGCTGGTCATCGGCGATCTCGACACCGAGCTGGCGCTACGAGTGGCCGACGAGATCGACCCGTCGGGCGAACGCGTACACGGTGTGGCGCTCGACGGCGCAGACGAGGACTCGGTCGTCGGCATCGTCACGCTCGCCGTCGACAGTTTCGGCCGGCTCGACGGTATGCACCTGAACTTCACCAATGCCGCCGACGCGTACCTGCCCGGCGGTGTCGTCGACCTGCCGCTCGACGCATTCGACGAGGTGATGCGCGTCAACACCCGCGGGTTCGTCATCTGCGCCAAGCATGCGATCCCGCCGATGATCGAGGCCGGCGGCGGGTCGATCGTCTTCACCGCCTCCATCGACGCGTACAGCGGCGCGAGCACCCGGGTGTCCTACCAGATGAGCAAGGCAGCCGAGCTGGCACTGATGCGCCACGTCGCACGGAAGTACGGACCGAAGGGCATCCGCTGCAATGCCATTGCGCCAGGCCTGATTTGGCACTACAAGTTCGACCAGAACCCGATGCCCGACGGCATCGTCGACCAGACGAGGGCCCGGCAGATGATCAAGTCGCGCTTCGGTAAGCCCGACGACATCGCCGCCCTCGGCGCACTGCTGCTCTCCGACGACGGCAGCTTCATCACCGCTCAGACAATCAGCGTCGACGGCGGAGTCACATTCCGGCCATGACTTGGCCCGAGCCCTGGCAGTATCGTCCGATCATGCCAACTGCGCCGACACCCTTGACCATCATGTTCTGGCCCGAGTCGGCCTACGGTCCGACGAACCAGTGCATCGGCCTGGCCGCCATCCTGCGCGACCGCGGCCACACGATCGTCTTCGCCGCCGAGAGCTCGTGGGCAGGCAAGCTCGCCCCCTTCGGCTTCATCGAGGAACTCGTCGACCTGGCCGAACCCGCCGAGGGTGCGGACGAGGAGGATGCGGGCGCGTTCTGGACCGATTTCATCGCCGAGACCGCACCGGAGTTCCGTAAGCCGACCGTCGAACAGCTCGGGTCGTTCATCCAGCCGACGTACCAGGCACTCATCGACGGCGCGAAGTACTGCGAGCCGCGGCTTCGCGCGATCGTCGCCAAGCACCGGCCCGACGTCATCGTCGAGGACAACGTCGTTCTTTTCCCCGCGCTGGTCTCGGGCGGCGCGAAGTTCGTCCGGATGGTGTCATGCAGCCCGCTGGAGATGACCGGCGCGCAGGTTCCGCCGCCGTTCTCCGGCCTGCCCAGCGCCGACCGCAGCCAATGGGACGGCTACAAGGCGGAGTTCGACCGCACCCACCGCGCGATGTGGTCCGACTTCAACGACTGGGTGCAGGCCCAGGGCGCCGATGCGCTGCGCGATCTGGAGTTCATGCCGCACGAGACTGCAGCGAACCTCTACGTCTACCCGGCGGAGGCCGACTATGTGGGCGTCAGGCCCCTCGATGACACGTGGACCCGCATGGACTCCAGTGTGCGCGAGACCGACGACGAGTACGTCGTGCCCGCCGAGGTCGCCGACCGACCTGAGGGCAGCGCGCTGGTGTATCTGTCGCTTGGCTCACTCGGCGGGGCCGATGTCGAGCTGATGCAGCGCCTGGTCGATGTGCTGGGTACGACGAAACACCGCTACATCGTCAGCAAGGGCCCGCAGGCCGACCGAATCAACCTGGCGGACAACATGGTCGGCGCACAGATGCTTCCACAGACGAAGGTGATTCCGCAGGTCGACTTGGTCATCTCGCACGGCGGCAACAACACGATCACCGAAACGCTGCACTTCGGCAAGCCGTTGATCGTGCTGCCGCTGTTCTGGGATCAGTACGAAAACGCCCAGCGCATAGATGAACTCGGGTTCGGCATCCGGCTGGATACGTACAAGTTCGCCGACGACGAGTTGACGGGAGCGGTCGATAGATTGTTGGCCGACACCGAATTGCGCGCGCAACTCGCCGAGATTGGCGAGGCGATTCGTGGGCGTGACGGCCTGCGGGTGGGCGCCGACGTGATCGAGCAGGTCGGCGTGAAGCATCGGGGCTGAAGTTGCTTGATCCGCTCGACGCGCTCGACCTCGCCGACGGCAAGCGCCTGGTCATCGTCGCCGAGGGCGACGGCCTGGTCGCTGTTCCGGCGGTACGCGACCCGTCGGGGCATTGGCAACGCGCTCGAGCGGGCGACGGGGTGGCGGAAGCATTGTTGAACCTGCTCGCACAGCAATCGGGAACCGTGACGCACGATGGTTTCACCGTTCAGTCGTGGACACAGCGAACGGCGCTGGGTGAGAAGGCCATCGGTGTTGACCAGACCAACGAATCGGTGATCGTCGGCGATGCCGCGGTGGTGAAATGGGCGGCCCATCTGCAGGAGGGGCCGCATCCCGCGCCACATCGGATAGCCGTGCTCCGCGCAGCCGGTTTCGGCGGCATGCCCGCCCCTTGGGGTCTGATCACGTGGCGGTCCGTGAACGGTGAAGAGACACTGGTGGCCAGCGTCGACGAGTACCTTCCCGGCGCGGTCGACGGGTGGACATGGGCCGTCGAGCTGATCACCGCCGCGGTAAGTGGTGACTATCCCGATCGGGCGTTCAACGCTGCGAGAAAGGTTGGCTGGCTCGTCGCGGATCTGCACGCCGCGTTAGCCGGTACTGCGACCGTTGCGGCGGAAGAGGATGCGATTCGCTGGCGGGATGCAGCGCTCGAGACACTGGAAGTTGTTTGTGCCATGCCGGATTCGGCAAGTGTTACGGTGGCCCGGCAGTATCGCGAAGAGATCGAGGCGACCCTCCGTCGTCTCGGCACCCTGGCGGGGACACCCGTCATCGACGGTCACGGCGATCTCCACGTGGGCCAGGTGCTGCGCAGCGACGGGCGATTTGTCGTGACGGACTTCGACGGCAATCCGGTACTTCAAGCCGACGAGCGGATGCGGCCGATTCCGGCTGCGCTTGACGTCGCAGGTATGACGCAGTCGCTTGCCCACGCCGCGATCGTGGCGGCTGAGTACACGGCCCTCGACCCCGAAGCACTTGCCGACGTTGACGTTTTCGTCCGACTGGCTTTCCTCGATGCGTACGCAGCCCGGATTGCTGAGCTCGGCCACGGTGAGTTGTACGATGCGGTCGCGCTGTATCCGTTCCGCATGCAGCAGGTGCTGCGCGAGATCATCTACGCAACAAGGCATCTGCCGCGGTGGATGTACGTGCCCGACGCAGCTCTTCCGGTACTTCTTGACGAGGAGGTTCCATCGTGAAGCCTGATGGATTCGCCGCCGACCTCTACCGCAAGCCCGAGGTGCTGCAGCGGCTCGCGGAACTTCTGCGCGAACGGAATCCGTGGGATGCGGTCGTTCCGCCGGACATCGAGCGGGTGGTGCTGCTCGGAATGGGATCGTCGGCATACGCGGGCGGAGTCGCTGCTGCACGCATGCGGGCGCGGGGCCTGGTCGCATCATCGGAGTTGGCGTCGTCGCAACTGCTTCCCGATTGGGGGGAGCGCACGCTCGTCGTGGCGACGTCGGCGAGTGGCGGTTCGACAGAGACGCTGGACGCGCTGAATCGTCTGCCGAGCGCGGCACATACGGTGGCGCTGACGAACACGGCGGGATCGACGATCACCGAGCGATGCGACGCAGTGGTGGACCTGGCGGCCGAACCCGAGGTCGGTGGCGTCGCGTGCCGCAGTTACCAACACACCCTCGCGATGCTACTGGCGCTGGAGTGCCACCTCACGAACGTCGGCACGGATGTGCTCGCGCACTCTGTCGCGCTGTCGGCGGATGCCAGCGCGTATCTGCTTGATGCCGAGAGTGATTGGCGTCTCGAGGTGTCCGAGCCACTGCTAGGACCGTCGGGCATCTATCTGTCCGCGCCGGCCGCCCGGTTCTGCTCCGCGCAGCAGGGTGCGTTGATGCTGCGGGAAGGTCCGCGGGTGCAGGCGGTCGGTTGCGAGACGGGTGACTGGAGCCATGTCGACGTGTACCTGACGAAGACGCTCGACTACCGGCTGCTGGTGTTCGCGGGGTCGGAGTGGGAAGCGCAGTTGGCGGAGTGGACGACGGAGCGCGGCAGCACGGTGATCGGGGTGGGAGGGGTTGTGCCCGGCACGCAGTACAACCTCCGCTACCCCGGTGACGGCGACGACACGGTTCGGCTACTGACGGAGGTGCTGGTTCCTGAGCTGATCGCCGCCCGTGCCTGGCAGGGTCAGCGAATGTAGACCTCGCCGCCGGTGGGGTAGCCACCACCATGCGTCGTGATGTGGACGTGGTCGTAGTGGCCGTAGCCGCCGGCCTTCGCACCGTTGGGCGTGTAGTACATGCCGCGCCAGATGCAGTCCTGCAGGTCGAATCGGTCCGCGTTCTCGAGTGCGAAGGCCACGATCCGGTTTCCCAGCGCGATGCCGGCGGCCGACGTCGGGTTCGGGATCATCACGTCGAGCGCGAGACCGTTGGGATGCCATCGGAGCGCATCCGGCCGGACACCGCCGATGTTCTGAATCTCGGGGAACAGCGCGCTGATGCTCCGCGCGACCAGAATGGTCTTGACCTGCAGGCCCCTCTCGGGGGCTATGCCGACGGGCAGGACGCGCTCGGCCTCGCGGTTGTAGACGCGGTACCTCGACGCTGTCGCCAACTGCACCTGCTCGGCGCCGCCCGCTGATTCGAGGCTGGCGGGCGCGGCCAAGACGGCGGCCGGTGCGGAGGCGACAACCTCCACGCTGCGCGCATCCTCGACGATCTGATCGCCCGCGTCGGCCTCGCTGACCGGCGCGGGGACGGACACGTCGCCACCGGCTGCAAGCAAGAGGGCGTAGGGGGCGATGACGGCCGCTGCGGGAACGGCCGACGGAGTTATCCGTCGGCGGCGAGCGACACTATGCCTCCCCATCACGAAGCACAATACGAGCAAAGACGGAAATGTTCATCTTCCCTCAATGAACCCTTAGAAAGCGCTGGCAGCGCCTCCACCAGCGAATATCACGAAAGGGTAACGTTTTCCCAGCTCAGCGGGGTGGCGACCCGTATGTCGTCCCTCGGTCGACTCTGTCGGTCACACTGACGTACGTGCCACAGGACGCCATCAGCGTCGGCGGCGTCGACCTCGCCGATCCGGACACCTATCTATCGGGTATGCCGTTCGATGCCTTCCGCGAGCTTCGCGGCCGGTCTCCGGTCGCGTGGCACCCATACAAGGACGGTCCCGGCTTCCTGGCGCTCACCGGATACGACGAGATCCTTACCGTCTCGCGGGACAGCGCTACGTGGTCATCGCAGACCGCAGGCGTCTTCTTCGACGTGCCCAGCCCGCAGGATGAGTTCCAGCTCGCGCTGATGATGCTGACCATGGACCCGCCGCGGCACACCAAGCTCCGCTCCCTGGTGAGCAAGGGCTTCACGCCGCGCCGCGTTGCGCGGCTCAACGAGCACGTAGCCGATATGGCGCGCCGCATCGTCGACGACGTGGCAGAGCGCGGCGAGTGTGACTTCGTCAACGATGTCGCGGGCGCGCTGCCGTCTTACGTGATCGCCGAGCTGCTCGGAATACCACTCGAAGACGGCCGCCGGCTCTACCAGCTGACCGAGATCATGAACTCCGGCGCCGTCGGCGACGCAGTGCAGACGCACGTGGTCGATGCACAGATGCAGATGTTCTCCTACGGCAGCGAGCTAGCGGCGCGGAAACGCTCGAATCCCGGCGACGACATCGCGACCGCACTGTTGGACGCCGAGGTCGACGGTGAACGTCTCACCGATCTCGAGTTCAACATGTTCTTCCTTCTTCTCATCAACGCGGGCGGAGACACCACCCGCAATCTGGTGGCGTCGGGCATTCTCGCGCTGACGGATCACCCCGACGAACGCGAACGACTCGCCGCGGACCCGTCGCTGCTGCCGACCGCGATCGAGGAGCTGCTGCGCTACACCACCCCCGTCACCGTTTTCGTCCGCACCGCGACGAAGGACACCGAACTGCGGGGCATCCCCGTCAAGGCGGGCGAGCGTGCGGCGATGTTCTATCCGTCGGCCAACCGCGACGAGAACCACTTCGTCGATCCCGATCGCCTTGACATCAGCCGCGCCCCCAACCCGCACCTCGCCTTCGGCGGCGGCGGGACTCATTTCTGCCTCGGCGCGAACCTGGCCCGCGTAGAAGCCACCGCGATCATTCCCGAGGTGCTGGCTCGCTTGAAGGATCTCGAACTCGCCGGGCCGGTCGAGCGGGTGCGGTCCAATCTGATGAACGGCATCCATTCGATGCCGGTCAAGTTCACTGCCACCTCGGCCGTCTCAGCCTAAGATCCCATCCCGCCAGCGAAAGCTGTTGACGTACTTGCCCATATCGAGGGCAAGCGCAAGGTTGACGCCTGACGGGTGGCCGGTGCCGAAGGTCGGCGTGAATTCGTGGTACGGGCCGACGGCCGTGGCCACCAACGCATAGTCGTTCTTGACGGCGGCCATCGCAACAATCCGAAGCCGGGTGAAGACGCCGCTCGTATCCTGCGGGTAGTCATCGAACACCGCGCCGTATCCCGGCTCGTAACCCACCATGGCATTGGGTATCTCGTAGTCGAGCGTGGAATCGGGGTAATACTCGGCGATCATCTTCTCGACGACCTGCCTCGCCGAGCGCTTCTCGGCGGGCTCGCCCCACAGATCCAGGACACCGGTGTCGCCACCGAGATACTCCAGCGCGACCCAGTCGTCGTACAGCGTGGCCTTGTACAGAGATCCGGGGGCCGGATACTGCACCGAGAACTCTCCATCTTTGGCGACGAAGCGTGGATTGGTGTCGATCGGCTGACCGATCGGCGGACGGCCGCAGTCGGGCGGGCACGTGTACCGCACCGTCGGTGGTGTCGCCAGCACTGACGCGGTGATCCCCGCCGCGACAACGACACTGAGGCCGGCCCCCAGTGTCGTGAACAGCCGCCGGTGAGTGGTGTGTCGCGCCGACGCAATCCAATACGCGCCGGGATCCGGCGCTTCGTGGTCCTCGTGGAGAACGAAATACTGCAGTCCGACGCGAAGTGCCAGCAGCGCGACGACGGCGAACATGAGATGGGCACCGAAGTCGATACCCTCCACGGCGGGGGTGGCTTCCCAGAGGCCCACCGCGGCGAACAAGGCCAGGGTCGCCAACGCGCTGTACATCACGGGCTTCCACCGACCGAACCACAGCGCCGCGCCGACCAATCCGCCCATCGCCGCCGTCATCAGCGGGATCGCGATGCCCTGCACGCCCGCTTGCGCCAGCATCACGGTGACCGGCCGGTCGCCGGCCGTTACCCCGGTCGCGAACTGGGGCGCCATCCGGGTCAGCGTGGCCGCGGCGGTGAAACTGATTGCGCTCAGCGACCCGAAGATCAAGCCGTCCAGCGGCTTCCGCGTGGGCAGGAGCAGCCGCGCCACAGCAGCAGGCACAAGCATGAGTATCGACGCGCCGACCGGTACTGCGATTCCGACGAGCTGCGCGAGCCTTCTCGAGGAAGCGTTGGCCAATGACACGTCGTAGAAGCCGGCGACCCACGAACCCGTCGCGAGCGCCCATCCGACGCCCAGCGCGATTCCAAGCAAGGCAGTCGGCACCAGCACTCGAAGCGTCAAGCCGCGGTGGAGATCAGCCTCGTACAGGTACAGAAGGAAAATCAGCGGAAGGCCGAGCGCGCTGACGGCGATCATGGGCGCCTGCCACCGCAGCAGCGCAAGGCCGATCAACAACAGAACGAGGAATGCGAGGCCGACTCGAAATACGTTGCGCGAGCGCAGCGGAAGATGCGGGAACAGTGAGCTCGCCACCGAAAGGCGCAGCACCTGCTCCTCGGGTGCCAGGACATACTCGTCCATCCGGAGCCCGCGGCCGTCGCCGGTGGTCGGTTGTGTCATTCGGGCTTCGCGCGGGATTGGACCCCGAGCAGGTTCTTGGCGAGGTTATAGGTATTCGGGCTGCCGAGTCCGGTCACGACGTCGTAGCCGGGTTGCGATAGGTCTACGGCGTTGCCGCCCAGATGAATGTCCCGAAACCCCGGGAGATCAGAGCCGGCCGCAACCCTGTACAGCAAGGGATTGATGTCGCCCAAAGCCCTGCCGCCGTTGGCCTTCAGGTACTGGTTCATCAGTACCGTCAGCGCCGCCCAGATCGGCGCGGCCTGCGACGTGCCCGCGCCGACGTACTCGTTCTGTCCGAAGATGAACCTCACCCCGGTTAGCGGATCACCGACCGCCGCGACGTCGGGCGACAGCCTGCGCTGTCGTGTGTCCCGATCAACTGACAGCTTCTGCTGCCACGCCGGGCGCTCGAAGAGCTCTGACACCCCGCCGCTGGTGCCCTGGGACAGTGGCGAATCGATCCATGCGTACTCCGCGAGCCACTGGCCGCGCGGACCTGTCGACAGCGTCGTCGCACCGACGGCGGTCATCGTGGGCAGCGACGAGATCGCGTCCAGCCCAACATCATCCGGACCAGGCGGGGACGACCACTCGTCGGCACCCTTGCACTCGAGGCCGGCGTTGTCCCCCGTCGCGTCGAACGCCGATGTGCCGTGCGCCTGCGCACTCACCAAGGCGGCTTCCACCGGGGCGAGATCCGCCGCACTCGCCATCTTGTCGCACGCCCACCCGATCGACAGGCTCCATACCGCGCCGGGATAGGAGCGGTCGGCATCCTCGAACATCCGGCCGATCTTCTCGTAAGCCCCGTCGCCTTCCAGGGTGGGCCTTGCGTTGATGACGACAAGCCGCGCATCGGGTGCAATGGCGTGCGCCACTTGCAGATCCATTGTCGTCTCGCCGTGTGCCTCGTCCGGGATACCGCCGACCACCTCTGGTGTGAACCGAGGCAAGCCAGAGGTATCGGCGTAGGTGTCGAGGTCCTTCTGGTCGAAGCCGTCGAACTCGAAGAACACGATCGTCGCGCCCTTACCGGTGTGGCCCTCCTCCACCAGCGGGGCCGCGTTGTACGCATCCAGTAGGCCGGCGGGGCGCAGACCGCCCTGCTGCACATCGAGAGGAAAGTTGTCCGGCCGCTTCGTGTGATGCGGTGTGTAGCCGATGATCCGGCCCAGCCCGGTGACATCGTCATCGAGCGCGGCAGGGACCGCAGGCTGTTCCGGTGACGCATAGAACACCTGGCCTCTGCGGCCGCGATAGTCGTTCACCGGAACGCCGAAGGCCCGCGCCATGTTTTGGGCGGCGCCTTCGACGATCGCCCACCCGTCGCCGGGCCGCCAACGCACCCACAGCTCCCGAGCGCTAGCCCAACCCATCAAGTCGGCAGGGCGAGACGCGCTCGGCAGGGTGACGGTCAGTTGCGCATCACCGCTGCGCGACGGTCCCAGGTCGGTCGAGCTCGCCAGCAGCGATGCGAACGGACCCTTGATGACCGCCGAGTTCGTAGGCGCGCAGCCAGCACTCAGACCCGACGCAGCAACGACTGCCGACGCCGCGATGAGCGCCGGCAGACGCCGCCGCATTTCGGTGATGGCTCCTACGAGCCGTTCGTTACGTGCCGACCGTGCTCGCCCGGCTGGACCTGCGAGGGTGGCGGCGCGTTCACGGGCGGGGTGAACAGGTTCGGCGCCTGCGGATCGATCCGCGGAGCCTTCTCCGTCGGCGACACAGGGGCGGCAGGCGACGTCGTCGTGGTGGTTGTGGTCGTCGTCGAGGTTTCCGGGGCCTTCTCCTCTTCCTTCGCGCAACCAGCGGTGATCATGCCCATTGCTGCGACAGCTCCCAGCCCGGCAACCATCGCTAGTCGACGAGGCAAACGACTCTGAGTCCTCATTGCGTTTCCTTATCTATTCACCTGCACCGTAATCGGCAGGAATTACCGACCATGGTTCCATAGAGAGCGAATCCGCGCTAGTACCGCAGCAAAATTAACGATCATGAAGACTTTACTAGATCCCGTCGCAGATCGACGGGGTGCACGGTACAGGGATCGGCACGCAAACGCCTACGCCGAAGTAGAGGGGGATATCCCCGTTCCACGCTGGTCGGGGGGACCGGGTGGCGGCGGAGCGGGAGCGGCCACGCAGCTGTTGGACGGCGCGTCGTAGACGGTCCCCCACCCGCACTCGGCTGCGCTGCCGACCCCAGGCTCGCCATTGTGGCGAATCCCGACAGAGCAAACGCGGCGGCGCCGACGACTGCCGGCCGACGAATTGTGCTCGACATCGGGGGCCTCCCACGGTCTGATCCCCGACCTCCCGTTACCCGAATTTTTGACGCGCCGGACCGTCTTTCACCCCCGAGTTGCAGAGCTATCAGAGGTGGCGAAAGGTGCAATAACGAGATTCCCCGAAGGCCCAGCCAAGCGCGCGGATGTGGCGTAGGTGTTAGGGGGAGTGTCCGGATTGCCTGCCAAGGGGAGCCCCATGAAAGCACTGCACAAGACCCTGCTCGTCGCCTGTGTCATCGCCCTCGCCCTGTTCGGGGCCGGCGCGTGCGGCAAGAAAAGCGAAGGTGGCGGTGGCGGAGGTGGCGGAGGCGGAGGCGAAATCAACATCGCATTGACCTCATTCCCCGACTATGTCGACCCGCAGTTGTCCTACACCGTCGAGGGGTGGGAGGTGCTGTGGAACGTCTACACACCGCTGCTGACCTACAAGCACGCCAAGGGCAAGGAAGGCACACAGGTCGTGCCTGCGCTCGCCGAGGACATGCCCGACATCTCGCCCGATGGGAAGACGTACAAGCTGAAGCTGCGGCCCAACATGAAGTACTCGGACGGCACGCCCATCAAGGCGTCCGACTTCACGTACGGCATCCAGCGACTCTTCAAGACCGACTCGGGTGGATCGGTGTTCTTCGACAACATCGTTGGCGCCACCGAGTACGCCGACGGAGCCGAGACGATCACCGGGATCAAGACCGACGACAACACCGGTGACATCACCATCACACTCAACGAGCCCAACGGCACTTTCGAGAATGTCCTCGGCCTGATGTTCGCTGCCCCGGTGCCGCCGAGCACACCGCTGGACAAGGACTCGACGAACAAGCCGCCGCCCGCCAGCGGTCCGTTCATGATCTCCAAGGTCGACGCGCCTCGGACGCTGACGATGGAGCGCAATCCGAACTTCCAGACCGTCAAGGACGCAGGCGCCACCGAGGTGGTCGATGCGAACGTCGACAAGATCGTCGTCAACGAGAACAAGAACAACAGCGCACAGGTGACGGACGTCGAGCAGAACAAGGTCGACTTCATGCTTGACCCGCCCGTCGCGGACCGGCTCGCCGAGGTCAAGGCGAAGTACCCCGATCGCTTCCGGATGGAGGAGTCGATCAACACCTACTACTTCTTCATGAACATGGAGAAGCCCCCGTTCAACGACCTCAAGGTTCGGCAGGCGATCAACTATGCGATCGATCCCGAGGCGCTCAACAGGATCTTCGGCGGCCGACTGCACCCCACACAGCAGATCCTGCCGCCCGGCATGCCGGGCTACCAGGAGTACAAGCTGTACCCCGGCCCGGACATGAACAAAGCCAAACAACTGCTCGCCGAGGCTAATCCAGCCGACAAGGACATCACGGTCTGGACAGACGATGAGCCGGATCGTAAGCGTATCGGTGAGTACTACCACGACCTGCTGACCCAGCTTGGCTTCAATGCCACGTTGAAAGTCATTGCGGGCGACGTGTACTGGACGACGGTCGGCAACCAGTCGACTCCCGATATGGACACCGGCTTCGCCGACTGGTTCCAGGACTTCCCGCATCCGGACGACTTCTTCCGTCCGCTGCTGCTCGGGGAGAGCATCCTGCCGACCAACGGCAACAACCTGTCCCGGGTCAACATCCCGGCCAACAACGCCAAGGCGGACGAGTTGCTGACGAAACTGATCGGCGACGGCGGGGTCGAGGACCAGTACGCGGCACTGGACAAGGCCTACATGGAGCAGGCGGTCTGGGCGCCCTACGGCAACGAGGAGTTCACCACGTTCCTGTCGGAGCGGATGGACTTCGACAAGTCCTATCACCATTTACTTTTCAACCAGGACTACACCTCCTTCGCAATCAAGTAACGGGCCCTTGATGTCGACTCCTCGCGCAAGCGCTCGTCGGTGACCTCGCCCATCGATTCGCTGGAGGCACCCGGCGAACCGCCGATTCCGACAGGGGTGCCGAAGTCGCAGATCCAGGGACGTAGCCCCTGGTATCTCGCGTGGCTCAGATTGCGTCGCAACAAGGTTGCGTTGGCGTGCGCTGCGCTGTTCGTGCTGATCGTGTTGTTCTGCCTGGCCGCACCACTATGGGCCGAACACGTAGCGCACACCGGGCCAAACGAGAACCACCTGACCGACACGGTGATTATCGACGGGCAGCAGACCGACGTCGTCTCACCTGACGGCACCCCGATCGGTCCCGGGCTGCA
Source organism: uncultured Mycobacteriaceae bacterium (assembly GCA_902826815.1). Classification (GTDB taxonomy): domain Bacteria; phylum Actinomycetota; class Actinomycetes; order Mycobacteriales; family Mycobacteriaceae; genus Mycobacterium. The sequence continues at coordinate 25,078 of CADEGF010000001.1, forward strand.
CGGCAGGTTCCTGCTCGGTGCAGACCAGAACGGCCGAGATGTCATGGTGCGGTTGATGTACGGGGGCCGGACGTCCATCTACGTCGGCCTGGCTGCCGCGGCCGTGACGACGATCCTCGCCGCCGTCGTCGCCCTGCTTGCCGGCTACTACCGAGGCTGGATCGACGCGGTGCTGTCCCGCACGATGGACATCATCTGGGCATTCCCGGTGCTTCTGCTCGGCATCGCATTGGGCACCACACTGGCCATCGGCGGCCTGAAGATCGGACCGATCGAGATCGCGGGCGACTCGATCTGGATACCCATCCTCATCATCGGCCTGGTCTACGTGCCCTACGTCGCCCGACCCATCCGAGGGGAGATTCTCGCGCTGCGCGAGAAGGAGTTCATCGAGGCCGCCGTGGCTCAGGGCAAGGGCCCGCTGCGGATCATGTTCTCCGAGTTGATGCCCAACATCGTGTCCACCGTCGTGGTCTTCTTCACGCTCAACATCGCCAACAACATGCTGCTGGAGTCGGCGCTGTCCTTCCTCGGTGCGGGTGTCCGGCCGCCGAACGCATCGTGGGGATCCATGATCGCCGACGGCTACCAGGTGATCTTCACCGCGCCGCACCTGACGGTCGTGCCCGGGTTGATGATCGTGCTGACGGTGTTGTCGCTGAACATATTCGGTGACGGCCTGCGTGACGCGATGGATCCGCGCGCCAAGATCCGGTTGGAGCACTGACGATGGCACGCTTCGTCGCAAGGCGGTTGCTCGGCATGGTCTCGGTTCTGTTCGCGATCTCGGTCATCGTCTTCCTGATCTTCAACGTGATCCCGAACTCCGACCCGGCCCAACGCATCGCGGGCAAGAACGCCGATCCGGCGCTGATCGCCAGGGTCAGCGCCGATCTCGGACTCGATCAGCCGTTGTACGTCCAGTACCTGACGATGATGAAGCAGATCTTCACCGGCCAGCTGACGTCGTACGCCAAGGACCGCAACGTCGTCGAGCAGATCTGGGAAGGCCTTCCCGCCACCTTCTCGCTGTGCATCGGCGCTGCGGTGATCTGGATGTCGTTGGCGGTTCTGTTCGGCTACCTCAGCGCAGTGCACGCGGGCAAGTTCACCGACCGCGCACTGACGATCCTTGCCCTCATTGGAATTTCGATGCCCGTCTTCTGGCTGGCGGCGATGCTGCTCTACTTCCTGAGCTTCAAGGTCGAACTGTTCCCGACGGGCAGCTATGTGCCACTGACAGAGGACCCCGGCAACTGGGCCTATCACCTGATACTGCCCTGGTTCACGCTGGCCGTGCTGTTCGTCGGCATCTACAGCCGAGTGCTGCGCTCCAACATGCTCGACGCGATGAACGAGGACTACGTGCGCACCGCGCGTGCCAAGGGGCTGTCCGAACGCCAGGTCCGGATCCGGCACGTACTCCGCAACTCGATGATCCCCGTCATCACACTGTTCGGGCTCGACTTCGGCATGGTGGTCGGCGGCGGCGCGATCCTCACCGAAACGGTCTACAACCTCGACGGCGTCGGCCTGTACGCCGGAGAGGCGATCCGCTCACTGGATCTGCCGCCGCTGATGGCCGTCGTGATGTTCGGCGCCTTCTTCATCGTGCTGTTCAACACGATCGTCGATATCCTCTACGCGGTGCTCGACCCACGCATCCGGCTCGGAGAGGCGGCGCCGGCATGAGCAGCCCCATCCTCACCGTCGACGACTTGCGGGTCAGCTTCGCAACCGAAGATGGCGTCGTCAAAGCCGTGGACGGCGTCTCATTCGAGCTCAACGCAGGCGAGGTGCTGGCGATCGTCGGCGAATCCGGCTGCGGTAAAAGCGTTACCGCGCAGACGCTTACCGGGCTCACCCGGGCCTCCAATGCCAGGATCACCGGCTCGGTCAACTACCGCGGCAGGGAGATCAACGGGCAGGACGACAACCAGTTGCGCGATGTGCGCGGCGAGCAGATCGCGATGGTCTTCCAGGACCCGATGTGTGCGCTGAATCCCGTCTACCGTGTCGGCGACCAGATCACCGAGATGATCCGGGCGCATCGCGATGTCTCCAAGAAGGAAGCTCAGGCCAAGGCCGTCGAGCTGCTTCGCTCGGTCGGCATCCCCAACCCCGAGCGACGGGTCCGGCTCTACCCGCACGAGTTCTCCGGCGGCATGCGGCAGCGCGTCATGATCGCCATGGCGCTTGCGCTCGAACCCGATGTGCTGATCGCCGACGAGCCGACCACTGCACTCGATGTCACGATCCAGGCCCAGATTCTTGCACTGATCGACCAGCTGAACCGTGATCGAGGCCTGGCCGTCATCATCATCACCCACGACCTCGGCGTCGTCGCCGAGATCGCCGATCGGGTGTTGGTGATGTACGCGGGCCAGGTCGTCGAGGACGCGACGCTGGACGAAATCTTCTACGAGCCAAAGCATCCCTACACCTGGGGGCTGCTCGGTTCACTCGCCCGGCTCGACCAGCCGCGAACTGCGCGGCTGACCCAGATTCCCGGCGCTCCCCCATCGCTGCTGTCTCCACCGGCGGGCTGCCGCTTCGCGCCGCGTTGCTCGCATGTGTTCGACGAGTGCACCGCGCCTCCGCCGCTCGAAGCACGCACTGGCGGAGTGCATCTCGACCGGTGCTGGCTGGACGCCGACGTGAAGGCGGCTCATGGCTAAAGGCGATCTGCTGCTCGAGGTGACCGACCTCGTCAAACACTTCCCGATCAAGGCCGGGATGATCGTCGACCGCGAGGTCGCAAGGGTTCGCGCGGTTGACGGCGTCAGCTTCACCCTCAAAGAGGGCGAAACACTGGGCCTGGTAGGCGAATCCGGCTGCGGGAAATCGACGTTGTGCCGGGCGATCCTGCAGCTGACGACCCCGACGTCGGGCTCGGTGCGGTTCGATGGTGAGGAGCTGGTCGGTCGGTCACGCCGCGACCTGCGCGCGATGCGCCGCCAGATGCAGATGATCTTCCAGGACCCGTTCGCCTCGCTCAATCCGCGCAAGCGCGTCGGCCAGATCGTCGGCGACCCTCTCGAACTGCACGGCTTGGCCCGCGGCACCGAGTTGAAGCGGCGCGTCCAGGATCTACTCGATCGCGTCGGCCTCAACGCCGAGCACTACAACCGGTTCCCACACGAGTTCTCCGGCGGCCAGCGTCAGCGCATCGGTATCGCGCGCGCACTTGCGTTGCAGCCCAAGCTGATCGTCGCCGACGAGCCGGTATCCGCACTGGACGTCTCCGTGCAGGCCCAGATCATCAACCTGCTCGAGGATGTTCAGGACGAGTTCGGGCTCTCGTACCTGTTCGTCGCCCACGATCTCGGCGTCGTCCGCCACGTTTCGGATCGGATTGCGGTCATGTACCTCGGCAAGATCGTCGAGGACTCCGGCGCAGATGAGCTCTACGACAAGCCGATTCATCCCTATACCAACGCGCTGCTTTCGGCGGTGCCGATCCCCGACCCGAGGCGGAACTCCGCGCGCGAACGGCTCGTGCTCGAGGGCGATGTGCCCAGCCCGATCGACCCGCCACCCGGCTGCCGCTTCCATACCCGGTGCCCGTGGTGCACCGACGTGTGCACGTCAGAAGAGCCTGCGCTGATCGTGCACCGGCCAGAACACTCTGCGGCCTGCCATCACCCGCAGAACGTCTAGCCAGGCGACTACTCCGCCGATTCTTCCTCGTCAGTTGCCGCCTCGACGTCTGGAGAGCCGTCCAGCACGCTCGCCGCGATTCCGTACGGAAGGAACCGCACCTTCCGCGTCGGGTCGGTGTTGTTCTTGTTCGCCCGAAGCGCGTCGAGTTCGGTTGCGTACACCTCTTCGACGTGGGCCTTGCCGTCGGCGTCGACGGTGTAGATGGCCCACACCCCGTCGCCTGTCTCGCCGGTGGTCTCCGGCTCGTGGCGTTGGCGGCGGGAGAACTCGTCGAAGAGGACGCCCCAGCCGGCCCGCTCACCGGTCACGTCGAAGACTTTGCCGATTGCGTCGCGCAGTCCCTCGCCGGCCTCACGGATCACTCGATCGAAGTCGTCCGGGTCGAACCCGAACGGCCCATTACTACTCATCTATCCAGTGTGCCACTACTTGGGACTAGCCCCATGGGGACTGCGGGTACACAGGTTGCTGGTACGGCGGGGGCTGCTGGTAGGCCGGAGGGTACGACGGGCCCGTGTTGGGCACCTGGATCGGCACAGGTACCGGCACGAACGGCACGTTGACCCAGGACGTCGTCATCGACGGCGTCGTGCTGGTGGTTGTCGTCGTGGTTGTGGTCGTCGTTTCGGTTGTGGTCGTCGGTGACGTCGTGGTCGTGGTCGGTGGCGTCGTGGTGGTCGTATGCGTGGTCGTCGGCACCGTCGTGGTCGGTGTCCACGTCGGCGACGGCGGCGGAGGAGGCGGCGCCTCGTTCGTGATCGTCACCGTTTCGGGCGGCGGGGGCGGTGGAGGTTCCGGCGGCGGAGGCTCGGGGCTCGGCTCCTTCGGCGGTTCGGGCGCGGGCGGCTCAGGCTCAGGTGGTTTGGGCTCAGGCGGCTTGGGTTCGGGTGGTTTGGGAGCTTCGGTCGCCTTCGTGCTCTCGGTTGCACTGGTCAACCCGTACGCAACACCACCGACGGTGATGATCGCGATGACCGCCGCCACCCCGATGCCCAAGACGGCCATGCGGTGCCAGGGCCGCCGCGGCTCAACGTACGCCACCCGGCCTGTCGCAGGGGCGTACTCGACCGCCGGCCGGACATCGGAATCCGTTACCAGGTACGGGTTGTCACCGCTGTAAGGATTCTCGCCGGTGTACGGGACGAGTTCCTCGCCGCCCTCTTCCTGCGACCAGGCCAGTGCACGGAACGTCGCCGATCCGGGAGCGTCGGTCCCCGGGCCGTCGAAGACGGGTTCGGCCGCTGTCACATCGGTGGCGGCAGCAGCCGCGCCGGTCGGGGCCTCCGCGTCGAGCACGGTGGCCGCGTTGGCTCCTGTCGGCGCATCGGCGTCGGCACCGAACGCTGCAAACAGCGCGGCGCCGACCGCCGCGTTGAGAGCCGGCGCAGGCGTGGTCACCACGGGAAGCTGTGTGTGTTCGGAAATGCGCTGTGCGACAAGCGGAATGCTTGCTCCGCCGCCGACGATCGCGACCGCGGCGAGGCCGGACGCCGATGTGCCGCTGCCGTTGCGTTCGGCCAGGTCGTCAAGGGCAGAGACGACACCGTCCAGCGGACGTTGAATCAGTTCCTGCAGTTCGTCTCGGGTCAGCCGAATATCGGCCCGGTAGCCGGGTAGTTCGAGGACCAGTTGGGTCGCGGTGTCGGCCGAAAGCCGCTCCTTGGCCCTTCGGCACTCGTCACGGAGTTTGGTGAGCGACTCGACGGCGGTGGTGCCTGCCGGATCGGCTCTGTCGGCGACGTCGTCCAGGACGTGGGCCAGCAACGCCTGATCGATGAGGTCGCCGGAGAAGTCCGGATAGCGGACGGTTTCACCGATGGGTTCGAAGGACGCCGCGGCATTGGCGAGGGTGATGCTGGTGCCGCTTCCGCCGAAGTCGAGCAACGCCACCACGCCGGTCACCGCGATACCGGGGTTGGCCTGCAGCGCTGTCAGCGCCGCGACGGCGTCGGAGACCACCCGAACGTGTTCGCTGTTCTGCGACAGCAGCCTGCTGTTGCCAAGTGCGCTGCGGAAAGCCCAGATAGTCGCAGGATTCCAGTGCGCGGGCACCGCGATCGCCACGTCGGGAGACGGTCCACCGCCCACCTCGACCATCGCGTCGAGCGCCTGCATCAGAAGCTGTTCGGCCCGGTAGCTCGTGCCATCGGGGGTCACGAGCGGGACGCGATCGCCGACCCGTTCGACGAAGCCGCTGATCGTGCCGCCCGATTGCGCAAGGGTCAGCATCGAGCGGCGCGTCACAGGTTTGTTGCCGACACGCGCCGCGACCAGGTTCGTTGTCCCAACCGACAACCCCAAGGGGTCGCTCATAACGGCCCAAACCATAGCTCTGTTATGGGCTGATTCCGCTCAGACACTCCGTGCGCACCCCGTTTGAACAGCGTTCGGCCAGCATGCTTTTGGGGGCTCGAGTTTTATCACCGTCACGCAGGGTACTGGCATTGCCTATGACCGCAAGCTCAGTAGTATCCCGCCCATGGGCGATATCGACGAGATCATGCGGGTGAAGTACCGGTATCTGCGGGCGCTGGACACCAAGAACTGGGACGAATTCTCCGACACGCTGACCGAGGACATCGTCGGCGACTACGGAACCTCGCTCGGTGAGGAGCACCATTTCACCGACCGCGACACGCTGGTCGAGTTCATGCGCACCTCGATGCCGGCAAACGTGCTCACCGAACATCGCGTGACACATCCCGAGATCGACGTGGACGGCGACGAGGCCACCGGCATCTGGTACCTGCAGGACCGCGTCATCGTTCCGGACTACAACTTCATGCTCTACGGCGCCGCGTTCTACCACGACCGCTACCGCCGCACCGCCGACGGCTGGCGGCTCAGCGCCACCGGGTATCAGCGCACCTACGAGGTGAACATGTCGACCGAGTCGATCACCAATTTCAAGGTGAAACCCGGTGCTGCGCTGAATATTTAAGCGTTCTGAGTCACTGCGATCAGTGCGCCGGGCCGCAGCCAGCGGATGATCTCGACGAGCGTGCCGTCGTCGATCGCCACGCACCCGGCGGTCGGCCCGCCGTCGGTGGCGTGCAGGAAGAAGGCGCCGCCGTTGCCGGGTACGCGTTCTTTGTTGACGCCCATCACCACGGCATGCACGTACTGCGGAATCTTGAGGTTCTCGGTACCGCTTGCCGGATCGGTGTTGAACGGGCACTGCGCCTTCTCGCACACCTGCATGGTGTTGTAGGTCGGGCTCTTCATATCGCCGTCCCACCAGTGGTTCGGCCCGACCTGGACGTACTGCAGACCGCCACCGGGGTTCGGCGCGGTGCCGAAGGCGAAATCGAGGGTGAAGACGCCCATCGGCGTCTTCGCCTGGCCGTCGTGGGTCTGCGGGGCCATGCCGTTGGAGCCCACGAACGCGGGAATACCGACCCTGACCGGTTGCCAGCCCGCTGCGGTGCGCGCGAAGATGTCGACCTTGGCCGACGAACCACCATCTCCCACAACGGAAATGACCTGTGTTGCGTTACCTACTTTCGGCGCGAACCACGGCGTGTAGTCGGCGTGACTCACCGGCGAAGCAAACGCTCCAAACCCGAGGGATAGCGTTGCGATCAGCACTATCAGCCAGCGGCGCACGCGCCCATGGTTGCACACAGCGAGCCGATTGAACCGCTGGCGAGCTGGGTAAGTTGGCGGAATGCGATTCCGTCAAAAACCAGATGGGCTGCGGGGCCTGACGCAGATCGGCCAGGGCCTCGGCACCCTCGATCGCGAGGTCTTCGAGGCCGTTGCGGAGTCGCCGAGCCCGCTGCTTGACAGTGCGATGCCGCGGCTGAGCTGGGCCGCCGACCACTCCAAACTGTGGTTCGTGATCGCGGGTGCACTGATTGCGACCAGACACAAAGCCACCGCACGCGGCGCCATGCGCGGGGTCGCGACCCTCGGTGTCACCAGCCTGGTCACCAACCAGTTCGCGAAGCGCGTCTGGAAGCGCCCAAGGCCCAACCGGACGCTGGTGCCACTGGCCCGGCAGAGCAGGCGATTTCCGACATCGCACTCGCTCCCGTCCGGTCACTCGGCCAGCGCAGCCGCGTTCGCCGTCGGGGTGGGACTCGAAAACCCGCCGGTCGGACTCGGGCTGGCCCTGCTCGCGGGCATGGTCGGCCTGTCCCGGGTGGCAGTCGGCGCGCACTACCCCGGCGACGTGTTCGCCGGCTTCGGTATCGGCGCAGGCATCGCTGTGCTCGGCGGACGCATCGTGCCGCCGATCGTGCCGACGCGACTCCCCGCCGCCGACCCGCTGCGCGTCGACACTCCGCCGCGGCCCGACGGCAAGGGCGTCATCCTGGTGATCAATCCGGCGTCGGGCGGCGGTACGGGTGCCCGCGTCGTCGACGAGGTGCGCGCCTCACTTCCGGCCGCCGAGGTCGTCGAACTCGGCGAGGACGACGACATCGTGTCCGCATTGCAGGAGGCGGCCGGGCGCGCCGAGGTGCTCGCCGTCGGCGGTGGCGACGGCACGGTGTCGTGCGCCGCGGGCGTCGCAGTCGACCACGGCGTCCCGTTGGCAGTCTTCCCCGGCGGTACGTTCAACCATTTCGCGAAGGACATCGGCTGCGACACCGTAGCCAAGACGGTCGACGCGATCCGCCGCGGCGTCGTCTCCTGCGTCGATCTGGTTCACCTCAACGAGAAGCAGATCATCATCAACACCGTCAGCATCGGCGCCTACCCGCAGTTCGTCCGGATACGGGAGAGGCTCGAGCACAAGGTCGGTAAACCAGTGGCCGGCCTGTACGCGATGTTCCGCACACTGCGACGCGACCAGCCGGTCCGGATCTCCTACGACAACAAGACGCTGCAGACATCGCTGTTCTTCCTTGGCAATTCGACGTATCTGCCGTCGGGGTTCGCGCCGTCGCGACGGACCAGGATGGACGACGGGCTCATCGATGTCCGCATTCTGGAGACCGGCCGCAGGTTGAGCACACTGCGGATCATCGCCTCGCTGGCGCTTGGCCGGCTGGAGCGAAGCCCGCTCTACCACGAGATGCGGGTGCCAGAATTCGCGTTCAAATCCGTCGACGGTCCGACTGTGATCGCCCACGACGGCGAGGTCGGCGCGTCGTGCACGGAGGCCAGCTTCAGCGTGAATTACCGGGCGCTGCCGGTGTTTCGTCCGCTGCCGTAACCGGCGTGCTGGGCGGCACCGACAGCACGCATATGACGAACCAGACGTAGCCCAACGCCCAACCGGCCAACACGTCGGAGGGGTGATGCACGTTGAGTACGACGCGTCCGATCCCGATCGCCAGCACGACGACGGCCCCGGCGACGACGAAAAAGACCCGCATCGGGCGGCGCGCGACCGGCAGCGCGATCGTCAGCAGCGCCAGCACGCCGACCAGCACGCCGAGTGCGTGGCCCGATGGGAACGACGATCCCCACGCGTGCACGAGGGCCTCGGGTGGTCGCGGCCGGTTCGCGGCGGCCTTGGCGGCCTCCGTGACCAACCCGCTGAGCTCGACGCTGATGACGAGGAACAGCGCCACGCGCAGATTGCGTCGCACCAACGCGAACACGATCACGATGAGAGCGACGAGCCGGAACGCCGTCGGCCCAAGGACCGCGCAGAAGACGTCCCAGGCCGCAACCCAACCGGGGTGGTCGACTCCGTATTCGTGAAGGGGATCAAGGGCAATCCGGTCCATGGCGCCGATCCACGGCCACTGCTGCTCGAAGCCGATCCACATCAGCGCGTACAGCGCCATGGCGCACGCGGCCAGGCCGATGAGCCAACCTTTCCGCTGTTTCATTCCTTAACGAGTACCACGATGCAGCTACGGTGCACACATGGCTGTGTTTCTGCGCAAACTGCTACGCATCGGCGGGCTGCCCGACGAGTTGCGGACCCAAGCCGACGCCGAAGGCATCATCTACCTGGCCGAATACCTTCCGGTCACCCGGCGATTCAGTGGATCCGTACCCGGCAAAAGGTCCAACACCAACATCTCGAGCTATGTCGGCTCGCTGGCGATCACCTCGCAGCGCGTACTCGGCACGCTGTCGTCGGTGCCCAAGTTGGCGGGCCGGACAATCGACCAGCGGTGGGATGCGGAGCAGACCGGACCGGTAATGGCCGACATCTCCAGCACCGGGCTGCACATCGAGGTCAACATCGGCGAGGTCGACCCGAAGTTCGACGGTCAGCTCTCGTTGAACTACAAGACCGAGATCGGTGAGGACGTGCTGATGCGACTGCCCCGTCGGTCGCTCGCGTTCGAGGTGCCACCCGAGTACGTCCTCCGCGCGGTCGGCGTCCCCGCGAGGGGTTGACCGTGAATGCGCGGGCGATCGTCTCGCAGTTCGTCGAGGCGTTCGGCGAGGGCAGGCTCGATGTGTTCTACAAGAACCCTTCGGCCGTCACGGCCTTGCTAACGGGCTGATCGGCCTAGACTTCCGCAATGTTCTCGGAGACGCGCTACGCGCTGAACGGGGACCTGCACGTCGCTTATCGCACGTCGCGTGAAAGTACTCGCGACATCGTGTTCGTCCCGAACTGGTTCACGAACTGCGAGGTCTTTCCGGAGTTTCCGTCCATTCAGGGGTGGGTCGAGGCGATGACATCGCTCGGTCGAATGATCTTCTTCGACCAGCCGGGCACGGGAGCGTCTGATCCCGTCAGGTCGGGCGCGCTGCCGACGTTGGAACAGTGGGCCGACAGCGTCACCGCGGTGCTCGACGATATGGGTAGTAGCGAAGCGGTTCTCGTCGCGATCGACGGCGCGTTCGCGTCAGCGGCGCTGTTCGCGGCGACACATCCGTCCCGGACAACCGCGCTTGTCGTGCTAGAGGGCTACGCGGATCCGATGGCTGAGCGCACCGAGGGACCCATACGCGAGGAAGTCGTTGCCCTCACGCCATGTGGGGGACGGGGGAGTTCCAACATGCGATGAATCCGGACATGCCGTGGAACGAGGAGATCCGGGCGGGGTGGGCCCGAGCAGAACGCCTGGCGGCCAGCCCGGGGACCGTCGCGCAGATGTTTCCACTGGTGATCGAGTTGGATGTGCGGGCGGTCCTCCCGACAATCCGCGTGCCCACCCTGGTCGTCCGGCACGCAGACAATCCGCTGCTCCCGCCGGCGTCGGGCAGGTACATAGCGGATCACATAGCGGGCGCGAAGTACGTTGAGCTGCCAGGCCGCAACATGTACCACTGGGTCGAGCCCTGGCGCGATTCGTTCCAGGTGATCGCCGAGTTCCTCAGCGGGCACCAGGCAGATGTGGCCGATGATCGGGTGCTGGCCACCGTCTTGTTCACCGACATCGTGGACTCGACGCGCCGGGCGGCGGAGATCGGCGACCGCGAGTGGCATGCCTTGCTCGACGCGCACGACGCTGTTGTCCGCGCGCAGCTTGCTCGCTTCCGCGGCCGCGAGGTGAACACATCGGGTGACGGCTTCCTGGCGATGTTCGACGGACCCCAGCGGGCGATCCGCTGCGCGATGGCAATTCGTGATGCCGTGCAGCCGTTGGGTATTGAGGTGCGGGCCGGGTTGCACACCGGCGAGTGTGAGGTCCGCGGTGATGACATCGGCGGCATCGCCGTGCACATCGGCGCGCGGGTGAGCGCCTTGGCAGCGCCGAACGAGGTGTTGGTGTCCAGCACACTGCGCGACCTGGTGATTGGGTCAGGAATCGAGTTCGACGAGCGCGGCGCTCACGAGCTCAAGGGTGTGCCCGGACAGTGGCGTGCCTACGCGGTCGCCTCTGGGTAGTCGCGTCGGTTAAAACGGCGGGGGGGTGTCGTCGCCGGGTGGTAGTGCG
>CADEGF010000001.1:36639-271672 GCA_902826815.1 uncultured Mycobacteriaceae bacterium
CGCCGAAAACACCAGGTCAAGCCAACCTGTGGATGAACCCGCAACTGTGGACAACTTCCTACGAGGTAAACGGTTGCCGATCAGCTGCCCGGCCGGTTCCGTGTACCGCGACCCCCGACCGCACACCCCTGGTACGTGGGACCGACGTTGCTGCGGTATTTCGAAGGCGTCGTCGGGCACCGGCGAGCGCCGCTAACCGACCTGCGCGACGACGAAGATCCTGCGGAACGGGTAGAACGTCCTGCCGTCGGATCGACGCGGATAGGTTTCGTCAAGGATCGGGATGAGCTGCTGGCGGAACTGCTGCCAGGCCTCGTCCGACAGCCGATCGATCACCGGCCGCAGCGCGGTGCCGGACATCCACTCGAGCACTGGGTTCTCCCCGGACAGATCCTGGATGTACGTGGTCTCCCATGCGTCCACCCGGCAGCCCGCGTCGGTGAGAAGGCCGGCGTACTCGGCGGCCGAGCTGACCCTGTCGCGTTCAGGAAAGGGCATGTCGCGCAGGCGGTTCGCGAACGGCTCACGATGGGCAACGGTGCGAATCGCCTCGTGCGACGGGGTGTTGAAGCTGCCAGGCATCTGCACCGCGATCCACGAGCCTGCCGCAAGTTGCCCCGCCCATCGCACCAGTAGTTCCCGGTGCTCGGGCACCCATTGCAGGGTTGCGTTACTCACCAGAACGTCCGTGTCGGGCTTCGGTTCCCACGACGCGACGTCGCCGATCCTGGCGTCGACCCCACGCTCCCTTGCGGACGCCACCATTTCCGGTGAGCTGTCCAACGCCTCGATCGCCGCGTCCGGCCAGCGGTCGCCGAGCGTCGCGGTGAGATTGCCTGGCCCGCAACCCAGATCCACAACGCGGCGCGGATTCTCGGCACCGACCCGCGAGGTCAGGTCGAGAAACGGTCTGCCGCGGTGGTCGGCGAAGGTGAGGTAGACGTCCGGGTTCCACATGGCACACAGTCTGGCACCCAATTGTTCACAGCTGGTTCGCAGCGGCGGACCAGCCCGACCGTCAGCAACGCACGGCACGGTGATCGGCATGACTGCCGCTGCCGACAGGCACGCTCGAATCATGCTCGCGGCGCTGCTCGCGGTCACCGCCGCGCTGTACCTGTGGAATCTGTCGGCAACCGGTTACGGCAACCTCTTCTACGCGGCAGCGGCGGAAGCGGGATCGCAGCGTTGGTCGGCTTGGTTCTTCGGATCACTGGACGCGAACAACTTCATCACCGTCGACAAACCGCCCGCTGCGTTGTGGGTAACCGGGTTGTCGGTCCGGATCTTCGGGATGAACAGCTGGTCGGTGCTGGCGCCCCAGGCGTTGATGGGTGCGGCATCGGTGGCCGTTCTTTACGCCACTGTTCGCCGCTCATTCGACGACGTCCGTACCGGAACGATCGCCGGCCTCCTTGCCGGGACCGCGCTGGCATGCACACCCGCGGCGGCGTTGATCTTCCGCTTCAACAACCCCGATGCACTGCTGGTCCTGGTATTGACGGTGGCAGGCTACTGCCTGATCCGGGGCGTCGAGGCCGCATCGTGGCGCTGGCTTGTGCTGGTCGGAATCGCCATGGGCGGAGCGTTTTTGACGAAGATGCTCGAGGGTTTCCTGCCGCTGCCCGCATTCGCGCTGACGTATCTCCTGCTGGCGCCGACGAGTTGGCGCAAGCGACTGCTCCATCTGCTCGGCGCCACCGGCGCTCTGGTCGCCGCCGCGGGCTGGTGGGTGCTTGCGGTCCAACTCGTCCCCGTGACCGCGCGGCCCTACATCGGCGGGTCGACCGACAACACCGTGATGCAACTCGCCGTCGGGTACAACGGCATGACCCGCATCCTCGGCCGCAAGAGGAATCATGTCGCTGACCTCGCGGCACCGACGATCGGGCACGGATGGTCGCGGATGGGCGGCAGCGCGGGAGTGGGTCGGCTGTTCACCGCGGAGATGGCCAACGAGATCTCCTGGCTGCTGCCCGCCGCGCTTTTGACCATCGTCTTCGGCGTCTATCTCGTGGTGCGCGGCCGACTGAGCCGAGGCGAGAAGGCGGCGCTGACGATGTTCACGGGCTGGCTGCTGGTCGCCGCGCTGGTGTTCAGCTACATGAGTGGCATGGTCCACCCGTACTACACCGTGGCGATGGCGCCTGCGGTCGCGGGGCTTGCGGGCCTTGGCGCGGCGTGGGGGTGGCGTGACCGGGCCGGCTACGACGGCAGGATCGTGCTGTCGGCGATGATCGCCATCACCGCGGTGTGGTCGGCAATGCTTCTGCACCGCAACGCTTTCGGTCCGCCGTGGCTTCCGTGGACGCTCGCGGCCGTTTCGGTCGTGGCCGCCATTGCGGTGCTGGGTCTCGGGACACGCCGAACGGTGGCTCCCGCCATGATCATCGGCGTGCTCGCCGCGGTCGGTGGCGCGGCCGCCTTCTCGATCGCCACCGTCGCCACACCCCATCAGGGTTCGATCCCGGCCGCACTGAAGAAGGGCGCCGCCCAGATGGGCAACTGGACGGGTGACGAGGCGACCAACGCCGCGCTCGCAGACGTGTTGGCCGATACGCACACACAATGGTCGGCGGCGACGAACGGCTCGCAGTCGGCTGCGGCGCTGGAGGTCTCATCCGGTACGTCGGTGATGGCGATCGGTGGATGGAGCGGCGACCCGGTGCCAACGCTGCAGTCGTTCATCGACGACGTCAACGCGGGAAAGATCACCTATTACGTCGAGGCCGGTCGGGGCGGCCTATCCCCGGACAACGGGCACCGCGAGGTCATCTTCGGCCGCACTCACAACGCCGCCCACACCCGCGAGATCGCCGAATGGGTGGCCAACCACTATCGCGGAACCGTGATCGGCGAATCGACTGTCTATCGACTCACGTAGCCACCCCCGCTGGTTACCATCAGGAGTGTCCTCTTCCCAGCCGCCCAACGTCGAGCCGGTTGACCCGCCCATTCCCTTGCCCGACGTCGCGGGCGCCGACGCATCCGCACGCGGGCTTCCGCGGCGCGTCGATCTGACGCTGCGCCAACGGCTGATCGTGGACTCCTCTGCGATCGCCGACCTCGGCCTGCGTACCGCGCTGGCCTCGGTGGTCGGCGCGGCGATGCTGCCGCAGGTAGCGCTGTCCGCGCTGAACAGGTCGGGGGCCAGGGAGCAGCGCGACGCACTCCGGTTCTACGCCGAACTGGGTGCCAGGAAGAACCCAGAAGTCGCCTTCCCCACACCGACCGAGGTGCCGCGGATCTCGTCGCGTCCTGCGAATCCCATCGCGGAGTGGATGGCCAACGGCCGCGTGCACAACATCCGCTTCAACAGCAGTTTTCGGGCAATCAACCCCGCGATGCGTGACCAGTGCGCGTCCCACGAGCGCAACAACGTCGTGCATGCCCAGCATTGGCGTCATGACGACGGGCCCCATCCCACGCTGTGTGTGGTCCACGGCTTCATGGGATCTGCCTACCTGTTCAACGGTCTGTTCTTCTCGCTGCCGTGGTTCTACCGCTCGGGCTACGACATCATGCTGTATACGCTGCCGTTCCATGGCCGGCGCGCCGAAAAGTACTCTCCCTACAGCGGTTACGGTCTGTTCGCCAACGGCTTCGCCGGTTTCGCCGAAGCGATGGCACAGGCGGTACACGACTTCCGATCCTTGATGGACTATCTGGAGTTCACCGGCGTCGACCGGATCGCATTGACAGGGATGTCGCTCGGCGGCTACACGTCTGCGTTGATCGCATGCGCCGACGACCGCATCCAGGCCGTCATCCCAAACGTGCCCGTCGTCATGCCCGACAAGCTGATCGACGAATGGTGGCCCGCGAACATGCTGGTGTCAGTCGGCGATTTCCTCAGCGATTCAAGCGATGAACTGCAATCGGCCGCAGCGATGTTCCACTCACCGTTGAACTATCCGGCGCTGGTGCCGAAGGACCGGCGGTTGATCATTGCGGGCCTTGGCGACCGCCTTGCGCCGCCGCAGCAGGCGGAGGCGCTGTGGGAGCACTGGGACCGCTGCGCGTTCCACTGGTTTCCCGGCAACCACATCCTGCACGTCAGCCAGCCCGACTACCTGCGCAGGATGACGCGCTTCATGCGCGACTTCATGTTCAACTAGGGCAGCCGCTCGACCGAAAGCGGATGCAGTGCGTTCAGCGCGACACCGTGGCGTCCCCGCTGCGCGGTCAGGCCGGGCAACGGCGCCTTTCCCGGCCGCTGCGCGGTGAGCACTGCGCAGGCCGCCGCCACGGTGGGTTGTGCTGCGGTGCCGGACATTTCCAGTGCGGTCCACGTTTCGCCCGACGCCTGCGTCCGCAGTGCGTACAGCGTCTGGTCCAGCTCGTCACCGACAGGAACGCGATAGGCCGCGAGATAGCCCGCGTCGGTGTGCACACCTCGCCAGGTTTCTTTTCCTGCCGGTAGCGGCGGCACTTCGGCAGGGTCGACGAGCGCGGTGCTGAAGCCGGCTTCTCCCAAGTGGTCGCGCAGTCGCCGGATCGCCGTCTCGGCCGTTCCATCGAGCGGGATGTCAGCCGAACGTGCCTGCAGCGCAGCCAGATTGTCCGCCGCGTCGAGTGTCAGCCCGATCCAGGTCGTGCGCCGAGAACCTGCGTCCCTGCTGGTGACCCGCACCGAATCGGCGCGCAGGCCGTAGCGGTCCAGATATCCGGTGATCACAGCGAGCGGCGGGTGCTGACTGGCCGATTCCGGTTCCACCCGCAGCAGCACCGTGGTTCGTGAGCCTGCGGCCGAATTGCGACGTCCACGGTTACGGTTTCGTCGCCAGACGCCGAGGCGGCGCGCCACCAAGGTGGTGAGAAACGCTCCACGCCACCACGCGAACAGGATGACGACCGCGGCCACTGCGATACCGAGCAACCAGCGATCGCGGATCGACGTCCATGGATACGCCAACGCGGCGGGCACGATGAACAGCAGCGCCAACGTGATTCGAGCCGTCATACCTGGGTTTCCTTCCTTCGGTGCGCGATGACGGCCGTGGCCAGCACCACCACCGCGAGCGCCCCGGTCCCCGCGAACGCGATGATGCGCGGCAGTGGGTCCTCCGCCGCGGGCGCAGGCGGGGCCGCGATCTGCTTGCGCTGCAGCGTCTCCGGATCGACGGGTGGCACCTGCCACGTCATCGCGGCCACCGGGTCGACGCTTCCTGCACCGACCATGTTCGACGGCGACTGCGCGGCACCCTGCGCCGTCTCGGTGAGCCTGCGTACCACCTGCGTCGCGGTCAGCTCGGGAAACCTGCTGCGCACCAATGCCGCAACGCCGGATACGTATGCCGCGGCATAACTGGTGCCGTTGATTCCGAACAGCTCCTGCTTGTCGTTGGGAAGCGCATTTGCGATACCGCCGCCTGGAGCGTTACTCACCGATGCGACGTTCTCACCCGGTGCGGCGATACCCAACCACGGTCCGGCCATCGTGAACTCCGACGGCTGGCCGGTGGCGGTCAGGGAGCCGACCGACAGCACGTACTGCTGCCACCACGACGGGATGGAGATCGAGGTCACCGTCGACCAGCCGCCGTTGACGGGATTCGATTCGCACGCCACCCCGGTCGCAAGGCCGCCGCGGTTGTTGCCGGCCGCGGCGATGATCACCGCATCCTTCTGCACGGCCGCGTACTGCAGCGCGGCACCGAGTTCGGTCTGGTCGATGTTCTTGTTGGCCGGTATGCAGGTGATCGCCGAGATGTTGATGACGCGCGCACCCAGGTCGGCGGCCCGCACGACAGCTCGGGCCAGGTTGCTGACATCGGTTGCCGCACGGCTGACTTCGGGGTCGCCGCTCGGCGTGCGCGGCGAGAACTTCGCCGACGTCTGTCTGATCGAGATGAGCCTCGCGGCCGGGGCCACCCCGGAGAACCCGTCGCCGCCGGGCTGGCCCGCGATCAGACCGGCGATCAGCGTGCCATGACCGTCGCAGTCGGTCAGGCCGTCGGTCGACTCGACGAAGTCACCGCCGGGGTCGACGTTGGGAAGCCGCGGACCAGGCTGCACACCGGTGTCGATGACGGCGACGGTCTGGCCCTCGCCGCGGGAGTGCCGCCACGCATCGGAAAGGTTGAGCGCCAACTGGTTCGGGTTGACCGCACCAGGATCGGTGCCCGGCAACGCACCCGTCGCCGAACAGGGGCTGCGTTGCGTCATCGGCTGCGCGGGGCCCGCGTTACCGGGCGGCGGCGGAGCCTGTGGTTCGACCGAGGGCGGGCTGATGGCACCCGCCGCCGGACACGCGATCAGCGCCACCGCCGAAATGGCGGCAAGCGAACAGATTCCGCTCCGGATCACCGATTCAGCACCAGGTCGAACAGTCCGACGAGGTAGGCCGCCAGCGGGATGACCGAGGCGTCGATGGTCGCGGCTGCGAAGCCGACCAGCCGTCGCATCGGCAGCGAGTAGTTGTCCGGGTCGGCGACGCCCGGGTTCAGCGCGATCACCACCCACACCACGACGAGCGCCGCGAGCACCGCGAGCGCCCACCATGCCGAGGGATACCGGCCCGTCGCGGCGAAGACGATCACGAGCACCACCGTCAGCAGGTAGCCATGGCTCAGCAGCCATGCCTTGCATGCGGCGGTATCCCAGAGCCGGGCCCGCAGCGTCGCGCCGGCAGCGGCGGCCACCACCAGGATCCACGCCCACACCCGCGGGGGTTCGGAGGGCAGCCCGACGACCAGCAGCGAACCGATGATCGACAGCAGCACGCCTGCAGCGATGAAACCTGTTTGATGCGAATCACTGCGCCGCACTCGGCGCGGCAGGTCCTCGAGAACCCGGCGCGGCTGCGCAGAGGGCGTCGGGTCGCCCGGTGCCGGGATGACCGGAAACGGGAATCGCGCCCAGACCGCGGACAGCTGCGCCGCCTGCACCGTCACCAGGAGGGCGAAGACGATCAGGCCGCAGCCGATACTGCTGACCGGGAAATGCCACAGCGTGGCGACGCCCGCGGCCAGCAGGACACCGAGCCCCGTCACCACCGCACCGGTGAAGAACGCGACCGCACGTTCGGTGACGATGCGGCTGATCAGCGCCCACGCCGTGACGCCTGCAGCACCGAGAACGACGTTGGCTGCACCGAATTCGCCAGGCACGGCGAGCGCGAACGCGGCGGCGACCGGGACAAGCGCACCGATCGACAGCGCCACCGAGAACTCCGGAAGCCTGACTCGGGTGAGGAGAGCGGCCAGCACGGCGGCGACCGCCACGACGCTCACCGTCACCAGCCCGATCAGCCCCCCGACAGCGGCATGATGTGCGACCGCGAAGGCGGTGCTCACCAGCAGCAGGCCGATGACTGCCATCGCCGCGGCGCGACGGATCTGCCCGATTCCCCACGGCCGGTTCCTTGCCGCCGAGAAGATCACCGCGGCGTCGGCGATGTCTTCGACGATCGGCGGCGACGAGGGCCCCGCGGGCAGCGGCTGCAACGCCAAGAGGTCGCCGTCGACGACGCCGACCGTGTCCAGTGTGGCGTCGAGGCTGAACGGTGCGCCGCCGATGGGTGCAAGGCTCAGCCGCGCCGGACCGTCACCGTCCGTGTCATTGTCACCGTCTGTCGGTAGCGCCAAACGCTGTACGGCGGGAATGATTTCGCGCAGGGGAAGCTCTGCGGGCAGCGCCATTTCGGTCAGCCTGCCGGTGGCGCCGGAATCCGAGGCGGCAAGCACGGCGACTCGGACGATGGGTATCACAGTGTTGTTCGACATTGCTCTCTCTCGTCAAAGTCGCGGGTGAGCTGCAGGTCGGGAAACCAGGAGCCGTCCGGGAGCGCGGCGATCAACCGGTCGACGGCGGTCGCGATCGCGAACGGGGTGCCGGGGCTGAAAGTCGACACCCACTCCCCGTCGAAGCCGCGCACGGGGCTCACCAGGATGCGGCCTTGTTGAGAATCGACGATGCCGACACCGACATCGGTGGTGACATGGTGGCCGTCGCGGCGCTGGCCGGCGACGATCTCCACGTAGCTGCGGCGGTCGGTGAACACCGACTGCACCACATGGCGCGCGGCTTCCGGGATACCAAGGAAATCGAGGACTTCCGCGACGGGCGCACCGTTGCGAATGCGGTCGTCCGCGCGCGAACCCACCTGCGCGGGCAGCGAGAACTCCGGGAACCTCGCAGGCGCACGACCCGAAAGTCCCGCGGCCACGATCGGGACGAGCGCATCGGGGTCGCCGATGTCCATCTCGGTGAAGGTGACCAGGTGCGCGTTGCGCAGCGCCACCACCGTGTGCTCACCGCGGCGTGCGACCAACCCACGCAACAGGTCGCCTGCCGGGGTGACGAACCGGAGCTCGAGCCACTGCCTCGGATGGCACACCAACCGAATCCAGGTCGCGACGGCCGGATCGACATCGTCGGCAGCGAACTCTGCCCGGCGACCGTCGGGCGGGTTGGGCGGGGTTACGGCAAGCACCCAGGGAAAATTCCCCGCGCCGACGAAATCCGCGATGCGCCAGGCCTGCTCGACGGTCAGCTCGACAGCGTTAGGACGCATCTATCCCCACTTGGCGCCTTCGGACTGGTCCCTGGCGTTCATCGACATGGTGTTCTGCTCGTGGGTGGACGCCATTGCGCGGTACGCACGCACCAGCTCCTCGAGTGCGGTATTCCACTGCGCCTGCCAGGCCTGGTAGGTCATCCCGGTGTCGCCCTGCCACGCGCCTGCCAGCGCGGCCTGCTCGCTCGCGACGTCCGCGCCGACCGCGTGCAGAGCGGCTGAGTAGCTTGACATTTCGCCCGAGTGCGCCAGCATCGCCGGGTAGTTGTACATGATCTGCGACATGGTCGTTGGCCTTTCCGATCTAACTCAGATAGAGGTGTAGGTGCTTGCCGCTGCCGCATCCTGTGCGACGTAGTTGCCCGCGGCGTCGCCGAGGTTGACCTGCGCGATGTCGAGCAGCGCGTTGACCTTCGCCGACACCTCGACGAACCGGGCGTGTGCGGCCTGGAACGCCGCCGACGACTCGCCCATGTGGAAGGCCTGCGCGGACGTGGCGGCCTGTTCGGCCTGTGCGATGGTGCTGCGCATCAGCGCGGTCTTCGCACCGAAGGCCGCCTCGGATGCGACCAGTTGGGGAATATGAGCATCGAGGAGGCTCATGGTTTCTTCCTTTCTTCTCCATCATCGGGTTGTTGTTCATCTGCTTCCCACGTCGTGGGCAGCATCGGGCTGACGGGTCCACCGCCAAACGAGTCACCTGGCAGGCGGGTCAGCCCTGCGGCGGGCGCATCGGACTTGCTCGTCGTGCCGCTGAAACCCATCGGCCCCGCACCGCGGTTCGACGCGGACACCCGCGCCTCCTCGGGCGGTGGCGCCGTGTCGGTTCCGGAGTCAAGGTCCATGTACTCGTCGCGGTATCCGCGTTCCTTGACCGCCGCACCGCGCCGCCTGCGCGCGCGCCTCTTCTCGCGGGCCGCCGCCGCGGCGGCCAACGCCGCAGCTGCGGGGATGTCGGCGGCAGGCGCCTTGGCGACGGTGCCCTCGCGCAAAGTCGGGGTGAAGCCTTCTCCTGGATAGTCGCCGCGAACCGCATACGCCACGCTCGCCGCGGGTGCGACGGTGGGCGCCGCCGTGGCAGGGGCGGCAGGGGCGGCAGCGGACGACCCGGCGACACCCGGGCTGACCGCGGTCGGCGCGACACTCGCGACGGGCCACGGCGCGCTTTCGCTGCGGGTGGCGGCCGGCGCCCCCTGCCCCTCGGGTTCGACCTCGACGGGCGCCTGGGGTTCTTCGGCCTTGCCGAAAATCTCGTTGGCGACACCCAACACGATGCCGAGCGTCATGCCGAGAAGGGGCCACAACAGCAGCTGAGGATACGTCAGGGAGGCGCCGACCCACGAAACCGCCTGCCACGCAACGGCGAACAGGAAGGGCCCCCACGTCACCAACGCCTCGGACGGGTTGGTGAGGAAGTCGGTGATCAGCTGGATGCTGTTGCCGATGGGATCTTGGAAGAAGTTCAGGATCGGCTCGAACAGGTCGTTGACATAGTCGGTGTACCAGGTGAGTAAGTCGGAGATGATGTTGGACAGATCCAGAGAGGTGCCCGATTCGACGGCCTCCGCCTGTGCGGCCATCTGCTGACCCGTCGCGGCGGCGTTACCCGCTTCGCCAACGCCCGGCTGCAGCAGGAACGGTGCGGGCGCCGTGGTCGGTGCCGCTGCGAGCGCCGCGCCGGACACCGCTTCGTAGGTGCCCATGGCGGTGGCGGCCTGAATCCACATCCTGACGTAGTCGGCTTCGTTGAGCGCAATCGGAATCATGTTGATACCGAGGAAGTTCGTGGCCGTCAGCACGCCGTGCACGACATGGTTGGCGATCAGCTCGGGCATCGTCGGCGTGGTGGCGAGCGCGGTCGTGTATGCGGCGGCCGCGGTTTCGTGCTGAGCGGCCGACGCCGCGCTGTTGGCGCTCGCATCGGCCAGCCAGGCCAAGTAGGGAGCATGGGCCGCTACGTATTGTTCGGCGCTCGGTCCCTGCCACGCCCCGGCCTGAACTTCACCGAGCAGTGCGGTGAGTTCGGCAGCGGCCGAGGCGTATTCGGTGCTCAACGACTGCCAGGCCCCCGCTGCGGCAAGTAGCGATCCCGGACCGGGGCCACTGCTCAGCAGCGTCGAGTGCACTTCCGGAGGAAGCGCCATCCATGGGCCTGTCATCGTCAGCCGCGCGCGATCAGATACGAGGCGGCGGCCGCGGCGTCTCCGGTGACGTAGCTCGCCGCCGATTCACCGACCCCGGCGCCGGACCGGCCCAACTCCTCGACGCCTTGTGCCGCGACGGTCGAATGCTGCGCGCCGTACGCGCTCATGCCCACAGCCGTCTGCAGCGACACCGGGTCCGCCGCGGCAGGTATCACCGCCGTGACGAGAGGCGCCGCCCCCGCATGAGCCGCCGCCAGCCGGGCCGTCAACGCCTCGACGGCCGCGCTGGCCGCCGTCAACCCCTCTGGTATCACTCGTAGAGTCACCGACCGTAGTCCTTTCTCTCGCCGTTGGAATGTGCCACCGCGTCCTCACCGAGCGGATTCACGAGCTGCAAATATATCGGTGCGTCGCTGTCCCCCAACAGGATTCCTCTGCCCACAGGAAGCCTGCTGAAGCGCTGACCGCGGATCTTGCCGCTGTCTTGCGGATTGCCCGAGAGCATCAGCGTGGTTGCCTGCAGCTCGTTGAGCCTGCGCAACAGCGGCGCGGTCATCACGGCGTGTGCCGACCCGGCGGCCCGCGCCGTGACGATCACCCGCAGTCCCAGATCGCCGGCCTCGGAGAGCAGACCGATGAGGCTCGACCACGGACGCTGCCCGACGTAGGGGCCACCCATCGCCGGCGAGTCAGGGATCTGGTCGACATCGTCGACGATCAGATAGTGCGTCTGCCCCTGGAAGGTCCAGCCGCTCAGCTGCTCTCGGCTCAGCCCTGCGGGCGGCCTGCGCTTCTCGATGATCGACGACAGGCCGAGCATGGCCGGGGTGATCCGGTCGATGTTGGGGGTGTACTCGTTGTCACCGAACAGCGGCTCGTCGACCAGGTGCAGCCTGCGGTCGATGACGGTGAACGCGACCTGGTCGGCGGTCGCGTTGTCCCGAATGGTGCGGATGAGGTGCCGCAGCAGGGTCGTCTTGCCGGATCGGTTGTCGCCGAACACCATCAGCAGCGGGTTCTGCGCGAAGTCCAGCGTGACCGGTGCGAGGTCCTCCTCCCGCTGACCGACGACGATCCTTTCGCGGCCCTGGTACAGCGGGGCGACCGCCTCTGGGCGCAGCTCCGTGGGAAGCAGTCGCACCGGCGGCGCCGACAAACCCCGGTACCGCGAGTTGAGCTCGCCGATCGCCGTCAGCGGCGGAGTGGCGAACAGGAAGTGCTCGGCGGCCATGGTCAGGCCACGGCCCGGCTGATCGGCTGGCACGCTCTCCGCGGGTCGCCGCAGGGCGCCGACGACGCGGACATTGCTGTCGTGCGCGTCGTGCAGCTTGAGCTCGAGCCGCAGCCCGAGACCGTCGCGCATCGCCAGCGGCACCTCGATCCAGTTCGGGGTGGTGACGACGACGTGAATGCCGTAGGAGAGGCCCGCGTTGACCAACTCGGACACTTTGGCCAGCAACGGGTTCCTGGTGTTGAACTGATCGGTGTTGTCCCTGCTGAACGCGTACAGGTTGTCGATGACGAGGAAGACCTCGCCGTAGCCGTCATCGCGGTCGGTGGCCCCGCGGCGCTGGCGTGCGAGCAGCAGCTGTTCCAACTCGCCGAATGTCCGCCTGATCCGTTCGGGCTCGAGCGGCGATGCCACACTGCCGACGTGCGCGACGTCGGTGAGCTTGGCCAACTGGCCGCCGCCGTAGTCCAGGCAGTAGAAGGTGACGTCGCGAGGCGAATGCAGCGCTGCCGCCGACAGAATGAAGGTCTGCAGTGCTGTCGACTTGCCGGACTTCGGTCCCCCGTGGATCACCATGTTGCCCGCCGACGAGGTGGCGTCGAAGACCAGCGGGTCGCGCCGCATCTCGAAGGGCCTGTCGATTTCGCCTAGCGGCCAACGCCATTGACGGTCGGGAAGGTCCGCGCGGTGTAGCACCTCTTCAAGGGGCAGCGGCTCGTCGAGCGGCGGCAGCCAGAGCTGCGGCGCCCGCGGCCCGTAGTTGGCCAGCTGGTCGCCGACGGTGGCGATCAGCTTGCGCGGCGGCAGCTCCTCGATGGCGGTGTCGGCGTCGGTGATCGCCGTCTCTGCCGGCGGCTCCACCCGCGATGCGGTGAACAGCTGGGGACGGGGCACCGCATGCACGACGATCGATTTCGCGCGGCGGGGCGGTTCGTAGATGCCGTCGACGTAGGTGCTGCGGAACTTGACCGGTACCGCACCGGGAGCGGGCACCAGGAACCCGATGCCCTTGTGTCCGCGGCCCGACTCGATGTGATATGCGTCCTCGACACCGATGATCTGGCGAGAGATGCTGGGACTGGCCACCTTCAGGCCGATGCGGTACGACGTGTTCTTGTCGATGTCCTTGATCTTGCCGACATCGAGCGTCTGCGATGCGAACAGGATGTGGATCCGGAACGAGCGGCCCTTGCGGGCGACGTAGTCGAAGAGCTCCGCGTACTCTGGATGGTCTGCCAGCATCAGCGTGAACTCGTCGGCCACCACGAACAGGGTGGGCATCGGCGGCAGGTCATGTCCGGCCGCGATAGCGTTCTCGTACTCCGTGACCGAGTTGAACGCGCTGCCCTGTACCCGGCGGCCCGCCTCACGGAGCAGCTGTTCACGACGGGCCACCTCACCGCGCAAGGTGTCGGCGAACCTGTCGGCAAGCGACTTCTTCTCTGCCATGTTGGAGATGACGGCGACCACCTGCGGGAAGTTGCGGAAGATGTCGGCGCCCGCCTCGCCCTTGAAGTCGGCGTAGATGACGATGAGTCGGTCGGCGGAGTGAGTCGTCAACAGCGACAACAGGATCGACATCAGTGTCTGGGACTTACCGGAGCCCGTCATGCCGATCATCAGGCCGTGCGGCCCCATCCCGCCCTCGGCCTCGTCCTTGAGGTCGAAGTAGAGCGGCTCGCCGGTGGCGGTGACACCGATCGGCACCCTCAGCTCGTCATCGCGGTTGCGCGGCGCCCACAGGGTCGCGATGTCAAGGGCCGACGCGTCGGGGATGCCGAGCAGCGTGGTGAACGTGCCGCCGCCGGTGCTCGACGAGCGGGTGTGGATCGGGTTGGAATCCCAGCGCGAGAGGCGGCGCGCGATGTGTGCCATATCGGCGACGGCGAGCGTGTCGGCGGCGCCGATATACGGTTGCCAGCCACCCGCGCCCTGCCAGCGCTGGACCCTTCCGTCACCGATGCGGAGCACGGGTCTTTCGGGGTCCGGATACTGTTCGCGGTGCGGCTCTTTCGACGACGTGTGAATCACCGTGACGCCGGAGAGCTGAGGCAGATCGGAGAAGTCGTCGGGATCGGTAGTATTGTCGTCGGGGTCGTCGAGCACGATCAGCATGTGCTTGGCGGCATCGAGGCCCGCGAGGAGCTGCCGCAGAGTCCCCTGCGTGGTCGATAAGAGCCTGGCCGGGCCAACTCCATCGGCCTGACCTGGAACATCGGTGTGCGGCAACCATTTCAGCCAGGTCCAGGCTTCGCTATCCAGATCCGGTGTCGCGACCGCAAGGCCCAGGACCTCGGGATCGTGCCACGTCACCGCCTGCGCGATCCACGCCCGCAACGCGCCGCTCACCGCGTCGGGCTCACCGGACAGCGTCACCCGTGACAGCTTCGTCAGCTCGATGCCTGCGGGCGCATCGCGCACTGTGCGCTGGGTGTCCAGCAAGCCGCGAAGTGCGCTGTGCGACACCGGCTCCAGATCGATCTCGTCGGCGCTGTCCTTGACCCGCAAGGTGGTGTTCAGCGGTGCGTCGTTGAGCCCGGCGCGCAGCACCAGGAAGTCGTCGTCGCGCGGGTCTCGCTCCCACTGCCGACGGGTTCCCGGGATGACAGCGAGTGCGTCGGGGGTCGGATGCGACCACTCCAGTGCCGCGCGCTGCTCGCCTGCATGCGCGCGCACGTTGTCCCTCAACACCGACAGGTAGCGCAGATAGTCGGCGCGTTCGGCGTCGACCTCCTCGGTGCGCATCTTGTTGTCGGAGCCTCGGTACAGCGCGGTGGCCGCCAACAGCAGCACGAACGGGAAGAACAGCGTCGTCGGCGAGATGAGGCGCATACCGGTGGCGACGAGCGCCACGATCATGCCGACGATGAGGATCACGATCAGATAGGGCAGCACGCGCCGCAACAGCGACGGCGGAATCAGACGCGGCAGTTCGGGTGGCGGCTCGATCGTGATGGTGCCCCTGCGAACCTCGGGGCGCGGCATCCGGCGGTGCGCCTCGAATATCAGCCTGCTCATCGGGTCTCCCCCGCCTGTGCGGCGGCGTCTGGCTGGATCGCGTCGTGTGCGGTCAGCGCATTCTCACGCGACAACGTCGGTCCGGCGGCATACAGGGACAGCACCGACCACGGGATGGGCAGCGGTGGTGCAGTGAGGCCGAGCGCCTCAACGCCCGTGTCGATTCCGTACCGGACGCCGGTGTCGCTGATCCAGAACTGCGACCCCGCAATCGGCGATCCTGGCTCCTGGCCGACAGCCTGGACGAGGTATCCACTGCCCGGTGGCAACACCACCCTTGTACCCGATCCGACGAGATCGACAGTGTGGGTGGACGATTCGATGGGGAGCGCAGCACCTGAGAGCAGTGTCAGCGCGCTGACATTGGCGCCGTCCGGCTTCGCCCATTGCGCGCACGTGACGGGGGCATTCGCGGCGCCGACAAGGGTGACAGGGTCGGCGGGGTAAATGCTCGTGTCGATGACGTTGGCGACGGGGATCTGCGAGATCTTATCGGCGCCGAGCCGAGGTGGCTGGTCGAGTCCGAAAGAGTTGGTGTTGCGCAGGATCTCGGCAAGGACGGGCGGCACCGGCTGCAGTCCGTCGGGCAGCACCGCGTAGTGGCGCATGGTGCTGTCGGTGTCGAAGGAGACCACGACGGCGCCGACGGGCGCGGGGACCGGCAGCGGGAACCGCGGTGGCTCACCCGCCCCAGGAATCGGCGGGGCGGTGAGGGCGGGCGACTCAGGAACCGTGTTGAACAGACCGGTGACGATCGGCCGCGGAGTTCGAGGTTCCGCGCCGAAGCCGAGCGCATCGGTGACCGCCCGATCGTTCATGTCCACCGGGCTGCGTCTGCCCTGCCACAACAGCCAAGTCCGGCCGTCGTTCTCGGCGAGTATCGCGGACTGCTCCGGCAACGCGACGGCGCGTTCACCACCGCCGCTGAGCCGGCCCGCGATCACCGTCAGACCACTACTCGAACCGGATTGGGCGTCGCATACCGTCCAGTCGGCGTCACGGGAAGTGTTCTGCACCATACGTTCCGGTGCACCAGGGATACCGAGGAGGTTTCCGCGGCCGAACTTGTCCAGCTCCGGCGACTTCACGGTGTTTGGGTTGTCCGGCCTGCCGACGATCAGTCGGGCCGAGGTGAGGTTGAGCACCGGGTGCAGCTCCTCGCCGACCTTGACGTAGAGCGCCGCGGTCGTCCGGTCGGCAAGCACGGCCTCGTTGCCCGCCGCCCCCGACGGGCGGATCAACGAGAACAGGAAGCAGCCTGCCAGGCCGGTGATCAGGACGAGTGCTCCGACGAGCACGGCCCGCGTCTGCGTGCGCAGCGGGTCGACCAGCATCCTGGTGTCGTGCAGCGCGACCCCGGATGCGATGCGCCGCATGACGAACCGCCATCCGGATACCTGATGGCGGGTGACGAACCCGCGCCGATAGGACACCGCGTTCGGGTTCTCGTTGGCCGGGGTGCGGGAGGTGAAGGCCCGGCGGTCCGGTTCCTGAGATTCCGTCATGCGGGCACCGTCAGACCGAGGCCACGCAGTAGTGGCGTGACGGACTGGCGCACATCGACATCGGTGATCGCCATCAGTTCGGCATCGCTGAAGTCCTCGGCATCGGAATGATCGAGCCGGTACTCCCGCTCCTCTTCGGAGCGCTCGACGAGGTTGCGAACGAATCGACCGTTGCCTGCGATGTCGAGGCCGCGCCGATCCACGCCGTTGGCGTCCGGTGACGATGTCTGTGCGAGGTGGCCGAAGAGCCCTTCCATATCGGCGAGTGCAGCGGGTTCGAAGACGCTGTCACGTTTCTCGGCCATCCGGTGTGCGATCTCCACCAACTCCTTCGACGAATACGAGGGGAAGTC
This sequence comes from uncultured Mycobacteriaceae bacterium, assembly GCA_902826815.1. Classification (GTDB taxonomy): domain Bacteria; phylum Actinomycetota; class Actinomycetes; order Mycobacteriales; family Mycobacteriaceae; genus Mycobacterium. The sequence continues at coordinate 53,412 of CADEGF010000001.1, forward strand.
GATGCTGCGGGTGAAGCGCGACCGCAGACCCTCGTTGGTGTCGAGGAACATGTCCAGGTCGGCCCGGTAACCGGCGACGATGACCACGAGCCGGTCGCGGTCGTTCTCCATGCGGGCGAGCAGCGTGTCGATCGCAACCAGACCGAAGTCGTTCTTCGCACCGGTTGCCACCAGTGCGTACGCCTCATCGAGGAACAACACACCGTCAAGGGCGCTGTCGATCATGGCGTTGGTCTTCGCCTCGGTCTCACCGATGTGCTGACCGATCAGGTCGGCGCGGTGCACCTCGCGAACGGTTTCCTTTTTCAAAAGACCCAGACCGCAATAGATCTTGGCGACAACCCGGGCGATCGTCGTCTTACCCGTCCCAGGCGGACCGGCGAAGACCAGGTGGTTGGTCCGGTTGGCCACTGTCAGCCCGCGCTCCTGGCGCCGAAGTGCCATCGCCACCGAACTCTTCAGCCGCGCAACCTGATACTTGACCTCGTCGAGGCCGATGAACTCCGCCAGCTCCGCTTCGGCCTCGACCAACAGGTGGGCTTTGCGCTCCTTGGCGCCGGGGTCGACGAAGTCCTCTTCACCCGGTTCTGTGGCCGGATCCCACGGGTCGGACCTGGCTTCGATGCGCGCCGTCGTCGTGGTCACGAACCCGACGCTGGAATCCGACAGGGCCTCTTCGACGTGCCCGTTCTCCGGGTTCGCGGCATAAAGGTCCTGCAGAACGTCGGCGGCGTCGGTTTCCTCACCCTGGGCCCGCAACGCCAGCGCCTTGCCGAGCGCGCCGTCGACGGTGGCAACCGCGACCGGCCCCTCGGGCTCCTCGAGATAGGACATGGCAGGCGCGAACATGCCGAGTCGGCCGAGCGCGACGCCCAGCGTCACACGCGCGGCGTGCGCGTAGAGCTCGTCGAGCGTCGGATCGTTGACGATGGGCGTGAGTAGCCGAACCACATCGGACCAGCGCTCGGCCCGGTAGTTGAGCGCGACACGCAGCCAACGGGCCGCAAGCCAGGTCGGCCGTCGCTCGAGCACCTCACCGACCAGCTGATCGGCTTCGGAATACCCACCCTGTCCGGAAAGCGTTGCCGCATAGGCCAGTTGGTAGTCGTCCGCATCGGCCGCGCGGAACTGCAGATAGAGCCCGGTGTCATAGTCGAAGCCCAGCACTCTCGGCGCAAGAGCGATCTGGCGGGCCAGGAGTCCGGCGGTGGCAGAGGTCCGCCATACCGACTCGATGACACGCGGGGAAGCGTCGCCCGCGGCGGCCAACCCCGTCCATGCGTCGCAGTGGCCCGAGGCGATGTGCGTCAGCGCCGTGAAGCCGGTGCGTGCGGCCGCAAGGTCGGCTGGCCGTTGCCGGTCGTGCACGGACAATCCCAACGCACGGCAGCAGGTCGCGAACCGGGTGACGACATCGCTGTCCACCCGAGCCGTAAGCACGTCACTCCCCATGCGGGCCCACGTCTCCCTAAAGTATGGCTAAGCTAACTTTTGCTGAAGTTAGCATTGCATAAGCTAACTGTCGAGACGCACGTAGACCTCCGGGGCAGTGAGGCAGGTCACCCCTTTCTGGCGCTGACCAGGGAGATGCTTGCGAACATGGGTCCGGCCTCTGATTCAGGCGCCGGCACCGGTCGCGAGATTTGCCGGAAGTGATCCATCAGGTCGACTTCGGTGCCCTGCCATCCGTGGTTCGTGAACCAATCGATTGCCGGGGCGTGCTGCTCGTTGTAGATCAGCGAGAAGAACTTGGCCTCGTCCTCCGACGTCAGCTCCTGGTCGCGCGCCGCTTGGTAGAGCTCGTCGCGCAGCGGTTTGCCGTCGTCGACGGCGACGTGGCTGCCACCGGCTGCCAGGTCGTCGATGCCCGCGAAGAGTTCACCCTGCGCTGCCGCAGGGAGATACACGAGCAATCCCTCGACCAGCCAGGCCGACGGCCGCGACGGGTCGAATCCGCTCTGCCGAAGAGCGCTAGGCCAGTCGCCACGCAGGTCGACAGCGATCTCGCGGCGCTGCGCCGTTGGCAGTTCCCCGCTGCGGGTGAGGACGTCGCGTTTGAACTCGAGCACCTGGGGCTGATCGAGCTCGAAGACGATCGTCGCTTCCGGCCAGGCCAACCGGTAGGCGCGGGAATCCAGTCCCGCCGCCGGAATGACAATCTGCCGAACGCCTGCGTCAGCGGCGCCGTAGAAGTAGTCGTCGAAGTACTTGGTGCGGGCCGCCTGATAGTTGACGAAGTGCCTGCCGAAGTCCGACATCAGTTTGTTGTCCGGCGATTTCCCGTCGAGCACATCGGCCCATTCGCCGCCGACCGCCCGACAGAACACCTCCGCGTAGGGATCGACAACCAGCGGCTCTGCCTTGTTGGCCTCCAGCGCCCGTGCAGCCGCGACGAAAAGCGCGGTCGCGCCGACGCTCGTGGTGATGTCCCAGGTGTCGTCGTGGCTACGCATACCTACGGTTGTACCCGCGCGAACTGACAGACCGCCCAGCTGCGACGGGCAGGCTAGACGAGCGGGCGACCGGTCCTGATCCGCCAGTCGAGATCCTTCAGCATCCAGTTGAAGGGGAATTCCTGCAGCACGCGCGGCAGCACGTTGTTCACCGTCCGGATGCGCTTGATCAACCGGTCGAAGCGGCGCTGCTTGTCGTCGTCCCAGTCCAGCTGCATCTCGTCGCGGAACCGCTGCGGCAGGAAGCCGCCCGTGATCAGCAGGTTGAAGTCGTCCAGCCTGCGCTGCACCGGCACGGGCAGTTTCACCCCGCGCACCCGTCCCGCCGCGATCGGCCAGAGGAAGTCCCGCACCGCGTCGTCGATATGCGCCTTTTCGACGGACTCGTCCCAGTAGCGGTCGAACGCCGCCTGGTCCGCAGGCCACTTCTCGCGCGGCACCTGCAGCATGGTCCCTAGCACGATTCCCTCTTCGAACAACTGCCTCGAAGCAGCCTCGTCGATCTCACCGACGAAGAGCTTGTAGATGTCGACGACGCCCTTGTACATGCAGGCGCCGACCCACATTTGAAGATCCGGGTCGAATGCGTTGTACGACACCGGGCTCTCGTCGGTCGAATACACCTGCGCGTGCGCGCCATTGACCGCGCGGCGGAATGCCGCCTGCTGCTCCGGCGTGCCCTGCGCGGCGACCGCGAGGTAGGTGAACGTGGTCCGCGCCCGCTTGACCGGGTGGCGGTCGATACGACCGCTCTCGACCCGGCTCTCCATCACGCCGTAGCCGACACCCGGCCGGGCCAGTTGCATGATCACGTTCGCCGCGCCTGCCAGCAGGCCGACGCCCATCATTCCGCCGACGGCCTCTGACCGGGTTTTCGAGAGGCCGCGCCGATTCTGGAGGATCGCCATTGATCTGCCCACCTGTCTGACGCTAAATGTGATAACACGTGTTTCCAGATATGCTGCCCGCGCGTCGGGCACCCTGTCAAGGTGGAGAGTGCGCGGCCGTACGGGGGTGTCGAGGCTGCCGACCGCCTTGCCCAGCGTCGCAGGCGTCTGCTGCAGGCAGGACTGGACATCCTGGGGTCGGACTCCGACCTGTCGGCGTTGACCGTACGAGGTATCTGCAGGCAGGCGGGGGTGACGCCGCGCTACTTCTACGAGAGCTTCACGGACAAGGACGACTTCGTCGCGGCGGTGTACGACTGGGTGATCGCCGATATCGCGGCAAGCACCCAGGCGGCGGTCGCCGCGGCGCGGCCACGGGATCACGCCCGTGCCGCGATGACGAACATCGTCGCGACGATCGTCGAGGAACCCCGGATCGGCAGGCTGCTCTTCGGCTCCGATCTCGCCTACCCCGTCCTGGCACGCAAGCGGGTGCAGGCAGGCGAGCTGATGGCCATGCTGACTCGCCAACAGGCGGTCGGCACATTTGCGGTGTCTGAGAACGAGAAGGTGAAGGCGGCGGCCCATTTCGTCGTCGGCGGCGTCGTGCAGACCATCGGTGCCTGGCTGTCAGGCGGGGTCGAACTCGAGCCCGAGCAGTTGGTCGACCAGTTGGCCTCGATGATCGATCAGCTCGCCGATCCCCGGTTGTACACCGACTAGCCCGCAGCCACTGAAGGGCGGCGGTCGGCCGCTGTCTTCGGCTCGGTCTGGGCGTCGGCCTCGGTGAATTCCTTGACCCAGCAAGCGAACTCCAGGGTGATGCCATCCGGGTCGTTGAAGTAGAAGGACCGCACGTAGACGCCGGGGTGCACGGTCGCCGCCACCTGAGCCGGGCTCTCGTCGTGGTTGAGTACGGGGCCGACCCGCACCCCTTTGTCCTTCAGCCGCTGCCGGTACTCGTCGAATTTCTCGGCGGGAACGTGAAACGCGAGATGGTTCATCGAGCTGACCGAGCTGGTGATCTCGCCGATCCCCGGAATCGCGGCAGGCGACGAAATACCCGGGACGCGATCGGCCGCCTCGGCGAACCAGAAGAAAGCCACGCAATCGCCGTTGCCCGCATCGAAGAAGAAGTGCTGTCCCATCCCGCCGGGCAGGTCGAGCGATTTGATCAGCGGCATGCCGAGCACACCCGAATAGAAGTCGACGGTCTTGGCCATATCCGAGCACACCAGCGCCACATGGTTGATGCCGCCGAGTGCGAACTCGGAATTCTGATTGTCGGGCCTGATCATGTCGCGTCCCCTCGAAGCCGACTACGCGAATCTCCTGTCAGAAGAGAGAACTGAATCTAACATCAGGTTCAGGTGGGAGCAATGATCGCAGTGTCCTGGGCGGAGGAGAACTGTGACGATCAAACCGCGTGAACAGCTGCCGACCGTACGGGGGCGGCAGACGCAGGCGGCGATCGATGCTGCGGCGCGAGCGGTCATCGCGCGCAAGGGATTTCTCGCCACCACCGTGTCCGACATCGCCGCAGAGGCAGGCAGGTCGGCGGCGTCGTTCTACAACTATTACGACTCCAAGGAGTCGATGGTGCGCGAGTGGGTGCAGCGGTTCCTCGCTGACGCCAAGGCCAGCGTGCGCGCGGCGGACAAACCCGACCTGACAAACCGCGAGCGGGCCCACCTGGCAGCCGCCACGTATTGGTACACCTACCGGGACAAGCTGCCGGAGATCATCAGTGTGTCGCAACTGGCCATGGTCAACGAGGACTTCGCGACGTACTGGACCGACCTCTCCGCGCTCCCGAACTCGCTGATGGCGGACATGGTCGGGCGCGCCCAGCAAGACGGCTACTGCCCGGGCGACGACGCGAAACTCACTGCGCTGGCGCTCGTTTCGATGCTCAACCAATTCTGCTACTACCAGTTTTCCGGAGGCGGCAGGGCGGACGCCGTCGACGACGGGGCCTGCATCACCACACTGGCCAACGTCGTCTACCGGACGATCTACCACAAGGAGACCGGACCCACATGACAAGGACACCGTCATCCGGCACACCTGGAGTGACGCGCGAGTTCATCGGGTTGGACTCCCCGACCGCGAGACGCGCAGGCTCGGGCGGACACCCCTGCCAGGGGCTGTATCACCGTGGGGTGGGTCGCAAGCCGAAGGTCGCGATGATCGCCGTCCACTATCAGATCGACTTCTCCGAGCACTACCTCGCCGACTACATGGCCACCCGCGGCGTCGGCTTTCTCGGCTGGAACACCCGGTTCCGCGGCTACGAGAGCAGCTTCATGCTCGATCACGCCCTGGTGGACATCGGCGTCGGGGTTCGCTGGTTACGCGAAGTCCAGGGCGTGGAAACCGTTGTGCTGCTCGGGAATTCCGGGGGCGGATCTTTGATGGCCGCGTATCAGGCACAGGCGGTGGACCCACACGTGACACCACTGGAAGGGATGCGTCCCGCTGCGGGTCTCGGCGAACTACCCGCCGCCGACGGGTACGTTGCCAGCGCGGCGCACCCGGGAAGGCCCGACGTCCTGACCGCGTGGATGGATGCGTCGGTCACCGACGAAAATGACCCCGTTGCAACGGATCCCGAGCTCGATCTGTTCGACCCGAAGAACGGTCCGCCCTACAGCGGGGATTTCCTCACCCGGTACCGGTCGGCTCAGGTCGCGCGCAACAACGCGATCACCGATTGGGCGGAACGCGAACTCAAGCGCGTCCGGGCGGCCGGGTTCTCCGACCGCCCTTTCACGGTGCTGCGCACATGGGCCGATCCCCGCATGGTCGACCCCACGCTCGAACCCACCAAGCGCCCCGCGAACATGTGCTACGTCGGCGAGCCGGCGAAGGCCAACCGGTCGACACACGGAATCGCGGCCGCGTCGACGCTGCGAAGCTGGCTTGGGATGTGGAGCCTGCGGCACGCACAGACGCGCGCCGAGCCGCATCTGGCACGCATCGACTGCCCGGCCCTTGTCATCAACGCCGAACAGGACACCGGGGTGTTCCCGTCCGACGCCCAGCGCATCTTCGACGCGCTGGCGAGCAAGGACAAGAAACAGCACGCCATCGACACCGACCACTACTTCACCACCCCCGGCGCCCGCAGCGAGAAGGCCGACACCATCGCGAAGTGGATCGCGAAGCGGTGGCGCTAGGCGCTCCGAGTAGTCTCGTTCCCAACCCACCGGTTATTAGGGAAGGCAACTCGGCATGCCCATCGCAGTGATCTCTGAGCACAACGACCTGGCCGATTCGGTTCGGTCCTTCGTGGCGCGGGTGGCGCCATCGGACGTTCTGCACGAGGCCCTCGAGACGCCGATCTCCAATCCGCCGCCGTACTGGAAGGCGGCCGCCGAGCAGGGCCTGCAGGGCGTGCACCTCTCCGAAGCCGTAGGGGGACAGGGGTTCGGCATCCTCGAACTCGCGATCGTGCTCGCCGAGTTCGGTTACGGAGCGGTGCCAGGCCCCTTCGTCCCGTCCGCCATCGCCAGCGCGCTGATCGCCGCACACGACCCCGAAGCCGCGCTGCTGACCGACCTGGCCGCCGGCGAGGTGATCGCCGCTTACGCGATCGACTCCGGATTGACCGCCACCCGACAGGCCGACGGCCTGGTCATCCGCGGCGAGGTGCGGGCCGTCCCCGCGGCTGCGCAGGCCGCGGTGCTGGTGCTTCCGGTATCGATCGACAGCGGCGAGGAATGGGTCGTCCTCGACGCCGCCCAGTTGGAGATCGAGCCCGTCAAGAGCGTTGACCCCCTGCGGCCGCTCGCGCATGTCCGCGCCAATGCCGTCGAGGTCGGCGACGAGCGGGTGCTGAGCAACCTCAGCCGCACCCTTGCCCGTGCACTGATGTCGACGCTGCTGTCAGCAGAAGCCGTCGGGGTGTCACGGTGGGCGACCGACACCGCGACGGCCTACGCCAAGATCCGCGAACAGTTCGGCAGGCCGATCGGCCAGTTCCAGGCCATCAAGCACAAGTGTGCCGAGATGATCGCCGACACCGAGCGCGCCACCGCGGCGGTGTGGGATGCGGCGCGAGCGATCGACGAGTCTCGCGAAAGCGGTTCGGAAGACAGCGCTTTCGAGTTCGCAGCTGCGGTGGCGGCGACTCTTGCACCCGTGGCGGCGCAACGCTGCACCCAGGACTGCATTCAGGTGCACGGCGGGATCGGCTTCACATGGGAGCACGACACCAACATCTACTACCGGCGTGCCCTTGTGCTGGCTGCCTGCTTCGGCCGCGCCGCCGACTACCCGCAGCAGGTCGTCGACGTCGCCACCACGACCGGGGTGCGCAAGCTCAACATCGATCTGGACCCGGACACCGAGAAACTGCGCGAAGAGATCCGCACCGAGGTCGCCGCACTCAAGGCGCTGTCCGGCGGCCCGGAACGCAATACGGCGATCGCTGAGGGTGGCTGGGTGCAACCGCACCTGCCCAAGCCGTGGGGCCGGGCGTCCGACCCCGTCGAGCAGATCATCATCGCCCAGGAGTTCTCCAGCGGCCGGGTCAAGCGCCCGCAGATGGGCATCGCGGCGTGGATCATCCCCTCGATCGTGGCGTTCGGCACCGACGAGCAGCAGCAGAGGTTCCTTCCGCCGACCTTCCGCGGCGAGATGATCTGGTGCCAGCTGTTTTCCGAGCCCGGGGCCGGATCCGACCTGGCAGGTCTGTCCACCAAGGCCACCAAGGTCGACGGCGGGTGGCGCATTACCGGGCAGAAGATCTGGACCACCGCGGCGCAGTACTCGCAGTGGGGTGCGCTGCTGGCGCGCACGGATCCGAGTGCGCCGAAACACAACGGCATCACGTACTTCCTGCTCGATATGCGCAGCGAGGGCGTCGAGGTGAAGCCGCTGCGCGAGCTCACCGGCAACGCGATGTTCAACACGGTCTTCATCGACGATGTCTTCGTCCCCGACGAGTACGTGCTCGGCGAGGTGGACCGCGGCTGGGAGGTCAGCCGCAACACCCTCACCGCCGAGCGGGTCTCCATCGGCAGCAGCGAGACGCCGGGGATGGCGAGCCTGGACGGGCTTGTGGAGTTCGTCCGTGACGGCCAGTTCGACCAGATCGCGCAGAACCGGGTCGGGCGGCTGATCGCCGAGGGTCACGCCGCCAAGATCCTGAACATGCGCTCGACGCTGCTGACGCTCGCCGGTGGCGACGCCATGCCTGCCGCGGCGATCTCGAAGCTGCTCTCCATGCGCACCGGTCAGGGCTACGCGGAGTTCGCGGTGTCGTCGTTCGGTACCGACGGCGCGATCGGCGACCCGGAATCACCGCAGGGCAAGTGGGCGGAGCATCTGCTGTACAGCCGCGCCACCACCATTTACGGTGGCACGACGGAGGTGCAGCTCAACATCATCGCCGAGCGGTTGCTGGGGCTTCCCCGCGACCCGTAGAGGGAGTAGAAAGGCCCGCCGACGGCCAGCAAAGACCCAGGCGTCACGCTTCGACAGCTGCGTTACTTCGCCGTGCTCGGCGAGGAACTCAACTATCGGCGCTCCGCCGAGCGGTTGTTCATCACCCAACCCGCCCTGTCGACCGCGATCAAACAGCTCGAGCATCAGCTCGGGGTCATGCTGTTCACCCGCAACACCCGTGAAGTCGCACTGACCGAGCTCGCTGCCGCGTGGCTGCCCAAGGTGCGCGACGCGCTGGCAGGCATCGACTCGGCCGTCGACGACCTCATCGCGATCTCGGCGCACTACCGCCGCATCCGGCTTGGCTACCTGATCGGAACCGGCGCGGACCTGTTGTTCCGGCTGGTCCGCCACTTCGAGATGGTGCACCCCGAAATCACCGTGGAGCCGCGGGAATTCGACTTCTCCGATCCCACGGCCGGACTCGCCGACGGAACCACCGAGGTCGCCATCATCCGGCCACCGGTCGACCTGCCGGAACACCGGATGTTCATCCTCGACTCCGAGAACTGGGTCGCCTGCCTGCCGAGGGATCACCGGCTTGCGCAGCGATCGGAGTTGACGATCGCCGAACTGCTCGACGAGCCGATCGTGGTGGCGCCCGCCACCGCAGGCACCTGGCGGGACTACTGGATGGCGATGGACGCACGCGACGGCACCCCGCCGAAGATCGCCGCCGTCGCCACCACCTACGAGGAGGAGACGACGACCATCGCGCGCGGCCTCGGCATCAGCTTCACCAGCGAGGCGAGCGCGCGCCTCTACAACAGACAGGGCATCGCCTATGTGCCGATCACGGATCGGCCGCGTAACTACACGGCACTCGCGTGGCATCCGGCAGGCCTCAGCCGCGAAGCGGCGGAACTGGTGCAGCACGTCCGCGAGGAATGGAGCTTCGGCGAAGGTAAGCCGGTGGAACGGCCCGCGACCTATTACTGACTCCACTGATAACCACAGTTTATTAGTAGATCAGTTATTGGAACTTCCGCCTTGCTGGTCAACGCGGTTTCCTATCAGCACCAATACCCCACCTCGCTGGAGAAACCATGACCGACGTCGCACCCGCAACTGACGCGAAGGTACCGCCCCCGGCCAACGCCGAGGACGCCAAGCTCGCCGAGCTCGGCTACACACAACGGCTCGACCGGTCGGTCGGCACACTGGCGTCGTTCGCGATCGGCTTCGCCACGATCAGCGCCACCACCGCCGTGTTCACCGGATTCGGTGCCGGCTATTTCACCGCAGGCGCGCCGTTCGTGTGGACGCTGCTTCTTGCGGGCGCTGTATTCGCCCTCTGGGCCTTCATCGCCGCCGACCTGACCGCCAAGCTGCCGCTGGCCGGTTACTCCTACCAGTGGATCAGCCGCATCAACGGGCCGGACCTTGGCTTCTTCACCGGCTTCATCGCCCTGATGGGCTGGGTATGCGGGATGACCGGCGTCGGGTTCATCCTGTCGGGTTATCTCGGCGGCCTCTTCGGCTGGAGTATGAGCCAGTCCGCGCAGATCCTTCTCGCCATCGGCGTGGTGCTCCTGTGCGTGCTGATCAACATCTACGGTGTCCGCTTCGCCACCATGGTCAACAACATTGGGGTGAGCCTCGAGTTGGTCATCACGGTGGGGGCAACCGCACTGGTGGCGATCATTGCGTTCTCGGCACCCGAGAATCATCAGCCGATCTCGGTACTGTTCACCGGCGGTGAGTCGGGTGACAAGAACTCCTACATGCTGGCCTGGCTGGCCGCGGCGCTCGGGCCGTTCTTCGGATTGATCGGTGTCGAGTCGGGCGCCGACGTGGCCGAGGAGACCAAGAACGCCCGCCACGTCGTGCCCAAGACCATGTTCTACGCGCTGGTGACATCCATCGTGATCGAGCTTTTGATGTACATCGTCTACGTTCTGGCGATCAAGGATCCCGCAGCCGTCGAGGCCAACGCCGCTGCGCCGATCGAGGAGATCATCAACCAGCAGGCAGGTTCGGTGGTGACGAAAATCGTTGTCGCCGTGGCTTTGACCAATATCCTGGCATGCCTGTTGGCCAACATCCTTGTCGCCACCCGGCTGACGTACTCGATGGCACGCGACAACATGCTGCCGTTCTCGCACGTGTGGCGGCACGTCTCGGCGAAGACGAAGACACCGACCTACGCAGTGCTCGGGCTCGGCTGCCTGTCGACCGTCCTGCTGCTCTCGGCGCTGGTCAACGAAAAGGCGTTCAATTTCATTATCGGCATCGCGTCGCTGCTGTTCTTCTTCGTCTACATCTTGCAGACGATCGGCCTACTCATCGGCTACCACATGGGCACCATTCCCGAGGGTGAGCCGGGCACCTTCGATCTCGGCCGCTGGCGGCTTCCGCTCTACGTCACCTCACTCGTGGTGTTCCTCGCCGTCGCAGTCGCGCTGCTCTTCCTGCCGCAGTTCACCAGCAACAAGTGGGTGTTCCTTGGCGTGCTCGCCGTCGCTGCCGGATGGTGGGCGACCGGTCTGCGGTCGCGGTTGAGCCGCGGCGATGCAGGGGCGGACTACGCAAAAACCCACCTGAACTGAAACATCGGAAAGGACAAGAATTCTCATGACCATCACTTCGACCCTCGGCACCTCCAACCTCGTCGCCGTCGAGCCTGGCGCAATCCGGGAAGACACCCCAACCGGCTCGGTGATCCAATACAGCGACTACGAACTCGACACGTCGAGCCCGTTCGCGGGCGGCGTGGCATGGATCGAAGGCGAATACATTCCCGCCGAGGACGCCAGGATCTCGATCTTCGACACCGGCTTCGGCCACTCCGACGTCACCTACACGGTGGCGCACGTGTGGCACGGCAACGTGTTTCGGCTCGATGACCACCTGGACCGGCTGCTCGACGGCGCGCGAAAGCTGCGGCTCGACACCGGCATGTCCAAGGACGAGCTCGCCGAGATCACCAAGCGCTGCATCTCGATGTCGCAGCTGCGCGAGTCGTTCGTCAACCTGACCGTGACGCGGGGCTACGGAAAGAAGAAGGGCGAGAAGGACTTATCCAAACTGACCCATCAGGTCTACATCTACGCGATCCCCTATTTGTGGGCGTTCCCACCGCACGAGCAGATCTTCGGCACCACCGCGATCGTGCCGCGGCATGTGCGCCGGGCCGGCCGCAACACCGTCGACCCGACGATCAAGAACTACCAGTGGGGCGACCTGACCGCGGCCAGCTTCGAAGCCAAGGACCGCGGTGCGCGCACGGCGATCCTGATGGATTCCGACGGCTGCGTCGCCGAGGGACCCGGTTTCAACGTGGTGGTCGTCAAGGACGGCAAGCTCGCATCGCCGTCACGCAACGCGCTGCCCGGCATCACCCGCAAGACCGTATTCGAGCTCGCGGACGCGATGGGGATCGAAGCCACGCTGCGCGACGTCACCAGCCATGAGCTCTATGACGCCGACGAGCTGATGGCCGTCACGACGGCCGGCGGTGTCACGCCGATCAATACGCTCGACGGCGAGGCGATCGGCAACGGCGAACCCGGTCCGCTGACGGTGAAGATCCGTGACCGGTTCTGGGCGTTGATGGACGAGCCGTCTCCGCTGATCGAAGCGATCGAGTACTGAAGTTTTTCTGCTCCAGCTACGCTCCGACCCATGATGCGTACCGTGTCGGCGGCAGTGCTGGCTGCGGGACTGTTGGTCGGTCCCACCGTGATTCCTGCGACCGCCCGTGCCGCCGACGTCTGCTCCGACTTCGGCGGCACGGTCGAGGCGGACGGGTTGTGCAGGCTGCGCGACGAGAAGCCGAACTACACCCTTGTGATGTCGTTCCCCGTCGATTTCCCTGATCAGGCTGCCGTCGACGACTTCGTCAGCCAGACCCGCACCGGCTTCCTCAACGAGACGAAGCGGCCCAACTTCGCGAACGTGCCCTACGAATTGGAGATGCAGGGCATGTTGTGGGCTTCCGACTCGTCGAGGTCGGTGTCGTTGGAGATCTACGAGGATCTCGGCGGCGCGCATCCGAGCACCTGGTACAAGACCTTCAACTACGACACGGCCGATAGCCGCTCGATCACCTTCGACGACCTGTTCGCGCCGGGCGCCGACCCGCTGACCGAGATCTTCCCGATCGTCCAGAAGAAGCTCGAGGCCGAGATGGGAATGCCGACACCGGTTTCCGACAGTGACGGAATGGATCCCTCGCACTATCGGAACTTCGTCGTCACACCCACTGACGTGGTGTTCTTCTTCGACAGGGGCGAGTTGATGGCCGGTGCGGCAGGCGCGCACACCGTGCACGTGCCGCGCAGCGCGATCCCACCGTTGGCTCTCTGATCGGAGTTATCCTCGAAATAGCTGGCCTTTCGAGGTTGTTGGTGGTGATGAAATGAAAAGCATCCGGCAACGAATACTTCACGTGTTGATCGGCGGCGCGGCCGCGGCCGCATTCCTCACCTTCACCCCCGCCCTGATCACTCAGACGGCCCCGCGGGCCTCGGCTCAGCCATGTGTAAACGGCGTCATCCCGTGGAACCCCTACGTGGTGAACTGCAACCTTCCGAAGCGCCTACCCAGGGTTCGCGGCGCCGCTCCCGACGCGGGGGCGATCATCGCCTGCCGGGACCATCCCGGCTGCCTGGCCTGGTACGTCAACGGTCCCTGAGAAAATGAGCGACGCCAGAGACGTCGAAAAGCGTTGGCGTGACCCGGCAGAGCTGCGACGCGCGGTCGGTTACGGCCTGTGCGTCATCGTGGTGGCCGGCGTCGCGTTCGCGGTGTTCGCCGTCGTCGACAAGGGGTCGGTCGTGCTGGCCTCCACCGTGCCCGCGATCCTGTTCCTCGGCGGCGTCGGTGCCCTCGTGAAGGCATACCGTGTCTGGCGCAAACGCGGAACATGGCCGATCTGGCAGGGCGCAGGATGGTTCCTGCTGACCCTCATGCTGGTGTGCCTGTCGATTCCCTGGTCAGCGGCGATGTATTCGGCTTGATGTGGTGTGTTACTCCACTTCGATATCGCGAAGCTCGCGCTTGAGGATCTTGCCCGTCGGGTTGCGCGGCAGTTCGTCGAGGAAGACGACTTCGCGGGGAACCTTGTAGCGGGCGAGGTTCTCCTTGACGTAGTTCTTGATGGTGTCCTCGTCGATGCTTGCGCCGTCGGTCTTCACCACGAACGCGCGCAGCCGGTGGCCCCAGTCCTTGTCCTCGACCCCGAGCGCGGTGGCCTCGATGACCTCGGGATGACCGCTGATGAGGTCCTCGACCTCGGCGGGGAACACGTTCTCGCCGCCGGACACGATCATCTCGTCGTCGCGGCCGCTGACGTAGAGCAGCTTGTGCTCGTCGAAGTAGCCGACGTCGCCCGACGACATCAAGCCGTCGATGATCTGCTTGTGGCCGCCGCCGGTGTAGCCCTCGAACGGGAAGGTATTGCCGACGAAGATCCTGCCGACGCCACCCTGCGGCACGTCGTTGCCGTTGTCGTCGAGGATCCTGACCTTCACACCCTTGACGACCGGCCCGACCGTCGCCGGGTTGATCGACAGGTCCTTCGGCCGCGCGATGGTCGCGAACGCGATCTCCGTCGACCCGTACAGGTTGTAGATCACCGGGCCGAGATCCTTGAGCGCCCGTGTCGCCAGCTCGGCGCCGAGCTGCGACCCGGATACGAACACGATCCGCAGCGACGACAGGTCGGGCTTGGAGTCCATCTTGTCGAACTCGTCGAGGATCCTCGACAGCATCACAGGAACCACGACCATCGCGGTCACCTTGTTCTTCTCGATATCGGCGAGCACCGTCGCGGGCTTGAACCGTCGCCGCAGCACCAGGGTGGTACCCAGCATCATCGCGATGGTGGCGTGCAGGAAGCCGAGCGCATGGAACATCGGCGCGGGCAGCGACGTCACTTCGCCTGCCTTGAACGGCACATGAGACAGCACGCCACCGATCGGTGCGAGCGACGGCGGCGTGCTCCGGTTGGCGCCCTTGGGCGTACCGGTCGTGCCGCTCGTCAGGATGATGATCGACGAGTGCTTGGTCACCTTCGGCGCAGGCTTGTTGCTGCTGCGCTTGATGAGGTCGGCGAGCGTTTCGTCGGTGCTGCCCGACGGCTCGTCCTTGTCCGGGTTGGCGCCGAGCGCGCGCAGCTTGCCCTGTGGAGGCTCGGCCTGCGAAACGGCCTTGGTGTACTCGTCGTCGTAGATGATGACCTTGGCGCCTTCGCGCTCGGACACCTCTTTGATCTGCGGCCCGGAGAACTCGCTGTTGAGCAGGATGATCCGGGCGCCTGCACGGGCCGCACCGTAGACGGAGATCAGGAACCAGCGGTGGTTGCGCGCAAGGATCGCCACCCCGTCGCCGCCCTTGATGCCCATCGCGAGCAGCCCGTTGGCCACCGAATGCGCGGCGTCGTCGAGTTCTTTGAAGGTGAGCTCACCGTCGTCGTCGACGATCGCCGTCCCGTTCGGGGTGCGGCGTGCGTTCAGCGCGGGGATCATGCCGAACTCGCCCCAGCGGCGGATGTCCGCGAGGAACGCGACGATGTTCTGCGGCGGTTCCAGCTTCAGCGCGCCCGCTTCGAACATTTTGCGGGCGTAGTGCAGTTCGGCCGTGCCACGCTCCACATATTTACCTATGGACTGCTGGATTTTGGCCGCTGCCTGGAAGGGAAGTTCAGCGAGGTTCGGCATGGCACCACAATATGTGACGACGGTCGCATCGCGGCAGGAACGTGCTGCGTAACTACCATGGCCACATGGCCGCATCCTCCGCCAAGGCCGAACACGTGGAGGTGGACGGCGAGCAGGTGCCGATCACCCATCCCGACAAGGTCGTCTTTCCCGAGATCGGCGTCACGAAGCTCGACCTGATCCGGTACTACCTCGCGGTGGCTCCAGGAGCGCTGCGCGGGGTCGCCGACCGGCCGATGATCCTCAAACGCTTCGTCAAGGGCATCACCGAAGAGGCCGTCTTCCAGAAGCGGGCGCCCGAGAAGAACCGGCCCGACTACGTCGATGTCGCCGAGCTGAAGTACGCATCGGGGACGTCGGCGAAAGAGGCGGTGCTGCACGACGCCGCAGGCCTGGTGTGGGCGGTCAACCTCGGATGCGTCGACTTCAACCCGCATCCGGTGCGCGCCGACGATCTCGCCCACCCCGACGAGTTGCGGGTCGACCTCGATCCGATGCCGGGGGTGGACTGGCGCCAGATCATCCACGTCGCGCTCGTCGCCCGCGAGGTGCTCGAAGACCACGGACTGACGGCATGGCCGAAGACGTCGGGTTCCCGCGGCTTCCACATCTATGCGCGCATCGAGCGGCGGTGGCCGTTCAAGTTCGTCAGGCTCGCCGCTCAGGCGGTCGCCCGTGAGGTCGAGCGGCGGGCGCCGGACCACGCCACCGCGCAATGGTGGAAGGAGGAACGCGGCGAGAGCGTGTTCGTCGACTTCAACCAGAATGCGTTCGACCGCACGGTGGCGTCGGCCTACTCGGTGCGGGCCTTGCCCGACGCCAGGGTGTCGACGCCGTTGTTGTGGGACGAGGTCGCCGACTGCCGACCCGAGAACTTCACCATCGCAACGGTGCCGCAGCGGTTCGCCGACCACGGCGACCCATGGGAGGGCATGGACGACGCGACCGGCAGCCTCGAGGCGTTGCTCGATCTCGCCGACCGGCTCGGCCCCGCCGAGACTGCCCCGCGGCGCGCCGCGAAAAAGACCCAGAAGGGCACGGGCGACGGCGGAGGCCGGGTTTCTTCGAAGCCACTCATCGAGATCGCCAGAACCAAGACCAAGGGCGAGGCGATGGCGGCACTGGCCACCTGGCGTGAGAAAAATGAGGAAGCGGCTAAGAAACTTAAGCCCGCCGACGTGTTACTCGACGGTATGCGCGGCCCGAGTTCGATCTGGTACCGCGTCCGGATCAACCTTCAACACGTGCCAAAAGACCAACGTCCACCACAGGAAGCGCTGCTGGCGGACTACAACCCGTGGGAGAACTACTCGGGCGCGCAGTTCCGCCGACCGCAGGGCTGAGACCTCGAAAAACGGTTCTTAGCAAAGTATTACCGGACGCTCCCCAATGCCTTAGATCAGCGGCCTAGCTTTAAGTCATGTACGGAAACCAAGCGGTCGATTGCAACGGCGCGCAGATGCGCGCGCTGTGTCGTCAGCTGGCGACCGTGGTGACGGTGACTGGTGAGATCGACGATTCGAACCTCGATCGCATCGGCGCCTACGCACGGCGCTTCGTCCTGACGGAGAAGCCTTTCGTGTTGGACCTGACCGGCGTGAGTTCCTTCTCGCCGGATGGCATTTCACTGCTCCACACCATCGACGAGAACTGTGATCTCGCCGGTGTCGAATGGGCAGTCATTGCCAGTCAACCGGTCATTCGCACTCTGCGGCTGTTCGGCGAAGGCGAGACGTTCCCCACCGTGGGCTCGGTCGCCGAAGCGCTTCATGAGTTCGCCACAAGCATGAGCGAACGCCGCCGCCTGCTTCATCTACTCACCAAGACTGCTTAAAGAAAGGGCGCTCACGTGCTCATCGATCTCCGCTGGTTGTCTTACCTGCTCCACGGCAGACACACCACCCCCTCACATACTCCTGCGCGCTAGTCCGCCGCATCGTTGCTCGGCGAGCTGATACCGCTCGCGCTCGTTGTCGCACTCTCACCGGTATCGATAATTCCAGCGGTGTTGCTCGTGCTGCACACCGACAATCCGAAGCCCACCGGGCTGGCCTTCATGGTCGGCTGGCTCATCGCACTGGCCGTGTCGACCGCTCTCTTTGTGCAAGTACCCAACCTGGTCGACGGACTCGACGAATCCCCACCGTGGGCACCCTGGCTCCGAATCGGGATCGGCGTGCTGCTCATCGTCGCGTCGGTAGGGCGGTGGGTGACACGCAAGCGGCTGACCAAGCCGCCCGCCTTCCTCGACCGGCTCGGAAAGGTCACGCCGGCAGGCGCAGCGATCATCGGATTCGGGCTGGTGGTCGCCAATCCCAAGGTGCTCGTCATGAATGCGGCGGCGGGTTTGATCGTCGGCACCACCACAGCCGGTGCGATGCTGTGGATCGCCGTCGCCTTCTACACCGTGCTTGCCGGTTCGACGGTTACCGCACCGATACTCGCTTACGCCATTGCCGGCGCGCGCGTCGACAGCCAGCTCGAACGAGTGAAGGACTGGATGCAGCGTGAACATGCCATCGTTACGGCGATCATTCTGCTTGTCGTCGGTGTTCTGTTGACCTACACCGGGATTCGCGCGCTCTAGCCCTCGGGTGACCAGTACGCCAGCATCTCCGAGAACGTCTCGAAGGCCGCACCGGATACGCCGTACGTCGCCTCGAAGTGAATGCTCAGCGGGAACCCGAGGTCGACGACACCGTCGATGACCCGCTTGTAGAGGTCCACCATCAGCGCACGCTTGTCGGCGGGATCGCGGCCGGCCAGCGACCGGACGAAGTCCTGCTCATCGGCGACCGCCGCATTGCCTGCATCCTGGATCAGCCAGTCGATCAGCCCGACCCTCGTCTCGACCTTGGGCACGAAGCCGAAGGACAGCAGGATCTCCGGTCGATGGTCGGTGTTGCGGGCGAAGTCCTTCAGGAAGCCCACGATCGCGTCGGAGTACAGCAGCTGCGTCAGCCCGAAGTTGGCGCCCTGACTGCACTTGAAGTCGAATCGACCCTGTTCACCCTCGCGGGTCGGGATCAGGATCACGCCGCGGTTGTGCACGGTCTTGTCGTAGATCGACAGCGCGTCCGTCGGCGGGACACCCGAACCCTCACCGTCGTTCATGGTGCGGGGCACCCCGACGAAGACAATGCCCTCGAAGCCTGCGCCGCCGAGGGTGGTCAGCCGCTCACCGAGCGCCGCCTCGTCCATGAACGGGGTGACCTGTGTGCACAGCCCGTGCAGGCCGGGCAGCTCGGGCCGGATGAGCGACCAGTAGTCGAGCACGTCGAGCTTCGGCAACATCGGGACGGGCCGGTCGTCGTCCTCGGGGATCATTCCGGGGATCATCACGTGCTTGATCCGGCCCGCGAGGCCCGATTCCGCGGAGATCCGCGCTACCTTGCGCGCCTCCTCCACCGCGTACTCCTGCCCGCGCTCCACATTGGGAGGCACGAGCTCGAGCGCAATAGTGTTGAGGGTCACAGCGTTGCTCCTGATCAGGGGGACCGACCCACGATACAGGCGCGCCCTAGAGCCCGCGGCGGGCGGAACGGACCGCGGCGACGGTGTCGTCGTCCCCGCTGAACTCCACTGCTGCGGCGTCGCGGCCGGACAGGAAGAGCAGCAGTTCAGGCGGCGCCCCGGTGATCAGACAACGCGGCCCCTCGCCGATCGACGCCAGCGTGGTGCCACCGGGCTCCTGCAGGGTCACCGCCGCGGGCGCACGGCCCAGCGACATCCTGATGGCGAAGCGGATCTGGCGTCGCAGCGCGGCCGCCAGGTCGTCGTCGAGTTGCCGAGCCTGCCAGCCGGGCGCCCCCCGGCGAACGTCTTCGTGGTGGATGAACATCTCGGTGGTGTTGACGAGAGGGTCGAGAAGTTTCAGCGGCGAGTACAGCGGAGGACCCGAGGCCACCAAGTCGAGCAGCTCGGACCATTCGGTGCGCTCGGTGAGCTCGCGTTGCTTGCGGGCGGTGTAGCCGGCCAGCTTCGAGATCAGGATGCCCGCGGCCGCGTCGGGCCGCCGTTCGCGGAGGATCAGATGCGCCGCAAGATCGCGGGTGGTCCAGTCACCGCACAGCGTCGGGGCGTCGGGTCCGGCGGCCCGCATCGTGTCGACCAGTGCCGCGCGTTCCCTGGCTGCTGCTGTCATACCTCGAACATGCCAGAGATCAGCGGGCGGCTCCGACCATCTGAGCCTTCACTTGCGCCTCGACCGTCTGGACCGTGGCGGCGAACCGTCCGACCAGCTCCTCGAGATCGCCGTCGGTCGCGACGAACGCGGGCGCGAGGAGGGTCTGGTCTCCTGCGAAGCCGTCGTTGGTCGGCTGGGTCGAATAGAGCAGCAGCAGTCGCCGCAGCGCCTCGTCGTCGATGCGCCGCGCCACCTGCAATGCAGGGTCGAGCAGCGACGTTCCGTCCGCAGGGTCGACATAGCTGACGCCGAGCAGAAACCCGCGGCCGCGAACCTCCCGCACGAGCTCGCAACCGTCCAGGGCGGCGCGCAGATCCTCGAGCAGGCGCGGCCCCCGCTCGCGGACGGCATCGACGAGCCCGGTGCTCTTCAGGTGGGCGAGCACGGCCGATCCGACCGCGCAGGACAACGGCGCCCCATCCCAGGTGTGTCCCGGCTCGAAGGACCGCGACCCGTCGGCCACCGCCTGATAGACGTGCTCGGTCACCAGCATCGCGCCGACGGGGAAGAAGCCAGCCCCCAAACCCTTTGCCGTGGTGATGATGTCGGGCGTGAGCGGCAGCTGGTCGGCGGCGAACCACGACCCCGTCCGCCCAAGCCCGGTCACGACCTCGTCGAACCAGACCAGGAAGCCGTGCTCGCGCCTCCGCTCGTCGAGTCCACGCCAAAACGCCTCTGGCGGTGAGTAACCCGGAAGAGACGCGGCGCTGACCGGCTCGATCAGGAACGCTGCGACCTGATCTCCCACCTGAGCAAGGATGTCGTCGAGCGCACGCAGCGCCGCCTCACCCGAAGGATCGAACAACCATGTGGACGGCGGAATGTGTGGCTGCTGGGAGATGTAGGGCGTATACGGCGCCTGCAGTCCCGGTCTGCCGGTCAGCCCGAACGTCGCAATGCTGGCGCCGTGATACGCCTGCGCGGGTGAGATGACGAGATGCCGGTCCGCCTGACCACGCTCGACCTGATAGCTGCGCACCATGCGCAAGGCCAGCTCGTTGGCCTCGGTCCCGCCGGACACGAAATGAACGCGGGTGAATCCCTGCGGTGCGACGTCGATCAGGTCGCGGGCCAACTTCTCCTGCGCCGGTGTGGTGGCATGCACGTTGTACAGGAACGAGATCGCCTCGGTCTGATCGACGACCGCCTCGAGAATGCCGGGCACCGCACCGTGGCCAAGGCTCGTCACCATCGCGCCACCGGAGACGCCGTCGAGGTAGGCGTTGCCGCCCTCGTCGTAGAGCCACACCCCTTCCCCGCGCGAGATCAGGGGGTAGCTGCGATCCAGCTCGCGGACGAACACGCTTGTGTCGTCGGCTGTCACGAATGTTCTATCTGGCATGGCGCGCTTTCATTTCCAACAATGGA
This sequence comes from uncultured Mycobacteriaceae bacterium, assembly GCA_902826815.1. Lineage (GTDB taxonomy): Bacteria > Actinomycetota > Actinomycetes > Mycobacteriales > Mycobacteriaceae > Mycobacterium. The sequence continues at coordinate 74,419 of CADEGF010000001.1, forward strand.
CCTGTCTTAGGTCTTTTTTACTCGCGCATGTCGCCTCCGTCAAGTATTTTGGACCTGTAACGAGTCCAAAAGGGAGCTGGGATGTCATTTTGCGTCGACGGGGCCGAGCTGATCGGGTACACGGACAGGTGGTCCGCAGCGCCGGGCGACGCTCTGTCACTTCACGTCTCGTCCCCATGCGGGAGCGTCGACGTCGACATCGTCAGGTTGGGCCACGGCGACCCCAATCCTGACGGCCCGGGATTCCAGTTCGAACCGGTGGAGTCCACCCTCACCGGCACCTACCCCGCCAGTGCACAGGCGATCACGGCCGGGTCGTACGCGGTCCTCGATGCGACCTCTGCGGGCGCGCAGGCGAAACGGCTGTCACTGTGGGTGTGGACGCTGCTGCCTGCCGCCGGGCATCGGCAGACGCTGCTCACGCGGGGCGATGTGAGGCTCTATCTGGACGACGACGGTGTGCCCATGATCGCCGTCGGCGACGAGGTTCGCGCTGTCTCAGCGCACCCACTGCCCCGTGCGCGGTGGCAGCATCTCGAGGTCACACTCGACGGGGAGCCGCCTGCAGGCGCGGTCGTCCTCGGCCGCAACTTCAACGGGCGCATCGAAGAACTCCGCCTCGACGATCGCAGCTATGACGTGCGCCTGCTCGAACTCGTCAATGGCCCCACGCTCGCCGTCACGGGTCGGCATTGGGACGACGATACGACGGATTTCCGGGGTGCGCCGGAGCAGTATGCGGCGGTGCATTTCCACGACGACGACCTCGATGATGCCCGCTGGCCCGTAACCGCGACATGGGTTGTCCCGGAGGGATTCTCGACCGGTATTTATGCCTTCCGGGTCAAGTCGGGAGAGCTCGTCGACCACGTGCCGTTCGTCGTCACGCCGCCGGCCGGATCTGCTACCGCCGAGATCGCGTTTCTGCTCCCGACTCTCACGTATCTCGCCTATTCGAACGAGCGGCTGATCGACGCGGGGGCCGGGATGGTGCCGAGCTCCGCCGACACTGCGCCTGCCGAGGCGGACCGCTGGCTCGAGCGACATCCGGAGGCGGGGTCGTCGGTGTACGACCGGCACCCAGACGGCACAGGCGTCTGCCTGGTCTCAATGCGAAGGCCCATCCCGAATCTGCGACCCGACTTCGTCTGGTGGAACACCGATTCGCCCGAGCGATTCGGCGCCGACCTGTACATCGCCGACTTCCTGGACCGCCGCGGCGAGGCGTGGGATGCGCTGACCGATCACGACCTGCACGCCGAAGGCGTCGAACTGCTCAGCCGCTACCGGGTCGTGCTGACCGGGACGCATCCCGAATACTGTTCGCGGGCAATGCTCGTCGCACTCGAGGCGTACTTGAGGAGCGGCGGGCACCTGCTGTACCTAGGCGGCAACGGCTTCTATTGGGTGACGTCGATCGACCCGGACCGGCCCTACCTGGCCGAGGTGCGCAGGGGTATCAACGGAACCCGGGCGTGGTCGTCCCGTCCAGGTGAGCTGCGGCATCAGACGACCGGTGAGCAGGGCGGGTTGTGGCGCTACCGCGGCCGCTCACCCAACGAGCTGGTTGGCGTCGGGTTCGCCGCGCAGGCCGACTCGACCGAGAAGGCTCCTGGCTACCGGCGCACCGCGGAAAGCCTTCGACCCGAGCACTCGTGGATCTTCGACGGTGTCTCCGACGCGGACGTAATCGGTGACTACGGGCTCTGCCTCGGGGGCGCCGCAGGCTACGAGATCGACAGGCACGACCCGTCGCTCGGATCACCCGACGACTCCGTCGTGCTGATGACCTCGGCCGGTATGCATCCCGATGTCTACCTTCGCGTGGTCGAGGACGCGGAGGTGACGATCGCCGACGTCACCGGCTCGAGCAGTCCGGACGTGCGCTCGGATGTCGTGCTGCGGACCTACCCCGGTGGGGGTGCGGTGTTCAGCGTCGGCTCGTGTTCGTGGGCAGGCAGCCTGTCGCACAACGGATATGACAACGACATCTACCGGCTCACCGACAACGTGCTGTCGGCGTTCGTGTCCTGATCGGAGAGCTCCGGCGGCGGCCTGCGGAATCCGCGGGTCAGCACCGCCAGGTAGATCACACCGAGCGCCAGCCAGACGCAGCCCATCAGCTGCGCCGTGCTGTCCAGCGCAAACAACAACACGATGTCGATGATCGCCCCGAGCGCGGGCGAGACGATGAAGACGAGCGGATTGAGTTTCTTCTCGTGCCGGTGCCGGACGAAGTAGGCGATGACGGACAGGTTCACCATCGTGAAGCCCAGGAACGCGCCGAAGTTGATGAACGATGTCGACACCGCGAGCGTCAGCCAGATCGCCCCGAGGCCGACCACGCCGCACACGAGGATGCCGTTCACCGGTGTCAGGAAGCGATCGGAGAGCTTGGCGAAGAACTTGCGCGGGAATACCCCATCGCGACCCATCGCATACATGAGGCGAGCCGAGCTGGCCTGCGCCGCTATCCCCGCGGTGAACTGTTGACAGACCAGCGCGGCGAGGAATATCGCACCGAAGACGTTGCCGCCGACCGTCTTTGCGATATCGGCCGCGATCGAGTCCGAAAGGTCGCCCCCGGGTGCGAGTATCGAAAGCAGGTACAACGTGACGATGAAGACCACGCCACCGATCACGGCGACCAGGATGAGTCCGAGTGGAATGTTCCTTTTCGCGTCCTTGGTCTCCTCGCTCAGCGTGGTGACGGCATCGAAGCCGAGGAACAGGTAGGCGGCCACCGCCGCACCCGTTGCGATCGGCCCGAGTGAGTTCGCCACGCCGGTGAACGGCTCGAGCGTGAAGAGTGCCTGCGGGCCGTCGTTGCCCCAGATGTGGCCGATGGACAGCACGATGAAGAACGCCAGCACGAGCACCTCGAACATGACGAACAGGAAGTTCGCCCGGTCGGCGACCTTGATGCCGAGAACGTTGATGAGCGTGGTGAGCGCGACGAGGGCGATCACCCATACCGCCTTGGGCACGGCGGGGAATTCCGCCGCCAGATACTCGACGCCGACGAGCCAGATCACCAGCGGGATGAACAGGTAGTCCAACAGGATCGCCCAGCCGACGAGAAATCCGGTGCGGGGGCCGATCGATTTTCGCGCGTAGGTGTATGCGCTCCCGGATGCCGGGTGCAGCCGCGCCATCGTTCCGTAACTCAAGGCCGTGAACAGGATCGCGATCGTGGCGACGACCATCGCCGCGGCGCTTGCGCCTTGGCTCTGGGTCGCGATGACACCGAATATCCCGATGCCGATCAGTGGCCCCATATAGGCAAGGCCGAAGAGGACTATCGACCGCAGCCCGATCGTCGGCTGTAGATGCGGAGTTACCATGCAGGCTATTGGACCTCGCATAGGTCCACAAGTCAATAGCGGCGTATCCTACCGCCTTGCGAGACTCTTCATCAACGAGCGAATGCTCTGCTCCGCATGAGCGATGTGGCTTGCCATCAGCTGCCGCGCGGTATCGCTGTCCTTTGCGGTCAATGCATCGAATATCCCCCGGTGTTCCTCGACGGACAGCTCGTGCCAGACGCGGGTGTCCGGAAGAACCTGCAGCGCGGGATTCAGTTCAAGGCGGATCCGCTCGAGCGCCTCGAGCACGAACTGATTGCCGGTGGCTTCCGCGATCGCGAGGTGAAAGGCGGTGTCCCACCGCATGAATTCGGCATCATCGCCGGCCTGCGCGGTGCGCTCGATGATCGCGTCCATCTGGTTGAGCTGCGTCCGCCGCAGCTTTGTGGCCGCGAGCGCCGTCGCCTCCGGCTCGAGCAGCCTGCGGTACTCGACCGCCTGCAGAACCCTTTCGGCATCGCGGCGCAGCTCCACCACGCGCAGGTCGAGGGCGCGCGAGTCGTCCTCGATCGATTTGACGAAGCTGCCCCCGGACCGACCGCGACGGGTCTCGATGACGTGCTCGGCCTCCAGCTGCCCGATAGCGAGCTGCACCGTCACCCGGCCGACACCGAAGATCTTCATCAGGTCTCGTTCGGTGGGCAGCGCGGAACCGGGAGCAATGATCCCCAAAGCGATCTGACGACGGATCTGTTCGACGACGAAGTCGTGCGCCCGCGGTTGCGCGATCGCCGTGAAGCTCGCAGCAGTACCCAGCCCGCGGTCCACGGCCTTATTGGTCTTTTGCGCCGTCATAAGGTCCATTGAAGCAGGCGAGCCGGGTGAACGGCCCTAGACGCTCGTATACCCTGACCCTGTGGCGGCAAGGCGAAGTCCCGCGCAGACTCGCATCCTCGATGCGGCGACCGATCTGTTCGCCGAGCACGGTGTCGGCGCGACGTCCTACGGAATGATCGCCGATGCGCTGGGCGTCACGAAAGGCGCTGTCTACCACCAGTTCAAGACCAAGGACGAAATCACCATCGCGGTCGCGGAAGTGGAGCTCGCCAAACTGGAGGATGCGCTGGAGGAGGCCGAGGCGCAGGACTCGCCCGACCGTGGTCGCGAGCTTCTCCTCGAGCGGATCGTCGATCACGCCGTCGAACATCGGCACGCGGCTACCACCCTGCAGTTCGACCCGGTGCTCGTCCGCCTCCTTTCCGACCACCAGCCGTTCCAGCAGTTCATCGAGCGGTTGTACGGCATGCTCGTCGGCGGTGACGCAGGCCCCGGCGCGCAGGTGCGACTTGCCGCGCTGACGTGCGTGGTCGGCGGCACCGTCGCACACCCTCTTGTCGCCGACATCGACGACGACACCCTTCGCAAACAGTTGGTCGACCTGGTCCGCCAACTCGTGAACCTTTCGTAGAACCACCCTTGACATCGCTATACGATCGTCTATCCTGCTGACCTATACGATCGTATAGGCAACGCCGCTGGAGGCCACATGTCGTGGTGTGAGGATTTCATCGCCGCTTTCAACACCCATGAAGTCGCACCGATGCTCGCCATCACGTCACCCGACATCACGTGGGAAGACGTTTCCGGCCACATCGCCTACGAGGGCGCCGACGGGGTGAAGAACATGGTCGAGCTCACGCTGATGGCGATCCCCGACGCCACGTTCACCTACCACGGCGGCATGAAGAGCGCTCACGCATACATGGTGGAGTGGACGATGTCGGGAACGGCGTTCGGCATCGAATTCGCCTGTCGCGGAGCATCTGTCGGGGAGCTCGACGACCAGGACCGGATCGTGCACAACCGGGACTACTGGGACTCGCGGTCGTTCCCGATGATGCCGGGCGGCCCGGAGAATCCCGACCTTGCCGACCTCCAGGAGCAGCATCATGGTGCCTGACAAGCTGATCACCGCCGACTGCCACATCTCGCCGCCGCTGTCCATCGTCGACGAATTACCCGAGCATTACCGGGAGTACTTCCCCCGGATCGAGAAGGACGAGAACGGCAAGGACGTCCTCAAGCCAGGGCACATGGTGTCGATGTCGATGATGACCGGCGGCGACAGCGCCGACACCGACATCACGGCCGACGCGACCGGCGCCGAGGGGAACGTCGTCAGCGAAGCCCACCCCAGCCTGGACGCCGCCGAACAACTGGCAGATCTGGAGCGCGACGGTGTCTACGGCGCCGTGCTGATCGGCCGGATCGCCGATATGCCCAACGGTATTCCCGCGGACGCCGACACCGCGTACTGCAAGGTGGCCAACGATTGGTTGGCCGACCATTGGGGGCCGTACCTCGATCGCGTCGCGCCGGGTATCCACCTGCCGTTCAAAGACATTGCGGCCTCGGTCGCCGAGCTGGAACGGGCGGCAGGCATGGGTCTGCGGCCCGCCCTGCTGCCCGACGGCATCTTCGAGCGGCCGTACTACATGGCGGAGTGGGAGCCGCTGTGGGAGGCCGCTGACAGCCTCCGGATCCCGATCACCATGCATGTCGGCGGGCTGCGCCAGCCGTTGATCGGGCCGGGTCTGATGGCGTTCCCCGGCCGCCAGGACATCGGCTGGTACGTGCAGAGCTGCGGGATGGGCGAGACGCTTGGCTGGATGACCTACAGCGGCGTGTTCGAGCGCTACCCGAACCTGCACGTGATCTGCACCGAGGGCTACGCAGGCTGGCTGGCATTCGCCATGCAGTTCTACGACCACCACTTCAGCCAGAGCAGGCTGCACGACCTCGGCATCGACCACATCATGGGGCCCGCCAAGATCGACATCCACCCGAGCCATTATCTGAAACGGCAGACGCACGCCACGTTCATGTGGGATCCGCTGGCGATCCGGAACCGCGACCTCACCGGGCTCGACGCTTTGATGTGGGGCAACGACTATCCGCATCACGAGGGCTCGTTCCCGTTCTCGGCCGACTGGATCTCCAAGCAGTTCGACGGTGTGCCCGCCGACGAGGTCGACCAGATCTGCCGTGGCAATGCCGCCGAGATCTTCGGCATCAAGGTCTGATGTTGGCTGAGATCACCGATCAGTTCCGCCTGGACGGAAAGACGGCCCTCGTCACCGGCGCCGGTAAAGGCATCGGCAGAGGCATCGCGTTGACCTATGCCAGGGCGGGAGCCGACGTGGCCCTTGTCGCCCGCACCATGGACGACCTCGACGCCGTCGCCGACGAGATTCGCGCCGTCGGCCGCAATGCCGTTTCGATACCAGCCGATGTCACCGACATCAAAGGCCTCGGTGATGTGGTCGAGCGGGCGGCGAACTCGCTCGGTGGCCTCGACGTCCTGGTGAACAACGCGGGCGGCGTCGAGCAGCTCGGCACGTATACCGACATGTCGGTGGCGATTCTGGAGAGCGCGTTCCGGTTCAACGTCTCCGCGCCGTTCGAACTCGGACGTCATGCGTTGCCGCACATGCTCACCCGTGGCGGCGGCGCGATCGTCAACATCGGCTCGATGTCCGGGATGCAGAACGAGCGCGGCTTCCTGCCTTACAGCCTCACCAAGTCGGCGCTCGGAAAATTCACCCAGTTGGCCGCGATCGAACTCGCGCCGAGGGTACGGGTGAACGCTATTCTTCCCGGCTGCGTCGAGACCGAGGCGCTACGCGGTTTCATGGACGCCATGCCAGACGTGCGCGCCGGCCTTCAGGCCAAGACCCCGATGCGCCGAAACGGCACGCCCGACGACATCGCCGCTGCCGCACTGTTCTTCGCATCGCCTGCATCCTCCTGGATCACCGGCAAGCTGCTCGAAGTCGACGGTGCGGCCCCGGCGGGCCTGTTCCCCAACGAAGCGCCGGATCTGTGAGCGCGGAACTGCGCTTCGACGGCCAGGTTGTCATCGTCACCGGCGCCGCGGGCGGCATCGGGCGGCCGGAAGCAACCGAACTGGCACGGCGAGGTGCCAGGGTGGTCGTCAACGACCTCGGCGGCAGCCCATCGGGCGGCGGATCCGACTCGTCGATGGCCGCGGCCGTCGTCGACGAAATCGTCTCCGCCGGAGGCGAAGCCGTCGCGAGCACCGATGATGTCTCAGCCGAGGACGGTCCGCGCAGGCTCGTCGAGTGCGCATTGGACACCTGGGGTCGGGTCGACGGCATCGTCCACAACGCGGCAATCCTGCGGGGCGCCCACATCGAGAACGTCACCGATGCCGACTACGACGACCTGATGACGGTCAACCTGCGCGGCACGTTTCGGACCGTGCGCGCCGTGTACCGGGCGATGAAGGACACCGGCGGCGGCCAGATCCTGACCGTCACCTCGGCGTCAGGTCTGGCAGGCGCGTTCGGGCAATCGGTCTATGCGGCGACGAAGATGGGCATCGTCGGGCTCACCCGGTCGATCGCGTGGGAGGGAATGCGCCACGGTATCAAGGCAAATGCCATCGCCCCTGCGGCCTTCGACAGCCGGATGTACGCCGCGATGGACCCCGACGGCGACGCCGTGCTCACCGGCAGGCCCCCCGAACTCGAGGCGTCGCTGGAGAACGCGGAGTTCGTTGGCTTGTACACGGCAAGCCGGGTGACCCCGTTGGCGCTGGCGCTTGTGCACCCGAGCTGCCCTGTCACCGCCGAGGTGTACTCCGCGACAGGCGGCTACTACTGCCGGTTCGCGATCAGCCACACCGACGGCGTCGTCCTCGGCCAGGCACCAACGGTCGACGACGTGGTCAGCCGGTTCGACGAGATCCGCGGGGCAGGAACCGTTCCCAACGAGGTGGACGGTGAGGCGCTGGTGTGGGGTCTGCAGTCGTTCGCAGGGCGGCTGTCAGGACAACCGACCCACTGAGCTCTCCGCGGCGCGTACCAGCGCGCCGGTTTGCGCGAGTTCGACGACGGCGCCGATCTCAGGGGACAGATACCGATCCGCGCCAGGACCCTTGGTGTGTTCCCTGACCGCCGCGATGACGGCCGCGGTGCCGGGTCCTGGCGTCAGCGGTGCCCTCATCTCGATGCCGCGCGCTGCGTTGAGGACCTCGATCGCCAGCACCCGCGTCAGACCGTCGATGCCGCGGCGCAGCTTGCGGGCGGCCGACCAGCCCATCGACACGTGGTCCTCCTGCATCGCCGACGACGGGATGGAGTCGACGCTGGCGGGGGCGGCCAGCCGTTTGAGTTCGGACACGATCGCGGCCTGGGTGTACTGGGTGATCATGTGGCCGCTGTCGACGCCGGGATCGTCTGCGAGGAAAGGGTTGAGCCCGTGGTTGCGGGAGACGTCAAGGAACCGATCGGTCCGGCGTTCGCTGATGCTGGCCAGATCGGCGACCACGATCGCAAGGAAGTCGAGCACGTAGGCCACCGGCGCGCCGTGGAAGTTGCCGTTCGACTCGACACGCCCGTCGAGGGTGATGACGGGATTGTCGATGACGCTTGCCAATTCACGCTCGGCGACCATGCGTGCGTGTGCGGCGGTGTCTCGCGCGGCACCGGCGACCTGCGGCGAGCACCGCAGCGAGTAGGCGTCCTGCACCCGTGTGCAGTCGTCCCCGCGGTGGCTGGCCACGATCGGCGACCCCGCCAGCATGCGGGTGATGTTCGCGGCGGAAACCGCCTGCCCCGGTTGCGGACGCAGCCGCTGCAGATCGTCGGCGAACACCCGGTCGGTGCCGAGCTGGCCCTCGACGCTCATCGCCGCCGCGATATCGGCGAGCCGCAGCAGGTTGTCCAGGTCGGTGAGCGCGAGCACCAGGTGACCGAGCATGCCGTCGGTGCCGTTGATCAGCGCCAGGCCCTCCTTCTCGGCGAAGGTCACCGGCGCGAGCCCGCGCTCGGCGAGTGCCTCACCGGACGGCTTCAGTGTGCCGTCGGGCGTGCGGACCTGGCCTTCGCCCATGACCGCCAGCGCGACGTGGGCCAGCGGCGCGAGGTCGCCGGAACAGCCGAGGCTGCCGTACTCGTAGACGACCGGCGTCAGCCCGGCCGACAGGAGGTCGGCGTAGGCCTGCGCCGTCTCGGTGCGTACGCCGGTGCGGCCAGTGGTGAGCGTGGACAGCCGCAGCAGCATCATCGCGCGGATCACCTCGCGCTCGACCTCGGCCCCGGTCCCCGCGGCATGTGAGCGAATAAGGCTGCGCTGCAGCTGTGTCCGCATCTCGTGCGGAATGTGGCGGGTGGCCAGTGCGCCGAACCCGGTGGACACCCCGTACACGGGCGTCGGCTGCTCGGCGAGCGCCTCGATGTGCACCCGGCTCGCCGCGACGGCGTCGAGGGCGTCGGTGGAGACGACCACCTTGGCATCCTGACGCGCGACTGCGACGACGTCTTCGAAGCTCACCGGCCCAACGCCGACGACGACTTTCGAGTCAAACATGTCGACTGCTCTCCTTCGTAGGTATGCCACCAGTCACCACAGCGTCGATGATCGGTACTCCTGGCCGGTAGGCGAGGTGGATGTAGGAGGGCGCGTCCAGCGTGACGAAGTCCGCGCGCATGCCCGGCGCGAGGACGCCAACGTCGTCGCGCCGCAGGGCGGCCGCTCCGCCCGCGGTGGCGGCCCTCAACGCCTCCGCGGGCGTCAGGTGCATATCGCGTACGGCAAGCGCGATGCAGAACGGCATGCTGGTCGTGTACGACGTACCGGGGTTGCAGTCCGTCGCGAGGGCGATCGCCACGCCTGCCGCCACGAACCGTCTTCCGTCCGGCCACGGTGCGCGGGTGGAGAATTCGGCGCCGGGAAGCAGGGTGGCGACGGTGGTGCTCGATGCCAACGCCTCGAGGTCGCTGTCCTCGGCGAACGTGCAGTGGTCGACCGACGCCGCGCCCAACTCGACTGCGAGCTTGATTCCCTGACCGGCAGCGAGTTGGGAGGCGTGCATGCGCAGGCCGAGGCCGGCATCCGCGCCGGCTTGCAGGATCGTCGCGGCCTCGTCCACGTCGAACGCACCGCGGTCGCAGAACACATCGATCCACCTGGCCTTCGGCGCGCAGGCCGCGAGCATCTCACCGGCCACCAGCCTGACGTAGTCGTCCCGACGGTCCCGGTATTCGGCGGGCACGACGTGCGCGCCGAGGAATGTCGTCTCGTCGGTGACGCGGCCCGCGATCTCCAGCGCTCGTCGTTCGTCGGCAACGGTCAGGCCGTAGCCACTCTTGGTCTCGAACGTCGTGACACCGCCACGCGACAGCTCGCCCGCCAACCTGGCGAGGTTGTCCGACAGTTCGCCATCGTCTGCCGCACGGGTCGCCGATACCGTTGTCGCGATGCCGCCGCCGTCGTACGGCGTTCCGCTCATTCGCGCGGCGAACTCGGCGGATCGGTCGCCCGCGAAGATCAGATGCGCGTGGCTGTCCACGAATCCCGGTATCACGCTTGCCTTTCGACAGTCCACCCGGTTCTCGGCGGCGGGGGCGCGGCCGGTCGGGCCGACCCAGGCGATGCGGTCACCGTCGACGACCATCGCCGCTCCTTCGACGATGCCGAGGGGCGACCCGTCACCCTGAGACGGGTCGTTGGTCACCAGCTCGCCGATGTTGTCGTACAGAACGGTCATCGGCACACCTCGATGGCCTCTGCGAGGGCTTTCCCGATATCGGGCACGCAGACGTGTCGCCCCTCGCTCACCACGCGCCTTCCGTCGATGATCACGTCGGTCACATCGGCCGCCGACGCCGCGAACACCACGTTCTCCACCGTGGCACCACCTCCTGCCGTCCGCATCGACCGGGTGTCGACGGCCACCAGGTCGGCGGGAGCGCCGACCCGAAGCGCGCCTGCCTCGGCCCAGCCGAGGGCCTGCTGCCCGGCGCTGGTCGCCGCATCGAGTAAGGTTGTCGCAGAGATGATCCCGCGTTCGCGGCGGGCCAGCCGCTCGTCGAGTTCGACGGCGCGAGCCTCCTCGAACAGGTCGATCACCGCGTGGCTGTCGGAGCCGAGGCTGAAGAGTCCCCGACCGGCCAGCAGCGCACTCGCCGGGCCGATTCCGTCGCCGAGATCGCGCTCGGTGGTCGGGCAGAAGCAGGTGCCCGTCGCCGTCTGGTTCATGTCGGCGATGTCCTGATCGGACAGGTGCGTTGCGTGCACCGCCGTAGTGCGTGGGCCGAGGACGCCGTTGTCGCGCAGCAGCGCGGTCGGAGTGCGGCCGTGCACCGCGAGGCATTCGTCGACCTCCGCCGTCTGTTCTGAGGAGTGCACGTGAAGGGGCGCGTCGTGGGCGTCGGCCCACTCGACGACCGCGGCCATTTCCGACGGCGGCACAGCGCGCACGGAATGTATTGCGGCACCGACGATCACGCCTGCATCGGGCGCGACGTCGGACCTCAGCTGGTCGACCCGGTCGGCCCACTGCGTTGCCGTGCCGTCGCCGAACCGCTGCTGCGGTCCCTTAGCCAGTGGCGCGCCGTCGATGCCGGCGCGCAGATAGCAGGTGTCCAGCAGGGTCAGGCGCAACCCGGCGTCCGAGGCCGCGGCGATCAGCGCCTTGCCCATCTCGTTGGGATCCGCATAGGGGCGCCCACCCGCGTCGTGGTGCAGGTAATGGAATTCACCGACCGCGGTGATTCCGGCAAGCGCCATCTCGGCGTACACGGCCGTCGCGAGCACGCGATAGGAATCAGGAGTCAGTCGTCCTGCGGCCTCGTACATCAGCTTTCGCCAGGTCCAGAAGCTGCCGCGATCCCGCTGCGTCCTCGCCCGCAGGGCGCGGTGGAAGGCATGCGAGTGAGCGTTCGCCAGTCCCGGGATGACCAGGCCGCCAAGCAGTTCTGACGAATCCGACGGTCGCGCGCCGGTCTCGATCGCGGTGATCCGTCCGTCGGCGACGTTGACCAGAACCGAGTCCGAGACGTCGCCGTCCAGCCATGCGTGTTCACACCAGAAGGCCCCGGCGCTCATGACGACACCCAGTCGGCCATCACGTCTGCCAGCGCCTCGGCGCCGGTGCTGCAGTCGGAGATCTCGGCGTACTCGTCGGGTGAATGTGAGACGCCGGTGGGATTGCGCACGAACAGCATCGCCGTCGGCACCTTCGCCGACAGGATTCCGGCATCGTGGCCCGCGGCGGTCGGCAGCACCGGCACGTCGCCGAAGCGCGACAGCGCCGTCTGCAGTCTCCGGCGTGGCGCGTCGGGGAACGCGACGATCGGCGTGATCGACTCGGCCTCGAAGTCCAACGTGACGTGGCCGTCCCTGGCGTATTGTGCGGCCGCGTCCCGGATAGCGTCGACGACGGTCGTCAAGGTCGCCTCGTCGGCTGCGCGTGCGTCCAGCCATGCATCGACGCGGGACGGGATGGCGTTCGCACCGTTCGGGGTGACCCTGACCTTGCCGAATGTCGCAACGCTGTCGTGACGCGCGGCCTCGATGCGCGCCGCGTGCACCGCAGAAGCGAACGGCAACATGGGATCCCGGCGGTCGATGAGCCTAGTGGTTCCCGCGTGGTTGGCTTCACCGCCGAAGGTGAGGTGCCATCTGCCGTGCGGCCAGATCGACGACGCGACGGCCACCGGCTGACCCAGATCGACAAGCGCCCTGCCCTGCTCGACATGTAGCTCGACGTAGACGCCGACGCGATCGGCCAGCGTGTCGTCGGCGCCGAGGTGCTCGGGCCGACGGCCCGCGTCCCGCAGCGCATCGGCGAGCGTGATGCCGTCGTTGTCGCGCAACCGCAGCGCGCGTTCGGGCCTCAGCGCACCGGTGCTCAGCTGTGATCCGACGCAGGCGACGCCGAACCGCGCGCCCTCTTCATCGGCGAAGGCGACGACGGCGATCGGGACGACTGGATCGACACCGCGCGCGCGCAGAAGATCCACCGCGTGAAATGCCGAGACCACGCCGAGGGGACCGTCGAAGGCCCCGCCGTCGGGAACGGAGTCCAGATGCGATCCGGTGACGAACGCGCCCTTCGGGTCTCCGCTCCACCCGGTGGGCATCCACCAGGCCCAGGTATTGCCGTTACGGTCCTCTTCTACGCTCATGCCGCGGCGCTCGGCTTCGCCAGTGAACCAGTCCCGCAGTGTCAGATCGGCTGTGTTCCAGGCGAATCGGCGGTAGCCACCGGTGGAGGGTTCGCGACCGACGTCGAGAATCGACTCCCACAGAGAATTGAATCCAGCGTCGAATTCCTTCGGTTCCATTTTCACTGCTCTTGCATGGGGATACGGACGCCGCGCTCGGCGGCCACCGCGGTGGCGTGCTCGTAGCCCGCGTCGGCGTGGCGGATGACGCCCATGCCGGGGTCGTTGGTCAGCACCCGTTCGAGCTTCTGCGCCGCGAGCTCCGTCCCGTCGGCCACACACACCTGGCCCGCGTGGATCGAGCGGCCCATTCCGACGCCGCCGCCGTGATGGATCGACACCCACGATGCTCCCGACGCCGTGTTCACCAAGGCGTTCAACAGCGGCCAGTCCGCGATGGCGTCGGAGCCGTCGGCCATGGCCTCGGTCTCCCGGTAGGGCGACGCGACCGAGCCCGAGTCGAGGTGGTCGCGGCCGATGACGATCGGGGCCGACAGCTCACCGGATGCCACCATCTCGTTGAATTTCAGCCCGGCCCTGTGCCGTTCGCCGTAGCCGAGCCAGCAGATCCGGGCAGGCAGGCCCTGGTACGCGACCCGCTCCTCGGCCATGGTGATCCAGCGGCGAAGATGGTCGTTATCTCCGAACAGCTCGAGGATTGCGCGGTCCGTTGCCTCGATGTCTTTCGGGTCACCGGAGAGCGCCGCCCATCGGAACGGCCCGAGCCCCTCCTCGAACTGGGGTCGGATGTAGGCGGGAACGAAACCGGGGAAGTCGAAGGCCCTGTCATAGCCGGCCTTTCGCGCCTCGTCGCGAATCGAGTTGCCGTAGTCGAACACCTCGGCGCCCTTGTCCATGAAGCCGACCATCGCGGCCACATGCTTGGCCATCGATTCCCGCGACTGCTCGGTGAAGTACGCCGGGTCCTTGTCCGCCATCTTCTTCATGTCCTCGAACAGCACACCGGTCGGCAGGTAGGACAGCGGATCGTGCGCGGATGTCTGGTCGGTGACGATATCGATGGGCGCGTCGCGCTCGAGCAGCTCGGGAAAGACCTCCGCCGCGTTGCCGACGAGGCCGATGGACAGCGGTCGCTTGGCGTCTCGCGCCTCGATCGCCAGCGCGAGGGCCTCGTCGATGCTGCTCGCCTTGGTGTCGAGATAGCGGTGCTCGATCCGCCGGTCGATGCGGCTCTCATCGCAGTCCACGCAGATCGCCACCCCGTCGTTCATGGTGACCGCGAGCGGCTGCGCACCGCCCATGCCGCCGACGCCTGCAGTGAGAGTGATTGTCCCGGCAAGGGTTCCGTCACTGTGCTCATAGCGGCCAGAGGCCGCGAACTTCTTGGCGACGGCGCCGAACGTCTCATACGTGCCCTGCAGGATTCCCTGGGTGCCGATGTAGATCCACGAGCCCGCGGTCATCTGGCCGTACATGGTCAGGCCCGCCGCCTCCAGCTCGCGGAACTTCTCCCAGTTCGCCCAGTCGCCGACGAGGTTGGAGTTGGCGATCAACACGCGAGGCGACCAGACATGCGTCCGGAATACCCCAACCGGCTTGCCGGACTGGACCAGTAGCGTCTCGTCGTCCTCGAGCCCCTGCAGCGTCGAGACGATCGCGTCGAAGGCCGGCCAGCTGCGCGCGGCCCGCCCGGTGCCGCCGTAGACCACGAGATCCTCGGGGTGCTCGGCAACCTCTGGATCGAGGTTGTTCATCAGCATGCGCAGCGCCGCTTCCTGCTGCCAGCCCTTGCAAGAGAGAGTGGTCCCGCGCGGAGAGCGGACGATGCGCGGTTCAGTCGTCGAAGTCATGGGTTCAGCACACCCGATCACCAGTCGGCACAACCAGACCCTTGGACCGAGTATAGTCTCGTATCCGAGACTTCTGCAGGAAGGGATGCAATGTCCAGCACCTCACCGGCAGTCGGACGGGCGCTCGACGTGCTGTTGTACCTGGCTGGGCGGTCCGGCCCTGTCGGAGCAGCGGCGATCGTGCGCGATCTCGGCATACCGCGCTCGTCGGGCTATCACCTGCTCGAGGTGCTCGCCGAGCGCGGTTTCGTGGTGTACGCGCCCGACCAGCGCGCCTACGGCCTGGGGGTGTCGGCGTTCGAGGTGGGTTCGGCGTACCTGCGGCACGGACCCCTCGAGTTGCGCGCCCGCCCGGTGCTCAAGAAACTCGTCGCCCAGGTGCACGAGACATCGCATCTGGGGATCCTGCACGGCGCGGAGACGCTGTACCTGCTTCGAGAGCAACCGGCCGCGGTGCACATGGCCGTCACGCTCACCGGGATCGGTGTCCGGATGCCCGCGCACCTGACCGCGAGCGGCCGCGCGATCCTCGCTCATCTGCCCGCCGCGCAGGTGCGCGGGTTGTTCCCGTCGACCCGCGCCTTCGTCAACCGGACGGGCGAGGGGCCGACGTCGCTTCCGGAGCTGCGGCGACTGCTGCAGGCCGAGCGCAGGCAGGGCTGGGCCGAAGAGGTCGGCCTCATCACTCCGGGTTTGGCTTCGGTCGCCGCGTGCGCGTTCGACCACACGGGTCATCCGTGCGCGGCGTTCAGCGTGACACACCGCGTGGAGGGATCCCGCACGCCCGCAGCCGAATTGGTGCGCGCGGTCCGCTTGGCTGCCCAACAGTTGACGTGGGCGTTGTCCGGCCGACCGCCGGACGGATGGTTCACGACCTAGGTTGCCGGGTCGCCGTGGCCCTGCTCGGCGGGCAGCGGTGGCGGCAACGGCGTCGGCGATGTCGGGGTCGCGGGTCCGGCAGCGGCGGCCCCGGCGCCGTGGAAGTCCACCATCGGCTCCTCGCGCAAGACGTCGTTTCCCTCGCTGACGACGAGGGACTTCGCCGTCACGAGGTACTCGATGCCGTCGCTGGCGGCGATGTATCCGTTCGTCGACTCCTCAGCGGGCGCGATCAGCTTGGCGCCATCGCTGGTTCGCACACCCCTGTATTCGAACGTGCCGTCGGGTGACTTGCAGATGGCGATTCGCGATTCCGCCGTGCTGCCGAAGAGCACGGCAGTCGCGGGCGTCTCACACCGCGCCGTCGAGTTCAGATAGCCGGCGTCATCTGTTTCTGGGGCGGCTCCTGCCGACGGGACCGCGATGACGAACATCGCCGATACCGCGGCCGTCGCCAACGCTGTGCGTATCACGCAATCAGGTTAGCTGCTCGAGACCGCTTTGAGTTCTTCCAGGGATTCCTTGACGAACTTCGGTAGCTCATCTCGCCGACCGTTGTGGATCCACCTGTCGAAGGCGACCTTGAACACGGCGACGCCCGCCTCGGCGGTCAACGTGGCCGCCGACTGTGAAACACCTCGACGCCGAAGCGCATCGGCCGCCGCCGCCGCGATCGACGCGAGCTTGATCAGCTCGCGTTCCTGCAACCGAGGATTGGCGGCGATGACGGCCTGCCTGCGTCGGGCATGTCGATGGCGGCTCTCGAAGAAGGGACCGGCGGCCGCCAGCGCGGCGCCGACGGCGTCGAGCGGGGACGTCCCGTCGGGGGCCGCGACGATCGTGTCGACGAAGAACTGCCGCAGCACATCCTGACCGCCGAACAGCACTTCGCGCTTGTCGGCGAAGTGCCGGAAGAACGTGCGCTCGGTGAGGCCCGCGCGCTCCGCGATCTCGGCGACCGTCGTCTCGTCGAAGCCGCGCTCGGTGTAGAGATCGAGCGCCGCCTCCTCGAGGCGGCCGCGCGCGTTGGGCTCCCACCGGCTCATGTTCGAATCCTACGGGAATGACAGCGACTGTCATCGGCGTTATCCTGATGACAGCAACTGACATCAGGAGGAATCATGCGGATCTTCGTCACCGGCGCGTCCGGTTTCATCGGCTCGGCGGTCGTCGCCGAGCTCATCGGAGCGGGCCATCGGGTCGTCGGCCTTGCCCGGTCGGAAAGCTCGGCGCAGGCGGTGACCGATGCGGGCGCCGAGGCCTGTCGGGGAAGCCTCGGCGACCCCGACAGCCTGCGCAAGGCAGCCGAAAACTCCGACGGGGCCATCCATCTGGCGTTCAACCACGACTTCGACGACTTCCTGTCCAGTGCGGACCTGGATCGACGGGCGATCGAGGTGCTCGGCGAAGCGCTGGCAGGCTCCAACCGGCCGCTGGTCGTCGCCAGTGGGGTGCTGGGACTTCTGCCAGGACAAACCGCGACCGAGGAGCACGCCGCCCCGCCGGAACTTCCACGCTTCTCGGAGCAGGCCGCGATGGCGTTCACCGAGCGGGGAGTGCGCTCAGCGGCGCTGCGACTGCCACCGAGCGTCCACGGCGAAGGTGACCACGGCTTCGTCGCACGCCTGATCGAGGTCGCCCGCGAGAAGGGCGTCGCGGCGTACATCGGCGACGGGTCGAACCGCTGGCCCGCCGTACACCGCCTCGACGCCGCGCGCGCCTTCCGGCTTGCCGTGGAGTCTGCTGCTGCCGGGGCGATCCTGCACGCGATCGACGACGAGGGCGTGCCGTCCCGCGCGATCGCCGAAACCATCGGCAAGCACTTGAGCCTTCCCGTCACGTCTGTCGCCCCAGAAGCCGCATACGACCACTTCGGGTGGATCGGTCCGCTCTTCTCGGTCGACGCCCCGGCCGCGAGCAGTCGAACCCGGGAACTACTCGACTGGCGGCCCACCCAGCCTGGGCTACTCGCCGATCTCGACGCCGGGCACTACTTCAAGGAGGCGTGATGGCAGCGGGAGTGCTGATACCGCCCGACCGCGGCTCGAACAACCTCGTCGACGATGCGCTGGAGAAAGCACGCGCCGCCGTGGACGCCGGGGTGCGCGAGCTGTGGTTGGGTCAGCAGTTCGATTACGACGCAATAACGTTGGCTGCGGTGCTCGGTACCGCGTTACCGGGTGTCGGAGTGGGCACATCGGTTGTTCCCGTCAACCCTCGCCACCCGCTCGTGGTTGCGTCGGCGGCGCAGACTGCGCAGGCGGCAACCCACGGGAACTTCCGGCTCGGGCTGGGTCTCGGCGTGGCATTCGCCGAGGAACTCACCTACGGGTTGTCGACGGCACGCCCGGTGGCGCGGCTACGTGAATACCTGACGGTGCTGCGCTCGATCCGCGACGAGCGCACCGTCGACTTTCACGGCGCGGAGCTCACCGCCGTCGACCCGAAGGTGTTGCCGGTCGCACTCACCGGCGCGGCACCGTTTCCCATCTACGTCGCGGCGATGGGACCCCAGATGCTTCGGGTGGCAGGCGAACTCGCCGACGGCACGCTGCCTGCAGGCACGGGTCCGCGCACGATCGAGAGCGTCATCGTGCCGACGATCGCCGCCGCAGCCGCCGACTCGGGCCGCCCACAGCCGCACGTGATTCCGTGCGTCAGCGTGGCGATCACCGATGACCCCGACGCCGTGCGAGCCGCGGCCGCACCGGGTATGGCTGTCTACGATTCGAACCCGTCGAATCAGAAGCAGTACGCGCGGGAGGGCGTCTCGTCAGGCATCGAACTTGCCCTCATCGGGTCCGCCGATTGGGTCACCCGGTCGCTACGCACCTACCTCGACGCCGGCGCGACGGATCTGGTGCTGCTACCTCTGCAAACTGGCGCCGACGATCTTCGGCGTGTCTACGACGTCGCCACTGCGCTGGACACCGACTGACTGACCAGGTAGCTCTCCAACCCTTCGCGTCCGAGCTCACGGCCGTACCCGCTCTGCTTGACGCCGCCGAACGGCGCGGCGGGATCCATGATGTAGCCCTGGTTGACACCGAACGTTCCCGACCGGACCCGGGCCGCGGTACCGAACCCGCGATCGATATCGGCGGTGAAAACCGAACCGGCCAAACCATATTCGGAGTCATTCGCGATGCGCACCGCATCGTCTTCGGTGTCGTAGGGGATGACAGTGAGCACCGGGCCGAAGATCTCCTCGCGCGCGATCCGCATATCGTTGGTGGCATTGCTGAACAGGGTCGGGCTGACGTACCAGCCGGCGTCCAGCCCGTCCGGCATCTCGGTGCCGCCGACGACGAGCCGCGCGCCCTCGCGTTCGCCTTCCTCGATGTAGCCGCGTACCCGTGTCTGCTGACGTTCGGCCACCAGCGGACCCAGCTGGATCTCGGGATCGCTCGGGTCACCCACTGACATCCCCTGCATGCCTGCGGCGAGCGCGTCGACGAACTCGTCCTGTCGGTTGGCGGGCACCAGGATTCGGCTCAGCGCATTGCACACCTGACCGCTGTTGGCCAGGCTCGCCGCCTGGATCGCCTGCGCGACGAGGGCGGGATCGGCGTCGTCGAGAACGATGGCCGCCGACTTTCCGCCCAGCTCCAGGCTGACCTGCTTCAACCCCTCGGCGCACGCGATCGCGACCTGGCGCCCCGCCGCGGTCGACCCGGTGAACGAAACCTTGTCGACACCAGGATGTTTGACGAGGGCCTCGCCGACCTCGCGGTCGCCGGGCACCACGTTGAAGACACCCGGGGGCAGACCGGCCTGCTCCACCAGGTCGGCAAGGAACTGTGCGTCGAGGACCGACTCTGGCGAGGGCTTCAGCACGACACAGCAGCCGGCCAGCAGTGCGGGCACGACCTTGCACACCGTCAGGAACTGCGGCATGTTCCACGGCACCACGGCCGCCACCACACCGACAGGCCGCTTGTTGACGCGAATATCGTTGCCGTACAGGCCCGGGCGAACCTCGTTCCAGTCGTACTTCGCGGCGAGGTCACCGAACGCGGCGAACATCATCAGCGGTATCCGTACCTGCGCGCGTTTAGCGAACGAGATGGGTGCGCCGATCTCCGCGGTGATCAGCTCAGCCATCGCGTTTCGGTTGTCTTTGTACAGGTCCGCCAGCCTGCTCAGCGCTTCGATGCGCGCGGACGGCTGCATGCGCGGCCATGGCCCGTCGTCGAATGCCGTCCTTGCCGCGCGGACCGCCCTGTCCACATCCGCGGGACCGGCCATGGCCACGGAGCCGATCGGCTTCTGGCTGTGCGGCGAGATCACGTCGATCGCGCTACCGGCCTGCGGCGCCGACCACTGTCCGTCGATGAAGAGCTTGTCGCGGTTGTACATCTTCTTTCGGTCTCCCTTAGGTTCTTCTGCCGCCGTTGACGCCGAGGATCGCGATGTATCCCACTTGGGCCATATTCCAGCGCAAGCGATTTGGTGAGCCCGTTGACCGCGGACTTCGCGGCTACATACGCCGTCATGAACTGCTGGCCCGAGTGTGTGCTTGACGAGGAGATGTTCACGATCCGTCCCCAGCCGTTGTCCACCATGTCCGGCAGCACCGCACCGATGGTGTGAAACACTCCGTTGAGGTTGACGTCGACGACCCTTGACCCCACCTGTCACCAAAGCGGTCCTCATGGGCACGCCTAAGATCTAACTGGGCGATCGCCCAATGTCAAGTACGTGCTATTGCTAGGGTCGGCGAATGAGCAGACCGTTCCGGTTCGCCGTCCAGGCGACCAACGCATCGGATGCCCGACAATGGCGTGATACCGCGCGTAAGACCCAGGATCTCGGCTACTCCACACTCTTCCTCGCCGATCACTACCTCGGCCCTGGGCCCGCGCAACGCGCCGCCCGCACCCCGAGACAGGACCTCGCCCCGATCGCGGCGATGGCCACGGCCGCGGCGGTCACCGAGACACTGCGTGTCGGATGTCGAGTTTTCTGCATCGACTATCACGTGCCCGCGGTGCTCGCGAAGGAGGCCGCCACCCTTGACCTGCTGTCAGACGGCCGTCTCGAACTCGGGATCGGAGCGGGATGGAGCGGGGGCGAATACGAAGCGATGGGCCTGACATTCGATCGTCCCGGTCGCAGAATCGCCAAGCTGGAGGAAGTGATTGCGCTGATCAAGGCGCATTGGCGCGGCGAAGAACTGGACGTGCGCGGCGACTTCGTCCGTGTCAGGGGCTACGCGGGCCGACCACGCCCTGTGCAGCAACCCCACCCGCCGATCATGATCGGCGGGGGCAGCCAACGGGTGCTCACCCTGGCAGGCCGGGAAGCCGACATCGTCAGCATCTCGAATGTCCCGTTCGAGGCGAGCAACGACGCGGGCCTCGACCCACGGGCCGAGGCGCTTCGCCGAACCGGGTATGTGCGCGCCGCCGCGGCGGATCGATTCGACGACCTCGACATCGAGAGCTCGCCGTATTTCGCCGAGATCACCGGCGACCCCGGCGCCGCGCTGGACAACCTCGCCTCGAAAACCGGTATCGCCGTTGAGATCCTGCGGGATCATCCGAACGTGCTGATCGGCACCACCGATGGGGTGGTCGACGTGCTGCACGAGCGCCGCGATGAGCTGGGCATCAACTACGTCTCCGTCCAGCAGCGCCAGCTCGAAGCGTTCGCGCCTGTTGTCTCCCGGCTGCGCGGGTTGTAGCCTCTGTCTGAGCGATCGCCCAAACAGGAACGAGATGCCACATGGCAAAGCGGACACGGTTCACCGAGTACCAGAATCAGTACGCGAACTACCGGTTCGAACTCACCGACGACGGCATCCTTTTCATGCAGTGCCACACCGACGGCGACAGCCTGGTCTGGAGCTGGCAGGCGCACGACGAGATGGCCGACGCCTTCGCCGACATCGCGGGCGACCGCGAGATCAAGGTGCTGATCCACACCGGCACCGGCGAGAACTACAACGCCAACTGGGGTCGGCTGCCAACCGGAGAACCGCCCGAACAACCCATATACCAGGCGATGCCCGACATCCGTGGGTTGCACAAGCTCGACGAGAAGGCCTGGTATGCAAGGCATCTCATCTTCAACGTGCTCGACGTGGACGTCCCGATGATCAGCGCGGTCAACGGGCCATGCAATATGCACTCCGAGGTACCGGTCATGGGCGATATCGTGCTGGCCTCCGAGGACGCCTACTTCCAGGACGCGTCACACTTTCCGCGCGGGCAGGTGCCCGGCGACGGACAGCACGTGATCTGGAGTGTGCTGGCCGGGCACAACCGCGCGCGCTACTTCCTGCTGACGGGCCAGAAGGTCAGCGCCAAAGAGGCCAAGGAGTGGGGCGTCGTCAACGAGGTGCTGCCGAAGGACCAACTGCTGGACCGGGCCTGGGAGCATGCCCGCGAACTGGTCAAGCGCCCTCCGTTGACGCTGCGCTACACGCGACAGCTCTTCACCAACCCGCTCAAGCGCGCGTTCATCAACGAGCTGGGCCACGGGCTCGGTCGCGAGACGTATGCGCAGCGGGCGTTTTTCCCGTTCGGCGGCGAGATGGCACCGCTCGACCGGGCATGGGACCAGCAGCCCTGGTCCGAAAGCCACACAGGCGAAGGAGCGCAGCAGTGACCAGCATTCAGCAGAAGCTCGCCACGGGGCGCGGCAAGTTCACCCCTGACTACCCCGATCTTGGCACCGGCCCGGTCAACTACGAGGACTCGATCTCCGAGGAGTTCTTCGCCGCGGAGCGAAAGGCGGTGTTCGAGCGCAGCTGGCTGTGCGTCGGCCGGATGGACCGCCTGCCGCGCAAGGGCTCCTACTTCACCAGGGAGCTGCCGGGCAGGCTCGCCTCGATCGTGATCACCCGCGACCTCGACGACAACGTCTACGCCTTCCACAACATCTGCGCACACCGCGGCAACAAGGTGGTCTGGCAGGAGCACCCGGCAGAGGAGTCCGCAGGCAGCTGCCGCGCATTCTCCTGCAAGTACCACGGCTGGCGCTACGGGCTCAACGGTGTGGTCAACCACATCACCAACGAGGAGGAGTTCTTCGACCTCGACAAGAGCAAGCTGCGCATGCCGCCGGTGAGCTGCGAAGTGTGGGCGGGCTTTATCTTCGTCAACCTCGCCGAGGATGCCGAACCGCTGCGGGCCTTCCTCGGTGAGGGACTGCTTGGCATGGAGACCTACCCGTTCCACCTGATGACGCAGCACTATGGGTTTTCCACGCAGATCAAGGGCAACTGGAAACTGGCGGTCGACTCGGTCTGCGAGTGGTACCACCCGCCCTACGTGCACGGCCGGTTCATCGATCCGGACGTGTCCAAGGCCGAGAAGATGGTGCCGCCGGTCGACGCCTACCACTACGACCTGTTCGAGCCGCACATGCTGACCTCGGTGCCAGGGCCGCCGATCCTGCCGCCGCGCGAACCGGGCAGGGCCGGCGAGGCAAGGCAGGACCAGCGGTGGGTGTACAAGCTGTTTCGCGCCGGCCTGTTCGGACCGGACGATGTGCCCGATATCGGTCCGCTGCCAAGCTTTCTCAACCGCGGCGAGATCGCATCGTGGGGTAATGATCAGTTCTGGGTCTTCCCCAACATTTCGATCCAGATCTGGGCGCGCAACTACTACATCACCTACACGTACTGGCCGCAGACCGTCGACACCCATATCTATGAGATCGACCTGTACTTCGTGCCGCCCGCCAACGCTCACGAGCGGCTGGCGCAGGAGGTGGTGGTGGACAGCACCATCGAATTCGCGATGCAGGACGTCAACACGATCGAGGCCACCCATTCGGCGCTGAAGACCCGCGCGCAGAACACCTTCCACCTCAGCGACCAGGAGCTGCTCATCCGGCAGTTCCACCATGTGATCCGCGATACCGTGGCGGCTCACCAGTCGGGTGAGGAGCAGTCGTCATGACCGAGCGTCAACTGCCGGAAGGCTTCTCCGAGCTCGAGCGGTGGGTCGACGACTGGGCGCTTGCTACCAGGGCACAGCGCTATGCCGCACGGTTGGACCGGCCGTATCCCGAACTGGTGGCGTTCTACGACGGCATCGCGCCGCACGCCGAACGTGCCATCGCCCATCTGGACGGCCTGGACATCGACAACCTCACTCCGGATGCCACTCGGCTGATGCATCTCCTCTACTCGATGATCCTGGTGTCGTACGCGGTGAACATCTTCAAGCAGAACCGCATCCCGGACTCGGGTGCCGCGTTCTTCGAGATGGTCGTCGAACCGGCACTGTGAACACACTCCCGCTGGCAGGACTCCGCGTGGTGGACGCCGCGACGCTCGCGGCGGGTCCGCTGGTGGCGACCGCCCTCGCCGAGTTCGACGCGGAGGTGATCAAGGTCGAGCAGCCGCTCACCGGTGACCCGCTTCGCACCTGGGGGCCGCGTCGCGACGGCGTCGGCCTGGTCTGGAAGAGCGTGAGCCGCAACAAGAAATGCATCACGCTCGATATGCGCACCACAGAGGGGCAGGGTCTGCTGCACCGGCTCCTCGCAGTCAGCGACGTGTTCGTCGTCAACACCCGATTGAGCACGCTGGCCCGATGGCAGCTGGACTACGAATCGGTTCACGAACGGCATCCGCGGTTGGTGATGCTGCATGTCACCGGATACGGACACGGCGGCCCCGCTTCCGACCGCCCGGGATTCGGCACGCTCGCCGAGGCGATGAGTGGGTTCGCCGCCGTCACCGGTGAACCGGACGGCCCGCCGACGCTTCCGCCGTTCATGCTGGCCGACGGCGTTGCGGCGCTGGCCGCCACATACGCGGTCATGATGGCGCTCTACCACCGCGACACACGCGGTGCGGACGGTCAACTCGTGGATGTCAGCCTCGTCGAACCGCTTGCGCGGCTGGTGGAACAGGCCACGCTCGCCTATGACCAGCTCGGTGTCGTCCAATCCCGCACCGGAAACAGGGTCGACGCAAGCGCGCCGCGGAACACCTACCGCACCACCGACGACAACTGGATCGCGGTTTCCAGCGCGGCATCCAGCACCGCACGAGCGGTCTACCGGGCAATCGAAAGACCCGACCTGGCAGCGCTTCCCGAATACGTCGACCCGGTACCGCGCCAGGCGCGCTCCGAGGAGATCGATGCACTGGTCGCCGAGTGGGTGGCCAGGCACTCGTTCGACGAGACCATGAAGGTGTTCCTCGCCGAGGGGGTGGCCGCCGCCCCGGTGTACGACGCGGGCGCGCTGCTCGCCGACGAACACTTCCGGGCGCGCGGCACATTCGTGGCCGTCGAGGACGAGCAACTCGGCAGCGTCACGGTACAGTCGCCGGTTGCAGTTCTCAGCGAAACACCGGGCGCCATCGATCATTTGGGACGCGAACTCGGCGCCGACAATGACGACGTGTACGGCGGTCTTCTTGGTTTCGACGCGGGCGGTATCGACGCCCTGCGCGCGGCGGGGACGATATGACCGGGCCGCGGCCGCGCCGATCCGAGCTGGCGACGCCCGCCAGCAGCGAGCACATGTGCGAGGTCGCCGCGCGGGCGGGCGCCGACCTCGTGTTCCTCGATCTGGAGGACGCGTGCGCACCGTCGGCGAAGGAGTCGGCGCGCAGCACGGCGGTGAACGCGCTCACCGGCCTCGACTGGGGACGCACGCTGCGGGCTGTCCGCATCAATGGCCTCGAAACACCGTGGTGCCACGACGACCTCGTCGAGATCGTGAGCGGTGCAGGCAATGCACTGGACGTCATCATCGTCCCGAAGGTGCGGTCAGCGCGCGACGTGTGGTGGGTCGATGTCCTGCTCACCCAGCTCGAGACGAAACTGGGGCGCAGGCGTCCGATCGCGCTGGAAGCGCTCATCGAAGAAGCCGAGGGGCTGGTGAACGTCGTCGAGATATCCCGGGCGAGCCCGCGGCTGGAGGCACTGATCTTCGGCGCCGGCGATCTGTCGGCCTCGCTGCACGCCCGCGTCGACGGCAACTTCCAGCCCGCGGGCGACTATCCGGGCGATTACTGGCACCACGTGCGCGTGGCTGTGCTTGCGGCTGCGCGCGCTGCGGGCATCGACGCGGTCGACGCGCCCTACCCCGGCTATCAGGATCTCGACGGCTACCGGCGCGCCGCGACGCACGCCAGTCTCCTTGGCTACGACGGTAAGTGGGCCATCCATCCCGCGCAGGTGCCGGTGGCCAACGAGGTGTTCACCCCGACGGCTGCGGAGATAGCGGAGGCCAAGGCGATCATCGCCGAGTACCGCGCGGCCGAAGCGGGAGGAGTCGGCGCGATCGGGCGCGATGGCAGACTCGTCGACGCCGCGCTGATGCGTCACGCCGAGAACGTGCTCCGAAGGGCGAACACATGACCAAACCCGACAAGGTCGGGTCGCGGGACTCCGCCGCCCGCGACAGGATGCTCGACGCGACGATCCAGATCATGCTCGACGAGGGATACGCCGCGGCCACATCGCGTCGGGTGGCCGCACTCGCCGGGGTGAAGCCAGCGCTGGTGCACTACTACTTCCCCACGATGGATGACCTGTATCTCGCGGTGTTCCGGCGCGGCGCTGAGGCGAACCTCGACAGGCAGCAGGCGGCGCTGGCATCGGACCGTCCGCTGCACGCCTTCTGGGAAACGGTGAGCGAGCCGCGCGGCACCAAGGCGCTGCTCGAGTTCATGGGGTTGGCGAACCACCGCAAGGAGATCAAGGCCGAGATCTCGGCCTGGTCGGAGCGTTGGCGCGAAATGCAGATCACCGCGCTGAATTTCATCGTGCGGCAGTCCGGCATGGACGCAGAGGAGTTCCCACCCGCCGCGCTTGCGGTCGTCATCGCATCGATCGGGCGCACCCTCGTGCTGGAGCAGGCACTGGGTACCACGGGTGGTCATGACGAGGCGATCGCGTTGGTGAATCGGTTCATCGACCGTTATGAGATGCCGCAACCGAGCCGTTTTGCCGACCGTCGATCTGGGAACCCCTCCAGTCAGACCGAAGGAGGCGAGCCCATGCCCAACCCATCCATCAAGAACGAGAAGCTGTACGAAGACCTGCGCGAGGAAGGCAACTCCAAGCAGAAGTCCGCCCGAATCGCCAACGCCGCAGCGGCGAGGGGCAAGTCAGCGGTCGGCAGGAAGGGCGGCAAGTCCGGCTCCTTCGACGACTGGACCGTGCCCGACCTGAAGAAGCGCGCCAAGGAACTCGGCCTGTCCGGATACTCGAACCTCAACAAGGACAAGCTGATCAGCAAGATCCGCAACTCCTGAGCCGAACCCTCACACGGCCTCGGCGCCCCGTGTGACGTGGAATTTCCGACGGCGCAATCAGGTGAAATTCGCACCAGCACCAACATGTCCGGGCTGGCGGGCAGGCAGGTCGAGTTCTTCGCTGCCGCACTCGGTGGACCGCAGCCCTACACCGGGGCGCCGATGCGCCAGGTACATCAGGGCCGCGGCATCACCATGCACCACTTCAACCTGGTGGCGGGACACCTTGGCGCCAGCCTCGGTGCGGCGGGCGTTCCGCGGGAAACGACCGACCAGATCCTGGCCGCGATCGCGCCGCTTTCGAAGGACATCGCGACCAGCGTGGCGTGACCGCTATGCGCCAGGTCCGTTGGGCCACTTCAGCATCGAGCCCGCGTCGACCCTGATGTGCTGTCCGGTGATATAGCGGCTCTCCTCGCTGGCGAGGAAGACGCCCAGGTTCGCGATGTCCTCCGGCTCCACGTAGGGAATCGGCATGGCGTTGAAGTAGGTGAAGGCGGGTTCGGCGTCCTCGCGGGTCGGCTTCTTGCCCTCCGCCGTCATGTCGGGACGGAACACGCTGTAGATGCCGTCGTTCTGCAGCAGGTGGGTGTTGACGTTGGTGGGGTGCATGGCGTTCACCCGAATCATCTTCGGCGCCACCTGAAGACAGAGATGGTCGACATAGTCAATCAGCGTGCGCTTGCTCCAGCCGTAGCCGGCGCCGCCGGGGCCCATCATCGGATTGTCACTGGTGCCCTTGATCATGCCCGCGGTCGAACCCGTGATGATGATCGATGCGCCGTTCGGCAGATGCGGAAGTGCAACCGCGACGGTGTTCATCACGCCCAACAGATCGACGTCCGTGGCGTCGACGAAGTGCATCGGGTCGAACTCCTTGCCGAACGCCATCGGCAGGATGCCCGCGTTGGCCACCACGATGTCGAGCTTGCCGAGGTCGGCGACGCCGGCCTCGAGCGCGTCGCGCAACTCATGCCGTTCGCGGACATCGGCGATCCTGGCGAACACCCGGCGGCCGAGTTCCTTGACCTCGCGCTCGACGTTGGCCAGGTCGTCGGGTGTGGCCAGCGGATACGGGTTGGAGTCGATGTTGCGGCAGATGTCGACGACGATGATGTCGGCGCCTTCCTTGGCCATGGCGAGCGCATGTGCGCGCCCCTGACCGCGGGCACCCCCCGTGATGAATGCGACCTTGCCCTCGAGCCGTCCAGCCATGTGTCCTCCGCCGGTGTGTAAACGTGATTCTCCAACTAAGCGAACCTAATTTACACAGGCTGGTTAATCAATCCCCCGCGGGACAAATGTTTGGTTTGAATCGACCGCGCTGCTCAGGCGACGGACTCGAGATGACGTTTCGTTCGGCGCGGCTCTTCGTCTGCGGTGTGCGACGAGCGGTGATGCAGCGCGACGAGGCCGCCCGACCGGACGACTCCCAACGGACCCGACCTCACGAACCGGGTGATATTCACCGCTCGCAGCATCGAGGCCGCCTTGGCTTGGCGGTACCCGACGAACATCCCGGCGACGGTGAGCAGCACCATCCCGGCAAGGCCAGGAGACGCCAGCGCCGCGAGGACCACGAACGACAGCGGAGCCAAGAAGGCGTCAACGGTGTGCTGGACAACCGACCGCACGTCTTCAGGAACCCAACCGTCCGCCAGCACCGCCTTGACGCCTACCGAGTGCTGTTCCGCCATGCCAGAGGCGCCGACGCCACCCGGCGTCGAATGCACGACATCGGAAGACGGCAGCCTGCTCGACGTGCGCAGCGCGACGAGCATCTGGGGCCAACCTGCCTGCAACGCCCCGGACGGGGCGTGCTGTGTGCGGACGGCGCTGTGCCTACCGCCGGTACGAAGGCTCCCGCCGATTCCGGCCGTATTCACCGACACGGTGAGCCCGTCACCCATCGCAGAGAAGCCGAGCACTGAGAGAAGGCCGTCGGGAATCGCGATGAACGGGACACTGTCATCGGTCAGCGCGATGACGAGGTACGCGAGCGCCGTGACGAGGTCGCTCGCAGGCGCTGCACTGCCGATCAGCTGCGCAGTTTCGGCCTGAACCGGCGCGGGTGAATTCTCGGCCTTCGCAATCTCCGTCGCGACCGGCTGGACTGCCGCCGTCTCCGCAGCCGGAGGATCGACGGCAGGCGGAGGTGCATCCGCGGCGGGCGGAGGTGCATCCGCGGCAGGCGGAAGCACATCGGCGGCAGGTGCTTCCGGCTCGGGCGTCGGGTCCGCCGCGGCTGAAGTCGATACCACCGCCTTGGGGACCTCCGGTTCCTTCACCGCCTCCGTGGCATCCGCCGGGACGGTATCGGAACCCTTGTTGTTCTGCGCGGCGGGCGCAGCCGCGGGAGGCTGGTTTTCCGCCGTCACACCGATGGACATCGGCCCTGCAAGGGCGGAGGATTCCGCACCGGATGCCGCCCTCGCCGTCTCCTCGTGTTCGGTTCCCTCGTGTTGGGTGCCGAAGAGAGTTCCGCCGTCGAGCCCGCCGAGGAGAGATGGAAGGGTGCCAACGATTCCGGTCTCGGTTGGGCCCACGGTCTCGGTCGTAGTCGTAGTCGTGGTCGTGTCGGTCTCGTGGCTCGGGTCGCCGAGGCCATGGCTGAGCGAACCTTCTGTTTCGGTGTCGGCGGCTGCGACCGGAGCGCCGAACCCCCCGACGACAAGCACCACCGACAGCACGCAGAGGCACGCGGCCAGGCGCCCATGTTTCGTGATGTCGATCTCCCGCCGCCCGCTGGGACAGCCCCAGTATCCATGTCCTGCCGCGATCGTCCCATTTTGGCGCCTCGGCGTCTCGATTCTTTCAGAACGACCCGGTCAGGGCGGGCTACTTACAGGTCAGCCGCCGCTCGTACCGCCTGCGTGATCGTTTCCACAAGAGGGCTGTCCAACTTCCAGCACTGCCAGAACAGCGGCACATCGAGGTGAGCGTCGGATATCCGGACGAAGGATCCGTCCGCCTCGTGCACGTCTGCCAGGCTCTCAGGGAACATGCCCCAGCCCAATCCGGCCCGAACCGCAGCGCCGAACCCCTCGGCGGTGGGCACGTAATGCACCGGTCGCTTGACCACGCGGCGGAACACTTTGCGTAGCAACAAGTCCTGTAGCGCGTCATCTCGATTCCACGCCAGGGACGGCGCAGAAGCCACGCCGTCGGCGGTGAAGCCATCCGATAGGTGGCGCGCCACGTAGGAGGAGCCCGCCACCGGCACGTAGCGCATCACCCCGAGTGGCTGCACCCGGCAGCCGGGTACCGCAGTGCGCTCGGTGGTGACCGCGCCCATCACGGCGCCTTCGCGAAGCAGTCGGGCCGAGTGGTCCTGGTCCTCGATCCGAATGTCGAACAGGACCTCGGGTAACCGACCGAGAACATCGGTGAACCAGGTCGACATCGAATCGGCGTTGACGGCGATCGCGATGCGGGTGCGTTCGGACGACCCACCGCCCATATCGGCGAGGGCTTCGGCCTCCAGCAGTGCTGTCTGCGCGGCGAGCCGCAGCAGCGGGCCGCCGGCAGGCGTTGCCACACATGGCTTCTCGCGACGCACCAGGACCTGGCCGACGCGCTGCTCCAGCGCCTTGATCCGTTGGCTGACGGCCGACGGCGTGATGTGCAGCCGGTTCGCCGCGGCGTCGAAGCTGCCGTGCTCGATGACCGCGGCGAATGCGGCCAGCTGCTGACCGTCGATCTTCATATTAGGAATCCTAATGCCAATGAAGAAACATTAGCTGTACTGATTCACGCAGCCTGCTTACCGTTGACCAGATGAACTCGCCCTTGATCGTCGGCTTCCTGGCCTCGTTCACCCTGATCGCCGCGATCGGGGCGCAGAACGCATTCGTGCTGCGACAGGGCATTCGTCGCGAGCACGTGCTGCCAGTGGTTGCCCTGTGCACCGTCTCCGATATCGCGCTGATCGCCGCGGGCATCGCGGGCGTCGGGGCGTTGATCAACGCACACCCCGCCGCTGTCAACGTCGCGAAGTTCGGCGGCGCCCTTTTCCTGTTCTGCTACGGGCTGCTTGCCGCGCGGCGCGCATGGCGACCGTCGGCGCTCCAGCCGTCTGACGCCGCGCCTGCCCGACTTGCCGAGGTCCTCGTCACAGCCGCGGCGTTGACCTTCCTCAACCCGCACGTCTACCTCGACACCGTCGTGCTGTTGGGTGCGCTGGCCAACGAGCACCGGGAGGGTCGCTGGCTGTTCGGCGTCGGCGCCGTCACCGCGAGCGCGGTCTGGTTCGTCAGCCTCGGCCTCGGGGCGCGGCGGCTGGCCGGCCTGTTCGCCAGACCGGTCACATGGCGAATCCTCGATGCACTGATCGCCGCGACGATGATCGGGCTCGGCGTCGCGATGGCCGTGGCCTGAGGTCAGCCCATCGGCCCGTCGGGGACGGGCGCGTCGCAGCGGTCACGGAAGTCGGTGGCGGGCTGCCTGACAGCCCGTAGCTCGTCTCGCACCTGCGGATTTGCGTCGGCGTACGCAGCGATCTCCGTGCTCATCTCGTCCCTGGTCTTGCCCTTGAGGCCGGTGAAGAAGGCGTTCACGTCCGGATGGCTGAACAGATACGACTGGGTCGCGGCGTTGACGCCGGACATGACGCCTGCGAGGTCGGCGGCGGTGCAGTTCGGCGGATCGGCTGCCGCGGTTGCAGCGGTACCAACGAGCATCGAGCCGGCGATCATGCCGGCGCTGATCACGCTACGGAAGAACATGGTGGCTCCTTGTTAAGTGGTTGAACGAATTGGCGGCAATGCTCAGCGGGGACCGATACCACCTCCGCCGCCTGGACGACCGGGGCGTCCGATGATGACGTCCATATCCCAGCCGTCGTCGCAGTACCAGGGGTCGGCGCAATAACTGGGGTAGGCAGGCCCCGCGATCGGGGCGTCCGGACCACCGCCGCGGACCGTGCCCTGGGCGCACACGGTGGCTGCCCCGGCGTTGGTGCAATCGGCCGACGCCTGCGGTGTCGCGACCATCAGCGCGACGGGCGCCGTCACCGTCGCCACTGCCGCGATCAGAATCTGCTTGAATCGCACGACGACTCCCTTCTCTCGATATTCTGCAGATTAAGAAGGCGTTTGCGTTTACGTGACTAATTCGCATTTTATTTTTGTATATTTCGATTCGTGTAGCGGATACACCAAAGGCTCGAGACAAGGGGCTGGATATGGCTGCCAATGAACAGGACTGGACACAACCGGCCGCACTGGCCATTCCAAAGGAGGGCTATTTCGAGCTCGAGCGCGGTCGCTACGGTCCTGTATTTCCGCGAACTCCTGCCTGCCATGGATTCTCGATCATCGCCAAGGTGAAAGAGGGCCGCGAAGACGCTGTGCGTGCGTACGGCAAAACGATCGAGGAAACCATCGCGGCAAGCCCCGAAGCCCTCGCACCACTGCGACTTCACTACCTGCGCTGGGTCCTGTTCGACGTCGGGTCAGGTCTGCACTTTCAGTACCAGGGCATCTTCGACACCGACTTCGACAAGTACACCGAGGACGCCGTCCAGTTGTTCACCGCGACCGGAGTCACCACTGTCTTCACCAATCTCGAAGGGTTCCCCGAGGACTGGAAGGAGAACCCAGAGGCCTTCATCGAATTCGTTCGCGAGCACCAGGTGCCCAGCTTCCTCGAATACGGCGAATACCCGTACGTCACCGCCGACGAGATCAAGAAGGCGCTACGGCTGAAGGCGGCGTTCTCCGACATGCTCGACCAGATGCAGTGAATTGCGTCCGGTGCTTGAACTCGATGACATCCAGCACATCCTGCTGACGCGCACGCCTGCCATCACCGGCCGCTATGAGTTCCTCACGTTCGACACGTCCGCAGGCGGCCGCGCGTGGCTTTCTGAACTCCTCGACAAGACGCAGTCCGCAGCGGACGCGACCGCCACGATGGACGGCTCCGACCGCTGGGTCACGCTGGCGTTCACGTGGACCGGTCTGCGTGCGCTCGGCGTGCCCGAGGAGTCGCTAGAGACCTTCCCCGAGGAGTTCCGAACGGGGATGGCCGCCAGAGCCGACATCCTCGGCGACACCGGCGCCAACGCGCCCGAGCACTGGCTCGGCGGCCTGGCCGGCGACGACCTGCACGCCATCGCGATCCTGTTCTCGCGCACCGACGAACAGTGTCGACGGTCCATCGAGGAGCACGACAAGCTGCTGGCCCGCACCGACGGAGTGCGCAGTCTTTCGTTTCTCGACCTCAACGCGTCACCACCGTTTAACTACGCCCACGACCACTTCGGCTTCCGGGACCGGCTGTCGCAGCCGGTGATGAAAGGATCCGGCGAGGAACCGACGCCGGGTTCCGGTGATGCGCTGGAGCCTGGCGAGTTCATCCTCGGATATCCCGACGAGAACGGGCCGGTAGCGAACCTCCCCGAGCCCGAATTGTTGTCACGCAACGGCAGCTACATGGCCTACCGCAGGCTGCAGGAGCACGTCGCGGAGTTCCGCGACTACCTGCTCGAGAATGGGGAGACACCCGAGGAGCAGGAACTGCTCGCGGCAAAATTCATGGGGCGCTGGCGCAGTGGTGCGCCGCTGGTGTTGGCACCGGAGCATGACGACCCTGAGCTTGGTGCGGATCCGATGCGCAACAACGACTTCAACTACAAGGAAATGGACCCGTTCGGGTACGCGTGTCCACTCGGCTCACACGCCCGCCGGTTGAATCCGCGAGACACCGCCCACTACATGAACCGTCGACGAATGATCCGCCGTGGCGCGACATACGGAGCGGCGCTGCCGGACGGCGCGCCCGACGACGGGGAGGACCGCGGCATCGCTGCGTTCATCATCTGCGCCGACCTGGTTCGGCAGTTCGAGTTCGCCCAGAACGTGTGGATCAACGACAAGAGATTCCACGAGCTCGACAACGAGCACGACCCGATCTGTGGGACCCAGGACGGCACGATGGATTTCACCGTCCCGAAGCGGCCAATCCGCAAGGTGCACAAGGGGATTCCAGCCTTCACCACTCTCTCGGGCGGCGCGTACTTCTTTCTCCCCGGAATGAACGCCATGCGCTACCTGGCCTCGCTCGGCAACGACAAGGATCGACCATGAGCGCACTGCCGCCGCCACGCACCTACAACCAGAACCACATCCCCCGCGCACGCACCGGTGGGCGGCGCATAAGCATCTACTGGACATGGAGCTATCCCTGGGAAGCGCAACGCGATCCGGCCATCATCGAGAACCGGTTCTCCACGATGACCGAGGTGCGCAACGTCCTGTGGCCCTCCTACGAGACGCCGGAGTACGACGCGGCCAACTTCCTGCAGGGCGTCGCGGGCACGCTGGAACTCTTCCACCGCTCCGCGCTGGCATTCCAGGCGCTAGCCGGAGAGACCACCGGCCACCCGGTCGCCGTCTACCAGCGCATCGACCAGGCAGGCTACAAGCTGCTGATCGACGAGCGGATCCTGGCCGACACCGACACGCTGATGGTGTTCGGTCTTGACCATCTGCTCTCCGAGCAGGAAGCCGCTCCAGAGGAGATCGCGGCGATCACCGAGTGGCTCGAACGCGAGGGCACATGCCTGCTGCTGGCACCCCACCACGATGTCGGCTTCACCGATGACTACGACCAGCGTCAGGTCGAATACCTGCACCACGGTGATCGACTCGTGCCGCGTCAGCAACGCTTCGGCCAGTACACAAGGTCGTTGATGCGGGCACTCGACGTGCCGGTGCACAACATCTGGGGGCTGCGCCCCGCGGTCGTCGAAGGTACGAAGGAGATCGCTCCGCTCACCGCAATCCGCGACCTCGACAACCCGCGGTTACTCGACAACGTGACCACCTTCAACTTCCACCCGCACCTCCCGCACTACGAACTCACCGCTCCTGAAAGCGACGCCCTTCGGGTCCTCGGGAAACAGCGCGTCGACCCGAACCGGCCGCACCCGTTCACGGCCGAGGGCAACACCGAGTTCAACGCCCTGATCTGGATGCCACCCAACGGACGGCGCTCCGGCGACATCGTGCTGATCGACTCCACCCACTTCACCACGCTGTTCGGCGGCACCGACAGCCTGAAGAACCTGTGGCAGAACCTGGCGACAATGCGATCCTGACGTATGCCCGTGCACAGATCCGTCTTCATCACCGGCGCAGCCGCCGGGATCGGACGAGCCACCGCGTTGAACTTCGCCCGCAACGGTTACACCGTCGGCGGCTACGACATCGACGAGGCGGGGCTGACATCACTGGCCGACGAGATCGAGGCGAACGGCGGAATGGCAGTCACCGGACACCTCGACGTCACCGATCCCGACGAGATGGCGCAACGGCTCGCCGAGTTCACCGAGGCGACGGGCGGTCGGCTCAACGTGATGATCAACAACGCGGGCATTCTGCACGCCGGACTTTTCACCGACATCGACATCTCCGCGCAACTCAAGGAGATCGACATCAACACCAAGGGCGTGGTGAACGGACTGCACGCCGCGTTTCCCTATCTGCGGGCCACCCCGAACCCCGTCGTGGTGAACCTCGCCTCCGCGTCGGCGATCTACGGACAGCCCGAGCTCGCCACCTACAGCGCCACCAAGTTCTTCGTCCGCGGCATCACCGAGGCACTCGACATCGAATGGAGCCGGTACGACATCCGGGTCATCGCCATCTGGCCGCTGTATGTCCAGACCGCAATGACCGACAACATCAAGACCGGAACAACGGAGTCCCTCGGTATCAACCTGACGGCGCAGGACGTCGCCGATGCGATCGTGGCAGCGGTCGAACCGTCGCTTCTGCGTCGTGTCGTCCACCAGGTGCACTTCCCGGTCGGACAGCAGACCAAGGCATCGGCGATCGCATCTCGTTTCTCCCCTGCCTGGCTGCAACGCATCGCCAACAAGCGGCTGGCAGGCATGTGATCGGCGCCGCTATTCCTTCATATCGAGCACCGGCGTCGGCCGCTGGAACCCGCGTGTGACGCCGAGCAACCACACGAATCCGATTGCCAGCCAGATCAACCCGATGGTGAACGCCCGGCCCTCGAGGCTCCGCCATAATCCGATCGTCAAGATGAAACCGATCAGCGGCAGCGCCAGGTTATTGAACAGCCCCACGGCGCCTCGTTCGCTCTTATCCCAGAAGTAGTGCTTGATCACCGACAGGTTGACTGCCGAGAACGCCACCAGCGCACCGAAGCTCACCAGTGTGATGAGGAACGTCAGGTCGATCCAGATCGCCGCGAGCGAGATCACCGACACCACCAGAATCGCGAACGTCGGGGTCGCGAACTTCACCGAGACGTGCCCGAACACCTTGCGCGGCAGCACGCCGTCGCGGCCCATCGCGAACAGGATGCGCGACACCGACGCCTGCGACGTGAGCGCCGAACCGATGCAGCCCGCCACGTACGCCGCCGTAAAGAAGATGTTCAGGAAGTTCCCCCCCGCCGCGAGCATGACGTCGACCGAGCCAATGTCGGGATCGTCGAAGGCGTTCGACGGGAACACCAGCTGCGCGACGTACGACAGCGCGAAATAGATGAAGCCCGACAGTACCGTGGCGATCATGATCGCTTTCGGCACACTGCGTTTGGCGTCCTTGGCCTCCTCGGACAGGGTGGAGACCGCATCGAAGCCGAGGAACGACAGGCACAGGATCGCGGCACCGGTGAACAGCACTCCGGTCGCGTCGACGGAGCCGTCGCCGGACAGCGGGGCCAGGAAGTTGACATCGCCCAAACCGGAGATCGTCGAGATGGACATCACCACGAAGACGACGATGAAGACGGTCTGCATGCCGATGATGACGACGTTGGCCCACGACACCGACACGATGCCGACGATGTTGAGGATCGTCACGATCACGATCGACACGACGATCCACACCCACTGCGGCACCGCGGGCATCGCGTCACCCATGTAGAGCCCGATGACGAGGTAGTTGAGCATGGGCAGGAACAGGTAGTCGAGCAGCAGCGACCAGCCGACCAGGAAGCCGATCGGCGCGCCGAACGACTTCTGCGTGTACGTGTACGCCGAGCCCGCGACCGGGTAGGCCACGACCATCCGGGCGTAGGAGCGCGCCGTGAACACCATTGCGGCCAGCGTCAACAGGTAGGCCACCGGCACTCGGCCGCCGGTGAGCACGGTGACGGCCCCGTACGTGGTGAACACCGTCAGCGGCACCATGTACACCAGGCCGAACAGCACAAGGGCAGGGACCCCGAGGACCCGCTTGAGGTGGCCTTCCCCCTCCTCGGCCGACGGCGGCGGGGTGGTTGAATCCGCTGGCGCAGTGGACATCTGGTTCTCTCCTCTAATCCGTGGCCGAGTAGACCGGCCTGCCGCGCAGATACGTGGCACGAACGTCGAGCGCGGGAAGCTCCTGCGCCGCAGCGGTTCTTGGATCGCGATTCAGCCAGAGCAGATCAGCGCTGGCGCCTTGGACGAGCCTGCCCCAGCTGTCCTCGGCGAAGGCCTGGTACGCCACCCCGGCCGTGTACGACGACAGGGCCCGTTCGATCGGCAGGATCTCATCGGGAGTCCACCCGCCCGCTGGCTCGCCGTCGGCGGTCTGCCGCGATACCGCGATCGAGATGCCCTTCAGCGGTGCGCCCGACGACACCGGCCAGTCGGAGCCGAATGCCAGCGGCGCTCCTGACTCGGAGATGCTGCGGATCCGGTACTGCTTGTCCGCGCGTTCGGCGCCGAGGCGTGGCACCGTCAGCACCATCATCAGCGCGTCCAACTGCGCCCACAGCGGCTGCATATTCGGTATCACCCCGAGCTCGGCGAACCGGGCGATATCGGCATCGTCGACGAGCTGAGCGTGCGCTATCACCGGCCTGCGGTCCCGAGGCCCGTTGTGCCGCAGGACATGTTCGATCGCATCCAGCGCCTGTCGCACCGCCGCGTCGCCGATCGCGTGAATGTGGATCTGCAGACCCAGATCGTCGACACGCGCCGCCGCATCGGCCAGCGAGTCGCCCTCCCAGTTCTGCTGCCCGTGGTTGTGCAGGGCGTTGCAGTACGGCGCGAGCAGCGCGCCGGTTTCGTTCTCGACGACGCCGTCGGCGAAGAACTTGACGGTGTTGGCGGTCAGCAGCGGCGAGCCCACCTCTTCGACTCGGCGCCGTGCATCCACGTAAGCCGTTACCTGCGAGTCGAAGTGGCGGGGATCGGCGTAAAGAGCGAGATTGAACCGCATCCGCAGCAGATCGCGCTTCGCGGCGGCTATGTAGGTGTCGACATCGGCGGGTTCCACCCATGCGTCCTGCACCCACGTCACGCCACGGGCCAGGTAGTAGTCGGCGGCGGTGTTCAGCGCCGCCACCCGGACGTCCTCGTCGTGCGCGGGCATCACCGCGTTCATCAAGTCCATCGCGCCCCACTCGCGCAACGTGCCGAGAACGGACCCGTCCTCGCGGCGCGGGATCTCGCCGAGCGCCGGATCCTTGGTATCCGCTGTGATACCCGCCCGCTCCAGTGCCACGGAGTTGCACCACATCGTGTGGTAGTCCCATGCCCGCAACACCACCGGCCGGTCGGGTACCGCGGCGTCCAGCCAGCGGGCGTCGAACAGTCCGTCGGCCGCCATGCTGCTCTCGTAGGACGCGCCGACGATCCAGTCATCGTCCGGATTCTGCGCGGCGAAATTCTTTACGGCGGAGGCGATTTCATCGACTGTCTTACACGGCCTGACGGCGGGTCCTGCGGACTCGAGGCCGCCGTACAGCGGATGGGCGTGCCCGTCGCCGAACGAGGGCATCAGGAAGCCGCCGTCGAGGTCGACCTCTTCGGCCCCCGCCGCCGACGCCCTGGCGTCGTCGCCGGTCGCGCGCACCACACCGTCCGTCACGAGGAGGGCATCGGTCTCCGAACCCGAGGCGGTCCAGATCACGCCCCCGGTGAAGATCGTCGCAGTCACCAGCGGCACCCTACGCCGAGAGGCGTTCTCAGCGGGGCGGGTTTGAGCGAGTTAGCTGAATCTCGGGTTACGCTCGCGGTGTGCCCAAGGTTTGGTCGCGGCGAAGTTTCCTGGCGATGACGGCAACCGTTGCCGCCGCCGCAGCGTGCAGCTCGGAGAAGCCGGGCGCGGTGGCCTCGGACGGATCCGTCACGGTCAAGCACATGTTCGGCGAGACGAAGATTCCAGGCCCGCCGAAGCGCGTGGTGAGCGCCGGCTACACCGAGCAGGACGACCTGCTCGCCGTCGGCGTCGTCCCGGTGGCGATCACCAACTGGTGGGGCGATCAGCCGTTCGGTGTGTGGCCGTGGGCGACGCCCAAACTGGGCGGCGCGCAGCCCGAGGTCCTCGATCTGTCCAACGGCATCCAGATCGACAGAATCAGCGCCCTGGCGCCCGACCTCATCGTCGCGACCAACGCGGGCGTCGACGAGGAGACCTACAAGAAACTGTCGGAGATCGCGCCGACCATTGCGCAGTCCGGGCAGGACGCCTTCTTCGAGCCGTGGAAGAACCAAGCCGCGACGATCAGCCAGGCGGTGTTCAAGTTCGATGAGATGGCGGGACTCGTCAAAGGCATCGAGGACAAATTCACCGAAGTCGGCAAGAACAGCCCGCGGTTCGCGGGCAAGAAGGTGCTCCTGTTGCAGGGCACGCTGGCCGACGACGCCGTTCACACACTGACGCCGAGCTGGCGCACCGACTTCCTGACCCAGATGGGTTTGGTGGTGCCCGATACCGGCGGCAGCGTGATCCCGCGCGACAAGATGGAGTCGGTACTCAACGCCGCCGACGTCCTGGTCTGGACCACCGAGAGCGACGATCAACAGGCCGCGCTTCTTGCCGACCCGACCATTGCCAAGCTGACCGCCACAACCAGCCGGCGAAACGTCTTCACCGGCAAGGACCTCGCCGGTGCCATCGCTTTCGCGTCGCCGCTCTCCTATCCCGTCGTCGCCGACCAACTGCCGCCCGAATTGGCCAAGGTGATCGGCTGAGGAGTTTGATAGCCGGGTGAACACCGAGACTCCTACCGAGCAGCGCGCAGCCTTCGCGCAGGTGGGCTCGGCCTATTACCCGATACTTGCCGCGGTGTTCACCGCGCTGGTGATCATCTCGAACGTGACCGCGACCAAGGGCGTTGCCTTCGGCCCGATCATCACAGACGGCGGGTTCATTGTCTTCCCGCTGACCTATGTCATCGGCGACGTACTGTCCGAAGTCTACGGATTCAAGGCCGCCCGGCGCGTGATCTTCATCGGTTTCGCAATGAACATTCTTGCTGCCCTTGCTTTTTGGGTGACTGTCTATCTGCCAGCCGCTGACTTCTACACCAACCAGGAACACTTCGAGAACGTGGTGGGTGCCTACACCCAGCTGATCGTCGCGGGGTTGGCCGGCTTCATCGTCGGCCAGACCATCAACGCGTGGGTGGTCGTGAGGATCAAGGAGCGGACCAAGGAGAAGCACCTGTGGGCACGCCTTGTCGGATCGACGTTCGCGGGTCAGCTGGGCGACACGCTGGTGTTCTGCAGCATCGCGGCGAGCGCGATCGGGATCACCAGCTTCTCCGACTTCGCGGTGTACACGACGCTCGGGTGGCTTTACAAGACGGCCGTCGAGGTCGTCATGCTGCCCGTGACGTACCGGGTGATCGCCTACATCAAGAGGCGTGAGCCCACGTACGCGCCTGCCGTCTGAGGCTTCGTTAAGGCAGCTCTGGCAACCCTCACAGAGCAGGGTATTCGCACCCTACTGGGCGGTAGCTTTGGGGTATGACCGTGCTGGCGGATGCGATGGTGATTCCCACGATCACCGACTACGGGGATCAGGCGCTGTTGCTCGAGTTCGACAGCACCGCGGAGGTATTGGCGTGGAACGATCTTCTCCGCGACGCTGAGCTGCTCGGCGTCGTGGACATCGTTCCCGCCTCGAGGACTGTGCTCGTCAAGCTCGATGGCCCGCGCCACCAGGGCGTCGCCCGGCAATATCTCAGCCAGCTCAGATTGGCGCCGGAAGCCCTGACGGATTCAGGAGCGCCGATCGACGGCCGCGCCGATGTGGTGATCGACGTGGTCTACGACGG
Source organism: uncultured Mycobacteriaceae bacterium (assembly GCA_902826815.1). Classification (GTDB taxonomy): domain Bacteria; phylum Actinomycetota; class Actinomycetes; order Mycobacteriales; family Mycobacteriaceae; genus Mycobacterium. The sequence goes on from CADEGF010000001.1 coordinate 115,712, forward strand.
CGAAGACCTCGACGAGGTTGCCACGCTGACCGGAATGACCCCGCGCGACGTCGTCGCCGCCCACACCGGAACCCCGTGGCGAGTCGGATTTGCCGGTTTCGCACCGGGTTTCGGCTACCTCGTCGGCGGTGACGAGCGGCTCAACGTGCCGAGACGATCCGAACCGCGCACCGCGGTGCCCACGGGTTCGGTGGGCCTTGCCGGCGAGTTCAGCGGCGTGTATCCCCGCCGGTCACCCGGGGGCTGGCAGTTGATCGGCCGTACCTCAAAAGACCAAGCGCCATTGTGGAACGTCGACCGCGACCCGCCCGCGCTGCTGATGCCGGGTCGGTGGGTGCAGTTCAGGGAGGTGTCGTCATGACCACGACAACGCTGGAGATCCTGCGTACCGGTCCGCTGGCGATCGTCGAGGACCTCGGCCGCAAAGGAATGGCGCACCTCGGTGTGACGCGATCGGGCGCCGCGGACCGCCGGGCGCACAAACTGGCCAACCGGCTGGTCGCCAACCCGGGAGACCGCGCCACCATCGAGGTGACATTCGGCGGTTTCAGCGCGAGGGTCCGCGGAGGGGACGTGGCCATCGCCGTTACGGGTGCCGATACCGATCCCGCGGTCAACGGAGTCCCGTTCGGCACCAACAGCATTCACTACGCCCACGACGGCCAGGTGATCTCGCTCGGTGCCCCGCACGCCGGGCTGAGGTCGTACCTCGGGGTCCGCGGCGGCATCGACGTGACGCCCGTGCTCGGCTCCCGCAGCTTCGACGTGATGTCGTCCATCGGGCCGCTGCCACTGAAACCCGGCGATGTGCTGCCGATCGGCGACCACGCCGAGGAGTACCCCGAACTCGACCAGGCGCCGGTCGCCGCGATCTCCGACGACATCGTCGAGCTGTCGGTGGTGCCGGGACCGCGCGACGACTGGTTCACCGACCCCGATGTGCTGGTACGCACCAACTGGCAGGTGACCAACCGCAGCGACCGCGTCGGCATGCGCCTGGTCGGTATGCCGCTGGAATACCGCTACGGCGATCGACAGCTGCCGAGCGAAGGGGCCACCAGGGGCGCGATCCAGGTGCCGCCGAACGGTTTTCCCGTGATCCTCGGGCCTGACCACCCCGTCACCGGCGGCTATCCGGTCATCGGCGTCGTGGTCGACGAGGACATCGACAGGATCGCTCAGATCCGGCCGGGCCAGACCGTGCGCCTGCACTGGTCGCGTCCGCGCAGGCCCTTCCCCAACGGTTCCTGAACGGGTAGACACGTGGTGTGACTGGTCAGCTAATGACTGCCCGCCTGGTCCACACCGCCGACCTCGACAACGAGACCCGCGACGAAGCCCGCCGCATGGTCATCGACGCCTTCGGCGGCGGCGAGTTCGACTTCACCGACGCCGACTGGGACCACACCGTCGGTGGAATGCACGCGCTGATCTCGCACCACGGCGCGCTGATCGGCCACGCCGCTGTCGTCCAGCGTCACCTGCTGTACCGGGACTCGGCGTTGCGGTGCGGCTATGTCGAAGGCGTCGCGGTCCGCGAGGACTGGCGCGGCCAGGGTCTGGCCGGCGCGTTGATGGACGCCGTCGAGCAGGTGCTGCGCGGCGCCTACGAACTCGGCGCCCTCAGCGCATCGCAGGCGGGGCGGAACCTCTACGCCGCACGTGGCTGGCTGCCCTGGCGCGGCCCGACTTCGGTGCTGGCGCCGACGGGTATTGCGCGCACTCCCGACGACGACGGGTCGATATTCGTGTTGCCTGTCTCGGTGGACCTGGACACCAGCGAGGCCATCACGTGCGATTGGCGCAACGGCGACGTCTGGTGACACCGGTACCTTGGGTGAAGTGACCGCACCAAAAGCGTTCCAGCACTCGACGGAATCCTTCGACAAGCTCTACCGCGGCGAACCCGCCGTCGAAGGGGCTCCCGCACCCACCGGGGTGCCATGGGACATCGGGCAGGCACAGCCGCACCTGATGGAACTCGAGGCCCTCGGCGGGATCAGCGGCGATGTGCTCGACATCGGCTGCGGCCTCGGTGACAACGCGATCTTCCTCGCATCCCGCGGACACTCCGTGACGGCCCTCGACGGGTCGCCGACGGCGATCGAAAAGGCCCGCAACCGCGCCGCGCAGGCGGGTGTCTCGGTGAACTTCGATGTCGCCGACGCCACCAACCTGACCGGCTACGACGGCCGGTTCGACACCGTCGTCGACAGCGCGCTGTATCACTGCCTGGAAGATGAGGACCGTCAGGCGTATGCCGCGGGGCTGTACCGCGCGACGCGACCCGGCGCCAAATGGCACCTGTACTGCTTCTCCGACGCCAGCGTCAACGGCCTTATCGCTCCGATCGGATCGGTGTCCGAATCCGGCATCCGCGATACGTTGACGTCGAACGGCTGGCGCATCGATTTCCTCGGCCCGACAACGTATCTGGCGAGCGCAACCGGCTTCGGCACCGTAGGCGACGAGTTTCCGCAGGAAATGGTGGAACAGATGCCGCCGGAGGCGCTCGAGCGGATGCAGAAGATGAGGGCCGGCTTCTCGGCCGTCGCGGATCTGCTCGACGGTGACCAGCTGCACCTGCCGTTCACGGTGGTGCACGCACACAGGGTGGATTGACACGCAGGGGCAATGGCTGGTTAATCGCCCGGAAACACGCACTGCAAACACTGAACCCCATGAGTGACCCCGACTGGGCACCGCTCACCGGGTTTCGGGTGGCGGTGACGTCCGCCCGCCGCGCCGACGAGCTGAGTGCCCTGCTGCGCAAGCGCGGAGCGGCGGTCACCAGCGCTGCGGCGATCGAGATGGTGCCGCTGCCCGATGACCACGAGCTGAAGGTGCACACCGAAGCGCTGATCGAGACGCCGCCCGACATCGTCATCGCCACCACGGGCATCGGCTTCCGCGGCTGGGTCGCCGCCGCCGACGGATGGGGGTTGGCCGGTCAGCTGACCAATGCGCTCCGCACGGCCCGCATCGTGTCGCGCGGTCCCAAGGCGACCGGCGCGTTGCGCGCGGCAGGTCTGCCCGAGGAATGGTCGCCGGAGTCCGAGTCGTCCCGAGAGGTGCTGCACTACCTGGTCGAGGGCGGCATCTCCGGCCAGCGCATCGCTGTCCAGCTGCACGGGGCCACCGCAGAGTGGGACCCCTTCCCGGAGTTCCTCGACGAACTGCGCGCCGCGGGCGCCGACGTGGTTCCGATCCGGGTGTACCGCTGGCATGCCGTGGCCCGCAACGGCGACTTCGACCAGCTGGTCGCGGGGATCGCCGAGCAGAAGTTCGACGCGGTGAGCTTCACATCGGCGCCCGCGGTTGCGGCGGTGCTGATGCGCGCCGTCGAGATGGGCATCGAGGACCGCGTACTCACCGCGCTGCGCACGACGGTGCATGCGATGTGCGTCGGACCCGTCACCGCGCGGCCGCTGGTGCGGTTGGGTGTGCCGACATCGGCACCGGAACGGATGCGGCTCGGCGCGCTGGCGCGGCACATCACCGACGAGCTGCCGCTGCTGCAGTCACGCACCCTGCAGGTTGCCGGTCACCGGCTGGAGATCCGCGGCACCTGCGTCGTCGTCGACGATGCGGTCAAGGAGCTGTCACCGGCCGGGATGGCGACGATCCGCGCACTCTCCCACCGGCCTGGCACCGTCGTCTGCAGGGCCGACCTGCTGCGTGCACTGCCCGGGTCCGGCACCGACACCCACGCGGTCGAGACGGCCGTGCTGCGGCTGCGAACGGCGCTGGGCGACAAGAACATCGTGTCGACCGTGGTCAAACGCGGCTACCGGCTGCCCGTCGACGAACCGCATGCGCGATGAGCTACCTGCTGGCGGCTCACGGCACCCGAAAACCGGAGGGCGTCACGATGGTCGGCCAGTTGGCCGAGCACGGTGGCTCTGCTGGCGCAGCGTCTCGTCGAATGTGGTTGGCGGCCGGGTCGAGTTGGCGGCCCTGCGTCGGCAGAACGCACGCCGCATCGTGCTCGCGTCATACCTGTTGGCGGACGGCCTATTTCAAGATCGACTACGCGACAGCGGCGCCGATCTCGTGGCCGATCCGCTAGGCGACCATCGTGGCTTGGTGCGATTGGTGGCCAACCGATTCAAGCGCGCCCGGGTACCTCGGCCCGCGTGATCTCCACCATGCCATCTGCGGTGATACGGGTTCGGTAGACGGGGACCGCGACTTCGGCGAGGTCGAGACAGGCGCCATCGTCGAGCGCGAACGCCTGCTTCTTGATCGGCGATGCAACGGTGGCCCTGCCGCCGCGGTCACCGACGATCCCCCTTGACATCACCGCCGCGCCCGAGACCGGGTCGATGTTGCCGATGGCCCACACGGTTCCGTCGTCGAGGCGGAAAAGCGCCGCCTGTTCACCGCGGGGCAGCAGCACACCGACCCCGCGGCACGGCATCAGACTGTCGTAGGCGCATACGGCCGTCCACACCTGAACATCGTTGATCAGGCTCATGTTTCGACCGCCTTCGGAATGGTCGGAATGCCCATGGGAACGATGCGGCCGTCACGCCTTGTGAAGGTGACGGTGGGATCGGGCGCATCGGGCGCATTGACGAAAGAGACGAACCTCGACAGTTTGTCGGGGTCCTCCAGCACGCCCTTCCATTCGCACGCATAGCCCGCGACGTGGCGCGCCATCGCCTCTTCGAAGTCCGCGGCCAGCCCGAGCGAGTCGTCGCACACCACGTCGCGCAAATGGTCGAGGCCGCCTTCGAGGTGCTCGACCCACGGTGCGGTGCGCTGCAGGCGGTCGGCGGTGCGGATGTAGAACATCAGGAAGCGGTCGATGTAGCGGACCAGCGTCTCGTCGTCGAGATCCCCCGCAAGCAACTCGGCATGCCTCGGGGTCATACCGCCGTTGCCGCCGACGTAGAGGTTCCATCCGTTCTCGGTGGCGATGACACCGACGTCCTTGCTGCGCGCCTCTGCGCACTCGCGGGCACACCCGGAGACCCCCATCTTGATCTTGTGCGGGGCCCGCAGACCGCGATAGCGCAGCTCGAGCTCGATCGCCATCTGCACCGAATCCTGTTGCCCGTAGCGACACCAGTCGCTGCCGACGCAACTCTTTACGGTGCGCAGCGCCTTGCCGTAGGCGTGGCCGGACTCCATCCCACCGTCGACCAGACGGCGCCAGATCTCCGGCAGCTGATCCACCCTGGCGCCGAACATGTCGATGCGCTGGCCGCCGGTGATCTTGGTATACAGGTCGAAATCCCGTGCTATCTCGCCGATCAGGATCAGCTGCTCGGGCGTGATGTCACCGCCGGGCACCCGCGGCACGATCGAGTAGCTGCCGTTGCGCTGGATGTTGGCCAGGAAGTGGTCGTTGCTGTCCTGCAACGACGCCTGCTCACCGTCGAGGATGTGTTCGGAGCTCGTCGATGCCAGTATCGACGCGACGGCGGGTTTACATATGTCGCAACCCCTTCCGCTGCCGAAGCGGTCGATGAGTCCGGAGAACGTCCGGATCGAGGTCGCGGTGATGATCTCGTAGAGTTCGGCCCTGGACTGGCTGAAATGCTCGCACAGCGCCTTGGACTGCTCGACGCCCTCGGCCTCCAGCAACTGCTTGAGCAGCGGTACGCACGACCCACAGGAGGTGCCTGCCTTGGTGCAGGCCTTCAACGCGGGCACGTCGCAACACCCGGTGGCGATGGCGTTGGTGAGATCGCCTTTCGTCACGTTGTTGCAGGAGCAGATCTGAGCCCCGGCAGGGAGTGCGCCCACCCCGAAAGCCCCACTGTCGCTGTCGGATCCGGCCGGCGCGATCAGGGCCATCGGATCGCCGGGCAGCGGTTCGCCGACCATCGGCCGCAGAATGCCGTAGGCAGACGCGTCGCCGACCAGGATCCCGCCGAGCAGCGTCTTCGCATCGTCGGACAGCACCAGCTTGGCGTACGTCTGCTTGACGGCGTCGTTGACGGCCACCTCGAGGCAGTTCGGTGTAGCACCCATCGCGTCGCCGAAACTCGCCACGTCGACGCCGAGCAGCTTGAGCTTGGTCGACATATCGGCCCCGGGGAACTCCGCGGCACCACCGAGCAGTCGATCCGCGACGACTTCAGCGCTGGTGTAGCCCGGTCCGACCAGACCGTAGCAGCGGCCGTCGATCGCGGCGACCTCGCCGATCGCATAGATGCTGTAATCCGTTGTGGCACAGGATAGGTCGGTGCGTACACCACCTCGTTCGGCGATCGCGAGCCCGGCATCGCGGGCCAGCTCGTCGCGGGGGCGCACGCCCGCGGCGAAGACAACCAGTCCCGCGTCGATGACTGTGCCGTCGCTGAGCACCGCCTGCACCGCCTCGGTGTCAGCCGAGCGCCTGACGGGCCGATTGCGTTGCGCAGGCCGGATGGCGTCGGTACCGACGCCGGTGTGCACGGTGATCCCGAGGTCGGTGATCATCCGGCTCAACAGCGCCCCGCCCGCATCGTCGAGCTGCTGAGCCATCAGCCGCGGCGCCATCTCGACGACGTGCGCGTGAAGGCCGAACGATTCAAGCGCGTTGGCCGCTTCGAGGCCGAGCAGGCCACCGCCGATCACCACGCCAACCGGTCTGTCAGTGGCGCGCCGCGCGCGGTCGGCGTCGGCTCGGATCGCGTCGAGGTCGTCGAGGGTCCGGTAGACGTGGCAGGACGGCAGGTCGCGTCCCGGCACCGGAGGCACGAAGGCGTAGGAGCCCGTGGCGAGCACAAGGGCGTCGTAGTCGACACGGTCACCGTCGGCGGTGACGACGGCCTTGGCGGCGCGGTCGATCCCGGTCACCCGAACACCGAGCCGCAGCGCCACCACACCGTCGCCCGCGTAGTCGTTGCCTGGCAGCGCGAGCCGGCCGCGGTCCCAGTGTTGGGTGTATCCGGTCAGACCGACCCGGTCGTAGGCGGCGTCGGCCTCCTCACCCAGGACGGTGATCCGCCACGACGCTGCGGTGTCACGCGCGCGCATCGCCTCGACGAACCGGTGGCCGACCATGCCGTGTCCGACCACCACGACATGTCGGGCGGGTGAGGTTTGCGACGCCATACCGCGAGGCTAAGTAGTCGATATTGCCGCGATTTTGCCTCGTGTGACGCGCCCATCACGGTGTTCTCACGGGGGCTAGCTCAAGCTGGTGAGAAGTTCCGAGGAGTAGAACTCGCCGCGGATCTGGCCGACTTCCGGCGGTCCGTCGATGAACACCCACGCGTTTTTGGCGCCGGATTGCCGGGCGCCGCTCAGCGTCACAGTGCCGGTCCCGTTGCCGTCGGTGTTCAGCACCGCGCTGGCGACGCCGGGGTCACCGGCATTGCACTTCTGAGCTCCCGACCTCGGACCCTGGATCAGCCGCACCTGATACGGCGTATTGGGCTTGCCGATCATGAGGAAGACCTCGGCGGTGACGTTCGTGCCGTTGGCGGTGATGGTGGATGTGCCGGAACCGAAGCCGTTCGCGCTGACATAGTTGAGCTTGGTGAAATCGCAGGACCGGAAATGCGCCCCCAGCGGGACCAGCCCGCCGTTGGCGGACTCGGCCGACGCGGTTCCGGAACCCAACCCCAACCCGATCAGCCCGACGACGGTCATAACAAGTGTTACGAAGCGCGTCGAAGTAATCATTACGTCACCCTATGTGACGATTCCGCAGTTTTAGGGCGGCTTTACGGCGGAGGCGGTAGCAATGTGGCCGTTTCGGTAACGGTTCCCGGATCGGGGGTGTCCTCGGTCGTTGGCGTCGGCGGCCCGTCATCGTCGGAGGTCGGCGGACCGGCAGGCGGCAGGTTCTGCTCGCTGGTCACCGCACTCGGCGTCGTGTAGGTGGTCGTCGTCGTGGATGACGTCGTGTAGGTGCTCGACGGCGTGCTGCTCGACGGTGTGACGAGGGTGCCGGGTGGTTCCGACGAGCCCTCCGACGTGCGCATCACCGCGAAGATCAGCAACCCGACCAGGAACAGCGCCGCCGCGCCCGCGGCGAATATCGTGCCGGGCCGGTTGAACCAGTGCTGGGGGTCGTGGTCGTGAGCGTGAGCGGGCACCTGGGAATGCTAAAGCGTGTCGACCGGTGGCTCGGTGGTCATCACCTCCAGCGCGCGAGGATCTCCTTGGCGCGTTCGGCGAGGGCCCACTGCAGGAACGGGCCGAAACTGATCCGCGCGACTCCGAGCGGACGCAACGACGCCAGGTCCGCTTTATCGGGGAAGACGACGGCATTGACCGGAAGTGGTAGTTCGGAGGTCAACCGCCGCAACGTATCCGGCTTGTGAAGGCCGACGGGGTACAACACGTCGGCGCCCGCGTCAGCAGCTTCCTTCAGCCGCGCCACCGCCCGGTCGACGCGGTCGGACTCGTCGCCGTCCGGTCGCATGAACAGGTCGGTGCGCGCGTTGATCACCACATGCACCCCCGTGGCGTCGGCGGCCGCCCGCAGCTCCCCGACCAACCCGGCGTGCTCGGCCGACGACCGCAACCGGCGGTCCTCCTTGTGCACCGTGTCCTCGATGTTCAGGCCTACCGCGCCCGCGCCCAGCAGTCCGTCGATCAGTCGCGCGGGCGTCTCCCCGTAACCGGACTCGATGTCGACGGACACCGGAACGTCGACCGCATCGGTGATCTGCACGACGCGGGTGCAGACCTCGTCGAACGACATCCGCTCGCCGTCGGCCTTGCCGATGGAGTCCGCGAGCGGGTGGCTGCCCACCGTCAGCGCCGAGAAGCCTGCGTCGACGGCGAGCTTCGCCGACCACGCGTCCCACACCGTCGGCAGCACCACGGGATCACCGGGTCGATGCAATGCGAGCAGAGCCGTCGCACTGGCCGCCAAATCCTGCTTATTCGCCATGCCTGGCCTTCCGTCTTTGACGTGACTGGTGTCACGCCCTATCTCCATGATGTAGCTAGCATCGGTTGTCGTACTGTGATCCGAGACACCCTTCAGCCCAAGGAGGTCTGATGTCGAGCACTACCGAATTTGCCGAACTGCATGAATTGATCGGTGGCCTGCGCCGGTGCGTGACGTCGTTGGCGTCGCAATATGGCGACAGCCCAGCGGTGCGACGCATCGTCAACGACATCGACCGCCTCGATATCGACGCCGAGGAACTGGAGCTCACGCGCGGGGTTTCCCGTCAACGGCACTCGGCTGAGAAGATCGCGATTCCAGACACCCAGTACGACTCCGACTTCTGGCGGGACGTCGATGACGAGGGTGTCGGGGGTCACAGTAGGGGCTGAATTAGGCTCGGTCGCACTTGCCGCACTTGCGCAGCCCGCAAACCGGAGAGGCTTGGAGAACAGACCGTGAGCGCACCTACCGCCGACCGCGAGGCCACCGGCGTCTTCTCGCCCACCCGCGCCGAGATACCTCAGCGCACCCTGCGCACCGACCGGTGGTGGCAGTCGCCGCTCATCGTCGACCTCGGGTTCGCCGCATTCGTCATCTATGCGACGGTGCGCGCGTTCCTGCAGAACAACTATTACGTCGAGGCGTACAACTACCTGACGCCGTTCTACTCGCCGTGCGTCAGCACGGGTTGCGTACCCGAGGCGAGCCACTTCTGGCCGCAGATCATGCCCGATGTGTGGTGGCTGCCCTATGCGGCGCTGTCGCTGCCGTTCCTGCTGCTGTTCCGGCTCACCTGCTACTACTACCGCGGCGCGTACTACCGCTCGGTGTGGCAGTCTCCCACCGCGTGCGCGGTCGCCGAGCCGCACGCGAAATACACCGGTGAGACCCGCTTCCCGCTGATCATCCAGAACACGCACCGGTACTTCTTCTACATCGCGGGCATCATCTCGCTGATCAACACCTATGACGCAATCGTGGCGTTCCACTCACCGTCGGGCTTCGGATTCGGTTTGGGCAACATCATCCTCGTCGGCAACGTGGTGATGCTGTGGGTCTACACCGTGTCGTGCCACTCCTGCCGTCACGTCGTCGGCGGGCGCCTCAAGCATTTCTCGAAACACCCTGTCCGGTACTGGATGTGGACACAGGTAAGCCGCTTGAACACCCGCCACAAACTGTACGCGTGGATCACGCTCGGCACGCTGATGCTGACCGACTTCTACATCATGCTGGTGGCCAGCGGCACCATCTCCGATCTCAGATTTATTGGCTGACAGCCTTTTTCAACAGCCCAAGCAAGTGAGGATTCATGACTGAAGTCGAACGGCATCAGTACGACGTCGTCGTCATCGGTGCAGGCGGTGCCGGACTGCGCGCCGTGATCGAGGCCCGCGAACGGGGCCAGAAGGTCGCGGTCATCACCAAGTCGCTGTTCGGAAAGGCCCACACGGTGATGGCCGAGGGCGGCTGCGCGGCCTCGATGGGCAATGCAAACGCGAAGGACAACTGGCAGGTCCACTTCCGCGACACCATGCGCGGCGGGAAGTTCCTCAACAACTGGCGGATGGCCGAGCTGCACGCCAAGGAGGCGCCCGACCGGGTGTGGGAGCTGGAGACGTACGGCGCGCTGTTCGACCGCACCAAGGACGGCCGAATCAGCCAGCGCAACTTCGGCGGGCACACCTACCCCAGGCTGGCTCACGTCGGCGACCGCACCGGCCTCGAGATCATCCGCACGCTCCAGCAGAAGATCGTCTCGCTGCAGCAGGAGGACTACGCCGAGTTCGGCGACTACGACGCCCGCATCAAGGTGTTTCACGAGTGCACCATCACCGACCTCATCAAGGATGGTGACCGCATCGCGGGCGCCTTCGGCTACTGGCGCGAGACCGGCAACTTCGTTCTGTTCGAGACGCCGGCCGTGGTGCTCGCCACCGGAGGCATCGGCAAGTCCTACAAGGTGACGTCGAACTCGTGGGAGTACACCGGCGACGGGCACGCGCTGGCGCTGCGGGCAGGCGCGACCCTGATCAACATGGAGTTCGTCCAGTTCCACCCGACCGGCATGGTCTGGCCTCCGAGCGTGAAGGGCATTCTCGTCACCGAGGGTGTCCGCGGCGACGGCGGCGTTCTGAAGAACTCCGACGGCACCCGGTTCATGTTCGACTACATCCCGGCGGTGTTCAAAGGCCAGTACGCCGAGAGCATCGACGAGGCCGACCAGTGGCTCAAGGACAACGACTCCGCGCGCCGCACGCCTGACCTGCTTCCGCGCGACGAGGTGGCCCGCGCCATCAACTCCGAGGTGAAGGCCGGTCGCAACTCACCGCACGGCGGCGTCTTCCTCGACATCGCGTCGCGGCTGCCCGCCGAGGAGATCAAGCGCAGGCTGCCGTCGATGTACCACCAGTTCATGGAGCTGGCCGAGGTGGACATCACCAAGGAGCCGATGGAAGTCGGGCCGACCTGTCACTACGTGATGGGCGGTGTCGAGGTCGACCCTGACACCGCGGCGGCGACCACACCCGGGTTGTTCGCGGCGGGCGAATGCGCGGGCGGTATGCACGGCTCCAACCGGCTCGGCGGCAACTCGCTTTCCGACCTGTTGGTGTTCGGCCGCCGCGCCGGGCTTGGCGCCTCGGACTACGTGCGAGCGCTCCCCAACCGCCCGGCCGTGACCGAACAGGCCGTCGACGACGCCATCAAGCGTGCGCTGCATCCCTTCGACGGGCCGTCGAACGGCGACGCACCCGAGAACCCGTACACGCTGCAGCTCGATCTCCAGGACGCGATGAACACCCTGGTCGGCATCATCCGCAAGGAGGAAGAGGTCAGCGAGGCGCTGGACAAACTGACCGAGCTCCGCGAGCGCTACAAGCGCGTCAAGGTGGAGGGCCATCGGGTCTTCAACCCCGGCTGGCACCTGGCGATCGACCTACGCAACATGCTGCTGGTCAGCGAGTGCATCGCCAAGGCCGCGCTGACGCGCACCGAGAGCCGCGGCGGCCACACCCGCGACGACCACCCGGCGATGGAATCGGACTGGCGCAAGACCCTTCTGGTGTGCCGCACCGAGGGTGATTCGGTCGTACCCGACCTGAGCGTCACCAAGCAGGACCAGATCCCGGTGCGCCAGGACCTGCTCGACCTGTTCGAGCTGTCCGAACTCGAGAAGTACTTCACCGACGGCGAGCTGGTCGAGCATCCAGAACGGAGCAAGTAGATGGCCTACCAGGCGAGCATGCGAGTGTGGCGCGGCGACGACGACGGCGGCGCGATCAAGGACTATTCCGTCGAGGTGAACGAGGGCGAGGTGGTGCTGGACATCATCCACCGCCTGCAGCAGACCCAGACCCCTGACCTGGCCGTGCGGTGGAACTGCAAGGCGGGTAAGTGCGGTTCGTGCTCGGCGGAGATCAACGGCAGGCCGCGGCTGATGTGCATGACCCGGATGTCTACCTTCGGCCAGGACGAAACCGTCACAGTGACGCCACTGCGGACGTTCCCCATCATCAGGGACCTCGTCACCGACGTATCGTTCAACTACGAGAAGGCCAGGGAGATCCCCTCTTTCGCACCTCCCAAGGATCTGCAGCCCGGCGAGTACCGGATGGCGCAGGAGGACGTGAACCGGAGCCAGGAATTCCGCAAGTGCATCGAGTGCTTCCTGTGCCAGAACACCTGCCACGTGGTGCGAGACCACGAGGAGAACAAGTTGGCGTTCTCCGGCCCGCGCTACCTGATGCGTCAGGCCGAACTCGACATGCACCCGCTGGACACGCTGGAACGGCGGCCCGAGCAGGCGCAGGAGGACAACGGCCTCGGCTACTGCAACATCACCAAGTGCTGCACCGAGGTGTGCCCCGAGCACATCAAGATCACCGACAATGCGCTGATCCCGATGAAGGAGCGCGCCGCCGACCGCAAGTACGACCCGGTGGTGTGGCTCGGTAACAAGTTGTTCCGCAGGAGCTGATCGCGGGTAGCCTTTCGGTTAGCGGCCAATCGCCGACGAAAGGCAGCCAAACATGTCAGAGACGCACAGCATCAACGACATTCGCACAGCAATCCGTGAGCTTTCCGCTCGCGCCGATCTTGCCCGCAAAGAGGGCAGGCCGGACGATGCGGCCGAACTGGATCAGCGCGTCCAGGGCTACCGCGAAGAACTCGCCGGGCGCCCCTGAAGGTCCTAACTACCCAAGCGGCGAAACGTACTGCGGTGAAAGACGATCGGCGGCACAGCCGGGTGCACGGTGATGTCGGCGACCCGCAGAATCACGATCGTGTGATCCCCCGCGGGGACGAGCTGCTCGATGGCACTCTCCACCCAGACGCTTGTGCCCTCGATGAACACCGCACCGCTCTCGCGTGACACCGTCGACAGGCCGGCGAACCGGTCACCTGTCTTGGCCGCCAGCGTGCGCGCCGCCGCGTCGTGCGATTCACCGAGCACGCTGATGCCGAGCCGCGGCAGGTCCTTGAGTTTCGGCCAGGTCTCCGAGCTGTTCTGCACGGCGAACGACACCAGCGGCGGCTCCAGCGACACGGGTACGAAGGTGCTGGCGGCCAACCCGATGCGGATGCCGTCGACTTCCGCGGCGATGGCGATCACGCCGGACGGGAAGTGACCGAACGCCTCGCGTAGCGATGTCGGGTCCAGATCAGTCGTGCTCATGTCCCATCCATCTTCACACGACGCCGGGCACGGCGGCCACGCCGCGGTGGCGGTAACGTGACGCCCGATATGTGGATAACGCTCCTGGCGATGGCCGTTGCCGTCAGCCTCGAGCCGTTCCGGATCGGCATGACGATCCTGATGATCAACCGGCCCCGACCAGGGCTCCAGTTACTCGCTTTCCTCGCAGGCGGATTCGCGATGGGCGTCGCGGTGGGCCTGATCGTGCTGTTCATCCTGCGGCCCGCGTTGGGGTCGGCCCATTTCACTCTGCCGAGGGTGCAGATCGTCGTCGGCGTAGTGCTGCTGATCAACGCCGTGGTGGTGGCGACGGGTGTGATCGGCAGGCGTGGAAACGGCTCCGATGGCTTTACTTCAGGCAGATTCGAACCGCTCGCGAAACGCGCCAGGCAACTGCTGAACGGCCGGTCACTGTGGACGGCGGGCGTCGCGGGCCTCGGCATCGCGCTGCCGTCGGTCGACTATCTCGCCGTGCTTGCGCTCATCGTGGCCTCGGGTGCTGCCGCCTCGATCCAGGTCGGCGCCCTACTGCTGTTCAACGTGTTGGCGTTCGGGTTCGTCGAGATCCCGCTGATCTGCTACCTGGTGGCGCCGGACCGCACCCGCGCGGCGCTGTCGACGCTGCAGGACTGGCTGCGCACGCGGCGGCGGCGCGCGGTTACCATCCTGCTGACGGTGGTCGGCGGTGTGCTGCTCGCCGCCGGGGTCGCCGGGCTCTAGCCGCCGCCTTGGTTGTTGATCATGTACTGGAAGCCGGCGAGCAGCTGCGACACAGGATCGGAGCCGCCACCGAAGGCGGCCTGGGTGGCAGGCGCGGTGACAGCCGCCGGGTCGTAGCCGTGCACCGGATCGACCGTGATCGGCGCGGTCAGCGGATCGTCGTTTCGTGAATATCCCGCGTCCACCATCGGTTGCAGCACACCGTCGAGTTTGTTCAGCGTGCCTTCGTCGACCCCGAGGTACTTGAAGGGCATCACAAGTGGGAGGTGCTGCTCGGGAATCATGTACGTCGTCGTCTTCGCGCCCTTGGAGTTGACGGTGGTCCTGATGTTGCGCGCAGGCACATTGCTCGGGTTGGTGAACGCCACCGCGGTGTGCCCGGTTGCGAGGCCGACCACCGCGTTCGCGAGCGACATCCAGTTGTCCGGCCTGTCCGGCCAGTCGGCGATGCTGTCGTATGCGGAGACGAACTGGTACGTGTCGTACTGGCTTTCCACCGGGGGCGGGATGCGGTAGTCGAGGGACGGAACGACGCTGCCGACGGGGAACATCTGCGTCAGGAAGCTCTCACCGAAAGCGTGTTTGGCGACCGGGTCGCCGTACATCGCGAAGCTCAACTTGTCCGGTGGCGGGGCGGTCGGATCGTTCGCCAGCCGCGCCTGCACCTCGTTGAGCACCATCGCACCCTCGGAAAGGCCGATCACGGTGCCTGGCCCTCCCGCACGGATCGCGTTGATGGTGCTGGGCGCGCCCTCGTCGACAGACTCGCCGATGCTCGGGCCGTCGATGCCAAGACCGGGAAAGCCGTCGTCCAGCCTGCCGATGCCGGGAAACAGCCGTTCCAGCGTGTGGCCTTGCACCTGACCCGCCGGATAGTCGACGATCTGCCGTTCTAGCCCGGGGAACCAGTCAGCGCCCGTGCGCTTGATGTACTCGTCGTAGGGAATGCCGAGCACGTGCGCACCGCCGAGCGCGTAGCCGCGCCCCGGCGTACCGATCGGCGGCTCCTTGTCAGGGGCCCCATGCTCCGGCGTCCAACCGGCCACCGAGTCGTCGGCCGCAGCGATCCCGACGCCGAAACAGCCTGTGGCACCGACGGTTACCAGCGCCGTGATCGAGGCGAACAGCCTCCGCATTTCCACTCCCCAAACCATACTCCGCATATCAGGCGTCCAGCCGAACGAACTCGTCCTGCCTGTACTGCTCGATACAGGCGGCGCGCCGAACCTTGCCGCTCGTCGTGGTGGGGATCGACCCGGGCTGAACGAGGACGAGATCGCCGACGTTCACGCCGTGCGCATTGGATATCGCCGAGGTGACGTCACTTTTGAGATCCCGCAGCCAAGCCGCCGCGTCCCCGCCCCGATCGGTTCGCTTCTTCAGCTCGATGACGGTGACCAGCTTCTCGGTGCTGTTGACCGGAACCGATATCGCCGCGACCCTGCCGCGGGTGATCTCCTGGACCGTCGCCTCGATGTCCTCCGGATAGTGATTGCGAC
Source organism: uncultured Mycobacteriaceae bacterium (assembly GCA_902826815.1). GTDB lineage: Bacteria > Actinomycetota > Actinomycetes > Mycobacteriales > Mycobacteriaceae > Mycobacterium. The sequence continues at coordinate 131,475 of CADEGF010000001.1, forward strand.
CCCGGATGATCACCAGATCCTTGATGCGGCCGACGATGTACAGCTCACCGGAGTAGACGAAGCCGAGGTCGCCGGTTCGCAGCCACGGCCCGTCAGGCGTGCCGGGCGAAGGGTCGGCAAGTGTTGCACCGAAGCAGACTTGCTCGGACGGCGCCTTGCGCCAATAGCCGTCGGCGACGTTCTCGCCATGCACCCAGATCTCGCCGATGAGGTCCGGCGGGCACTCGCGAAGGGTCTCGCTGTCGACGATGCGCAGCTGGGGCGACGGCGGCACCTTGTAGGAGACAAGCGCCGTGCCCTTGCCCGCTGCGCACGGCACGACACGGCCTGCGCCCAGCTCTCCGACATCGAAGTGGGTTGCGGGCGACGATTCGCTCCAGGTGCCGCTCGCCACGAAGACCGTCGCCTCGGCCAGCCCGTACGAGGGACGCATCATGTCGTCCCGAAAATTGAAGTGCGCGAACCGATCCACGAAGCGCTGCAGGGTGGGCGGCTCGACGCGTTCGGCACCGCTGATGATGCCGAGCACCCCGCCGAGGTCAAGGCCGGCCAGGTCGCTGTCGGTGGTCTTGCGAGCGGCCAGGTCGAAAGCGAAGTTCGGCGCCGACGACCACGCGTGAGAATTCTCGGCCAGCGCCCGCACCCACCTGGCAGGCCTCTCGAGGAACGCGACCGGACTGGTCAGCTCGGCGCGATAACCGCTGAGGATCGGTGCGCAGACGCCGAGCACCAAACCCATGTCGTGGTAGAAGGGCAGCCACGACACGATCGTGGCGTCCGACGGGATCCTGGTCTGGGAGTCGGCGAAGAAGCTCCGCATCAGCTGCTCGAAATTCACCGTGAGGTTGCGGTGCGTGAGCATGACTCCGGTCGGCAGCCGGGTCGAGCCCGAGCTGTACTGCAGGTAGGCGATGCTCGGTAGGTCGACCGGGGCGAGGACGGTTCCGTCGTCGGTGTCGAGATTCAACGAATCGATCTCGACGATCTTCGGCGCAGGGTCAAGGCGAGCCTGATCGACGTATTCGCGGACATCGTCGGCGGCTCCGGACGTCGTCAGCACGACCGAGGGCGTCGTATCGGCGAAGACCGCACTCACCCGGTCGTAATTCGAGCCGCGGTGGGGCAGCGGGAGGGGCACCGCGACGAACCCGGCCTGCATCGATCCCAGGAAAGCCCGGATGTAATCGAGCCCTTGCGGGGCAAGAATCGCCGCCCTGTCACCGACCGCCCCGTGAACACGGATCTCGCGTGCGGCATTCATCGTCTGGTGCGATAGCTGCGACCAGGTGAGGCTCTCCCGGACACCTGCCGGGTCGTGCGTGTAATCGGTGAAGGCGATCGCCACGTCGCTGGGGCGCAGGCTGGCGCGTCCGTGCAGCATCGAGAGAATGGATGACTGGGGAGTGGTCGTCACTTTTCGTCCGTAGTATTCGTCGAATCCGTTTGCTCGAAGTCGTTGTCCGACTTCGTTTCTTTCGTAGTTTCACACAAATCAGGTGTGTTCGCCGACCCGGCAGCAGCCAGGGCGTACGGCCGCGACGGCCACCAGTTCGCCCGCCCGAGAAGCGAAGCGATGGCGGGCACCGTGATGGTGCGCACCACGAAGGTGTCCAGCAGAATGCCCACAGCGATCACGAAGCCGCCCTGGACCACGATGCCGATGCTGGAGAACAGCAGACCACCGACAGACGCGGCGAAGATCAGACCCGCCGCAGTGATCACACCGCCCGTCGAACTCAGGGTGCGAATGACGCCGTAACGCATGCCATGTGGAGACTCGTCGCGCATTCGCGACACGAAGAGCATGTTGTAGTCGGCGCCAACCGCGATCAGCACCACGAAGGCCAGCGGGGGCACGCTCCAGTGCAATGGCTGACCGAGCATCAGCTGGAATACCAGGACGCCGATACCGAGGGCGGCGAAGTACGAGACGACCACGGAGCCAATGAGATAGAGCGGCGCGACGATCGCGCGCAGCAGCGCCATCAGGATGAGCATGACGACGACGAGGGTCATCACGATGATGAAACGGATGTCGTGCTCGTAGTAGTCACGCGTATCCCGCAGCGCGGCGGGAAAACCACCCATCGAAATCGTGGCGTCCGACAGCTGGGTGTTGGGTTGTGCGCTGCGGGCGGCGTCACTGATCGCATTCACCTGATCCATCGCCTCGGGGCTGAACGGGTTGAGTGTGGTCTGCACCAGGTACCTGGCCGAGTGGCCATCGGGCGCGATGAATATCTGCGCGGCCTTCTTGAAGTCGTCGAGTTGGAGGATCTGGGCCGGGATGTTGAACCCCGCCATCGACGGGTCTGCCGCGTTGTTTCGCATCGCCAACAGGAACGCGGCCGCCTCATCGAGCCCCGCACCCACCAGCTTGACCTGGCCCACGAGTTGGTCCACTCCGCCTGCCACCTGCTGGCTTCCGTCGGCCAGGCGGTTGGCGCCCTGCCTGACCTCTTTCAGGCCCGACTGCAGTCCGCCGGGTCGGTCGAGACCCATGGAGCGCACCGCCGAGCTGAAAGTGGACAGCGTGTCGTTGAGCTGTTTGACCGTGGCGTTGAGCGACTTCTGGTCGCCCATCCCCTGTAGTTGGCCTGCCAGCGTGTTGATCTGTTGCAGCTGCCCGTTGTCTCGCGCGTCCATCAATTTCTGGAACTGCATGCGGGTGTCGCTGCACGAGGGATTGGCGTCGCAGATCGCGTTGCCGTTCAGCGCGGCAAGCACAGGACCCACCCAGGCGAACATGTCTCTTACGGCGGAGAAGTTCACGCCCATCGCGTTACCGAGCGCGTTGATGCTGGCCACCAGCTGGGCCGCGGTTTCGACCTGCTTGACCAGCTTGTCGCCGCCGAACTGACTCCGCATCGCCGAGAGCGAGTCGATCATCCGTTGCATGCTCGGCGCGATCTTGTTGATCTGACCGCGCACGTCGGCGAGGCTGTCGGCCAGCGTGTTGGCGCCGGAGGCCAGTCGGTTGAGGTCGCTGCTGCGCTCACCGATCTGAGCCGAGCCCTGGGCCATCCGGTCACCGACGATGCCGGCCTGATAGGTCGCTCTGAACTCCGGCGGCACCTGCCCGGTGGGTCGTGTGATGCCGCTGATGAGGCCGATGTTCGGCAGCTGGCTGACCCGTTGCGCCATCTGCTCGAGATCCGCCAGCGCCTGCGGTGTGCGCAGGTCACGGGGCGACTGGATGAGGATGTACTCCGGCACCGCCTGGCTGATGGGGAAGTGGCTCTCCAGCGCGGCGTAGCCGATCGAACTCGGCGCGGACGGTCCGAGGGCTTTGCGATCGTCGTAGTTGTATTTTACGAAGCCGGCACAGCCGGCCAGAAGCGCCAGCGCAAGAAGGCTGCCGACAAGGTGGGCCTTCGGCCGCCGCACGATCCGGATGCCGGAACGTCGCCAGAATCGAGCCGTCAGCTCGCGCCGGGGCTTGACCCAGCCGCGCGGCCCGGCCAACACCAGAATGGCGGGCAGCAGGGTCATCGCGGCGAGGTACGCCACCCCGACGCCGATCGCACAGGCAACACCGATGGTGGAGAACACCCCCATCTTGGCGAAGCTGATCCCGATGAACGTGATTCCCACGGTGGCGGCCGATGCGGTGATCACCTTGCCGATCGAGATCATCGCCCGCCGCACCGCGTCGTCGAGATCTGCCCCTCGTCGCAGGTAGTCGTGGTAGCGGCTGATCAGAAACACCGCGTAGTCCGTCCCCGCGCCCGCGATCATCGCGCTGAGGAAGATGACGGATTGGTTCGAGACTCCAAGCCCGAAGAACTCCGAGACTCCGGCCACCAGCGCTTGAGCGGTCACCAGTGAGGTCCCGATCGCCGCCAGCGGCAGGAGCATGGTGATCGGATTTCGGTAGACCACCAGCAGAACGAGCAGCACCAGAACGCCGATCGCGATCTCGATGGGCATTCGGTCGTGCTCGCCCGCGACGGTGAGGTCGGCGACGGTGGCCGCGGGCCCGGTGACATACACCTTGAGTTGGCCGTCGGGAACGTTGTGTTTGACGATGTCGGACACCCGGGTGAAGGACTCGTAGGCACGCGGCGTGCCCATTTCGCCCGCGAGGCCGACCGGCAGCACCCAGGTCGTCTTGTCCTTGCTGGTCAAGAAGGGACGCAACTGCTTCGTGGTGATGAAGTCCTGGACCATCACCACATCCGTCACGTCGTCGCGCAGCGCGTCGACCACCTTGGTGTAGGTGGCTTCGTCGGCGGGCTTGAGCCCGCCGTCGTTGATGAACGCGACGACGAGGAGGTTGTCCGATCCCGATTCGTGAAACGATTCGGTCATCTCACGGGCCGCCACGCTGGACGGGGCGTCGGCGGGCAAGATGGCCAGCGGATTCCTCTGGGCCATCTCGTTGAGGGTCGGGAACGTCAGGGGAAGTGCGACCGCGATCGCAATCCAGACCCCGATCACCGCCCAGGGCCACCGCACCACAACATCGGCTAGCCGTCGCATCTCGTCCTCACCCTCACACCTGGTTGCTCCGCGCTAGGCGACGCGTCCCCAGTCTCCGCTGTCAGCAACCCGCACAGACACGTCCCTCATCGCATCCATGTAGCGGGTAACCGATTTCCTTGCGACCGGGTTGTCCGGGTGCAAGATCGCCATGACCGTGCCCTCGCCGTATCGGAATATGTAAATCGTCAATTGATAGGAGAACCGGCCGTCGGGGTAAATCCCGATGTTGTCGGCAAGGCCCATGTCGCCCGCTGCGAGGATCGCGTTCAGCGGAGCAGCGCCACCGTGCAGGAAATTCGACACCGGAAAGTTCGGTTGTGGCCACTTCAAACCCGGCGTCAACTCCAATACCCGGTAATACGGCACTCTCGCCATGTCCAGACCCGAATCAAATGAGGCCTGCGCCGCCCATGCGGCATCGCTGAAAGAGGTCGCCGCTATCGGGACGGTGACCGGGATCAAACCGGTGAACCACCCCTGCGTCATGAAATTGTCGCTGGCGGTGCGGGAATCCCTCGGCGTCAGACCGTAATACGTGAGAGCACCGGTGAACTCGTGCTCCACCAGGCCGAGACAGGCGAACACGCCACCGACGAAACGAGCGCCGGCCGCCGTGCACGCTGATTCGAAACGATCCGTCTGTGCCGGGTCCATCAGGACCGCAGATGTCATGTCGCTGCTGGTCGACTCGTTCGGGTTACCCAGCGGCAGCGGGAATTCAGGGAAACCGCCGCTGTTGTTCTCGGCGAAGTCGATCCACTCGCGAACCCCCGGTGAATCCAGCGTCAGAGCCGACGTGAACTCGCGCTCACGGACGCAGAAATCGTCGAAGCTGCCTGCATCGGGCAGCGTGAGGGCCTGACCGGTTCCGCTCAACGCCGAATACATTCCGTTGGCTTCCAGCATTGTTGTGCCGATCAACGTGGCGTCCCCGTGCACATGGTCCATGGCGGCGAAGAATGTGAAGTAACCGTCGTTCTGCACTATCCCGAAAACGAAGCAACCCCACTCCAGCGGAGTCGGTATAGCCACCACATGCTCGCGTATGTCGTCGACGGTCATGTGGCCGTGATCGACCGGCGCGAATTCGATATCAGCCGGATCGGAGATGGCATGCCGGATGAACTCTCCATCGTCGGCCTGTTCGAACCTGCTCCGGAACGTGTCATGCCGCCGCAGGTACGCGTTGAGGGCCTGATCCATCGCCGAAATATCGCACTGCCCCGCCACATCACAGCTGGCGATGATTTGCCGGGAGAAATTCAGCCCGGCGGCGCTACGTTCGGTGAAGTTCTGAAGATGCTGGCGCTGCATGTGGCTAACCGGCACCGAACTCACGGGCGCGTGTCGCGCCGTTTCCTGAGCCGCGGCCGTCGGATGCCACGAAGTGACTGAACCCGGATTCAACGTCCACTCATGAAGTGCGCCAACAGTTATCTTGCCGATGCGCAATACGTCGTCCTCCCACCTTGGCCGGCTCAAGGGGCCAGCATGACGCGTCGCAGGACAACATACCCTCGGCTACGGTTGCAGGCGTCCGGCGCTGGTTGCACCGCGGACCGGACGCCTCGCGTGCAGCAGCGTCGCGTGCAATAGTTTTCGTCGGCGTTGATTTGCGCCCCAAGGGTTTTCAAGATCATTTATGACGGCCGCGTCAATACGCAAAGGAAGGCAGCCGTATGAATTCAACCGAACGTCCGACCGAGCCTGCCCGGTTCGCGATCGTCGGCTATGCGGCGCGTTTCCCCGGCGCTGCAGATGCCGAAGGGTTCTGGGACGTGTTGCGCGAGGGCCGCGACGCGGTATCGGAGATTCCCGAAGATCGTTGGGATGTCGACGAATTCTTCGATCCGGAACCCGGTGTGCCCGGCAAAGTCGTGACCCGTCGTGCGGGTTTCGTCGACGACGTGACGGGGTTCGATGCGCCGTTCTTCGGCATGTCGACGCGCGAGGTCAGGTTGATGGACCCGCAGCATCGACTCCTGCTGGAAACGGCGTGGCGGGCAGTGGAGCATTCAGGCACCGCGCCAACGGATTTGGCTGACACCAACACTGGCGTGTTCATAGGTCTGGCTACCCACGACTACCTGGGCATGGCATCCGACGAGCTCACCTACCCCGAAATCGAGGCCTATATGGCCATCGGGACGTCGAATGCCGCGGCAGCGGGCCGGATCAGCTATCGGTTGGGCCTGCAGGGGCCCTCGGTCGCCGTCGATACGGCGTGCAGCTCGTCGCTTGTCGCGATTCATCAGGCCTGCCAGGCGTTGCGCTTGGGCGAATGCGACCTGGCGCTGGCAGGCGGTGCGAACGTCCTGCTCACACCGGCGACCATGATCACGTTCTCTCACGCACACATGCTCGCGCCCGACGGCCGATGCAAGACATTCGATGCGGCCGCCGACGGCTACGTGCGCGGTGAGGGCTGCGGTGTCATCGTCATCAAACGGTTCGAGGACGCGGTCCGCGACGGTGACCGGATTCGGGCCGTCATCCGCGGCAGCTCCATCAACCAGGACGGCGCATCCGGTGGCTTGACGGTGCCGAATGGCGGCGCCCAGCAGCGAGTGATCTCCGATGCGTTGAAGCGTGCCGGCCTCGAGCCGAGCGATATCGACTATCTGGAAGCGCACGGAACCGGGACCTCGCTCGGCGACCCGATCGAGGCCCAGGCCGCGGGGGCCGTGCTGGGCGAGGGACGTGACGCAGGCAGGCCGCTGCTGATCGGTTCGGCGAAGACGAATATCGGACACCTGGAGGCGGCCGCGGGCATCGCGGGCGTCATCAAGGTCATTCTCTCCTTGGAGAATGAGCTACTGCCGCAGCACCTGCACTTCGAGACTCCGTCGCCGCATATTCCGTGGGACCGGCTGGCGCTGCAGGTGGTCTCCGAAGCCACCCCGTGGGAACGCAACGGGGTGGCGCGTATCGCGGGCGTCAGCTCATTCGGGTTCGCCGGGACGAACGCGCACGTGATCCTGGAAGAAGCGCCCGAGGCCGCACCAGCTGCTGTCGAGCAGCCCGGCGACCAGAGGTTCAGCATTCTTCCGCTCTCGGCGCACACGCCCGCCGCGCTGGTCCAGGTCGCCGATGACTACCGCAGCTGGCTGAGCATGCACCCGGACGCGACCCTTGCCGACCTGTGCTTCACCGCGGGGGCGGGACGCGCGCACTTGGCGCACCGCGCCGCCCTTGTGGTCAATTCGCGAGATTCCGCCGTCGAGCTACTCGGTGCGGTCGCCGACGACCGCCCGGCGCCAGGTCTGGTTCGCGGCGAGTCCCATGACAAACCGAAGACCGCGTGGTTGTTCACCGGTCAGGGCAGCCAGTACCCCGGCATGGCCAGGGAGCTGTTCGACACCGAACCGGTCTTTGCAGAGACCCTGACGCGATGCGCGGCTGCCGTGGCCGATGTTCTCGAAAAGCCTTTGCTGGAAGTTATTTTCGACATCGACAGCTCCGACGGCGAAGAGACGCTGCGGCAGACCTCCTACGCACAGCCCGCCTTGTTCGCCGTCGAGATGGGTCTTGCTCGGCTGTGGCAGTCGTGGGGCTTCGACCCCGACGTGGTGCTCGGCCACAGCGTCGGCCAGTACTCGGCGGCATGCGTCGCGGGGGTGTTCGGTCTCACCGACGGCGCGCTGTTGATCGCCGAGCGCGGCCGCCTCTTCGGCAGCCTGCCCTCCGGGGGTCGGATGGTCGCGGTGTTCGCCGACGCGGTGCGCGTCGAGAGCATGACCGACGAGTTCCCGAACCTGTCGGTCGCGGCATACAACGGCGCCAACACCGTGCTGTCGGGACCCGCCCACGATCTGGACCAGGCGGTGGCCGCGTTGACCGCCGACGGACTCCGGTGTGACTGGCTGGACACCAGCCACGCCTTCCACTCGGCACTGCTCGACCCGATCCTCGACGAATTCGAGACGTACGCGAACCAGTTCAACTTCGGTCCGCCACAACGGATTCTGGTCTGCAACCGCACCGGCGCAGCCCTCGGCAGGAACGTGAAACTCGACGGTGCCTACTGGCGACGGCACGCCCGCCAACCGGTGGAGTTCGCCAAGAGCGTGCGCACTCTTTCCGAGCTGAACTGCAAGGTGCTTGTCGAGATCGGTCCACAACCGGTGCTCACGGCCGCCGCACTGCGGGCCTGGCCCGATCCGGCCGCCACGCCGCGGGCGATCGCGTCGTTGCGTCGCAACACCGCCGACCACCGGCAGATCACCGAGGCCCTTGCTGACGCCTACATTGCCGGCCACCTGCCCGACTTCAGTGCTTCAGGACGGGCGGACGCGCGAAAGCTCGACCTGCCCACCTATCCGTTCGAGCGTCGGCAGTACTGGTATCTGGACAATCGGGAGCGCCCCAACTCCCAACAGCACCTCGGTGGACCGCGTACCGAGACGGTCAGACTCCTCGAGGACGGCCGGATCGAAGAACTCGCGGCCCTGCTCGGCGGTGCAGACGGTGACGACCAGACCCTTGCGGTGCTGACCAAGCTTGCGGCCCAACACAACCTGCAACGCACGACCCGGTCCATTACGGACGACCGCTACGAGTTTCGCTGGGAGAAATCCACCGCTTCGACCTCCGGCGCGGAGGTCGGCGAGGGTTCTGCCTGGATCCTTGTCGGCGATAACGCCGACGCCGTCCGGCCCCTGGTGGATGCACTCACCGCGGGTGGCCACCGGCACCGGATCGTCTGCTTGCCCGCTTCCGACACGGACACCGATGCGCTCGCCGACGAGCTGCGCGCCGCCGCAGCAGACGATCCGTCGCTGCGCATCGTGCATGTCGCGGCCCTCGACGCGGACATCGACCTGTTGCGGATGCAACACGAGGTCATCGGCGGAACACGGCGTCTGTTCCGCGCCGCGAGTGCCGCCGAGCTGCGCAGACCCATCTGGGTGGTGACCCGCGGCGCCCAACGGGTCACCGATTCCGACACCGTGTCGCCGGAGCAGAGCGCCCTGTGGGGATTCGGGCGCGCAGCGGCTCTGGAGCTTCCGCAGGTGTGGGGCGGACTTGCGGATCTGGCCGACGGCACTGCCGACGAATGGTCTCGGTTCATCGACCTGGCCACGACGTCGAGCGACTCGGCCAGCAGGGAAGACCAGATCGCGCTGCGCGATCAAGCGATCTATGTCCCCCGGCTGGTTCGCCGGGACGGGCAGCCGAGCGGTAGGCCGCTGCAACTACGCGATGACGCAACGTATTTGGTGACCGGTGGACTGGGCTCGATCGGACTGGAGATCGCCGGCTACTTGGCCGCGCAGGGTGCGAAGCATCTGGTGCTGACCAGCCGTCGCGCGCCCGCCGAGGCCGCGCAGCAGCGCATCGACGCGCTCAGCGAACAGTACGGCTGCGAATTCCGTGTCGTTGCAGCCGATGTCGCCGATGCGCACGACGTCGCACGCCTGCTTGCCACCATCGCCGCCGAGCTACCGCCACTGGCAGGCATCGTCCATGCCGCCGGCGAGAACGGTACCACCCCGCTGAGCAACCTGGACGACGCCGAGGTCGATCGCGTCTTCGCCGGGAAAGTTTGGGGTGCTTGGCATTTGAGCGAAGCAGCCGCTGACCTGAAGTTGGATTTCTTCATCACCACCTCGTCGATCGCCTCGGTGTGGGGTGGGTTCGGGCAGACCGCCTACGGCGCGGCGAACGCGTTCCTCGACGGGCTCGCCTGGCGCCTTCGCGAACAGGGCATCCCCGGCATCAGCGTCAACTTCGGTCCGTGGTCGGCGGGCATGGCCGACGCGGAGTCCCGTGCACGATTGGATCGGCGTGGGGTCAAGACGTTGTCGCCCGCCGATGCACTGGCCGGCCTGTCCGATGTGGTGGCGGCGTCGTCCACACAAGGAGTTGTGGCCCGGATCGACTGGGCCCGCTTCCTGCCGCTCTACCAGCAGGCTGGACGCAGGGCGTTCCTCGCGGAGTTGGAGCGCGAGGTACCCGATTCGACCCCTGCCGTGACGGCGTCGGGAAAGACCCAGCTGGTCGAGCAGCTCGCCGTCGCCCCCGTGCAGCAGCGCAAGAAACTTCTCACCGACTATCTGCGCAACGCGGTGGCCGAGGTGACGCGCGTTGACACCGCGGAGATCCGCGAGGATGCCGGGTTCTTCGACCTCGGGATGGATTCGCTGATGGCCGTCGAATTGAGGCGCCGCATCGAACAGGGCGTGGGTAAGGAAATACCCATCACCCTTGTGATGGACTACCCGCGCCTGACCGACGTGGCCGACTACCTGCTCGGCGACGTGCTCGGCCTCGGCGAGCAGGCCAAAACCAAGGTGACGTCTGCGGCGACGACCCGTACGGACGAACCGATCGCGATCGTGGCGGTGTCGTGCCGCTTCCCCGGCGCGCCCGACCCCGAGGCGTTCTGGGATGTGCTGTCCGGCGGTGTCAATGCGATCCGCGAAGTGCCGGAAGACCGGTTCGACATCGACGAGTTCTACGACCCGGATCCGGAGACGCCAGGCAAGACGTACACACGCTTCGGCGGCTTCCTCGACGGAATCGACGGATTCGATCCGGAGTTCTTCGGCATCTCGCCACGCGAGGCGGTATGGATCGAGCCACAGCAGCGGCTGATGCTCGAAACGGTCTGGGAGGGCCTGGAAAGGGCCGGGTACGCGCCATCCGCGTTGCGCGGCAGCCGAACCGGCGTATTCGCAGGGGTGGCCGCCAACGAATACGCGCACCTGCTGTCGTCGGAGTCGATCGACAAGATCGAGCCGTATTTCATCACCGGCAACGCGCTCAACGCCATTTCGGGCCGGGTCGCCTTCGCACTCGGTCTCGAAGGACCGGCGATGGCGGTCGACACGGCGTGCAGCTCGGCGTTGGTGGCCGTGCACCAGGCCTGCCAGGCATTGCACTCCGGTGACTGCGACATGGCGGTCGCAGGCGGGGTGAACGTCCTGCTGAGTCCGGTGACAGTGGTCGCCGCCTCCCGGGCCAGGATGCTTTCGCCGGTCGGGCAGTGCAAGACCTTTGACGCGTCAGCCGACGGCTACGTGCGCAGTGAGGGCTGCGGCATTCTGGTGCTCAAGAGGCTGAGCGACGCGGTGCGCGACGGTGACAACGTGCAAGCGGTGATATCCGGCAGCGGGGTCAACCAGGACGGTGCCTCAAGTGGCCTGACAGTGCCCAATGGTGGTGCACAGCAACGGCTCATCGGGTCCGTGCTGGCTCGTGCCGGCCTGGCGGGCGGCGAGGTCGACTACCTTGAGGCGCACGGGACGGGCACGCCTTTGGGTGATCCGATCGAGGTGCAGGCGGCTGCGGCCGCCTTCGGTGGCTCGCGTGAGACTGACCGACCGCTGTTGATGGGCTCGGTGAAGACGAACATCGGCCACACCGAATCGGCCTCGGGCGCAGCAGGCCTGATCAAGGTCGTGTTGTCACTGCAGAACGGAGTACTCCCGCAGAGCCTGCACTTCGACAACCCGTCCCCACACATTCCGTGGGATTCGCTGCCGGTACGGGTGGTGGACAAGGCGATTCCGTGGCAGGCCAACGGCAGGCCGCGACGCGCGGGCGTGAGTTCCTTCGGGTTCACCGGCACGAACGCCCACGTGCTCGTCGAGGAAGCTCCCGCGCAACCGGCACCCGCAGACGAGGCGCCTGCAGAGCGGTCGGCGAACGTCCTTGCGCTGTCAGCACGGTCACCGGAAGCCCTGATGGCATTGGCTCAGCGTTACGAGTCCTGGCTGACCACCCATTTGGATGTCGACCTCGCCGACGTATGCCTCACCGCGGGGATCGGCCGGTCGCACTTCGAACACCGGGCAGCGTTGGTCGTGGACTCGGTCGAGAGCGCATGCGACGGCCTTGCTGATCTGGCCCAGAACCGGCAGCGCCCAGGTGTGTTGCGCGGCGAGCACACCAACCGGCCGACAACGGCATGGTTGTTCACCGGGCAGGGCAGCCAGCATCCGAGGATGGCCCGCGAGCTGTTCGAAGCGGAGCCGGTCTTCGCCGAGACGGTGCGGCACTGTGCGGAAGCTGTTGACGGCATGCTGCCGCGTCCGTTGTTGGAGGTGCTGTTCGGTGATGACGTTGAGGCCGGAGAGAGCTTGCGGCACACGTCGTTTGCGCAGCCTGCGCTCTTCGCCGTCGAGATGGGCCTGGCCCGGCTGTGGCAGTCGTGGGGCATCGAGCCCGACGTGGTGCTCGGGCACAGCGTCGGCCAGTACGCGGCGGCATGTGTGGCCGGCGTATTCAGCATCTCCGACGGCGCGCGGCTGATGGCCGAACGCGGCCGGTTGTTCGGCAGCCTGCCCGAAGGTGGCCGAATGGTGGCGGTGTTCAACGACCCCAAACACGTCGAGCAGGTCGCGGGTGAATTCCCGCGGGTGTCGGTCGGCGCCTACAACGGACCCAACACCGTGCTCTCGGGTCCGGCAGAGGATCTGGAACAGATCGTCACCACGTTCGGCGAGGACGGGATCCGCTGCACCTGGCTGGAAACCAGCCACGCCTTCCATTCGGAACTGCTGGATCCTGTGCTCGACGAATTCGAGTCCTACGCAGGGCAGTTGGAGTTCGCAGCCCCGACGCTGCCGTTGGTCTGCAACCGTACCGGCGCCGTGCTCACGACCCAGACGCCGCTCGACGCGCAGTACTGGCGGCGGCATTCGCGCCAGCCGGTGCAGTTCGCCGAGAGTGTGCGCACGGTCGCGGCCCTCGGCTGCTCGGTGTTGATGGAGATCGGGCCGCAACCGGTGCTGACCGGCGCTGCGGTGCAGGTCTGGCCGGAGCACATGGCCGCGCCACGGGCGATCGTCTCGCTGCGTAAGGGCGTCGGCGACAGGCGTCAGATCGCCGATGCCCTTGCGTCGGCCTACGTCGGTGGCCACCGACCTGATTTCGCCGCGCTGCATGGCCAGCCTCGCCGCACGGTCGAACTGCCCACCTATCCGTTCCAGCGTCGCCGCTTCTGGCCCAAGACGACCGGCATCACCGTTGACGGTCCAGCGGTGTCGGGAATCCTCGGTAACACAAAGGATCTCGCGTCCGGCGACTCCGTCTACACCAGCAGGCTGTCCGTCAAATCGCAGCCGTGGCTCTCCGACCACGTCATCTACGGCACCGTCGTCGTGCCGGGCGCCACCTATGCAGCGATGGCGTTGGCCGCCGTCGGTACCCCGGCGCGGGTGAAGGACGTCTTCTTCTTCGAGCCGATCATCCTTCCCGAGAAGAGTTCTCGCGAGGTACAGCTGACATTGCATCCTGTAGGGGACGGCAGCGAGTCGCGCTTCCAGGTGCACAGCCGCCCGTACGGCGATCGGGAGGCCGACTGGTCGCTGAACGCCGAAGGCGCTCTCATCAGCGGGGTCGACGACGAGCCTGCGCCTGATGAGGCAGATCCCGTCGACGCTGCGATCGAGCGGATGGAGCGGATGCGTCCGCAGGACCTTTTCGAGACCTTCGCCGACATGGAGCTTGCATGGGGGCCGAACTGGTCCGGCTCGCTGAAGTCGTTGTGGCTCGGCGATGGTGAGGCGATCGGCGATATCACCGTCGGCGAGGAACTCGCCGAACAGCTCGGCACCGAGCCGATGCACCCGGTCCTGATGGACCTGTGCACCGGCGTCGCCTTCCCCGCATTCCCTGCGCTGCTGGCACACGAGCAGGGCGTCAACGACCTGTACCTGCCGCTGCGATACGGGCAGGTGTTCCTGCGGGAGAAGATGCCGCGGCGGTTCTACTGCCGCGCGCGGTGGCACAAGAGCGAACTCGACAGCGAGACCCAGGTGTTCGATCTCGATTTCCTCGACCGGGATGGCCGCCTGCTCGGCGGGATTCGTGAGTTCACGGTCAAACGCGCGCCGCGGGAGGCGTTGCTGCGCGGCCTCGGCGGCGATGCAACCCGGCTGCTGTACACCGTCGGATGGCACGAGGTGCCGCCGCCTGCGCCGACCGATGACGCCGGAAACACGAACGGTACCTGGCTGATCGCCGGATTCGACGAGCTGGCTGCCAAGGTCCCTGGCTGCATCCCGTTCGATCGGGCGACAGACGCGGAGCCGTTGGGGCAGGTACTGGCACAGGCCGCCGAGCGCGGTCTGCCGTTCTCCGGAGTCGTCTGGCGCAGCACCGCCGCGAGAGCGGATGAGTCGAGCGCCGATGTCGCCGCACGGCTCGAGGACGAGATCGCCAACCTTCTGTCCGCCGTGCACACCGTGCAGGGCGGCGCACAGAACGGCGGCGTGAAACTTCCTGGCGGACTGTGGATCATCACCGAGGGTGCGGTGGCCACCGAATCCGGCGAGCCGGTCGATCCGGTGCAGGCGGCGCTGTGGGGACTCGGGCGGACGACGATCAACGAGGAACCGGCACTGCACTGCAAGCTGGTCGATTCCGACGGATCGCAGCAGGCCGTTCAGGCGTTGGCCAACCTCTTGGCGACACCGGTAGACGAACCGGAACTGGCGCTACGACAAGGGAAACTGCTGGCGTCCCGGCTGTTGCCGTGGGCGCGCAGCGGTCATCTCACGGTGCCGCGGGGCGGCGACTACGCGCTGGCGCCCACTGAACGCGGAGCGATCGACAACCTGCGGCTGGTCGAGAAGGACGTGCCGCAACCCGACGAGGGCTACGTGCAGGTCCGGGTCGAGGCCGCGGGCCTGAACTTCCGGGATGTGCTCAACGTCCTCGGGCTCTACCCCGGTGACCCAGGCCCGATCGGCGGCGACTTCGCAGGCGTTGTCACCGAGTTGGGCGACGGCGTCACCGGACTCGAGATCGGCCAGCGCGTCTACGGCTTCATGCAGGGCGCCTTCGCAAGCCGGTTCAACGTGCCCGCCCAGTTGCTTGCGCCGATTCCCGACGGGGTGAGCGCTGTGGAGGCCGCGACGATTCCGGCCGCGGCGCTGACGGTACGGCTCGCGTTCGACTGGGCGCAGGTCAAGCCCGGCGATCGGGTGCTGATCCACGCGGCAAGTGGCGGTGTCGGCCTTGCCGCCATCCAGATGGCTCAGCAGCAGGGCGCAGTTGTCTTCGCCACCGCAAGCACCTACAAA
This sequence comes from uncultured Mycobacteriaceae bacterium, assembly GCA_902826815.1. GTDB lineage: Bacteria > Actinomycetota > Actinomycetes > Mycobacteriales > Mycobacteriaceae > Mycobacterium. The sequence continues at coordinate 146,993 of CADEGF010000001.1, forward strand.
CGCGCGACGCTGCGCAAGCTGGGTGTGGAGTACGTCTATGACTCGCGCACAACGGATTTCGCCGATCAGATCTTGGCGGATACCGACGGCTCGGGCGTGGATGTAGTGCTCAACAGCCTGACCAACGAGGGATTCCTCGAAGCGACCGTGCGAGCGACCGCCCGCAACGGCCGCTTCGCCGAGATCGCCAAGCGCGACATCTGGACTCCCGAGCAGATGGAACAGGCCCGTCCGGACATCGCCTACGAGATCGTCGCGCTGGACACCGTCACCTTCCAGGAGCCCGAGCGGATTCGTCGCTTGCTGACCGAGGTGTCGGAGGGATTGGGCAAGGGCGAGTGGGCGCCGCTACCCGCCGAGATCTACCCGCTGACCGAGGCGAGGGCCGCGTTCCGCCGCATGCAGCAGGCCCGTCACATCGGAAAAATCGTGGTGCAGATACCGAATCCGCTGCAGCCGCGCGGCGATCGGAGCTATCTGATCACCGGCGGGCTCGGCGCCATCGGTCTGCACACCGCTGCGTATCTGGCTCAGCGCGGCGCAGGCGACATCGTGTTGACCAGCAGGCGGGCGCCCGACGCGGATGCGCAACAGACGATCGACGAGATCACCGAGCGCTACAAGTGCCGCCTCCACGTCTTCGCTGCCGACGTCGGTGACGAGTCCGAGGTCGCCGAGCTGCTGGACCGGATCCGCGCGGAGTTGCCTCCGCTCGCCGGTGTGGCGCACCTGGCCGGTGTGCTCGATGATGCACTGCTCTCGCAGCAGAACCTCGAGCGATTCCGAACGACGTTGAAGCCCAAGGCGTTCGGTGCACGTCACCTGGACCGGTTGACGAAGGACGACGAGCTGGACTTCTTCATCGTCTCCTCCTCGGTGGCCAGCTTGTTCGGTTCGCCCGGCCAGTCGAACTACGCGACTGCCAACGCGCTGCTCGACGGCCTTGTCGCGCAGAGAAGGGCGAAGGGCTTGCCTGCCACCGGCGTCAACTTCGGCCCGTGGGCTCAGGGTGGGATGGCCTCGTCAGAGGCCGCGACCGCCAATATCAGTGCCCAGGGCCTGGTTCCGCTCGACCCTTCGGCCGCGCTGAGCGCACTCGCCGAGGTGGTCGCGAACGGTACCGGCCAGGCAACCGTCATCAAGGCCAACTGGGCGCGTGCGGCGAAGGTGCTCGGCGCTTCTCGTCCGCCGATTCTCGACCTCGTGTTGCCGAGTGCCGTCGGAGAGGTGACCGGCGACAGTGAGTTGCTCAAGCAGCTGATGGAGATACCGGTGCCGCAGCGGGCCGGTTTCGTCACCGAGTTCCTTCAGCGGGAAGTGCAGAACTTCCTGCGGCTCGCCCAACCGCCGGCCGCCACCAGCAGATTCCTCGACCTTGGCACGGATTCACTGATGGCGATCGAACTCCGCAACCGGTTGCACAGCCAGTTCGGCGGCAAGTTCACGATCAACGCGACCGCGGTGTTCGACTATCCGACGATCGGCGGGCTCGCCGAGTATCTGGTGGCTCAGCTACCCGACGCCGAAGGAACCCCGGAACCCGAAGCGCCTGCGCCATCGGAACCTGAGCCTGTCGCAGAGCCTGAACCGGACGGCGAACCGCCGTCGAAGTAGCGATTTCTGCACCACGGCTGTTATTTCTGCGCGATAACAACCGTGGTGCAGAAATGGGCGCGTGGTGTGTGCGCAGTCTCGGTGCCGACGACTACAACTAATCGCTTGTCCAGCGGGCGGTTTCCGCCTCGGTGGGCAGCGCTGAGCGCAGGGGCACCTGCAGGCCGTCGTAGACGCCCGGCTTCTGCTCGGCCAGCCAGTTGAGGGCGCCGAGCAGCCGGTTTGCGGCGGTCGTGTTGCCGCCGTCGGCGCGGGTGCCGCCGGGCACGTCGGCGCGGGTCGTGATCGTGAGCTGCGGATCGCCGTCGACGATGACGCGGTGGTCGCCGACTCCCTCGTCGGGATAGGGCCAGTCCGGGGCACACGAGGAATGGATGCGGGTGATGTGGTCGATGACGATCCGTTGCCTGCCGCCGGACCACCCGATCACCTTGAGCCAGAAGGCGCCTTGGGTGCCCTTCTCGAACTTGCCCATCACGGTGTCGACGTCGGTTTCGAGCGGGAGGCGCTCGACCTCCTCGGAGATCTCGTCGATCTCGATTCCGAGGCCGCGGCCGATGAGCCGGACGTTGCCGCCCCACACCATCGTGGGAATCGTCGGAATCAGCATCATCGGCACCTCCTGCATCGGCCCGCCGAATCCGCAGGACACCTTGACCGCGAACGGCTGGTTGTAGGTCGAGTAGTCGAAGATCTCCTGACAGGTGATGGTTCGGATGCGGGTGCACAGGCTCGCTGCCGTCACCGCGAGCGCGTCGTTGCCCCAACCGGGGTCGACCCCGCTGACCAGCAGCGTCGAACCGCCCTCTTCAGCGGCGGCCGTCAGTCGGTCCACCCACTCCTGCGGTGCCGAGCGTGGATCGTAGAGCGAGTACAGCGACGGCGTGACGACATGCTTGCCCGCCCGCAGGCAGCGTTCGATGTCGTTGACGGCCTCCTCGGGCCGGATGTCGCCGGACGCCATGTATGCCACGGCGTCGCAGGCGGCAAGCGCGGCGTCGACGTCCGTCGTCGCCGTGACTCCGGTCGGGCTGTCGAGGCCGACGAACTCGGCGGCGTCGCGTCCCTCTTTCGAGTCCGACGACGTGATGATTCCGGAGAGATTCAGCCCAGGAAACGCCAACGCCGACCGGATGGCCGTCGACCCCATATTGCCCGTTCCCCACACCGCTACACGCTGTTGCATACGTTGACCTTAGTGGTGCGTGTGACGAGGCTGTGGTAGGTATCACAAGCAGACGAAACGGCACGTCAGCCAGCGTTTCGGCCGGTAAAGCGACACCCGACCAACCATCCGGTTACTTAGCTGGTGGAAATTGCTCGTGGTGGCTTTGCGTTGAAGTTACTGAACGGTATAGTTCAGCCGCAGTTACTGGTGGGTAACTTAGCCCGAGTACCCAACCGCAGGTGGCGTTCTCGACGAGGAGGAACAGTGAGCCACTACAAGAGCAATGTTCGTGACCAGGTATTCAACCTGTTCGAGGTGTTCGGCCTCGACAAGGCGCTCGGCGAGGGTGAGTATTCCGACCTCGACGTCGACACCGCCAAGGAGATGCTCGGCGAGATCGCCAGGCTGTCCGAGGGACCGGTTGCCGAGTCGTTCGCCGACAGTGACCGCAATCCCCCGACCTTCGATCCCAAGACGCACACGGTGACGTTGCCCGAGCCGTTCAAGAAGTCGGTGCGCGCCATGCTCGACGGCGGCTGGGACCGCGTCGGCCTCGACGAGGAACTCGGCGGTGTGCCCGCGCCCAAGGCGCTCATGTGGGCACTGCACGAGCACATCCTCGGCGCCAACCCGGCGGTCTGGATGTACGGCGGTGGCGCAGGCTTCGCCAACATCCTCTACCGACTCGGTACAGAAGAGCAGAAGAAGTGGGCCGTCATCGCCGCCGAGCGCGGCTGGGGCTCCACCATGGTGCTGACCGAGCCGGATGCCGGCTCCGACGTCGGCGCAGGCCGCACCAAGGCCGTCAAGCAGGACGACGGCTCGTGGCACATAGACGGTGTGAAGCGCTTCATCACCTCGGGTGACTCCGGCGACCTGTTCGAGAACATCTTCCACCTTGTGCTGGCCCGCCCCGAGGGCGCAGGTGCAGGCACCAAGGGTCTTTCGCTGTTCTTCGTGCCGAAGTTCCTCTTCGACTTCGAGACCGGTGAGATCGGCGAGCGCAACGGTGTGTACGTCACCAACGTCGAGCACAAGATGGGCCTGAAGGTCTCCGCGACCTGCGAGCTGTCGCTCGGCCAGCACGACAAGCCCGCCGTCGGCTGGCTCGTCGGCGAGACGCATGAGGGCATTGCCCAGATGTTCGACGTCATCGAGCAGGCGCGAATGATGGTGGGCACCAAGGCCATCGCCACCCTGTCGACCGGCTACCTGAACGCGCTCGACTATGCGAAGAACCGCGTGCAGGGCGCCGACATGACCCAGATGACCGACAAGTCCGCGCCGCGCGTGACCATCACGCATCACCCCGACGTGCGTCGCAGCCTGATGACCCAGAAGGCCTACGCCGAGGGTCTGCGTGCGCTGTACATGTTCACCAGCACCTACCAGGACGCTGCGGTGGCCAAGGCGCTGCACGACGTGGACCCCGAGCTGGCAGTCAAGGTCAACGACCTGATGCTGCCGATAGTCAAGGGGGTTGGCTCGGAGCAGGCCTACGCCAAGCTGACCGAGAGCCTGCAGACCTTCGGTGGGTCCGGCTTCCTGCAGGACTACCCGATCGAGCAGTACATCCGTGACGCGAAGATCGACTCGCTCTACGAGGGCACGACGGCCATCCAGGCGCAGGACTTCTTCTTCCGCAAGATCGTCCGCGACAAGGGTGTTGCGCTTGCTCACGTCGCAGGCCAGATCGAGGAGTTCGTCAAGAACGAGGCGGGCAACGGCCGGCTGAAGGCCGAACGGGCGCTGCTGGCGACCGCGCTCGAGGATGTGCAGGCGATGGCCGCCTCGCTGACCGGCTACCTGATGGCCGCGCAGGAGAATCCCGCCAACCTCTACAAGGTCGGCCTCGGTTCGGTGCGCTTCCTGATGAGCGTCGGCGACCTGGTCATCGGCTGGCTGCTTGCCAAGCAGGCCGCGGTGGCGATCGAGGCGCTCGACGCGGGTGCCAGCGGTGCCGACCGCGCCTTCTACGAGGGCAAGGTCGCGGTGGCGTCGTTCTTCGCCAAGAACATGCTTCCGCTGCTCACCAGCACGCGTCAGGTCGTCGAGAACGTCGACAACGACATCATGGAACTGGACGAGGCGGCTTTCTAAGCCTTCTGCACCGCCTCGAACCAAAAAGCCCCCGGTGTCTTCCCGGGGGCTTTTTGCGTTGCGGCGCCCCGTCCCCGATGTCGTCGGCCTGGCCGGTTCGGTTGAGCCGAGCTGCACCTATCGCAGTCCCGGCCGCACCGCCGTCGTCTCCAGACTGTACGTAGCCGGCGCCTTTCCGGTCGACGCCGCCGCTGACCACTCCCTGTATCCCGATGAAAATGCCACGGCGATAGGCGATCTCGGTCTCGCCGCCCGATGCGTCACCGGTCTTCACGGCGCACAGGACAGTCGCTACAACGAAGTGGTCGTCCTGCTGGACAACAACAGGTTGTTCGAGGCCCAGGGTCTTGGCGCCCAGCCGTGCGACGAGTTGATCTTCTTCTTCGGCGAAGGCCAGTTGATCCCTGCCGACAACACCGGCCCGCGCCGGATCTCGGTGCCCCGTAGCGAACTGGCACCGCTACTGGCCTGACGCGGGATACTGCCTGGGTGGATTCGCGCGTCGGTACGACGTTCGGGAAATACGCCATCTCGCGCCTGATCGGCAGAGGTGGGATGGGTGAGGTCTACGAGGCCTACGACACCGACAAGGGACGCACGGTCGCTCTGAAGATCCTCGCCGACGAGTACTCCCACGACGAGAGCTTCCGGACGCGGTTTCAGCGCGAATCACGCGCGGCGGCGGTCCTGCAGGAACCGCACGTGATCCCGATCCATGACTGGGGCGAGGTCGACGGCCACCTCTACATCGACATGCGCCTTGTGCAGGGCAAGACGCTGGCCGACCTGCTCGCGACGGGTCCGCTGACACCGTCGCGCGCCGCGAACATCGTCGGTCAGATCGGGGATGCGCTCGATGCGGCACACGCCGAAGGTTTGATCCACCGAGATATCAAGCCGCAGAACATCATCGTCACACCGACCGACTTCGCCTACCTGGTCGATTTCGGGATCGCCGAGACCACGGGTGACAGCAGGCTCACCTCGCCGGGCATGAAGGTCGGCACGCTGAACTACATGGCGCCCGAGCGGTTCACCGCCAGGACTGCCACCCCCGCCGTCGACATCTACGCGCTGGCCGGCGTGCTTTACGAAGCGCTGACCGGTGAGATGCCCTTCGCCGGCGACAGTCTCGAGCATCTGATCGCGGCACGGGTGACGATGCCGCCGCCACGGCCGAGCGAGGCGAACGCGCGGGTTCCGGCGGCGTTCGACGAGGTCGTCACCCGCGGGATGGCCAAGGACCCCGACGACCGGTACGGCACGGCAGGCGGCCTCGGCCGCGCGGCGCTGCGGGCACTCGGCGCCGGTCAGCCGACCGCCATCACCACCGTTCCCGCCATGGCGCCCGAGCCGATGCATCGCGGCCGGGAGAAGACGACGCGCAGCAGGGGCTGGGCGCTTCCTGCCGTCATCACGGTCGTGTCGGTGCTCGTGCTCGTCGGCATCGGTTGGTTGATATGGCCTCTGGTGCAGCCTGATTCGGCAACCGACGCCACCGCTTCGAGCAGCCCCGCCCCCGTCGTGACGGGAGCCGACCGGAGCAAGCTGCACCAGTCATGCGACCAAGGGTTCGTCCTGCCGACCCGCGACGGGTTCGGCACGCACGCGGGCCGCGGTACCCCAGAGACATCGTGCTTCTTCACCGACAGCGTGCTGCGGGCGTATTGGGATCAGTACGGCAACGCGAGCCCCTTGCACCGAGCGGTTTCAGCGCCCGGCGCGGTCGACTGCGCCAACGTGCCCGGCGCCGAATGCGACGGCTCCGACTTCCTCATGCACTGTCAGCAGTACACCGGCGACAATTGGATCACCTGCACCGGTGGGCAGAGTGCGAGAGTGTTCCTGTGGTGACATCCCGAAGCGCGGCCATCGTCGCCGTCGTCATGGTGCTGGCGGCGCTTCTCAGCCCGGCGACCGCGCGGGCGTCGATCGAGGGGATGTCGGTCTTCCTCGACCCCGGCCACAACGGCGCCAACGACGGGTCGATCAGCGGCCAGGTGCCCGACGGTCGCGGCGGCTCCAAGGAATGTCAGACGACGGGAACCTCAACGGCTGACGGGTATCCCGAGCACAGCTTCAATTGGGATGTCGCGACACGCGTTCGCGCGGCGCTCGAGCAGATGGGCGTCCACACCCAGATGTCGAGAGCCGACGACTCCTCGGTCGGACCCTGCGTCGATGCGCGGGCGGCGGCGGCCAACGCAATGCATCCCGACGCCGACGTCAGCATCCACGCCGACGGCGGCCCGACGTCCGGACACGGCTTCCACGTCAACTACTCGGCACCCCCGCTCAACGATGCGCAAAGCGGGCAGGCCGTCACGTTGGCGACCGACATGCGTGACGCGCTGATCGCCGCAGGGCTGGCACCGTCGACGTATCTCGGCACGAACGGTTTGTACGGCCGCGCCGACCTCGCGGGCCTCAACCTCGCCGAATATCCGGCCGTACTCGTGGAGACGGGCAACATGCGCAATGCCGAAGAAGCGGCAGAGATGGAGACGGCCGAGGGGCGGCAGCGCTACGCAGACGCCATCACCGCAGGCATCGTCGCGTACCTGACCCAGAAACAATAAGGGCGGGTTCGGGAGGACATTCGAGGCGCTTCACATTAGTCTCGCGCGGTCGACTTTCACCTCATGCCGACTCTTTGGATTAAGTCACTCCCGAACCCGTCGTGCGATCGACTGTACGCCTGTGATAACGGTCACGCCAGAGGCAATTTTCGTCGCTCAGGAGTCCAACGACCGCAGCAGCGCCCGGGTGCGTTCGCGCACGTCAGGGGCGGCGTCGAAGACGACCGCGGAGAACTCGTCGACGCCGGCGGCGGCCAGTTCGTCCAGTCGGTCGGAGACGGTCTGCTCGTCGCCGATGATCGCGGCGTCCTCGGGGTTGGCGTACCCCTCGCGGTCGAGCATTGCCCGGTAGGACGGCAGGTATCCGTACGTCCCGAACTGCTCGGCGGCCTGCGCCCGTGCGCCCGTGACGTCGTCGGTGACGCTGATCGGCAGGCCCGCCACCACCCGAACCGCGCCGTCCGGCCTGCCCGCCTCGGATGCCGCATCCCGCAGCGTCGGGCCGACGTGCTCGCTCAGCGTCTTCGGCCCGCACATCCACGTCAGTGTGCCCGCCGTGCGGCGGCCGCACAGCTTCAGCATCTGCGGCCCCAGCGCGGCGAGATAGATGTCCGGCGTCGGCGCGTCGGCGATCTGCAGCGACCCACGTGCGGTCACCGTTTCACCGACCGCGTCGACGGGCTCGCCCGCGAGGAGCGGCTCGAGGGCGTCGAGGTACTCGCGCATTCGCCGCACCGGCTTGTCGTAAGGGATTCCCCACATCCCCTCGGTGACCACCTGATGCGTCATGCCGAGACCGAGGATGAACCGGCCGCCTGCAATCTTGTTCAGCGTCAACGCCCGTTGCGCCATCAGCACCGGATGCTGGTTCTGGATCGGCAGCACCGCAGAGCCGACCTCGATGCCGTCGACCTCCCGCATGGCCACCGCGAGGACCGTAAGCAGGTCGCCGTCGGACGGCATCTGCGCCATCCAGACCCGGCGGAAACCCTCGTCGCGCATCTTCGCGAGAGCGTTCACCGTGGAATCGATCGACGATGCACCGACCGTGCTGACGAGGTTGAGGCTGATCCGCATGCCGTCTATCGAAGCATGCGCGTGAAACGATGTTCAGCCATGACCACCGAAGACGAGCTCGAGTGAGGATCGCAGCGAGGCACGAGCGAGGACCGGAGCGAAAGCGAGTCGAGCCATGACCACCGAGCTGGCGCGGCTGCAGAACTTCGGGCCCAATTGGTTCGCCTCGGTGATGGGAACCGGCATCGTGGCCACGGCGGGCGTCACGCTGCCCGTGCATGTGCCCGGGCTGCGCGGGTTCTCCCACATCGTCTGGGTGGTGGCCGCCGTGCTTCTGGTGGTACTCGTCGTCGCGGTGACCATCCAGTGGGCCCGCCACCCGACGGTGGCCCGCAGCCATGTACGCAATCCCCAGATGTCGCATTTCTACGGTGCCGCGCCGATGGCGCTGATGACGGTGGGCGCAGGCGCACTGCTGACCGGTAGAGACCTGATCGGCGGTCGGATCGCCGTGGACCTGGCCTGGGTGTTGTGGACGACGGGCACCATCGGCGGTCTTTTCACCGCGGCGACGATCCCGTTCGTGATGTTCACGCAGCTCAACGTCGAGCCGGACGCGGCGTTCGGCGGCTGGCTGATGCCGGTGGTGCCGCCGATGGTGTCGGCTGCGGTGGGCGCCCTGCTGATCCCTCACATGGCGCCAGGCACTTGGCGCACCACGATGCTCTACGGCTGCTACGCGATGTTCGGCCTGTCCCTGATCGCAGCACTGATCATCATCTCGATGATCTGGAGCAGGCTCGCGCTCTACGGGACGTCGGGGACGACGCGGGTGCCGACACTGTGGATCGTGCTCGGCCCGCTCGGGCAGGGCATCACGGCGGCGGGCCTGCTCGGCGCGAACGCCGCGCTGGCCGTCCCGCAGCAAATCGCAGGTGCGATGAACGTCTTCGCGGTGCTGTTCGGCGTTCCGGTGTGGGGATTCGCGGTGCTGTGGATCACGCTGGCCACCCAGCTGACCGTGCGCACGCTGCGGCGCGGGATGCCGTTCGCCCTGACCTGGTGGAGCCTGACCTTCCCGGTCGGGACCTTCGTCACCGGCACCACGCAGCTGGCCAACCACACCGGGCTGCCCGCGTTCCGGATCGCCTCGGCCGTCGCCTACTTCGCGCTTCTGGGGACGTGGGGGCTGGTCGCGGTGCAGACCGCGCGCGGCAGCCTCCGCGGGAATCTGTTCGTGCCGCCGCCGACGGCGGGGCCGATCAAGGCGGTGAAGGACCCGCCCAAGTAGTCGCCCCGTGTTGCCGTCGGGTCGGGGGGTCAGACGACAACACGGAGCTATCCCATGTATCGACGCGCCCCGCGGGGCCGTTACACGCCGGCTGAAATTCCTTCGTCAGGCCTCGAGGATCGCCGCGACGCCCTGCCCGCCAGCTGCGCAGATGGAGATCAGCCCGCGCAAGGGGCGTCCGTTCGCCCCAGAAGATTGAGCCTTTTTTTCGGCGAGCTGCTTGGCCAGCTGCGCGACGATCCGTCCGCCGGTCGCGGCGAACGGATGGCCCGCCGCAAGCGACGACCCGTTGACGTTGAGTTTGGACCGGTCGATCGAGCCGAGCGCCTTGTCGAGGCCGAGGCGTTCCTTGCAATACTCCTCGGACTCCCAGGCGGTAAGCGTCGCCAGCACAACGGAGGCGAACGCCTCGTGGATCTCGTAGAAGTCAAAGTCCTGCAGGCTCAGGCCGTTTCGGGCGAGCAGTCGCGGGACGGCGTAGGTCGGCGCCATCAGCAGGCCGTCGCGGCCGTTGACGTAGTCCACGGCCGCGGTCTCGCCGTCGACGAAGTACGCCAGCACCGGGTGGCCGTGCGCCTTGGCCCATTCGTCGGACGCCAGCAGCGCAACCGAAGCGCCGTCGGTCAGCGGGGTCGAGTTGCCCGCCGTCATCGTCGCGTCGCCGGAGCGCACCCCGAACACCGGCTTGAGCTTGGCCAGCTTCTCGACCGACGAATCGGCCCGCAGGTTGTTGTCCCGGTACAGCCCGAGGAACGGGCTGACCAGATCGTCGAAGAAGCCGCGATCGTAGGCGGCCGCCATGTTCTGGTGGCTGGCCGCGGCCAGCTCATCCTGGTCGACCCGCTTGATGCCCATCTCTTTGGTCGTGACGGCGGCGTGCTCGCCCATCGACATCCCGGTGCGCGGCTCGCTGTTCACCGGGATCTCGACACCGAGTGCGGCGGGCAGCTTGCCGACCAGCTTGAGCCGGTCAACGTTCGACTTGGACCGGCGCAACCCGAGCAGGACCCGGCGCAGATCGTCGCCGAACGCGATCGGGGCGTCCGACGCCGTGTCGACCCCGCCTGCGGCGGCCGCCTCATATCGTCCCGCCGCGACGCCGTCGGCCGCGGCGATGGTCGCCTGCAGTCCAGTCCCGCACGCCTGCTGGATGTCGAAGGCGGGCGTATAGGACGACAGCGCGCTGCCGAGCACGCATTCGCGCATCAGGTTGAAGTCGCGGCTGTGCTTGAGCACCGCGCCGCCGATCACCGCGCCGAGCCTCTCGCCTGCCAGGTCGAAGCGGTCGATCAAGCCGCTCAGCGCGGCGGTGAACATGTCCTGGTTGGAGGCGTTCGCATAGGCGCCGTCGGAGCGCGCGAACGGGATGCGGTTGCCGCCGAGGATTGCGACCCGCCGGTGGGTATCACTAGCCATGCACCCATAGTACCCACCCTTCTTACTCTGGAGTAAGTTCGTCCCCATGGCTACCGACCTGTACTCACAACTCGTTCACTCGGCGCCCGGAAATTTCCTCGCCAAGCAGCTCGGCATCCCCCAGCCGGAGACGCTGCGCCGCTACCGCGCCGGTGATCCGCCGCTGGCCGGATCGCTGCTCATCGGTGGCAGCGGTTCGACTGCCGGCTCAACCGGCGGTGGCCGCGTCGTCGAACCGATGCGCCTCGCCCTCGCCGAGGACTACGACGTGGTGTCCAACAACCTCGGCGGGCGCTGGGCCGACTCGTTCGGCGGGCTGGTGTTCGACGCCACCGGCATCACCGAGCCGGCCGGGTTGAAGGCGCTCTACGAGTTCTTCACGCCCCTTCTTCGCAACATCGGGCCGTCGGGCCGCATCGTCGTCGTCGGCACCACGCCAGAAGAGGCAGGCAGCCCGCACGAGCAGATCGCACAGCGGGCGCTCGAGGGCTTCACCCGTTCGCTTGCCAAGGAGATGCGGCGGGGCGCAACGGTGTCGCTGGTCTATCTCTCCCCCGACGCCAAGCCCGCCGCCACCGGACTCGAGTCGACCCTGCGCTTCCTGCTGTCGGGCAAGTCGGCCTACGTCGACGGCCAGGTGTTCCGGGTCGGCGCGGCCGACGCCGCCCCACCCGCCGACTGGGACAAGCCGCTCGACGGCAAGGTCGCACTCGTGACGGGTGCCGCGCGCGGTATCGGCGCCACCATCGCCGAAGTGTTCGCGCGTGACGGCGCGAAGGTCATCTGTGTCGACATGAAGGCCCCCGACGGTGCTCCCGATCTGCTTGGGGAAACCGCCACCAAGGTGGGCGGCACCGCGCTGACCCTGGACGTGACCGCCGCCGACGCCGTCGACCGCATCTCCGAACACGTGCGCGAGCACTATGACGGCCGCCTCGACATCCTTGTCAACAACGCGGGCATCACCCGCGACAAGCTGATGGCCAATATGGACGAGTCGCGGTGGGATTCCGTCGTTGCGGTGAATCTCCTTGCCCCGCTGCAACTCACAGAAGGCCTCGCCGACAACGGGACTCTCGCTGAGAATGGGCGCGTGATCGGGCTTTCGTCGATGGCGGGTATCGCGGGCAACCGCGGCCAGACGAACTATGCGGCGACGAAGGCGGGCATGATCGGCCTGACCGACGCACTCGCCCCGAAACTCGCCGAGTTGGGCGTCACCATCAACGCCGTCGCACCCGGCTTCATCGAGACGAAGATGACCGAGGCAATCCCGCTGGCCACCCGCGAGGTCGGGCGCAGGCTGAACTCGCTGTACCAGGGCGGTAAGCCCGTCGACGTCGCCGAGACCATCGCCTACTTCGCAAGCCCGGCGAGCAACGCCGTAACCGGGAACACGATCCGGGTCTGCGGACAGGCCTGGCTGGGCGCCTAGGCTGAGACAGTGACTCAACCGTCTGGGCTGAAGAACCTGCTGCGCGCCGCGGCGGGCGCACTGCCGTTGGTCCCGCGCGGCGATTCGCTTCCCGACCGCACGCTGACCGTCGACGAGCTCGAGATCGACGCCGCCAACGTCGCGGCCTACGCGCATGTCACCGGGTTGCGGTTCGACAACACCGTGCCGTTGACGTATCCATTCGCGCTGACGTTCCCAACTGTGATGGCGCTGGTGACCGGGTTCGACTTCCCGTTTGCCGCAATGGGTTCGGTGCACATCGAGAACCACATCAGCCAATACCGCCCGATCGCGGTCACCGACAGCGTCGGCGTCGCAGTGCATGCGGAGAACCTGCGTGAGCACCGCAAGGGCCTGCTTGTCGACATCGTCACCGATATCAAGGTCGGCAACGACAGCGCCTGGCATCAGGTGACGACGTTTCTGCATCAGCAGAAGACGAGCCTGTCCGGCGAGCCGAAGCCGCCGCCGGAGAAGCAGCCCAAGCTCGGCCCGCCGAACGCCGTGCTGCGGATCACGCCGGGCCAGATCCGTCATTACGCCTCCATCGGCGGGGATCACAACCCGATCCACACCAACTCGGTCGCCGCGAAGCTGTTCGGGTTCCCGACCGTCATCGCGCACGGAATGTTCAGCGCCGCAGCGGTCCTCGCGAACATCGAGGGGCAGCTTCCGGATGCGGTGAAGTACTCGGTGCGGTTCGCCAAGCCGGTGGTGCTGCCCGCACAGGCCGGCCTCTATGTCGAGCGGGTCGACGGTGGCTGGGCGCTCAACCTGCTCGACCGCAAGAAGGGCGAGCCCCACCTGAAAGGCACGGTCACCGCGCTCTAGGGTCAGCCCAACCGCTGCCTGACGTCCTCGGCGCCGGCGGCTGATAGCAGTTCGTCCGCAAGTCGGCGCGCGTCGCGGCCGTCCACCGCGCGGACCGCCTCCTTGGTCCCCGGTATCGCGGGCGGCGTGACACTCAGTGCCCCGACGTCCAATCCGACCAGCAGTTGCACCGCCCGCTCGTCGGCGGCGAACTCGCCGCATACCGATACCGCAGCACGCCCTTTCGCGCCCCGACACGTCGCCGCTATCAACGCCAACACCCCTGGGTCGAAGGTGTCGCCGAGCGCTGCGACTGCATCGTTGTTGCGATCGGCGGCAAGCGCGTACTGCGTCAGATCGTTGGTCCCGATGGACAGGAAATCGACATGTCGTGCGAACGTCGCGGCCTTCATGGCGGCGGCGGGAACCTCGACCATCATGCCAACCAACAGGTCAGCGGGTTGGGTAGGACCCGTGCGCGCGATCGCGTCCGCGAGCAACTCACGCGCGGTCAGTATCTCGTCGACGGTGCTCACCATGGGGAACATCACACTGACCGGCGTGTGCCGCGCCACCTGGGCGATCGCCACCAGCTGATCGGTCAGCAGCTCCCGATGCGCCAGTGAAAGGCGAATGCCTCGTACGCCGAGGAACGGGTTCATCTCGGCGGGCGCGGGCAGGAACTCCAGCGGCTTGTCGCCGCCGACGTCCAACGTGCGCAGCGTGATTCGCCGTCCCTCGAGCGATTCGGCGATCTTGCGGTAGACCGCGATCTGCTCCTCGACATCCGGCGCGTCATGCCTACCGAGGAAGAGAAACTCGGTGCGGACCAGGCCCGCGAACTCGGCTCCAAGCGCGGCGGCGGCCCTTGCGTCGTCGACAGAGCCGATATTGGCGCCAACCCCTACAGTCACGCCGTCGCGGGTCACCGCGGGCTCAGCCGCCCGCTCACGTGCCAGCCGTTGACGGCGCGCGGCACCCGCGACCCTGGCCTCGAAATCCGCCCTGACATCCTCTTCGGGGTCGACGATGTACTCGCCCCTCGTGCCGTCCACCGCGACTGTAGTCCCGTCCGAGATCGCCAACGCGGCCGGTCCGGCGCCGATGACTACCGGAATACCCTTGGCGCGCAGCAGGATCACGTTGTGCGCATGCGGGCTTCCAAATGCCAGCAGCACACCGCAGACCCGTACCGGATCCAGCTCGGCAGCCTCGGCGGGCGTCAGATCGGCGGCAACAAGCACGCCGGTGGATTCGGCCGTCGACGCGCTGCTGCCGAGCATCGCCCGCAGTACCTGGTCACCCACCGCAGCGACGTCCTCGGCGCGGGCCTGCAGGTAGGGATCCGGTACAGCCGCGAATCCGGCACCGAGGTCGCGCACCGCGACCGACCAGGCGGCCACCGCTGATGCCCCCGCGTCAATGCGGGCGCGGACGTCGTCCAGCAGCGCGTCGTCGTCCAGCAACAACTGGTGCGCGTCGAAGATCGACGCCTCCGCCTCGCCGACGTCGCGGGCAGTGCGGCTGCGCAACTGGCTGATGGCTCGGCGCACGGTGGCGATCGCGTTGCCAAGCCGGCGCCATTCGACCGCAGGCTCCTCGGCAGGGACGTCTGGGATCGACAGCGGACCAAGCCGCGCCGACCGCGCGGGGCCGATACCCAACCCAGGGCTCGCGCCGATGGGGCCGCCATGGGCGGTCGGTGTCGGCGGAGCGGTGTCCTCGAGGGCTTCATCGAAGTGGCGTCCAGCCAGCGCGAGCACGTGCTCGAGCGTCTCGGCGGCCTGGCTGCCGGAAACCCGCACCTCCACCTCGTCACCGCTGCGAACGCCGAGCGTCGCGATCTTCGAAAGGCTCGCCGCGTCAACCCAATCCGAGTCCGCGGCGCGATTTCGGATCAGCGCATGGGCGTCGCGCCTTCGCACCTCCTGTACCAGCCGCGCGGCAGGCCTTGCGTGTAGCCCGTGGGGGTTGGCGACGACGAAGCTGCCCGTCAGTCCCTGCTCGGCAATGTCAGGCCCGGCCGTCGTGGCAACGGGTCCGAGATGCCCGATCTTGCCGGCCAGCGCGCCTGCCGCCTCGGCGGCCACCTCCTCGGTGCCTGCACCGCCCGCCGCGGCGACCGCCGCAACCACCAGTCCCTCAACAAGCGGGGCAGGGCACAACACGACGCGTCGACGAATGTCGTCGTCGAGCAACTCCACCGCGAGCTCAGCGGAAAGCACGGCGCTGCCGAGATCCATCAACACCACCACCCCCGCCCCCTGCTCGGCGGCAACGATGGCGTCGACGATCTGTGCGGCGTCCGTCCCGAACGTGGTGTCGTCGAGTCCGGCGGCGACGACCATCTTGATCTGCTTACCGTGCAACATCTCCTGGGCCAGTCCCACCGCGGCACGGGCCAGAGCCCGGCTGTGGGAGACGACGACAAGACCAACCGTCACGTCCTCACCCGCCCAGCGCCGTTGCCGCCGCGCCGATCAGCATGGCCGCCGATGTCGCACCCGGATCCTGATGGCCGACACTTCGCTGACCGAGGTAGCTTGCCCTGCCTTTCCGGGCGACCATCGCTGTTGTTGCGTCCCTACCCTTTTCAGCGGCGACGGCGGCCTCCCGCAATGCGGCCGAGAGATCCGCGCCGGATGCGAGCGCGCTGTCCAAGGCCTCCACTGCGGGTGCGAGTGCGTCGAACATCGTCTTGTCGCCCGCCTCGGCCCTGCCACGCTGCACCACGCCGTCGACGCCGGCCCTCAGCGCCTTGGCGAAGCCCCCGGCCGCCACGCTGTCGCCTGCGCCAACTGCCGTGGCCATGCGAAGGAAGAAGGTGCCGTACAGGGGACCGCTGGCCCCGCCGACCGACTTCACCAGCGTCATGCCGACCTGCTTACACAGTGCGGCAATGTCAGACGGTGGGGACTCGTCGAGTACGGTGGCCACCGCCTTCATCCCGCGCTCCATGTTGATGCCGTGGTCTGCGTCGCCGATCGCCGCATCGAGATCGGACAGCAGTTGGGCGTTCTCGCCGATGAGCCGTGCGTACTCCCGGATCCATGCGGTCAGCTGCGCCAGATTCACGTCAGCAGCCTCTCCTCAGCGCCGGGGTGTTGACCGGATGGTCCCACAGCCGCAGCAGTTCGTCGTCGGCGCGCATCAGCGTCACCGAGCAGCCGGCCATGTCGAGGCTGGTGATGTATGGCCCGACCAGTGAGCGCGCGATCGGGATGCCCGCCTTACCGAGGATGTTCGCCACCTCCGAGTAGACGACGTACAGCTCGATCAGCGGGGTCGCCCCCATGCTGTTGACGAACACGATGACCCCGTCGTCGCCGGAGAAGTCCACGTCACCGAGGATCGGCTCGAGCATCATCTCGGCCACCGCCGCCGCGGGCTGCAACGGTATGCGCTGGCGGCCTGGTTCGCCGTGAATGCCTATGCCCACCTCGATTTCGTCGTCAGGGAGATCGAACGTCGGATGGCCGACGGCGGGCACCGTGCACGAGGTGAGCGCGACCCCCATGCTGCGCGCAGCGCTGTTGACCCGGCGTGCGACGGATGCCACGTCGGCAAGCTCGCGCCCCTGATCCGCTGCCGCACCAGCGAGCTTCTCCACGAGCACCGTCGCACCGACGCCACGCCTGCCCGCGGTGTACGTGCTGTCCTGCACGGCGACGTCGTCGTTCACGACGACCGACTCGACCGTGATGCCCTCGGCCTCGGCCAGTTCCGCCGCCATCTCGAAGTTCATCACGTCGCCCGTGTAGTTCTTCACGATGTGCAGCACCCCTGCGCCGCCCGAAACGCCCTTGGTGGCCTCGAGCATCTGATCGGGCACGGGTGAGGTGAAGATCTCTCCCGCACATGCGGCGTCGAGCATGCCGGGTCCGACGAAACCGCCGTGCAGCGGTTCGTGTCCCGAGCCGCCACCCGAGATCAGCCCGACCTTGCCCTGCACCGGTGCGTCGCCGCGATACACGATGCGGTTCACGAGGTCGACGCGCAGTTCCGGATGTGCGACGGCCATGCCGGCCAACGCCTCGCTGACGACATCGGCTGGATCATTGATGAGCTTCTTCATCTGTTCGCTCCTCAGGCTGCGACGTGAGTGGACGGCTCGGCGACCGCCGAAGAGGCGGCGTCCGCGCGGGTTTTCGAGATGGCGACGTAGGCGAGCGCGGCAAGCACTCCTGCAAGGAACTCGGCCGCCAGGTACACGGGCAACTGGGACCACGTCACCGAGCCGCCCGCGATCTGCTGGACGAGCATGGGGCCGAACGTGCGGGCCGGGTTGATCGATGCGCCGGTCGTCGGTGCGACAGGGATGATCGCGGCGAACACGACCAGGCCGATCGCCACCCCCGCGAATCCGGCCGATGCCTTGCGGTGTATCACCCCGAACACGGTGAACACGAGTATGAAGGTACCCACGAACTCCGCGAAGAAAGCCTGCGGTGCCGCGATTTCGGGTGAGTAGGTCGCCACGCCGAGCCCGGCGTCGCGGGCTGCGGTCCCCAGCACCCCAAGGATCGCGGCGGCACCGGCGATGGCGCCGACCGCTTGCGCGGCGATGTAGGCAGGCACTCGCGACCACGGGAACTTACCTGTGACGGCCAATCCGACGGTGATGGCCGGGTTGATGTGGTTACCCGAGATGTGCCCGAGTGCGTAAATGGTGGCCACCACGATGGTGGCGAAGGCGAACGAGATCATCCCGAGATCCGCCATGGTGAACGGCGCATCGCCGTTCACGATGATGGTCGCGGGCACCGATCCCACACCGATGAACACCAGGAATGCAGTGCCAAGCGCCTCAGCGGCGAGCTTCTGGGTGATCGACGGTTCGTCCATGCGTGCTCTCCTTCAATGCTCACGCTGGTGATCCAACGTATCGACTATGTCGGATATCATTCGACAATGTCGAATGTGATCTGGACCATACGCTTATGCTTCGGGTGAAGCAAGACCCGTTTCGAGGGGGGCACAGATGATCCAGGCGGTCGATAGGGCCCTGCGCATCCTCACGGTGCTGCAGGGCGGTCGTCGGATGAGCCTGAGTGAGATCGCCTCCGCCATCGGGCTGGCACCATCGACGGTGCACGGCCTTGTCCGGACGCTGCTGGCGCACGGAATGGTTGCCCAAGAAGCCGATTCAGGGCGCTATCGGCTCGGGCCGGCGACTCTTCGGTTGGGCAACACCTACCTCGACACGCTCGAACTGCGCTCCCGTGTTGCTATCTGGGCCGAGGGCCTGGCTCGACGCACCGGCTGCGCCGTCCGCACGGCGGTGCTGCTGTTCGACGAGGTTGTCGTCGTCGCGCACGAACCGCGGCCCGACGGCACCCGACAGATGGCAGAGGTCGGAATCGTGATCCCAGCTCACGCCAGCGCATTGGGCAAGGCGCTGCTGGCCTTCACTCCCGACCACAAGCTCGACGAACCGCTTCGCAGCATGACCGGAGAGACGATCACCGACAACGCCGAGTTGACTCGACAGCTGGAGAGCATAAGCGCGACAGGCATCGCCACCGAGGTGGAAGAAGCGGTGCTCGGCGAATGCGCAGCTGCCGCACCGGTCTTCGATGCCTCAGGAGAGGCGGCAGGCGCCATCGGGGTCGTCGTGCCAACAGGGCGTTGGCCCCTTGCACCCGAGATCATCGATGCGCTGCGCGACACGGCGCGCACCGTGTCACGTGAACTCGGCGCGCCTGCATGGCCGACACGTCCTACGAGTTGACGTTCTGCGCCTCGTACAGCCGTTTGTACAGGCCGCCTTCGGCCATCAACGCGCGGTGATCGCCCTGCTGCGCGATGCGCCCGTGCTCGAGCACCAGGATCCGATCTGCAACGGCGGCGATGAAATCCATATCGTGGCTGATGACCACGCACGTGCGATCCCGCGCGTAGTCCCGGATGACACCGGTCAGCCTTGCCCGTTGGTCGGCATCGAGGTTCTCCGTCGGTTCGTCGAGCAGAAGGACCTCGGGCCGACGCAACAGACAGCGCGCGAGCGCGATGAGCCGCTTCTGGCCGCCGGAGGGCACCTGTACGTCCATCACCGTGTCGTACCCGTCACCCATCTTCGCCGGGTCGACGATGACCGAGTGCACGTTCGCCTGTCGGCAGGCGTCCTCGACGTCGGCATCGGTTGCGGCAGGGCGCGCCAACCGGATGTTCTCGCGGATCGTGTCCTTGGTGAAGAACGGAAACTGCGCGAGCTTGGACACCTGATCGCGCAGCGACGCGATCGACACCCCCGAAATGTCGTTGCCGTCAAGGGCAATCCGTCCGCGCTGCGGGTCGAGGAACCGGAGCAGCAGGTTGAACACCGTCGACTTGCCCGACCCGATACCGCCGACCAATGCGACGGTCTCGCCTTCTTCGATCGAGAACGACAACCCGTCGAGCACGTTCCGGCCAGGCGAGTATCCGAAGGTCACATCGTCGAACACCAGGTTGCCGTGTACTTCTCCGAGTGCGACGGCACCCGCCGATTCCACGACCGACGGGCGGGTGTCGAGCAGTTCGTAGGTGGACGCGGCACTCGGTGCGACCGAATGGTAGGTGGTGTAGGCGCCCATCACCCGTTGCGCGGCGCTGAACATCGTCGGCACCATCCCGGTGAACACGAGCAATCCTGCGAAGGTCAGGCCGAAGGTGGCGCTGAAGGCGATTCCGACGAGCAGCACCACGACGGTGGACAGTGCGATGAACACCTGCGACCCGTTCGCCGTCGCCTGCATCCACAGGACCGAGGTCGCGGTGCTCTTCGCTGAGTGTTCGGAGACCTCGCGGAATCGCTTGCTGCGCAAGGGCTGGGCATTGAACGTCTGGATCTCGGAGATGCCGCTCACCGTCTGCTCGAGCTCTGCGGACATCGCCCGGTCGGCCGTCATCACCCGGCGGGTGGCGGCCTGGACGCCGCGCCCTGCGAACCTCAGCGCGATCAGGGCCAGTGGTGTGAGCACCAGCGCGGCGACCGTCATCTGCGGTGAGATCGCCACCAGGTAGCCGACCGCGACGATCAAGACAACCGAGTCGATGACCGGTGGAAACAGGCAGTCGGTCAGAAGACGTTGCACGCCAGAGGGTTCGACGGTCACCCGCTGGATGAGTTCCCCGCTGCGCGACCTCGTGAAGAAGTCCAGCGAAAGCGTCTGCATATGGTCGTGAACGCGCTGCCGGATATCCACCAGGAGCATCCTGTCGACCTTCGCCCCGACCCAGGTGTTGACGAAGTACATCAGCTGGGTCAACAGCAGGGCACCGGCCCACGTCGCCAGGAGCACGCCGAACGGGACGGAACCCGCCACTGCGCGCAGCAGCCCGTCCTCCCTGGCGACGAGGGGGCCACGTAAATCCCATACGCCGCTGAGGTTTCCGCTCTTCCCGGCGTCGGCGATCACCTGCACCATTGGACCGAACGCCGCTGCAGCTATGTATGGCAATGCGGCCGCCACCACGCCCAGCAGGAGCGAGACCCCGATGGGGCCGCGCACGGCCCGCAGCATGCTCAGGCTGCGCCACACCAGTCCGCGCGACGCCATCTAGCCCGCCGTCGCGGCCGCCCCGGTTCTGTCCTGCCCGCCGGCCTCCTTGTCGCTCGGTGAACCCTTCAGACCCCGCCAGAACAGGTTGATCATCAGCTCGGCGGCCTCGCCGACGTCGGCATCGCCGGTGCTGACGCGGTTGGCCACCGCCTCGCCCGCACCGACGAGCGCGACCGCCATCATGTTGAAATCGGCGTCGGGCTCGGGGTTTCGGGTGCCCGACTGCAGCAGGCGCGCGACCAGGTCGATGATCCGCTCACGACCCTCGCGCACGGAGTGTGCGAACGCTTGCGAGTTGGTGGCCTGGGTGTACAGCACGATCCACGACGCGCGGTTGGTGTCTATGTAGTTCAGGAACGACAGCACCGCGTTGCGCAGCAGATCCTTCGGGCTCTGGCTGAAGTCGATCTCGGCCCGCACCGTTTCGACGAAGCGCCCGAGTTCGCGATCCAGGCAGGCCCCGAAGAGTTCCTCCTTGGAGCCGTAGTAGAGGTACAGCATCGGCTTGGAGATCTCGGCCTGCGCGGCGATGGCGTCCATCGATGTCTCGTGATAACCGTTGATCGAGAACATCTGCACCGCGGCGTCGAGCATCTGCTGCTCACGGACGGCACGCGGCAGTCGTTTTGTGCCACCTGCCATTGCTCCAGAATAACTTGTCAGGGCAGCAGTTCGGCTCTGCGCTGCTCCTCCCAGAGCGCCATCCGCGTGCGTGCAGGCTCTCCGAGCGCGTCCATCACCAGCGGAATCAACAGCTCGGTGAGCAGAAATCCGGCGGCCATGCTCTGGTATGTCGTGCCGACGGTGCTCGACGCGGCGAGCACGACTTCGGCCTCTGGCGCGACCGGACACGCCAGGTCGTCGGTAACGAGAAGGACGGTCGCCCCCGCCCGGTGCACGCGCAGCGCGAGATCGGCGACGCTGCGTTGATAGCGGTGGTAGTCGAAAAGCACGACGACGTCGTGGCGCGCCAGTTCGAGCATCGCGCCCATATCGGTGCCGTCGGGATCGGCCAGCGGCCGCACGCCGGGTCTCAGCTGTTCGAGGTGGGCGGCCAGGTGCACGGCGAGCAGGTGCGAGAACCGCCCGCCATGCAGATAGACCGTCCTTCCGGTGTCCGACAGCAGCGCGACCGCGGCCTCGAGCGCCGAGGTCGGCAGCGCCGCAAGCGTTTCGGTGGCTCGTTCGTTCTGGGCACGGGCCTGTCGGAGGAGCCGTTCCAGCAGACCTCCTGCGGGCGGAGCGTCCGGCAGCCGGGTGATCGGGCCGTTCGATTGGGCCGACAGTTCGGCGCGCAGTGCGACCTGCAGATCGGTGAACCCGTCATAGCCGAGCGACTGCGCGAACCGCAGCACGGTCGGCGGGCTGACCTCGGCCCGTTCGGCCAGCCGAGCCGCACTGGCCAGCCCGGCGCTCGGGTAGTCGGCGAGCAGCGCGCGGCCGACCCGACGCTCGGCCTTGCTCAGCGTCGGCAATGCCGAGCCGGCCCGCACCGCGACCGTTTCGACGGTCATCGCGTCGACGGGGTCATCAGCGGCTGCGTCGTCATCGACAGGTCATACATCGAGATCGCGGTCACGCTTTCCGACTCCAGCGGTTGCCAGTCCAGGTCACCGAAACCCGTCGACGCGATCACCACCCTGTCCTGGTCGGTGCGCGCCCAGCGCATGCCGAAGTAATCCTCGAGGTGCTCGGCGGGCAGATCCGCCGCGGTGATCTCGGCGATGTCCTCGTCGGGCAACCGGCTACGGGCGTGCGCGTGCACGGCGATCATCTGATCCTCGGCGAGTATCAGCGCGTTCAGGCTGGCGGTCGGGAAGATCTCGCGAAGCTGCGATACCGCCCGACGGACCGCCTCTGCCAGGTCAGGCGACGAGGCGCGATGCTGGCGGATCAGGCCGAAATACCGTTCGCTGTCCGTGGACCCGACGATCGTGGCTGCGATCTCCGGTGTCAACAGCTCGTCGAGCTCACCGATGGGTTTGATGGAACCGTTGTGCGCCATGGCAATTCGCTCGGCGAGGAACGGGTGCGAATTCTCCGGGCGCACCGCGATGCCGGTGGTCGCCCAGCGCAGGTGGACCAGCGTGGCGGCCGACCGCTGGTCGTGGGTCGCCGCGGCGAAGTGCGGATCGTCGGCCCCGGTGCCCGCCGACACCTCGATGTTCGGGGGGTGACCGGGTAGCCGGACTCGCGCGATGCCCCAGCCGTCGCCGTGGATCTTCGTCAGCGCGACGAAGTCCGCCAAAACGCGCTCACCGACGGCCTGCGACACCGAAATCGGGGTGGCGGAGACGACACCCAGCAGTCGGCACATGGCTGAACCCCTTCGTCGGACCCATATCTGAAATTTAATGAATCAATCCTCTAGCGCAGATCTTAGAGATTATGAAACATTTATGACATATTCGGCTCGCACACTCGTGACGTACGAGGAGGTTCAATGCCGCTGCCCAAGGACGTCGAGGAACTGCGCGCGCAGGGCGTCGGCCTCGTCGCGGGTTCGATCACCGACCTGGCGGGCGTGACGCGGGCGAAGTACGTGCCACTGCGCAGGCTCGAGTCCTTTCAACGCGCAGGCATGGGCGTCTCCCCGTCGTGGAGCGTCTTCTGCGTCGACAGCGGTATCGCGTTCACCCCGAACATCGGCGTGGACGGCGACCTGCGGATCCGCATCGATCCCGCCGACCTGCGACTGATCGACGACGGCATCGTCTGGGCGCCGGGTGACCTCACCCAACAGCACGGCGAGGCCGCGGATCTGTGCACACGCTCGCTGCTCAAGGGCCTCGAAGCAGCCCTGAGTGCAAAGGGTCTGACCGCGCTGATCGGCGCGGAGCTCGAGTGCACGATGCTGTCTGCCGACGCGGGCCACGCATCGACCGACCCGTGGTCGCCGTACAGTGTGCGCACCTCGCTGGACCGGTCGGCGTTCCTCGTCGACCTGGCCCGGGCGGCCGAGCGCGCCGAGCTGCCGGTCGAGCAGATCCACACCGAATACGGCCACGATCAACTCGAGGTCTCCCTCGCGCCGTCCAGCCCGGTCGCCGCCGTCGACACCGTCGCGGCGACCCGCATCGTGATCGGTCGGGCGGCCGCCAGGCACGGCTTGCGCATTTCCTTCTCCCCCGTGCCGTTCGCAGGGGAGGCGGGCAACGGCGCCCACCTGCACCTGTCGATTGCCGACGGCGATGGGCCGCTGTTCTCCGGCGGCGACGGCCCACACGGCATGCGATCCGCGGGCGGGTCGGCGATCGCCGGGGTACTACAGACACTGCCCGACCTCCTCGGCGTTTACGCGGGCTCGGTGCTGTCATCTGCACGGCTGCGGCCCGGCAACTGGGCGGGTGCGGCGCAGTGCTGGGGCCTGGAAAACCGCGAAGCCGCACTGCGTTTCGTCGCCGCCACCCCTGGCACCCCGCACGGTGCCAACATGGAGCTCAAACTGATCGACCCGAGCGCCAACCCCTATCTCGCGGCCGTGTCGTTCCTCGGCAGCGCGCTGCTCGGCATCGACCAGGCTCTCGAGTTGCCCGCCGAAGTGCCCAAGGACCCGGCCAAGGCGGCGCAGCCACCGCCGATGCTGCAGACCGATCAGCAGACGGTGATCAAGGCGTTGGAGACCTCACTGATAGCCGCCGACCTGCTGTCCGCGTCGGTGATCGAAGGGCTGGTCGCGGTGCGCAGCCACGAGATCACCACCTACGGAGACCGGCCACCGGCCGAAACCGCGCAGGCCCTGCGCCTGGCGTGGAGCTGTTGACCACTCGAACCCAGATCTGTAAGAGAAGGAGACGGCGATGACCACAGATACCCCGGCCGGAGCGTCGGAAGAGGTCGATCAGATCCCGCGGCGTCAGCTGCCCTTCTGGGTGGCGCTGGCCCTGTCGGTCGCCCTCGTCGGGCCGACCCTGGCGATGTCGGGCAACGGGCAGGGCCTGATCGGCACCGTGGGGAAGTCCATCCCCCTGGTGTTTCTCATCGGGCTCGTCGGCGTATCGCTGGTCGGCTACAGCTTCGTCCGGCTGACCCGCCATCTCAACCACGCCGGGTCGTCGTACGGCTTGGTCGGCGGCACCATCGGGCCGCGGGCCGGGTTCTTCGCAGGCTTCGCGATGCTCGGCGCGTATTGGATGTTCTCGATCGGCACTCTCGCGTTGACCGCCGCCTTCACCAACGCTTTCATCGGCGAGCTGCAGCCCGACAGCGAAACCCCTTATCAGCCACCGTGGCTGGTGATCGTCCTGATCGCCGTCGTGATCTCGTTCCTCCTCGCTGGCCGTGATATCAGGCTGCTGGCCAAGGTCCTGCTGGCCATCGAGGGCCTCGGCATCCTGGCCATGGTCGTGCTCGTCGTCGTGATCTTCGCGAAGGGCGGTGCGCCGTCGACGGGTATCGACTTCTCGGTGTTCTCCTTCTCCGGCGGCGTCGAGCCATCCGCAGTGCTCGCGGGCGTCGTCGCCGCGTTCCTGTCCTGGGCAGGCTTCGAGGCGTGCGCATCGATGGGCGAGGAGACCGACAACCCGGGACGCAACATCCCGCGGGCCCTGGCGGGCACGCTGCTGCTGACCGGCGTCCTGTTCGTCGTCGTGATGTTCGCCCAGGTCAACGGCTTCGGCACCGACCAGGCCGGGCTGGACGCATTCCAGAATTCGGGAAACACGTTGGGCGACTTGGGCGGAACCTACGTCGGCCAATGGTTCGGCCTTGTGGTCATCTTCACCGCGATCGTGTCGGCGTTCGGGTGCCACCTGGCCACGTCGGCGACGTCGGGGCGGATGCTGTACGCGTTCGCGCGTGACGGGTTCGGGCCGAAGGCGCTCGCGCACATCCACGCCGCGACCGGCGGGCCACGCCGCGCCACCTGGTTGGTGGTGATCGTCGCAGTGGTGGTGAACGTGATCTGCGCGGCGGCCGGCTGGCCCGATATGGGCACCGGCAACGACGCGATCGACACCTACTTCCTGTTCGCCGTCGCCGGTTCGGTGTGCCTGATGGTGTGCTACCTGCTGGTGGAGATTGCCGCAGCATGGTTCGTCGGCGCACCCAAGTTCCTCGACGTGCACGGGGGCAAGGGCAAGGTGCCCGGTCTCGTACTCCCGATACTCGGCGCGGTGGTGATCGTGGTCGTGTTGTGGTTCAACGTGAAGGACGCTGAAACTGCCACCGCGGCACCGCTACTCGGGCTGTACTGGTGCGTGATCGGGTTGGTCATCGCGCTTGCGGCGTCCGGCATCGCCAAACGTGTCGGCGAATCTCTGTCGGCCGAGTTGAACCTGAAGGCACAGTGAGCACGCTCTACGAACGCGACGAAGCCACGATCGCAGGCATCGAGAAGCTGCGGTTCTTCCCGCTCGAGGTGGTGTCGGGACACGGCTCGACGTTGGTCGATCCCCAGGGTCGCGAACTGCTCGACCTTTCGGCCACCTGGACGGCATGCGGGCTCGGCCACGGCCATCCCGCCGTCGCCGAGGCGGTCAGCAGGGCGGTCCGCACGGCGCCAGGCGCGGGCGGGCTCTCGGCGGTGCATCCCGATTCTGTTGGCCTCGCCGAAGATCTGCTGGCCCTGGTGCCAGGAAGCGGGGAACGGCGAGTCTATCTGGGCCATGCGGGATCTGACGCCAACGACGTCGCGCTGCGGGCCTGCCGACACGCGACGGGAAAACGTACGGTGATCGCGTTCGAGCACAGCTATCACGGCGGCGTCGGCGTCGCGATGGGCGTCTCGGGCGTGCACGTCGACGCGGGAGCACCACCCGACGCCGACGTGGTGTTCCTGCCGTACCCCAACCCCTTCCGGCCGTCGGCCGCGGGTATCGACGCTGACGTCGCCGAATGCCTGAACCTAGCCGAGAAGCACCTTGCGACCGGATCCATCGCCTGTCTGATCGTCGAGCCGATCCTGTCCGACGGTGGCCTCGTGGTCCCGCCCGACGGCTTCCTCGCACAGTTGCACGACCGCTGCCGCGCCAACGGGGTGCCGATGATCTGCGACGAGGTCAAGATGGGCCTGGGCCGCCCCGGCACCATGCACGCCTTCGAGCACGACAACGTGGTGCCCGACATCGTGACGTTCGGGAAGGTGCTCGGCGGCGGCCTGCCGCTTTCTGCGGCGGTCGGCCCGGCGGCGATTCTCGACGAACCGCCCGCCGCGGCCCTGCTCACCACCGCCGGAAACCCAGTGTGCACGGCGGCGGGGCGGGCGGTGCTGGCCACCATCGTCGCCGAAGGTCTGGTTGGCCGCGCAGCGAAAATCGGTGCGGCTCTTGCCGATGCACTGCGGGGACTGGCCGGGTCCCCGGGCTCCGACCGCATCGGCGAGGTGCGCGGCCGCGGTCTCGCGATCGGACTCGAGCTTGTCGACCCGCAGACCGGTGACCGCGATCCGCGCTTCGCCGCACAAGTGGTCTACCGTGCGTGGGAGCTGGGGGCCGTTGTCTTCTACGTAGGTGGGAATGTTCTGGAGATCACCCCGCCGCTGGTGCTCTCCGAGGACGAGGCCGCACGCGCCGCCGCCATCCTCGGCGACGCCATCGCCGACGCCGCCGCAGGGAAGGTCGATGCAGAGGAGGTCGCGCGCTATGCCGGTTGGTGAGGTTGCCGACGTCTTCGACGGCGTCGAGGACCGGGTGCCCCAACGGTTGGCCGACCATATCCGCGGCATCCAGCTCGTCGACCATCACGTGCACGGCGCGTTCAACAAACCCGTCGACCGGGCCGCGTTCGAGGCGTCGATCAACGAGGGCTCAACCGATCCGGTCCCGGACTTCATGACGATGTTCGACTCACCGCTCGGGCTTGCGATCCGACGTTGGTGCGCACCGGTTTTGGGACTGGAAGCACACACATCCGCCGAAGACTACTGGGCGCGACGCAGCGAGCTCGGGCCCGACGAGCTGACCACCGCGATGCTGGCGCGGGCAGGCGTTTCGCGCTGGGTGGTGGACACCGGGTTCAAGGGTGACCTGCTCACCACCCCAGAGCAGATGGCCGATCTGAGCAGCAGGCCGGCGTCGTCAATCCTGCGTCTGGAGCGGCTCACCGAGGACCTGCTCGAAGGAGGGACCACCGATCCCGTCGACTTCCCCGACGCGTTCCGATCGGCGCTGCAGCAGGCGGTGGACTCGCCGGACGTCGTCGGCACCAAGACGATCGTCGCGTACCGGACCGGATTCGACATCGACTGGTCACGCCCGACCGATATGACGGTGGTCGACAACGCCACCGCTATCCGCGCGCAGGGCAACGATTTACGGGTCGACAGCCCGGTGCTGATCGCGTTCGGCGTGCACGCGGCAGCCGAGCACGGGCTGCCGCTGCAGGTACACGTCGGGTTCGGCGACCGGGACCTCGATCTGAACCGGACCGACCCGCTGTTGCTGCTGCCGTTGCTGCGAACCATGGCGTCCGTGCCGGTGCTGCTGCTGCACTGCTATCCGTTCCACCGGCAGGCCGGCTATCTCGCCCAGGCCTTCGACAACGTGAATTTCGATGTGGGCCTTGCCATCAACTATCTCGGCAGTCGGGCGACATCGCTGGTCGCCGAGGCACTCGACACCGCACCGTTCGCCAAACAGCTGTACTCCTCTGATGCGTTCGGGCCGCCGGAACTACACCTGCTCGGCGCAGTGCTGTGGCGGCGCGCCATGGGGCTCGTCCTCGGCGAGTGGGTCCGCAGTGGCGACTGCGGCGAAGCTGATGCGATCGCCATCGTCGACATGATCGGCGTGCACAACGCCGAACGGGTCTACGGTCTCCAGGGCCTCTAGACCACACCGCTGGTCGCGGGGCGCAGCCGGGCGATGATGCCGTCGAGGTCGATGGCGAACTGATCGGGCCGGAAGACGTGGCCGCCGGGCACCTCGTGCCGTTCATGCGGGATGCCGGCCTCGCTGAGCTTCTCCCCGAATTCGCGTTGGCCGGCAAGCACCTGGGTCTCCTGCACGGTGTCGAACCAGTTGACCGGGTCCGGACTGGTGCCCGCGACGAGGAAGATCCGCTTGTTGCGGTAGCTGTCGATGCGCTCGACCGGGTTGTCGGCGCTGACCCTGGCCTCGTCCCACGGCACGCCGTAGACCGTGGCGCCGCCCAGTTCCACGACCGCCGAGCTCAAGTTTGCCCAATGCACGACGAGGCCGGAGTCGCGCCGCAGGCTCGCCGGGCCGGAATGGGCACTCACCGAGGCGAAGTGGCCGTAATACTTGGCCGCGTACTTCAGCGCACCGAACCCACCCATCGAGAACCCGCCGACTGCGCGGCCGTCGTACTCGGCGTACGTTCGGAAATTCGCCTCGATCCACGGGATCAGCTGGGCGATGTGGAACGTCTCCCAGTTCCGTGGGCCGACGAACGAGCCGACCGGGTTGGAGTACCAGCCCGCCTGCCCGCCGTCAGGCATCACGACGATGATCGGCTTTCCGGCGGTCCAACCGCGGATGCCCAGAAAGTCGAACTGGCGGAAGTCCGCGGCACCGCCGTGGAGCATGTAGAGGACGGGATAGCGGAGTCCGCTGGTGCGGTAGTCATCGGGAAGCAGGACGTTGACGCCAGGATTCCAGCCGATCGCAGGGGTTTGGAACCGGTAGTACCACAGGCGAGGGTCGTTCTCGTTGCGGTCCACGATCGTCAGGCCGAACCCGTCGCTGCGCCCCGCGAATATGACAAGCGCCTGCCCGACGCCGATGACGGCGGGATCGGCGATGTCGTTGACGGTGGCGATCGGCGGATACAACGCGGCGTCACCATAGAAGCGCGCGGCCAACGCCGACATCGTGTCCCCGGCAACAGTCGTGTATACCGTGATCTCCGGGATGATCAGCCGTTGCCCGACATCGATGACGTCCGGATCGGCGATCCCGCTGGCGGTGGCGATCAGCCGGTACAGCTCCGCGTCACCATAGAAGCGCAACGCCAACGCCGACAGCGTGTCCCCAGCGACAACCGTGTATCTCGTGAAGTCGGGAAGTATCAGGCGCTGCCCGACATCGATGACGTCGGGATCGGCGATTCCGTTTGCGGTGGCGATCAGCCGGTGCAGTTCCGCGTCACCATAGAAGCGCAACGCCAATGCCCACAGCGTTTCCCCCGCGACGATCGTATGTGTTCTGACCATTCGTTCACCCCTTCAGTTGCCAACAATTGTAGGCGCCCAAAGGCGTGAAACGATTGACTTGCAAGGCATTACAGACACCCGCGAACAATCCAGCAATCGAAGACGGGATATTGCAGCGTCGACCGCGGCGGCGACAAAACAAAGCGGTGGTGGCGTTATTGGGGTTCGCGCCGCTGATCGCATCCGGCGACTGTCAGAACCTGCAAATCGTCAGCGGGTCAGCACTTCGGGTTCGGGCCCTTCTGGGTGGCCACCTTGAGCACCGAGTCGTCGACGCGGGCCTGGGACAGCTCGCCTGCCGACAGCGCCTTCTCCAGCCGGTCGAGCACCGCGGGCACCTCATCGGTGGTGACCCACAGCGCGACGTCGGCGCCCGCCTGCAGCGCGCGCAGAACCGCATCGGGGACGCTGTAGCGCTGGTTGATCGCGCCCATGCTGGACAGGTCGTCGCTGTACACCAGGCCGCCGAAGCCGGGACCGCCGTAGCCGCCCGAGCGCAGCAGCCCATACGCGGCGGGGCTGAGGCTGGCGGGATCCGTCCCGGTCAGGCCGGGCACCTGCATGTGGCCGACCATCACGGCGACCGGCGCCTGGGTGGTCAACACCCCGTACGGAATGAGGTCGTTGGTCTTCAGTTCCTCCAGCGGCGGGGTGACGACACCGCCCTCGTGCGAATCGCCGGAGGCGTGGCCGTGCCCTGGGAAGTGCTTGAGCACCGGCAGCACACCGGCGTCACGCAGTCCCTGTGCGTAGGCGCCTGCGTACTCGATCACCTGCTGCGGATCCGAACCGAATGAACGGTCGCCGATCACCTCGTCGTCGGATTCCGTCGTGGTGTCGACGACGGGTGCGAAGTCGATCGTCACGCCGAGGCCACGCATGGCCTGGCCGCGCTGGAACGCGATGCCGCGGACCTCGTCGGGTGTCATGGTCGCCGACAGCAGCCGCGGCGACGGCTGGCTGCCGATCAGGCCTGCCAGGCGCGATACGCGGCCGCCTTCCTCGTCGACGCTGACCGCAAGGGGAAGCGGATTCGCCGCCGCGGCGATGTCGGCGAGTGGGGCGCCCATCATCGACAGGTCGGTCCAGCTCCCGATCATGATGCCGCCGACGTGCTGGTTCTCGACGACGGCGCGGGCGTCGTCGGCGCCGGTGACGCCGACCATCAACAGCTGGGCAAGCTTGTCGCGGACTGACATCGATGCCAGCACATCGCCGCAGGCAGGCGTTGCAGGCGCGGCAGGCAGTGGGCTGTCCAGCGACGTATTGGACGGGCCGGAGGCGGGCGAAGCTTCGGGCTTTTCGGTGGTGGTCGAGCATGCCAGCAGCAAGCCGGTCATCGCCGCGAGAACACCGAGTACACGGGGCAGGGCCATGGGGTCATGCTGTCATGGCATTACCGGACGGCGACGCGGTGCATGTTAGTTTGGGCCGCATGGACCGGTTTCTGGTGCCCGCTGCGGCAAGCATCGTTGTCGGCCTTCTGCTGGGCGCGGCCGCCATCTTCGGGATCACGCTGATGGTGCAGCAGGACACCAAGCCGCCGGTACAGGCAGGCGATCCGGCGTCGGCCGTGCTGAACCGTGTCGAGTACGGCGACCGCAGCTAGCCTGACGCCCCTTTCTCGCCGCTGGCTCTGGTTGGTCGCGGCGCTGTCGCTGGCCCTCACCTTCGCCCAGTCGCCGGGCAAGATCTCCCCGGACACCAAGCTCGATCTGACCGCCAACCCGCTGCGGTTCCTTGCTCGGGCCATGAACCTGTGGAACAGCGAACTGCCGTTCGGGCAGGCGCAGAACCAGGCCTACGGCTACCTTTTCCCGCACGGCGCCTTCTTCCTACTCGGCGACGTCCTCGGCCTGCCTGGCTGGGTCACCCAGCGGCTGTGGTGGGCGCTTCTGCTCACCGTCGGCTTCTGGGGACTGCTGCGGCTGGCCGAGGCGCTCGGCATCGGATCGCCGGGTTCGCGGGTCATCGCGGCCGCGGCCTTCGCGCTGTCACCGCGCGTGCTGACCACGATCGGCGCGATCTCGTCGGAGACCCTGCCGATGATGCTGGCGCCGTGGGTGCTCCTACCGGTCGTGCTCGCACTGCGCGGGTCTGGGACCTTAAGGGTGCTCGCCGCGCGGTCGGCGCTGGCGCTCGCGCTGATGGGCGCGGTCAATGCCGTCGCGACGTTGACCGGTTGCCTGCCGGCGCTGATCTGGTGGGCCTGTCACCGACCCAACCGGCTGTGGCTGCGGTTCACCGCGTGGTGGGCGCTGGGCGCGGGGCTGGCCGTCGCGTGGTGGGTGGTGGCGCTGGTGATGTTGGGCCGGATCAGTCCGCCGTTCCTCGACTTCATCGAATCCTCCGGTGTCACAACGCAATGGACATCGCTGACCGAGGTGCTGCGCGGCACCGACAGCTGGACCCCGTTCGTCGCACCGAACGCCACCGCGGGCGCGACGTTGGTCACCGGGACGGTCGCGGTGCTGGCCACCACGCTCGTCGCCGCGGCGGGGCTCGCCGGACTGGCGATGCGCGGGATGCCTGCCCGCGGTCGGCTGGTGACAATCCTGCTGATCGGGATCACGCTGCTGGCAGCCGGATACTCCGGTGGCCTCGGATCGCCTCTGGCGCATACGGTTCAGGCGTTTCTGGACGCCGATGGCACCCCGCTTCGCAACGTGCACAAGCTCGAGCCGTTGATCCGGCTGCCGCTGGTGCTCGGGCTCGCGCATCTGCTTGGCCGCATCCCGCTGCCGGGCAGCGTGCCGCGGCGAGAGTGGATGCACGCGTTCGCCCATCCGGAGAACGACAAGCGGGTGGCGGTCGGCATGGTGGTGCTCGTCGCACTGGCGACAGGTACCTCGTTGGCGTGGACGGGACGGCTGACACCGCCAGGCGCGTTCGACGCGATCCCTGCGTACTGGCACCAGACGGCGGACTGGCTCGACGAACACAACACAGGGTCACCGCCTGGCCGGGTGCTGGTTGCGCCCGGTGCGCCTTTCGCGACGCAGGTGTGGGGGTCCAGCCACGACGAGCCGCTTCAGGTTCTCGGCAGCAGCCCGTGGGGTGTGCGCGATTCGATCCCGCTCACCCCGCCTCAGACCATCCGAGCGCTCGACTCGGTGCAGAGGCTCTTCGCCGCGGGCCGACCTTCGGCGGGGCTGGCGGACACCCTTGCCCGACAAGGAATCTCATACGTC
Source organism: uncultured Mycobacteriaceae bacterium (assembly GCA_902826815.1). Lineage (GTDB taxonomy): Bacteria > Actinomycetota > Actinomycetes > Mycobacteriales > Mycobacteriaceae > Mycobacterium. Next base: position 180,291 of record CADEGF010000001.1, read on the forward strand.
GTAGTCCGCAATGATCTCGACCCGGAAACCTCGCGGTCGGCCCGGCCGGTGCTTGTGCACCGCGCCATCGACGGATCGCCGGGCCTGTCGAAGGTCGCCGAGTTCGGCGAGCAGGTCGGCCCTGGCACGCTCTCCGGTTTCATCACCGACAGCGGACTGCGACCGAAGTACCCTGCCGTCGAGATCTACCGGGTCGACGCACCCGACCGGCCCGGCGCTCCCTATCTCACCAACACCGACGCGATGGCCCGCGTCGATGGCGGGCCCGAGGCGCTGCTGCGCCTCGACGAGCGCCGCAGGCTGTTGCACCAGCCGCCGCTCGGACCGATGCTGCTGACCGCCGACGCGCAGCGGGCCGGGCTTGCGACGCCGGTCGTCACCGTCACCGACACCCCGCTGGCCCGTGAGATCGACTACGGCCGCGTCGACGACCACGCGTCGGCGATCCGCGCGGAAGGCGACGCCCGGCACACCTTCAACCGGGTGCCCGACTATCCCGCGGGAGACACCCGCCTTGTGCACGGCAACTGGACCGGCGGGCGGATCTCGGTGTCGAGTTCGGCGGCGGACTCCACCGCGCTGCCCAACGTCGCGCCTGCAACCGCGCCGACGGCGGCGATCGACGGCGATTCGTCGACGAGTTGGGTGTCCAACTCGCTGCAGTCGGCGGTGGGACAGTGGCTGCAGGTCGACTTCGACCACCCGGTCACCAACGCCACCATCACCATCACACCGAGTGCGACCGCCGTCGGCGCACAGGTCCGCCGCATCGAGATCTCCACCGTCAACGGCACAAGCACACTGCGCTTCGACGAGCCGGGCAAGCCGATCACCGCGGCGTTGCCCTACGGCGAGACGCCGTGGGTGCGCATCACCGCCGCGGGCACCGACGACGGATCGCCCGGCGTCCAGTTCGGTATCACCGACTTCACCGTCACGCATTATGACGCGTCGGGCTTCGCCCAGCCGATCGAGCTGCGGCACACGGTCGACGTTCCCGGACCGCCGCCGAACTCGGCTGTGGCGCAATGGGATCTGGGCTCTGAGCTTCTTGGACGGTCGGGCTGCGCCGACGGGCCCGACGGTGTGCACTGCGCGGCGACGATGGCGTTGGCGCCCGAGGAGCCGGTGAACCTGAGCCGAACTCTTACGGTGCCGGAACCGATCTCGGTGAACCCGACGGTGTGGGTGAGGCCGCGGCAGGGCCCGAACCTCGCCGACCTGATCCGCGAGCCGGGGACCGCGACGGCCACCGGCGACTCCGACCCGATCGACGTACTCGGCTCCGTCTACGCCGCCGCCGATGGTGATCCGCATACGGCGTGGACAGCGCCGCAACGCGTTGTGCAACACCGCTCGCCGCCGAACCTGACGCTGAAACTTCCTGTCGCCAAAGAGGTCAGCGCCTTACGGGTGGCGCCGAGTTCGTCGACCCTGCCCGCACATCCGAAGTTGGTCGCCATCGACCTCGGCGACGGCCCGCAGGTGCGACGCCTTGCCGCCGATGCGGGCGCACAGACGTTGCAGCTGCGACCGAAGGTCACCGATACGGTCAAGGTGTCCATCCTCGACTGGGACGAGATCATCGATCGCACGGCACTGGGATTCGACCAACTCAAGCCGCCGGGGCTGGCCGAGGTCACCGCACTCGATGCGCAGGGCCACCCGATCGCGGCCGCAGACGCCGCGCGCAACAGGCAGCGCGCGGTGACGCTGCCGTGCGGTAAGGGACCGATCATCGCCGTCGCGGGGCAGTTCGTGCAGACCACGATCGACACCACGGTGGGCGCGCTGCTCGACGGCGACCCCATTGCGGCCGCACCGTGCCAGGCCGGGCCCATCGCGTTGCCGGAGGGCCAACAGGAGCTGCTGGTCAGTCCGGGTGCGGCGTTCGTCGTCGACGGCGTGCAACTCGTCGGGCCGTTGGGCCGTCAATTGACTACCGCGCAGGCAAGTCCCGTCGAAACGGCCGCGTGGGGCCCGGATCACCGCGAGCTCGACGTGCCTGCCTCGCAGGCGTCACGCATTCTGGTGGTTCCCGAGAGCATCAACCCCGGCTGGACCGCACGCGCCGCCGACGGCACCGAGTTGGCCGCGGTGACCGTCAACGGCTGGCAGCAGGGCTGGGTCATGCCCGCGGGCACATCCGGTCCCGTCACCTTGTCGTTCGGCTCGAACGCCGTGTACCGCGCCGGAATCGTCGGCGGGCTGGCACTGCTGCCGATCCTCGCGCTGTTGGCGCTGGTCCCCGCGCGGCGCCCGCCGCCCGAATTCGACCCGGCGCGGCCATGGCAACCCGGCGCGGTCGCCTCCGGGCCGGCGATCCTGGCCGCAGGCGCGGTTATCGCGGGCATCGCAGGCGTGGTCGTATTCGGTGCAGCGCTCGGAGTCGGCTATCTCCTGCGCAACCGGCCAACGCGGTACGACGCCGTCGCGGTCGGCACCAGCGCGGGCGGGCTGATCCTGGCAGGCGCGGTGCTGTCGCAGAACCCGTGGCGGTCGGTGGACGGGTACGCCGGGCACTCCTGGGTCGTTCAACTGCTGGCGCTGATATCGGTCGCCGCGCTTTCGGCGTCTATCTGGTCAACAGCCGACGTTCCACCAGATCAGCCCCGTAGTTGACACCGCCTGCCGCTGCAAACCCGTCGGCGACCCTGCGTGCTCCGTCATTCATCAACATCGCTTGCAAAGCCTTCTTTTTCAACCGCTGCGGCGTCAGGCGCTTCGCGGGAAGCCGGGTGCCGCAGCGGGACACCTCGACACGGCGCGCGACCTCGAACTGATCGCGGCCGAAGGGCACCACGCAGACCGGAACGCCGCGCGCCAATGCTTTCTGCGTGACACCCATTCCCCCGTGCGTGATCGCGCACACCGCCCGGTCCAGCACGCGGCCGTGTGGCACGAACTCCACCGCAGTGGCATTCGCCGGTAAGCCCAGACCGTCAGGGACGCCGCACGGAAAAGACGCGACCATGTGCACGGATTCGTCGGCCATCGCCCGGATGGCGACACGTCCCAGAGCCGAATCTGCTTGGCGGTCGGACGAAGTCGATACGAGCACAAGTGGCAGGCGGATGTCATCGAGCCAGCCAACGTCATCAGCCGTCGGTGGATCGAACTCGCATGGCCCGACCATATGCAGACGCGAGCAGTTCGCCGCGAAGCCCGGGTACTGAAAAGGTTCGGCGCTGGCGACCAACATCAATGGCGGGCACAGCATGAACTCCTCAGCGGACCGGACCGGGGCCAGCCCAACAGAGGATCGGACCATGTTCACCGGGTTGACCATCGCCTTGTTGACCGCATTCATCACCGCCGGACGCAGTACGCTGTCGCGAATACGACCGGCCAGTCCCGGCCATGGCCTGATACCCGGGCCAAACGGCGGCGTGCCCGGCGATCTCAGCAACGGGGTGTACGGGTAGAAGGTCGCCCACGGCAGGCGGCTGGCTTCTGCAGCGATCGCGGCGCCCCAGGTGTTCGGGTCGACGATCAGCGCGTCGGGCCTTTCCGTTTCGATCGCCGCCATCAGATCCTCGACCTCCAGCGGCGCACGCGATCCGAACACGTCGAAGGCCACCCGCAGGGCTTCACGACCATTGGCCGCCATCCAGTCCGTCATCTCGATCGACTCGATGCGTTCGTCGATCGGTGCGGTGACAAACCCGAGCCGGCGACCGCACGGGACACCACGGGCAAGTGTGCGCAATTCGATGTGGTGCCCACGCTCATGCAGCGCGCTCAACAACGCGCACAATGGATACAAATTCCCCAGTGCCGGCGAGGTATACGCCAGGATCGTCGCCATCGGAGAGTCTCTCGTCGAATCAGCGTTGCGCAGCAAGGTCGGCCCTTAGGGTGCTATCAGCGACCATCGCACGACGGCGGGAACATAGTGGCGGTATCGCAAACGTCATGCGGCACATGTGGAACCGAGCCAAGGGCCGGCGCCCGATTCTGTGACGCCTGCGGCTCACCGATCGCATCCATCGCGACACAGTCCGAACATAAGCAAGTGACGGTTCTCTTCGCCGATGTGGTGCGCTCGATGGACTTGGCGGGGCGGCTTGACTCCGAGCGTCTGCGCGAGGTCATGAGCGAGTTGTTCAACCGTTGCGGCGCCATCGTCCAGCGCTACGGCGGCACGGTGGACAAGTTCACGGGAGACGGCATCATGGCTATCTTCGGGGCTCCGATCGCTCTCGAAGACCATGCCGCCCGTGCATGCTTGGCAGCCCTGGAGATCCAACGAGAGGTGCGGCGACTGGTCTCGGACGTGCACCGTCGCGACGGTATCGAATACGCATTGCGGGTCGGACTGAATTCCGGTGCCGTTGTGACAGGTCAGATCGGAGTCGGCCCCACGAGTTATACCGCAGTCGGAGCACAGGTCGGTATGGCACAACGGATGGAGTCGGTCGCGCCTCCAGGTGGAGTAATGGTGTCCGAGTCCACCGCCCGACTCGTCGAACACACTGCGGTACTGGGTGATCCACAGTTGGTCGAGATCAAGGGATCACCGGCGCCAATCCCGGCGAGGCTCCTCAAGGCGATGGGCCCACGACGCTGGCCACACCTGCGACACGAATCGGCGCTCGTGGGACGCGAACGTGAAATAGTCTCCATTGCAGCGCTTCTGAAGAATGCTCTTGCGGGCCATGGCCATGTCATCGTCATTTCCGGGCCTCCCGGTATCGGCAAGAGCCGCATCGGCCGCGAGCTGGCCGAACTCGCGGATACCCACGGCGTGAAGACATACTCGACCTTCTGTGAGTCGCACACCAGGGACATGCCCCTCTACGTCATAGCCCGGTTGTTGCGCGACGTGTTCCAGGTCGGCGATCTCGACGACGTCGCGGCGCGCGGCAGGATCCGGGCACGGCTGGCGTCGGCTGATCCAGAAGATGTGCAGCTGCTTGACGACCTTCTCGGCATCGGCGACTCCGACACGGCCGCTCAGATTTCCGCCGACGCGCGCCGCCGGCGACTGTCCCGCCTTGTGGCTTCGGCGCTTTCGGCACGCCGCGATCCCGCGGTGTTGATCATCGAGGACGTGCACTGGATCGATGACCTCAGCGAGGCGCTGCTCGCCGAAGTCCTTGCGCTGGTTCGGGGAACCCCGGTCATCGCCGCGATCACCTACCGTCCTGAGTACCGTGGCCCCCTGCATCGGCTCCCTGACGTCGCGCGCTTCGCCCTAGCACCACTGGACGATTCGCAGGCGGCAGGAATCGCCACGGAGTTGATGGGCGCCGACCCGTCGCTTGAGGCGCTGACCGAGCAGATCATCGACCGCGCCGCGGGCAACCCGTTCTTCGTGCACGAACTCATCCGCGATCTGGCCGAGCGGAAAATCATTGACGGCGAGGCGGGAGCCTATGTGCGCCAAGGAGATGCCGCCGAAGTGTCAGTTCCGCCGACGCTGCAGGCCGCCATCGCGTCTCGCATCGACAGATTGACCACCGGCGCGAAGCAGTTGCTGAACGCCGCGGCTGTCATCGGATCGCAGTTTGCAAGTGACCTGTTGGCCAACATAGCTGAGCGAGAGAGCGATCGGATAGAGCCTGAACTCTCGGAGCTGGTACACGCCGAGCTGATCTACCCCATGGTTTTGGCGTCGTCGACCGAGTACGCATTCCGTCATCCCATGATCCGCACGGTGGCCCAGGAGTCCCAGCTCAAGGCGGGCCGGTCGGCGCTTCATCGGCGGTTGGCCGACGCCATCGAGCGTCGCAACACCAAGGCACTCGACGAGAACGCTGCGCTGATCGCTTCTCACCTCGACGCCGCTGGCGATCTGCGCGAAGCGTTCGGCTGGTACATGCGCGCAGGATCGTGGTTCGTCAACCGAGACATCGGAGCCGCGCGAGCCAACTGGCAGCACGCCCGCCGGATCGCAGACCGGCTGCCCGCCGAGGAGCGGGACCGGATGACGATGCGGATCGCCCCGCGGTCACTGCTGTGCGGAAGCGCCTGGCGGGCAGGCGGCAGCGTCGCCGACACCGGATTCGACGAACTCCGCGACCTGTGCACCACCTCAGACAGCCGGCTACCGCTCGTCATGGCGGTGTGCGGGCTGATGACCTCGCTATCCGTCCACGCCCGGATGCGGGAGTCCGCCGAACTCGCCCCCGGATATGTCGCACAGGTCGACTCGTTGAACGATCGGACGCTGACGGTCGGCCTGCTGTTCCCCGCGATCCAGACCCACTATCTCGCCGGGAACATGCGCACCGCCCGGCACCTCGCCCAGCGCGTCATCGACCTGGCCGACGGAGACGCCACGATGGGCAACCTCCTCACCGGGTCACCGCTGGCCTTCGCGACCGCCATGCGCGCCATCGCGCGACTCTGCCTCGGCGAGCACCGGTGGGAGGCGGACTTCGATTCGGCCAACACCATCGCTCACGAGGTCGACCCGACGACCTTCGTCTCGACCGTGTACTTCAAGTACGTGACGGGCATCGCGCTGGGGGCGATGGTGCCCGACACGACCGCCGACGCCGAAACCAGCGAGGCGCTCGACATCGCCCACCGGTACAGCGAAGACATGGCCCTCGGCCTTGCTCTGCTGGCGCGCGGCATGACCCTGATCCATACCGGTGAGGCGTCGCACAGGTCGGAGGGTCTCGACTTGCTCGCAAGCGCCCGCGATCTCGTGGTACGCGAGCGGTGCACCATGTCGGACCTGGCGATCATCGACGTGGAGACCGCATCGGAGTGCTTTCGAACCGCTGACCTCGACGCGGCGATCGACACAGCGGAACGTGTGCTCGACGACGTGGACCGCAGCGGGGCCCCGCTGTATCGCGGCGCCGCGACGACCGTTCTCGTGACATCGCTGCTTCATCGCGGCGCAGAAGGCGACCTGACCCGAGCGCAGGCCGAGATCGACCGGTTGGCGAGCACACCGGTTGACGACGGGTCTGTCATCCACGAGCTGCCCCTGTTGCGGCTGCGGGCATTGCTGGCCCTCGCGGCAGGCGACGACGGTTCGTATCGCCGACACGCAGATCACTATCGGTCCCGTGCAGGCTCGCTCGGATTCGCCGGGCACATCCTTGTCGCCAGTGCGATGAACTGACAGCTTGGAGGCCACCGGCAGCACTAGCATCGGCGACGTGCCGCAACTCGATACCGCGCGAGGAGCCATCGACACCGCCGACCTCGGAGTGACGTTGATGCACGAACACGTCTTCGTGCTCTCCCCCGAGATCAACGACAACCACCCCGACGTCTTCGGCGACGAGGCAAGGCGTGAGGCCGACGCGATCGACCGCCTCAACGAGCTCAAGAGTCGCGGAGTCGACAGCATCGTCGACCTGACGGTGATCGGGCTCGGCCGCTACATCCCCCGCATCGTGCGTATCGCCGCGGCCACCGAGGTCAACATCGTCGTCGCCACCGGCATCTACACCTACAACGACGTGCCGATGTATTTCCACTTCCGCGGGCCAGGCACCCTTCTGGACGGCCCGGAGATCATGACCGAGATGTTCGTCGGTGACATCACCGATGGCATCGCAGGCACCGGCATCAAGGCGGCAATCCTCAAGTGCGCCACCGATGAACCCGGCGTCACCCCTGGTGTGGAGCGGGTGTTGCGGGCGGTCGCACAGGCGCACCGCCAGACCGGTGTGCCGATCTCGACGCACACCCACGCCGCCACCAGGCGGGGGCTCGAGCAGCAGCGGGTTTTCGCCGAGGAGGGCGTCGACCTGTCCCGCGTGGTGATCGGTCACTCCGGCGACTCCACCGATATCGACTACCTCGAAGAGCTGATCGGCAACGGCTCGTATATCGGGATGGACCGCTTCGGGCTTGACACCTTCCTCGGCACCGAGCAGCGGGTGAACACCGTGGTGACGATGTGCGAACGCGGGCACGCCGACAAGATGGTGCTGTCCCACGACGCTGCGTGCTTCAACGACTGGCTGCCTGAGGAATTCCTTCCCATCGTCACACCCAACTGGCACTACCTGCACATCTCCGACGACGTGCTGCCCGCACTGCGGAAGCGCGGGGTGACCGACGAGCAGATCCACACGATGCTGGTGGACAACCCGCGCAAGATCTTCGCCGCGCAGGGCGGCTACTGACGTGGGAGAGGACACCGCGCCGATCGGCACCCAGTTCGCCGCGTTGGCCGCAGCCGATCCCGACGCACCCGCGGTCACCTGCTCGGGTGCGACGCTGACCCGTCGTGAACTCGACCTGTCGACGAACCGGCTGGCGCGTGCCTTCGCCGAACGCGGGGTGGGCGTCGGCGACTACGTGACGATCATGCTGCCCAATTCGATCCAGTGGGTGCAGTCGGTGCTTGCCGCGTGGAAGCTCGGCGCGACACCGCAGCCGCTGTCGGCTCGGCTGCCCGACTCGGAGTTCGAAGGCCTGCTTGACCTGCGATCGCAGGCACTGATCGTCGGCCGCGAGGATCCGCGCGGCAAGACCCCAAGTGTGCCAGTGGGTTTCACCCCGAATCCGGCGCTGTCCGACGCCGAGCTACCCGAAACTGTGTCACCGGTGTGGAAGTCGATGTCGTCCGGCGGCAGCACCGGCAGACCCAAGCTGATCGAGGCGGGCGGTGACAGCCGGTTTCCGCCGAGGGCGGGATATCCGCTCGGCGCGCAGGAGGGCGACGTCAACCTGCTCTCGGTTCCGCTGTCGCACAACACCGGTTTCACGACGTTCGCCATCGGTCTGGTTCAGGGGCATCACCTTGTGTTGATGCCGCGCTTCGAACCGCACGAGTTCCTCATCCTCGTCACGCAACACCGGGTCACGTTCCTGGCGACGGTGCCGACGATCATGCAGCGACTGCTGCCGGTGTACCGCGCGGATCCTGATTCCTACGACCTGTCCTCGATCCGTCGGTTCTGGCATCTCGCCGCACCATGCCCGCCCGCGGTCAAACAGGCGTGGATCGAACTGGTCGGACCCGAAGCCGTGTGGGAACTGTACGGCGGCACCGAACTTCAGGCGCTCACCTTCATCTCCGGTGAGCAGTGGCTGAAACATCCCGGATCGGTGGGTGTCGTCGTCGCCGGTGAGATGAAGGTTCTCGACGACGACGGCAACGAATGCCCGCCCGGCGTCAGCGGTGAGATCTACATGCGTCCCGCGCCGGGAAGCCCGCCCACCTACCGTTACATCGGATCGAAGGCCAAGAGCCGCGATGGCTGGGATTCACTCGGCGATCTCGGCTACTACCGGGATTTCGGGGCCGACCGCTACTTCTACCTCAACGACCGACGCGTCGACATGTTCACCGTCGGAGGCCGCAACGTGTATCCCGCGGAGATCGAATCAGCCCTGAGCGCACATCCGGATGTGTTGTCCTGCTTGGTCGTCGGCGTGCCCGACGAGGATCTGGGTCAGGTGCCGTACGCGATCGTGCAGTCGAGCGGGCTCGACGAAGCCGCCGTCATCGCCTTCCTCGCCGAGCGCATCGCCAACTACAAGCTGCCGCGAACGGTCGAGTTCTCCGACAAGCCGTTGCGCGACGATGCGGGCAAGGCACGGCGGTCGGCCGTGCGCGACGACGTCATCGCACGGCTGGCGCGGGCACACTGACCGCACTATCCAGCGGCGGTGCGGGATCGCCTGGGCTGCTGCGGCGATATTCCCAGCGCCGCAACGCAACACGGCACGGCGACTCGATCAGCGCATAGCTGACCGCTGCGATCGCGAAGCCGATCACCACGGTAAGCACGAGCACGACGGGCATATGGCCGTTGAACGCGAACTCGCCGATGATCGGGAATACCATCCACAAGGCGGCCAGATGCCAGATGAACAGCCCGTAGGACCAGCGGCCGAGCGTGACCATGGTGGTGTTGCCGAGGATGCGGTGCGGGGTGTCAGGCGCATCGAGCACTAGCGGCGCGAGTAGTGCACCCGCGACCACCGCGCCCATCGCGACCTTGACGATGAACTGCTGCGCGGTACCCGGCGTGAGACCCTCAGGCCCCGCCAGCGGGGAGGCCGCCACCAGGAAGGCCACGGCCGCGACGACCGCCATCAGGACTCGCTTCCTCGCCAGGCGGTGCGGCAGGCCGACCGGCGTCACCGTCAACTCGGCGAGAAGCATGCCCGCGACGAACCACGCAAGGAACGCGGGCGGCCAGTTCACCGAGTTGACCCCGAATGGAGTGTCGAACGGGATCAGCGCCCAGCCGAGGCTCAGCAGGCCCGTGGCGGCCAGCACGGGGATGCGGGCCTTCACCGGCACCCTCCGCACCAGCAGCGCGATGACGGGCAGTGCGAGATAGAAGCTCACCTCGACCGCCAGGCTCCACATCTGCGTCAGCCCGGCCGTCAGCGTCAGGGGCACGTAGATCTGGGTCAGCGTCAGGTTGGCCAGCCAGACCGTCAGATCGGCCTTGGCATCGGGCAGCAGCGTCAGGATCACCACGACGGCCACCAGGTAGGCGGGCATGATGCGGATCAGCCGCGACCGCAGATAGTGCGCCGTCGCCGGAACGGGACGCAGACCGCGCGCCGCGGCAGCGTGGCCGCGCCACAGCAGGAAGCCCGACAGTGCGAAGAACACCGCGACGGCGAGGTCGAACCGGCCGAACAGCCGGCCTGCCACCCCGCCGGTGTGTCCGGTCTGAAACGCCACGTGGGTGACCACGACCCCGACGGCCGCACAGGCACGCATTCCCTCGACGGGAGGCAGGAATCCCCGCGTACCGCTCACACCCTGGGAGTGCACTGGAGAACCCGCCACAGCGACCAGTGTGCAATACGTCCGGACGGGTAACCCGTCGTGGTGAAAGATGGCCTTAGTTTGTGCTGTTAGGGTCGCTAGCCATTGGGGCAGCCAAACCGAAGGAGGAACGGTTTGAACCGCGCAGTGGCGTTGCGTATCGCGGCGTGCGGGATCCTGGGGCTCGGAGCCGCCCTTTTGATCGCCGCGCTGCTGCTCACTACCTATACCAAGAGCAAGATCACCAAGATTCCGTTGGACCTCGACGCCACCCTGGTCAGCGACGGGACGGGCACCGCCTTCGATCCCGCGTCGCTCAACGCTCCGAAGTTCGAGGTCGGCAAGAACGTGCCGGTGACCCAACAGCAGCAGGTCAGCGTCGAGGCGCCGTCGAACGCCGACGTTGTCACCCTCCAGGTCGGCACGACGCTGCGCCGCACCGACCAGCAGCAGGACACCGGCCTGTTGCTGGCCCTCGTCGACACCGTCACCCTCGACCGCAAGACCGCGATGGCCGTCTCCAGCGAGAGCAATCCCGGTGGCGCCGTTCAGAAGCCGCGCACGATGGAAGACGACCAGCCGCCGACCAACATCGCGCTGCCGCACGAGGGGCTGGCCTACCGCTTCCCTTTCGACACCGAGAAGAAGACGTACCCGTTCTTCGATCCGATCGCCCAGAAGGCGTTCGACGCCAACTACGACGGCGAGGAAGACGTCAACGGGCTGACCACCTACCGCTTCACCCAGAACGTCGGCTACGACGCCGACGGCAAGCTCGTCGAGCCGGTGAAGTACGCCTCGCTGTACGACGACGACGAGGACAGCCAGGTGACCGCGACTGCGGGCATGTGGGGTATCCAGGGCGATCCCGAAGAGCAGATCACCATGACCCGCTTCTACGCCGCGCAGCGCACCTTCTGGGTCGACCCGGTATCGGGCACCATCGTCAAGTCCAAGGAGCGCGCCAACCAGTACTACGCGCGCGAGGCTCTGCGCCCCGAGGTGACCTTCGTCGACTACACCGTCACCTCCACCGAGCAGACGGTGGAATCACAGGTCGCCGCCGCCCGTGACGAGCGGGACCGGGTCGCGCTGTGGGGCCGCATCCTGCCGATCACGTTCACCGCCATCGGCCTCGTCTCGCTGATCGGCGGGGCGCTGCTCGGATCGTTCAGCCTGCGCGCCGAGTCCACGCTGATCGACCCCGGCCTCGACGAGGCCGACCACGGCTTCTTCGACACCCAGGGCATCAAGGTGCCGGGGGCCGAGGCCAAGACCGAGAAGATGCAATTGCCCACGCAGCGACGTGGGCAGCCTCCGGACCGGTAGGTCCGATCAACCGCTATCTGGCCAAGTTCTGGGCGCCTGCCTATTCGCTGACGCTCGCCCTTGTGGTGACGGGTCCGCTGCTGGCACCCGGCTATCTACTCCTTCGTGACGCCGTATCGACCCCGCGATCCTATTTATCCGATGCGGCCCTTGGCCTTTCGGATGCGGCGCCGCGCGCTCTGCCGCAGGATTTCGCGGTGGCGCTTGCGTCGCACGTCGTCGACGGCGGCATCGTGGTCAAGGTGCTGCTGATCGTCGGGCTCTGGCTTGCCGGCTGGGGCAGCGCGCGGCTGGTGGCCACGGTGCTGCCCGCTGCGGGTGCGCCCGGCCAACTCGTCGCGGCGACCCTGGCGGTGTGGAATCCCTATGTCGCCGAACGGCTTCTGCAGGGCCACTGGAGCCTGCTGGTCGGCTACGGGTGCCTGCCGTGGGTGGCGGCGACCGTGCTTCGGATGCGGACAGGCCATGGACCGCTGTGGTTCGAGGTCTGCGCGTTGGCGTTCTGGACGGCGCTCGCCGGGCTGACACCGACTGGCCTGATGCTCGCCGCGACGGTGGCGCTGGTGTGTTCGACGGCGCCTGGTTCCGGCCGGTCACGCACGCTGTGCGCAAGCGTCGGGGTCGGCGCGGCGATCATCGCGGCGCTGCCGTGGCTGACGGCCGCGGCTGTATCGGGGTCCCTGTCGTCGTCACAGGCAGAAGGTGTGCCCGCGTTCGCCGCGCGGGCAGAGCCGGGCCTTGCCACCATGGGAAGCCTCGCGAGCCTTGGCGGTATCTGGAACGGTGAGGCTGTACCTTCCTCGCGGACAACGCTTTTCGCTGTAGCCGCCGCCATCGTGGTGCTTGGCGTGGTGGCCGCGGGCCTGCCGGTCGTCATCCGGATGCCTGTGGCGGTTCCGCTGCTTGTGCTGGCCGCCGCGGCAGTCGTGGTGCCCACGCTGATGGCGACGACACCGGGACTGGCGGCGGTGGAGTCGTTGGTGCGCGCGATACCCGGCCTCGGCGTGCTCCGCGACGCGCAGAAGTGGGTGGCGTTGGCGGTGCCGGGCTACACGCTCGCCGCCGCCGCCGCGGTGCTGACCCTGCGACGGTGGGTGCCCGCGTTCGCCGCGGCGGGCGTCTGCAGCCTCGCCCTGATCGCGACGCTGCCCGATCTGGCGTGGGGCGTCGGCGGCAAGGTCGTCGCGGTGCAATACCCGACAAGCTGGGCGACGGTCGCGGCGACGATCAACGCCGATCCGCGGCCGGTCGCGGTGTTGCCGACGGGCAGCATGCGGGACTTCGGGTGGGCGGGCGATGCGCCGGTGCTCGACCCGTTGCCGCGCTGGGTTCGCGCCGAGGTGCTGACGACCGGCGATCTGACGATCTCGGGCCGTCTCGTACCCGGCGAAGGGGGCCGGGCTCGAGACGTCGAGCGGCTGCTGACGACGGGTGCCGACCACAACGCGCTGGCCCGCGCCGGGGTGGGTTGGCTGGTCACCGAATCGGAAACCGACCTCACGGTCACCTGGATCGGCGGAGACCACGCCGCCGCGGCGCACCGGCCATTGATGCTGGTCACACATGCCTTATGGCTCGCGATGCTGGTCGTCGGCGGCGCCGGTGCGCTCATCGGGCTGACCCATCGGCGACTGGGGTAGCGCACTACGCTAGTGACCCCATTCACGCAGTCGAAGCATGGTTTTCATGAGCGCGACAAGTGTGTTCGAAGCCGATCTGCCGACCGTGGAGTACGAGGAAGCGACGACTCCCGACGAAGCACATCGCAACCTGCGCAAGGCCCTCGAGGAGGGCCCGATCGCGATGGGGGCCCACGGGCCCGAGATCCTGAGCTACTCGCTGGTGCGCGAGACACTGCGCGACCCACGGTTCCAGGTGCCGCGAGGGCTAGGCCTGGAGACGCAGGGCATCACGTCGGGCCCGCTGTGGGAGCGCGCGAGCACCTCGCTGCTCGCCATGAACGGGGACGACCACACCCGGTTGCGACGGCTGGTGTCAAAGGCGTTCACCCCGCGGTCGGTGAATCGGCTCGACGGCATCATCGCCGACGTCATCAACGAGTTGGTCGATGGCCTTGTCTCCGAGGGGCGCTGCGAAGCGGTCGCTGACATCGCGCGGCCCTATCCCGTGCCGATCATCTCCGCGCTGCTCGGCGCGCCGCGCGAGGATTGGCGACTGTTCTCCGACTGGGCCGACGACTTCTTCAAGCTGTTCACCTGGAACGTAGCCGAATACGAGAACGACATCCTCACCGCGTGGGGACAACTCGACGACTACATCGACGATATGGTCGCGCACAGGCGCGAATCCCTCACCGAGGACCTTATTTCGGAGATGATCCGCGCCGAGGACGACGGCGACCGGTTGTCGATCGGCGAGCTGCGGATGCTGGCCGCAGGGATCCTGATGGCAGGTACGGACACCACCCGTAACCAGGTAGCCGCCGCGCTGGACGTGTTCTGCGACTATCCCGAGCAGTGGGCACTGCTCGCGGAGCGTCCCGACCTGGCGATGAAGACCGTCGAGGAGGTAATGCGCTTCTGCCCAGTGATCATCGGAGCGATGAGGATGACCACGGAGGACGTCGAGATCGGCGGTGTGACGATCCCGGCGCGCACCTTCGTCATGTGCAATACGGCCGCGGCCAACCACGACGCCGATGTGTACACCGAGCCGGAGCGCTTCGACATCACCCGCGAGGATGCTCCGCCGATGCAGACGTTCGGCGCGGGAGCCCACTACTGCCTCGGTGCGAACCTGGCCCGACGCGAGATCGCCACCGCGCTTTCGGTGATGGCCTGCCGCATGCCGCAGCTGCACCGCGACGGCATGGCACAGTGGAAGCCGATGGTCGGAATCAGCGGCCCGGCAACGCTTCCCGTCGGATTCGCCGCCGCCTAGGCGGACGCTGGGACGACGCCGCTGACGCGCCTGCCCGCGAGCATCGACTCCAGCACATCGCGCATGGCCTCGGCGCTCTGCCGCCAGGAAAACTCGGCGCTGCGGACCTGCGCCTTGCCGCCAAGCTGATCGCGCAGCACGGGATCGGTCAGCAGACGCTCGATGCCTGCCACCATCTCGGCGTGGTCGTCGGCGAGCAGTCCGGTGACCCCGTCGACGATCGAGTCGGTCAGCCCGCCGGATGACCGGTAACCGATCGTCGGCACTCCGTGCTGGGCAGCCTCGGTGACCGCGAGCCCCCAGCCTTCCTTGCGCGACGGCAGCACATGCACCCAGCTGCGCTGCAGCACTTCGTGTTTGGCGACATCGCCGATGTGCCCGTGGAACGTCACGGCGTCGGAGACACCCAGTAGGCGGGCATGGTCGACGAGGCGATCTCGCCACCAACCGCCGCCGACGATGTCGAGGTGCAGCCCGGGAATCCGTGGGCGCAGCTCGGCGACCGCGGTCAGCGCGTCCTCGATCTGTTTGTGCGGCACCAACCTGCTCAGCACCGCGATACGCGGCGTAGCCGATCGAGGCAGCTCGAGCGTCTCCGCAGGCGCCTCGTCAAGACCGTTGCGCACCACCGCGATCCGTGCGGCGTCGACGCCGAGGTCGGTCAGGTCCCGCGCCGACGGCAGTGACACCGTCACGTACTGGTTGCGCCGATGCAGCCACGGCGAAAGCCGCGACTCGACGAACCAGCCGAACCGGCCCTTCACGCGACCCGCAACGGGCCAGAGTTCGCGGTGGCAGTGGTGCACCAGCACGACGACGCGACGGCCGTAGGCGAGGCGGGCAAGGAAGGGCAGGCCGTTCTGGGTGTCGACGACGACGTCAGGGCGAGCCTTGCGCAGCGGGCCGAGGCCGATACGGGCCAGCACCATCGCCAGGCCCGCCCAGAGGTAGATCGAGTTGGTGCCGCCGGCCCGGTTGATCTTCACCCCGTCGACGGTCTCGTTTCGGGAGGCGCCGTCGTAGCGGGCCGTCCGCAGCGTGACGTCCACCCCCGATGTGGCCAGTTGCGCGCCGATGCGCTGAAGGTAGGCCTCACTGCCGCCGCCCTGGGGATGGCCGGTGTCGCGCCAGCACAGCAGCAACACGGATCTCACGGGGCCAGACATCCGTGCCAGCGTAACCGCTGCATAAGGTCGGGTTATGACCGCCACCGACGTCTTCGCCCGGCGTGCGACGCTGGCGCGGTCGGTGCGGCTGCTGTCGCAGTTCCGCTTCGAGCAGTCCGATCCGGCCCGGTTCTACACCGCGCTGGCCAAGGACACCGCGGCGATGGTCGGCGACCTGTGGAAGGCGACTGGGGGCGGGGCGGGCGCAGGCCGCACCCTGCTCGACGTGGGCGGCGGCCCCGGCTACTTCGCGGCGGCATGCGAAAACGCGGGCTTCGGCTACATCGGCGTCGAGCCTGACCCCGGCGAGATTCATGCGATGCACGCAGGGCCCGCTGCGGGCGGGGCGGCCACCTACGTCCGCGCCTCCGGTATGGCACTGCCGTTCGCCGACGCCAGCGTGGATATCTGCCTGTCGTCCAACGTCGCCGAGCACGTGGCGGAGCCGTGGCGGCTGGCCAGGGAGATGCTGCGGGTCACCAAGCCCGACGGGTTGGCCGTGCTGTCCTACACGGTGTGGCTCGGCCCGTTCGGCGGACATGAGATGGGGCTGACCCACTACCTCGGCGGCGCGAGGGCTGCGCGGCGCTACACCCGCAAACACGGTCATCCGGCGAAGAACAACTACGGATCGTCACTGTTCGAGGTGTCCGCAGCCGATGGCATCGCCTTCGGCACGAGTGCGGGGACGCTGGTCGCCGCTTTCCCCCGCTACCACCCGAGATGGGCCTGGTGGATGTGCCGCGTCCCTTTGCTGCGGGAATTCGCGGTGAGCAATCTGGTGCTGGTGCTTGCGCCGCGGTGAGCGGCCAAACTGCAACAGGTTCTCGTTTTGCCGTTCGATGGGTAGTGTGACGCTCATGACACAGAGCACTGCCACGAAGCCAAACTCAGTCAAGACCGAGTGGGACAAGCTGTTCATCGGCGGCAAGTGGGTCGAGCCCGCGACCGCCGACGTCATCGAGGTGCACTCGCCTGCCACCGGTGAGCTCGTCGGCAAGGTTCCGCTCGCAAGTGAGGCCGACGTCGACGCCGCGTGCGCAGCAGCGCGGAAGGCCTTCGACGAGGGCCCGTGGCCGCACATGTCGCCGCAGGCGCGAGCCGCCGTGCTCGGCGCCGCGGTGAAGCTCATGGAGGAGCGCGCCGACGAGCTGAAGTTCCTGCTGGCTGCCGAGACGGGTCAGCCGCCGACGATCGTCGACATGATGCAGTACGGCGCCGCGATGGCGGCGTTCCAGTACTACGCGGCGGCCGCGGACAAGTTCACCTGGCGTGATTTCCGCCAGGGTGTCTACGGCGAGACGATGGTGTTGCGCGAGCCGATCGGCGTCGTCGCCGCCGTCACCGCATGGAACGTGCCGTTCTTCCTGGCGGCCAACAAGCTGGGACCTGCATTGATCGCCGGCTGCACCATCGTGGTGAAGCCTGCCGCCGAGACGCCGCTTTCGCTGTTCGCGATGGCCGAGATGTTCGCCGAAGCCGGCCTGCCGGAAGGTGTGCTTTCGGTGGTGCCTGGCGGTCCGGAGACAGGGCGGGCGCTGACCGCCAACCCCGAGATCGACAAGTTCACGTTCACCGGAAGCTCCGCGGTGGGCAAAGAGATCGGCAAGATCGCGGCCGAGAGGCTGAAGCCCTGTTCCCTCGAGCTGGGCGGCAAGTCGGCAGCGATCATCCTCGAAGACGCCGATCTTGATTCCACGCTGCCGATGCTGGCGTTCTCCGGATTCATGAACTCCGGTCAGGCGTGTGTGGCGCAGACCCGCATCCTTGCGCCGCGGTCACGCTACGACGAGGTCGTCGAAAAGGTCAGCGCGGCAGCGGCCGGAATGCCGGTCGGACTACCCGACGATGCCGGCGCCATGATCGGCCCGCTGATCTCCGAGAAGCAGCGTGAGCGCGTCGAGGGCTACATCAAGAAGGGCGTCGACGAGGGTGCGCGGCTGGTCACCGGCGGCGGCAGGCCCGAGGGTCTTGACGGCGGATGGTTCGTCCAGCCAACGGTTTTCGCCGACGTCGACAACTCGATGAGTATCGCGCAGGAGGAAATCTTCGGGCCGGTACTCGCGGTGATTCCCTACGACACCGAGGAGGATGCGGTGCATATCGCCAACGACTCGCCGTACGGCCTCGCGGGCAGCGTGTTCACCACCGACAACGAGAAGGCGATGAAGATCGCGTCGCAGATCCGCACCGGCACGTACGCGGTGAACATGTACGCGTTCGATCCCGGCGCGCCGTTCGGCGGCTACAAGAACTCCGGCATCGGCCGCGAGAACGGGCCGGAAGGCATCGAGCAGTACACGCAGGCCAAGAGCGTGCTGCTGCCGTTCGGCTACAAGCCCGAGTAGTCGCCACGAGCACGCTTCCGGTCGCCGCCGAGTGGTACGAATCCACTCGCGTCAACGACTGGATGAGTCTGGTCGTCGAGCCGCATGTTCATTCGTTCCTGCGGTGCAACATCTGGCATTTGAGCGGGCCGGACAAGGACCTCGTGGTCGATGCCGGCCTCGGCGTGCACTCGCTGCGCGCCGGGGTTCCGGAGTTGTTCGAGCGCGACCCGGCCTTGTTTCTGACCCATGCCCACCTCGACCACATCGGCGGCGCTCACGAGTTCGAGATGACCTACGCCCACAGCGCCGAGCGGGCAGATATGCCTGCGCCGGGCACATTGCGTCGTGATCGGCTGGTGGAGGAACTCGGTCTCGAGGCGCCGCACTATGTCGACGAAATGCCGGATCTAATGGTGGACGCGGTGCCGACCGCTGGGTACGACGTCGACGCCTACTCGGTCCGTGCGCCGCAGGCGTGCACGCCCGTCGCCGACGGTGACACGTTCGATCTCGGCGACCGCACACTGACGACGCTGCATCTGCCCGGACACAGCCCCGGCTCCGTCGCACTGTTCGAACCCCATGAGGGAGTGCTGTTCTCCGGCGACGTCGTCTACGACCTGGACCCCGGCGAAGTCCTGCTCGACGGAATCAACGGCGCGGTGGTCTCGGACTATATCGACTCACTGGACCGCATCGCCGATCTTCCGGTGACGATCGTGTACCCCGGCCACGGCGATCCTTTCGGCCGCGAACGACTTCTGACTCTGATCCGCGACTACATCAACTCGCGGTCTCGCTAGAGCGGTGGGTGTATGTTGCGTTCTGCCGCAATGACTTTGGCGGTGGCATGGGCGCGGGTAGTCGCGTCGGTTAAAACGGCGGGGGGGTGTCGTCGCCGGGTGGTAGTGCGGCCAGCCATTCCCAGAAGGTTTGTCCTCGCACGGGCGGCAGTGCAGCTGTTGTGGACAGGGGGCGGGGTTGAGGCTGGTCTTCGTTGAGTTTGCGTTCGGCGGCAATGGCTTTCGCGGTGTACTGCGCGCGGGTGTGTCGGCGTTTGGGCATCATCACCCCACGATCACCGCAGGGCTCCAGGACCGGCGGGTCACCGGTCCACAGCGTGGCGGTCGGTCGGCACAGACTCGGGAACAGATGCAGGCTGCCCGGATACGTCGTGTAGGTGTGCCCGGTCGGGTAGGTCCAGATGACGGTGCCGTCGGGGAGTTGTCGCTCCCGGAAACCCGTCACACCGGTCCAGAACGTTTTGATCATGTGGTGAAAACGACACAGACACTTCAGGTTCGACGGATGCGTCGGCCCGATCGGGTACGGGACGGTGTGATCGAGGTCGCAGACCTGGGCGGGTTTGTCGCAGTTGGGGAACCGGCACGTCAGATCCCGGCAGCGGACAAACTCAGCTGTTGACCGTGTCGGCGTGTAGCGCGGTTCGGGCGCCGAGTCGTGACCGGGATGGCGGACCTCCCGGATGCGGGCCCGGTCCAGGATCGCGCCCAGCAGCGGGGTCGGCAGAATCCCCGCACCGAACACATAGGCCGGCGGCGCCGCGCACCGGGCCCTGTTGGCGGGGCGGTTCGCTGCAGCAGCAGCCGCCTCGGCAGCCGACCGCGACGCGCCGTCGCCGTCGGCGTCGGCGGCGCCACCGCGGTCGCCCTCGGAGTCGTCATCGCCGGTGTCGTCCGGGGATGTGTCCTCGGAGTCGGCGCAGGGCACGAACTTGTCGTCGACGACTGCGTAGACGACGGCGTTCTTGGCCGGCGCGTCCGCGGCCGACGCGCCGGGGCAGTCGTTGTCGCCGCAGCGGCAGCCGAATCCGGTGTGGATGACCGCGGCGGTCAAGGCGTGGGCGCGGCGCTCATCGATGCGGCGCGGGTCGGCGTCGCACACCGAGTGGGCCATCTCCTCGATCCGGTCTTCCATCAACGCGGCGTCGGGGGTGTTCAACCTTGCCCACAGGGTGGTGGTGCCCGGCGGGTCAGAAGGGGACCCGAACTCGACGGTCTGGCGCGACAACGATTCCCGCGAGCGGCGCAGCGCGGCCGGATCATGTTGTTCGACCAACGCGTCGATCGCGGTCTCGGTCTTGGCCGCCGACAACGCCCCCCAGGCGGTGATCCGTGCCGCCAGCTCGGCGTCCACGGCGGCCATCGCCGCCTCGTCGGTGATCAGGTAGGTGCGCCACACGATTGTGCGCACCAACAAATCACTGATCAGCCCCTGCTCGAACAGTTCGGCGACCTTGGGCAGCCGGTCGCGCAGCGCGACCCCGCGGTGGGTCTGATGCAGCGCCATGCCCTGGCTGACATTGACCGCGGCGGCCAACTCGCACGCGACGGCCGCTTCGGGGTCGATCCACCACAGCTCCCGCTCGCCGGCGGGCAGGCCGGTGCGGCGGGCGAAGATCTCGGCCATCACCGCCACCTTGCGCGCACCCGCGGCGTTCTCGCTGCGCGCCCACCCGCCCGCGGCGTCGACCAACTCGGCATCGGTCAACGACGCCAGGTCGGCGATCTCGGGTAACGAACCATCGAACATGCATTCGAATCTACTCGCTGGCCGACCACCCAGCCCGCCGAAAACACCAGGTCAAGCCAACCTGTGGATGAACCCGCAACTGTGGACAACCAGCAACGTGACAGCTGTGTTTAAGTTTCCGCCGCTACGGTGACCCTTCCGTCGTGACCAAACAGAAGGGAAAATTATGGCTGTATCGGTCGATCTGACGAAGTCTCTCGACAAGGCGTACGAAGCAAAGCCCCTCAAGGACATTCTCGACGCTTCTCCCGCCGCGTTGGCGGGCGTCACCGACAAGGATGCGAAGCTGCTCGAAGAGGCCTTCAGCATCAAGACGGTCCGCCAGCTTGGCGAGAACAAGTTCTTCGCCGTCGCGGCTGCGCTGGCCGCTGTGGAGAAAGCGGGCTAGAACAACACCCGCACGATCGTCTCGGCGACCGCGGCCGGCTTGTTGGAGCCGTCGAGTTCGATGGTGTTCTTCACCGTCAGGTTGACGGTGTTGTCGTCGACCTTGGCGGCGTCGATGAGCTCGGACCGCGCCCGGATCCGTCCGCCTGAGGGCACCGCCGCGATGAAGCGGACCTTGTTCGACCCGTAGTTGATCGCCATCTTCGCGTTCTCGACGCGGTAGTTGTCCTTGGTGAGCGCCGGGATCATCGACAGCGTAAGGAAGCCGTGCGCAATAGTTGTGCCGTAAGGGCTTTCCGTCTTGGCACGTTCGGCGTCGATGTGGATCCACTGGTGATCCCCGGTCGCATCAGCGAAGGCGTTGATGCGGTCCTGGTCGATCTCCTGCCACTCGCTGACTCCGAGCTCCTCCCCCACCGCGGCGACGGCATCGTCGATCGACGTGATCACCTTCATCAGAATGCTTCCTCTCGTAGGTCCATGACCGCCAGGTCCACATCCTCGACGATCTTGCGATCGGCGGCCAACCGCGGCAACACATTACGCGCGAAAAACCTCGCCGCTGCCACCTTGCCCTCGTAGAACGAGCGGTCGCGCTCCGACACGTCGCCGGCCAGCGCGGTCAACGCGATCTCGGCGTGCTCGAGCAACAGCCAGCCGATCAACAGGTCCCCGACCGCCAGCAGGAAGGACACCGAGCCGAGACCGAGTCGGTACAGCTCGCGCGCGTCCTCCTGGGCGCTCATCAGATACCCGGTCAAGGTGGCCGCCATCGACTGCGCGTCGGCGAGAGCCTTCGCCAGCAGCGCGCGATCCTCGGCCAGTTCGGGCCTCGCCGCGTCGTTGTCCAGGAGCTTCTGGATCTGCGCGACGACATGCTGCAGCGCCACACCCTGATCGCGGGCGATCTTGCGGAAGAAGAAGTCCTGCGCCTGGATCGCGGTCGTGCCCTCGTAGAGGCTGTCGATCTTGGCGTCCCGGATGTACTGCTCGATCGGATAGTCCTGCAGGAACCCCGAGCCGCCGAACGTCTGCAGTGACTCGGTCAGGCACTGGTAAGCGCGCTCGGAGCCGACACCCTTGACGATCGGCAGCAGCAGATCGTTGACCCGCTCGGCCAGTGCCGCGTCAGCCCCCGAGACGATCTGGGCCACCGCAGAGTCCTGATGCGCAGCGGTGAACAGATACAGCGCCCGCAGCCCCTCCGCGTATGCCTTCTGCGTCATCAATGCACGCCGCACATCCGGGTGATGGATGATCGACACGCGCGGCGCGGACTTGTCGGTCATCTGCGTCATATCGGCGCCCTGTATCCGCGTCTTCGCATACTCCAGCGCATTCAGATAGCCGGTCGACAGCGTCGCAATCGCCTTGGTGCCGACCATCATTCGGGCATACTCGATGACCTTGAACATCTGGGCGATGCCATTGTGCGTGTCGCCGACCAGCCAACCGACAGCGGGCACCCCGTGCTGGCCGAACGTCAGCTCGCACGTCGCCGACGCCTTGAGCCCCATTTTGTGTTCCAACCCGGTTACGAAGGCGCCGTTGCGTTCTCCGGGCTCGCCGGTCTCCGGGTCGGGCAGGTACTTCGGCACGAGGAATAGGCTCAATCCCTTGGTGCCCGGTCCTGCGCCCTCGGGTCGTGCGAGGACCAAGTGCAGGATGTTCTCGAATGCATCGTCGGTATCACCGTTGGTGATGAACCGCTTGACCCCGTCGATATGCCACGTGCCGTCGGCCTGCTGGACCGCCTTCGTGCGGCCAGCGCCGACATCCGAGCCTGCGTCGGGTTCGGTGAGCACCATCGTCGCGGCCCAGTTCCGTTCGATGGCCAGCCTGGCCCAGTGCCGCTGCTGTTCGTTGCCGATGTGGAACAGAATGTCCGCCATCACCGGGCCAGCCATGTAGAGGAAGACGGGCGGGTTGGCGCCGAGCGGCAGTTCGTTGATCGCCCACGAGACCATCGCGGGTGCGGGCACGCCGCCGATGCCTTCGTCGAGCCCGACCCGGAACCACTCGCCCTGCCGCCATGCCTTCAAGGATTTCTTGAACGGCTCCGGCAACGACACCGCGTGGGTTTGCGGATCGAACGTCGGCGGCTCTCGGTCGGAAATCGCAAACGTCTCGGCGACGGGTCCGTCGGCCAGTCGAGCTGCCTCCTCGAGCATCTGGCGAACGGATTCGCCGTCGAGGTCGCCGAACTCACCGGTCGCCAACGCCTTCTCGAGCTCGAGCACCTCGAAGAGGTTGAACTCGAGATCGCGCAGATTGCTCTTGTAATGGCCCATGGCTAGCCCTTCTCGCAGCGACTGCGCCGAGCGTAACGCGTCCTAGCGGAGTCAATCGCGTCCGACCAGATTATGCTAAAAAGCATAATTACGCTCAATGCGCGTCAAATCTCTGACCTGCACCTTGGCCCTGGTATGCCCGCTGTTTACCGAGATCAGAGTCTTTATCGCCCGGTCGGGGAATTGCACGGGCGCTCTGCGGGTTCTATGCTCATAATCATAATTACGGCGAGTCGGCAACGGCGCCGCTCACCATTAGGAGGCACAAGATGTGGGTCATCGAGCTCAACTTCGCAGGCCGCAGGTTCACGCATCGTGTGTTCGACCGTCGTCGGCCGCTCTACCGGCTGGCCACGCGCACCGCTGGATGGCGCCCCGCGCAGCTGCGCGGCGAGCAGGCGGCGTGAGGATCATCTGGGCCGTGCCGACCACCAAACCGCGAACCAAACGAGGTTCGACGCGTAGCAACATGCTGATCAGCGCCGCTGAGGTGATGCGCGAGCGCGGCACCGCTGGCGTGACCATCGACGAGGTGCTGGCCCGCAGCGGTGCTCCCCGCGGCTCCGTCTACTACCACTTCCCCGAGGGCCGCAATCAGATCCTGGCCGAGGCGTTGGTCTGGGCCGGTGACGCGATCGCCGACAGCATCGACGCCGCCGCCGAGAAGGGCGCGCTGCCGCTGGTCCGTGGGTTCAGTGAGTTCTGGGAGCGCACACTGCAGGAGAGTGACTTCGGCGCGGGATGCCCCGTTGTCGCGGCTGCGATCGGCTGCGCGAGCGACGGAGCCGAGTTGGCAGGCATCGCGAGCGACATCTTCGGCCGCTGGCACGATGCGCTGTCGCGTGCCTTCATCGCCGACGGTTTCGACACCGCCGAGGCCGAGTCGCTGGCCGTCACCTGCATCGCGTCGCTCGAGGGCGCCGTGGTGCTGTGCCGCTCGATCCGCAACGCCGAGCCGCTGCGTCAAGTCGCCAACCAGATGGAGTTCCTCATCAAGTCAAGGGAATTCGTTCGCCGCAACGGTCTCCCGACGGGTGGCCACTAAGCCTTTCGCCAGCGGGCGCAGACGAAGTCGCCGTTGACGCCCGACTCGATCAGCTTCCATTCGGTGTGCAAGGGCAGAAGTCGGCCACCCGTTCCGAGCGTGCACGGTGCGTAGCTGACGATCATCTCGTCGATCAAGCCGGCGTCAGCGAACTGCGCCGCCGCCTCGCCGCCACCCACCACCCAGACGTCCTGATAGCCCGCCGCCTGCACAAGCTGCGGGTGCAACTCCGTCACGTCGCCCTGATAGGCCTTCACGGGATCGCCTGCCCGCACGATGTCCGGGCGGTGCGTCAGCACCCACGTCGGCTGTTTGTACTGCCATTCGTCGGGGTCATTGGCCAGGATCCACTCATACGTCGTCGCCCCCATCACCAGCGCGCCCACCGAGTCGGCGAACGCACGGTAGCCGAACGGCCCGTCGGCGTCGATGTTGCGGGATATCAACCACTGCAGGCTGTCTCGGTCGTCGACGATGTAGCCGTCGATACTCGATGCGGTGTAGTAGATGGTCGCCATTCAGTTGCCTCTCATCCAATCGAGTGGATCACCGGTCCGGGTTTCGATGCCGTGACGCGCCAGCATCGTGCGGGCCAGTTGCCTGCGGTGTACGGAATAGGTCAGTACGTGCGCGACGATCCCGTAGAGCTGGAACGACTCCGGCGGATCGCAGAGCGCGTCGATGATGGTGTCACCCAGGCGGCCCTCGGCCGTGTACTCGGACACCATTGCGTTCCAACGGTTCCCGAGATCGTCGTGATGAACCGCCAATTGTGCGGCGGTCGTCGAATCCGGTTGCGTCGACGCCCGGACGGGAAAGTCGCGGCCATCGATGGTCGCCAGCCAGACTTCCTTCGACCAGACGATGGCGCCGAGCACGGCGCCGACGCTCGGTTCGGGCCCGTCCCAGTCGAGGACGATCTGACCGGGTGAAATCTCCTCCACCCACTGTACTTTCGACAGTTCGGCGGCCTTGTCGATCAGATACGCCGTGTCGGCGATGTCGTGCGCCACCATCAGCTGCGAGATGTCGGGCTCCTTCGTGTCGCCGTCGCTGTCGAGCCACAGGGACTGCGGCGGATGGAAGTGCAGGCCATTGGGTGCGGGCAGCCGGAACTCGATATCAACGGCCCGCGACGGCGGTACCCCGTACGACCGGCTGAACGCCCGTGAGAACACCTCCGCCGACGACCAGCCTTCGTCGGCCGCGACCGTCGTCACCCGCTCCCCGCCGTGCAGCCGCCACGCCGCGCGCTCGAGCATGATGCGGCGGCGCAGCGCCGCAGGCGACTCCCCGGTCAGCCTGCGCACCTCCCGCGAGAAGTGGAACTCCGAGGCGAAGCTGCTGCGCGCCATATCGCCGACGTCGCTGTTGTCGGCGTCGACGACCGCGTCGAGTAGTTCACGCAGACGGTCGCGGCGAGCGGGATCGGTCACGCTCACCGAGTATGGTCTGCTGCCGCCAGGTTGGACATGACAATTCCTGCTGCTCCTGCTCGGTGTCACTAGACTTCCGCCTCGGTGAGTGAATTCGAGGCCCTGTGCGCCGATGACGGCGAACTGGCCGCCCTGCGTGCGTCGATCCGGGACTTCCTGGCGGCTGATCGCGCCGCACACGGCTGGGAACCCGCGGTGGACTGCTGGCTGGCCAAGTGGGATCCCGATTTCTCGGTGAGGCTCGCCGACGCCGGGTTCGTCGGCCTCACGATCCCTGCCGAATACGGCGGGCACGGCCTCGGATACCTGCACCGCTACGTGGTCACCGAAGAACTGCTGGCCCACGGCGCACCCGTCGCCGCCCACTGGATCGCCGACCGCCAGGTGGCGCCGGCCCTTCTCGCCTACGGCAGCGAGGAGCAACGACGCCGGCTCCTTCCGCGCATCGTCGCAGGCACCTTGTACTCGGCGATCGGGATGAGCGAGCACCAGGCGGGCTCCGACCTCGCCGCGGTGCAGATGCGCGCAACTGCGGCCGACGGCGGCTGGCGCCTCACCGGCACCAAAGTGTGGACCAGCGGTGCGCACGTCAGCCATCAGATCGTCGTGTTGGCGCGCACAAGCCCACTGGATCCGCAGCACCGCCATGCCGGCTTCAGCCAGTTCATCGTCCCGACCGATGCCGCAGGCATCACGATCAGCCCGATCGAGCTGATGAACGGCGAGCACCACTTCAACGAGGTGGCGTTCGAGGGCGTCTTCGTCGCCGATGGCCCCAGTGGCGGAGTGCTCGGGCAGATCGGCAACGGCTGGCATCAGGTCACCGCCGAGCTCGGCTTCGAACGCAGTGGGCCGGAACGGATTCTGTCCACCGCGACCCTCGTCTTCTCCGCGGTGCGGGCATTGGCGGGCAGCGACGTCGACGACAGGACGGCCGCAGAGCTGGGCGACCTGATGGCCCGGATGATCTCGCTTCGCCAGCTGTCGGTGTCGGTGGCCCGCGCCCTTTCAGACGGAGAGGACGCCGCGGGCCGGGCCGCTCTCGTCAAGGATCTCGGCACCCGCTTCGAACAAGACTCTGTCGAGCTGGTGGCCGATCTGATCGAGGATCTGGACCCACGCTCGCCGAGCACCGCGCGGCTACGCGGACTGCTGGCCACCGCGCGACTGCATTCGCCGCTGTTCACGTTGCGTGGCGGCACCAATGAGGTGTTGCGCAGCGTGGTCGCCAAGGGCTTGGGGGCCAGGTGAACGAACTGACCCAGCTCGTCGACGACATCGGCCGCCGGTCCTTCGACGCCCGTATCGGTCACCGCGACGTGCGTGAGGAGTTCGACGATGCGCTGTGGCGCACAGTCGAGGAAACCGGGCTGAGCCGGCTGATCAGCGGCCAGGAGGCCGGTCCCGCGGAAGCCGCGATCGTGCTGTCCGGGTTGGCCCGGCACGCGGGCGCGGTGCCGATCGCCGAAACGGATCTGCTCGCGGCATGGCTCGCGGGTGAGGCAGGCGTAGGGGTGCCATGCGACGGGCCGCTCACCATCGCGGTAGCCGACGCGGACGCAGTCGACGGCCGGATTCATGGCGCCGCAAACGATGTGCCGTGGCCGCGGTCGACGACGGTGCTGTTGGCCGCGCGCACCTCTGATGCGCTTCACGTCGCGGTCGTCGACCAACCCGACGTAGTCGACGGCCGCAATCTGGCGGGCGAGCCCCGCGGGTCATTCACGTTCGACCTCGCGGAAGATCAGTTGGCCAAGGTAGGACCGGCCGTCGGCGACGAACTCATCCGCCGCGGTGCGTGGGCCCGCTGCGTGCAGATCGTCGGCGTGATGGACGCCGCGGCAGATCTCACCGTCGCCCACACCCGGGAGCGCAAGCAGTTCGGCAGGCCGCTGTCCGCATTCCAGGCCGTGCAGCATTCGCTGGCGGCGATGGCGGGTGAGGTCGAACGCGCCCGCGCCGCAACGATGTTGGCGATCGCCGCGGCGGCCGACTACGGGTTCGGCAGCCCGCAGGCCGATTACGCGGTGACGGTGGCGAAGGTGGCCGTGGGCCGGGCCGTCGAACCGGTCACCACCATCGCCCACCAGTTGCACGGCGCGATCGGCGTCACTAGCGAGCACCACCTGTGGCTGGCCACCATGCGGGCGCGGAGCTGGGTCGACGATTTCGGCAGCACCACGCATTACGCGCGGCGACTCGGCCGCATGACGCTGGCAGCCGACGACCCGTGGGACGTCGTCGTCAGCTGTCCATCACCTCGTTGACGCGGGCCTCGACGTCGCCGAGACCGGACAGATCGATGCCGAACCGCTCGGTCAGCGCCTCGACGACGTCGGCCGCGGTATCGAATCGGATCCGTTCGCTCTGCCCCTTGCCGTGGATGGCGAGGTTGCGTCCGCGCAGGTTCCACCGCGCGTCGTCGGTGATGAGCGCGGCGGTGAGTCCACTGACGAAATGCGATCCCGGATACGTTGACACATACCAACTTCCGACCCGCCGGTCGATCATCGGGAACGGCCCGGTGCTGAACAGATAGAGCGGTTCCCACTTGTCGCGGATCTCGCTCTCCAGCACCAGCCCGTCGCCGCGCTCACGGATCCGGTACGGCTCGTGCCGGGTCTGCTGCACGGTGTCGAGCTCGAGCCGGATCGGCGACGACAGGGTCTGTCCGCCGAATCCGACGTCGACCAGATAGCGGCCGTCTTCACCGGGAACCGACACCGCGAGCGTCTGATGTGTCTGCGCGGGCAACGCATCGCTTTCGGACATCCAGACCACCCGTCCACCGAAGATGTCTACCCCGAAGCCCAACTGCGACAGCACTTCTGCCATCACTCCGTTCTGTTCGAAGCAGTAGCCGCCGCGGCGATGCCGAACCATCTTGTCGACGAGTGCGCCTGCGCTGAGGTCGATCACCGGTATGCCCATCAACGGGTCGAGGTTCTCGAACGGGATGGTGCGATTGTGCGCGGCGACCAGCGCCGCGAGCACGTCGAGCGTCGGCTCGGTCGGGCCGGTGTAGGAGACGCGACGGAAATACTCGGCGATGCTGTCGGCGGTCATATACGCATCGTGCGTCATCAACCGAGGTTCAGGTCAAGGGTCGGCCCTCACCTCGTGGCGGTCGCGACGACCATCGGCTGATCCACAACCGTCACACCGCCGACCACATGCTGCCTGGCTCCATCGATGAACCGTCGCTCAAGAGCCGCCTTCGCGTCATCGGGAGCCTGGTTGACGAACGTGGCCATCGGCGTGAGATTGATATACATCCACAGGAACTCGGCGGGAGGGGGCAGGCGGAACGGGGCCGTTGTCTCGTTCGCGGACACGTCTTGCAGCCCAGCATCCCGAAGCAGCGCGGCAACGGTGTGCGGATCGTCCATCGAGAACACGGAGCTGACGAAGCCGCCGAGGTCGGGACTGATGTGCTCGACGAGAGCCTTCTCCATCAGCTCGAAGACGGGTTGTATCCGGCCAGGGGTGTTGACTGCGACCCGCCCCGACGGCGCGAGCACGCGTCGCATCTCGGCGACAACGGCGGCCCGATTCTCCATGAACATCAAGCCCATCTGGCACAACACGACGTCGACCGATGCATCCGGTACCGGCAGCGCCGCGGCATCGGCGATGCACCACTCGATCTCGGCGCCCTTCGGCGCGGCGACGGCCTTTGCGACGTCGATCATGTCCGGGGCGATGTCGACGCCGGTCACTGCGCCCTCGACACCTACGGATTCGGCCGCCAGTCGCGCGATCAGGCCGGTACCGCACGCGACGTCGAGTACACGTTCGCCCGGCCGGAGGTCGGCCGCCCGAAGCAGGTCTCGGGATACGGGCGTGGCGATTGCGGGGACGAAGTCGCGCTGGTAGTTCTCGGCCGCCGTACCGGAGAATTTTCGGTATGAAACAGACATGGCGGAACCCTACGAAGTCCGTCATGCGTTCGGCATCGGGCGAACATCCCATTGTCGGGAATGGGTCGAACGACCAACGGACTCAGACCAGATGGTGCTGGTAGGCGAAGGCGGTCGCCGCCGATCGATTCGCCACTCCGAGCTTGGCGTAGATGTGTTCGACGTGGCGGGCAACGGTGTGCGGGCTCACGACCAGTCGCTCTGCGATCTCCCGATTCGTTCGGCCTGCCGCCAGCAGTGCCAGCACCTCACGCTCGCGGGCGGACAGTTCCACCGATCCCTCCGGCGTCCCGACGGCGGCCAACTTATTGACCCGTTCCAGATCCGGCGCGGCACCGAGATTTACGAAAATGTCTCTGGCACAGTCGAACTCCACCTTTGCGCCGGTGAAGTCTCCCAGTGCAGCGCACGCCAGTCCCAGCAACACCGCGGTGCGCGCGGTCTCGTACTGCATGTGCGCCGCCCGCCAACTCCTCGCGGCGGCCCGTAGCTCGGGCAGGGATGCGGTCACCTTCCCCTCCCCGAGCAGCACCGACCCCGCGGCTTGAGCGGCCATCGCGCCAACCACGTCCGAACTCGACCTGTCGGCGATCGCCGACAGTTCGGCGGTCAGCTCCCGCGCCCCCGTGACATCGCCCGCTGACCGGAGAATGTCGACGGCCGCGAACAGCAGAGCCGCCCGCGAACCCGAAGTACCGGATTCTGTCAGAGCCCGGCGGATCGTCGCAGCTGCGGCCGCATCTCGGCCCTTGGCGAGCTCAAGCAACGCCAATCCCGGCACCGGATCGTGGCCATGCCTGCCTGCTTTCCGGTAACACCGCTCGGCCAGGCCGAAGTTCCCGACCAGCCGATGAAGCTCGCCCTCCTGGTAGCTGGCCAGTCCGAGCGCCGGGTGCAGCGGGTCAGCCAGCCGGCGGCACGCGCTCTCCGCACTGGAAAGCGCCCCGACCCAGTCTCCGCCGGCCTGCTGAAGTTGCGATCGGTGCACCAGGCACTGGCCCCGGAAAGGCACCAGGTCCGGCTGGGCTTCACACCATGCCCCGAGCGCGTCGGTCCACTGTGACGCCCGGCGCAGATCCAACAGGTTCATGTACTCGAGAATCGCGGCGCAGTAGGCGATTCCCGTGGTTATCGGCCCGAGTTCACCGGTCGTCGCCGCCACCATGACTTCGTCCAACTGGCCGACACCGGCATCCGCGTCGTCGAGAGCGATGAGTGCCTGGCCCTGGCACAGGGTGCCGAAGGCACGCAGATCGGCGTCGCCGAACCGCTTGCCGGTTTCACTGGCTCGAGCGCCGAGAGTCAAAGTCCGATGAGGATCGCCTCCCTCGAGCGCGGCGAGAGCCTGTGGGATGAGAACGTAGCCCGCCGCGCGACATGGCGTCCCGACCTCGGCGATCAAGCTGTCGGTCCTGGCGAGCCAACCGTTGCCGAGCGCCGTCCGACCGCTTAGCAGGAGGACCAATCCGAGCCAGAACGCGTATCGGGCGGACTCGGCCGGATGCCCAGCGGCAAGGGCCGCCCGATGCGCGGACTCCCAATGCTTGGCGCACTCGTCGTCGGCGCCGGCCAGAAATGCCCGGATCGCCGCCTGTTCACAGTCCGACGCGTCGACCGACGACGTCATACCTCCAGTGTCAGGTACCGGTCCACTTCGGCGGCCGTTTCTCGGCGAACGCGACCGCGCCCTCCCTGGCGTCGTTGGACATGAAGACCGGCGCCAGGATCTTGCCCTGCTTCTTCCACATCTCCTCGGGGCTCCAGCCGCGCGCCTCGACGACGATGCGCTTGGTGGCGGCCACCGCAAGCGGGCCGTTGCCGCTGATCCGCTCGGCAAGGCCGATCGCGGCCTCCAGCGCAGACCCGGGTTCGGCCAGCAGGTTCACCAGCCCTAGCTCGTGGGCGCGCTCGGCAGGGAGGTTCTCACCGGTCAGCGCCAGCTCCATGGCGATCGCGTACGGGATGCGCTGCGGCAGCCGCAGCAGGCCGCCACCGCCGGCGACAAGGCCGCGCTTGACCTCGGGGATTCCGAACGCAGAGTCCTTCGACGCCACGATCAGGTCGGTGGCAAGGGCCAGCTCGCATCCGCCGGCCAGGCAGTAACCCTCGACGGCCGCGATCAGCGGCTTGGCAGGCGGGCGTTCGGTGAAGCCCATGCCCCTGCCCTCGACGACGACGTTCTCGCCGCGCGCGAACGCCTTGAGGTCCATACCCGCGGAGAACGAGCCGCCCGCGCCGGTCAGGATGCCGACCGAAAGGCCGTCATCGCCGTCGAGGCGGTCCATGGCGTCGGCCAACCCCTTGCTGACTTCGGCGTTCACCGCGTTTCTGGCCTTGGGGCGGTTGATGGTGATGATCAGGATGCGGTCGCGCTGTTCGACCTGCACAACTTGTTCGTTGTTGGCTTCTTCGCTCACGCGGGTGATGCTAGCGAGCAGCGTTTGGCGCGTTGCACCGACTGGGTACTATGTAAAACTAGAACACGTTCTAATTCGACGAGGGGACCCCCAATGGCCACCACCGATATCGAGGCGTCGGAGCTCACCAAGTGGGATCCGGGCCTGACTGAGCGGGTGATGGGGATCCTGCGACCGTTCCTCAAGCGGTACTTCCGCTCGGAGGTGCGCGGCCTGGAGAACATGCCGCAGGGCGGCGCACTGCTGGTGTCCAACCACTCGGGCGGCATGCTGCCGATGGACGTGCCGATCCTTTCCGTCGACTTCTACGCCAAGCATGGCTACGACCGGCCGCTCTACACACTCAGCCACGACATGCTGGGGGTAGGACCGACAGGCGACTTCTTCAAGAAGATCGGCTATATCAGCGCCAACCACGAGAACGCCGACGCGGCGCTGCGGTCGGGCGGCCTGGTGGTCGTGTTCCCCGGCGGTGACTACGACGTCTACCGGCCGACGCTGTCGGAGAACAAGATCGACTTCGGCGGCCGCACCGGCTACGTCAAGGCCGCGCTGAACGCGGGTGTGCCGATCGTGCCGACGGTGGGCGTCGGTGGCCAGGAAACTCAGCTGTACCTGACCAGGGGTACCTGGCTGGCCAAGCGCCTCGGACCGATCGCGCGCCTGGCCCGCGCCAAGATCGTGCCGATCTCATTCGGCTTCCCGTTCGGTTTGAGCCTGGTGGTCCCGCCGAACATCCCGCTGCCGGCCAAGATCACCATGGAGGTGCTGCCCGCCATCGACATCGTCGCCGAGTTCGGCGAGAACCCCGATATCGACGAGGTCGACGCCCACGTCCGACATGTCATGCAGCGGGCAATCGACGAACTGGCCGCCGAACGGCGTCTGCCGATCCTCGGCTGAAGCATGGCTCTGTTGGACCGACTGAACGACACCGTCGGCCTCGTCACCACGATGGCGAGGTCAGGCATGATCGCGCCGCTGCGTCCGGACAAGTACCTGCGGATCGCCGCGGCCATGCGGCGCGAAAACATCTCAGCCGTATCGGGTTTCGCATCCGCCGCGCAACGCTGCGCCGACCGGCCCGGCCTCGTCGACGAGCTGGGCACCCTGACCTGGCGTGAGATCGACCAACGCTGCGACGCGTTCGCGGCCGCGCTGCAGGCGCTGCCCGGCGGGCAGCCGAAGGTGATCGGAATCATGTGCCGCAACCACCGCGGCTTCATCGAGGCCGTCGTCGCCGCCAACCGCATCGGCACCGATCTACTGCTGCTGAACACGTCGTTCGCCGGCCCGGCGCTGGCCGAGGTGGTCGCGCGCGAGGGCGCGGACGCCATGGTCTACGACGAGGAGTTCACCGAGATCGTCGGCCGCGCACTCACCGACCGACCGGATGCCACCCGCATCATCGCGTGGACCGACGATCCGTCCGCGTACGGCGACTCGCCGACGGTCGAGAAGTTGATCACCGCGCACGCAGGCCAGACGCCGAAGCGTGCCACCGAGAAGCCGCGAACCATTTTGCTCACGTCGGGCACCACCGGAACCCCCAAGGGCGCCAAGCTGACCGGCGGCGACCCGAGCGCGCTCAAGGCCATCCTGGACCGCACCCCGTGGCACACCGAGGAAGCGACCGTCGTCGCGGCGCCGATGTTTCACGCATGGGGTTTCTCGCAGTTGATCTTCGCCGCCACGATGGCATGCACGATCATCACCAGGCGAAAATTCGATCCGGAGGCAACGCTGCAGCTGGTCGACCGCCACAGCGCCACCGGCCTTGCCGTCGTTCCGGTGATGTTCGACCGGATTATGGAACTGCCCGACGGGGTACGAAACCGCTACAGCGGACGGTCCCTGCGGTTCGCCGCCGCATCGGGGTCGCGGATGCGCCCTGACGTGGTGACGGCCTTCATGGATCAGTTCGGCGACGTCATCTACAACAACTACAACGCCACGGAGGCCGGTTTGATCGCGTCGGCCACGCCAGAAGACCTGCGGGCGGCGCCCGATACGGCGGGTAGGCCCGCGCCCGGCACCGAGATTCGTGTGCTGGACAAGGAGTTCCGCGAGGTGCCAACGCGCGAGGTGGGCCAGATCTTCTGCCGCAGTGCCACCTTGTTCGACGGCTACACCTCAGGCAATACCAAGGATTTCCACGACGGCTTCATGGCCTCGGGCGATATGGGCTACGTCGACGAGAACGGCAGGCTGTTCGTCGTCGGTCGCGATGACGAGATGATCGTCTCCGGCGGCGAGAACGTCTACCCCATCGAGGTCGAGAAGACGCTGGCGTCGCACGCCGATGTGGCTGAGGCGGCGGTGATCGGGGTGGACGACGAACAGTACGGCCAGCGGCTGGCGGCATTCGTCGTGCTTGCCGATGGCGCGCGCGCGACACCCGATACCCTGAAGCAGCACGTGCGGGAGAACCTCGCGAATTATAAAGTGCCGCGGCAGATCACGGTTCTCCCAGAACTTCCGCGCAGCATCACCGGCAAGATCGTTCGTAAGGATCTCCAGGCAATGATCGACAATGGGTAAACGCAGACCGCTGCTGCGCGCCGGCATCGAGCTCGCGAACGCCGCCAACGGCGTGCGGCCGTTCGGTCGCGACGGATATCCCACCGTACCGGCGTTCTTCGCGGGCTGGCCCACCACCGAGATGGCCCCGCTGTACATGGCAGGCTCGATGCTCGGTGCGGTGTGGCGATGGCTGCGGGGCGACTACGCGACTCGCGGCGGCCGAATCTCGCTGCTGCTCAAGGTGATCACCTGGGGGCTGCTGTACCTCATCCACCGCCGCAATGTGGATTCGGAGCCCTACTTCGAAACACCGCTACGGGAAACCCTCGGCGACGACTACGAATCCGTCGCCGCCCAGTCGCAGCCGATCGGTCGCAGGCGCCTCAGCAACATGTTTCCCAATGATTTCCTTCGCCGCCGCTATGTGGAGAAGACCGACATCGTCCGTTACGCAGGGCCCCGCGCCGACTTCGCCGACATTTGGCGCCGCCGCGACCTGCCGCGTGACGGGAAGGCCCCTGTGCTGCTGCAGGTTCCCGGCGGCGCGTGGTCGATCGGCATGCGTCGTCCGCAGGCCTATCCGTTGATGAGCCACATGGCTGAACGAGGATGGATCTGCGTATCGATCGGCTATCGGGTCAGCCCGGTGCATACCTGGCCGGACCACATCGTCGACGTCAAGCGCGCACTGGCCTGGGTCAAGGAGCACATCGCCGAATACGGCGGCGACCCCGCCTTC
The DNA here is from genome assembly GCA_902826815.1 of uncultured Mycobacteriaceae bacterium. GTDB lineage: Bacteria > Actinomycetota > Actinomycetes > Mycobacteriales > Mycobacteriaceae > Mycobacterium. Next base: position 216,039 of record CADEGF010000001.1, read on the forward strand.
GTGGCGATCACCGGCGGCTCGGCAGGCGGGCACCTCTGCGCGCTGGCCGCCCTTACCCCCGACGACCCGCAGTATCAGCCCGGTTTCGAGGACGCCGACACATCGGTTGTCGCAGCGGTTCCGGTTTACGGGCGATATGACTGGTTCTCCACCAAGGGACCCGGCCGCTGGGAGTTCGTCTTGATCATGCTGCAGCGGTTGGTCGTCAAGAAGCGGCTGACGAAGCATCTGCAGGTCTACCGCGACGCATCGCCGATCACCCGGGTGCGGCCCGACGCCCCGCCGTTCTACGTGTTGCACGGCGTGGACGATTCCCTGATCCCCGTACCAGAGGCGCGCGAATTCGTCGCCGCCCTGCGCGACGTCTCCAAGGAGACCGTCGTCTACTCCGAGATCCCGCACGCTCAGCACGCGTTCGACTTCTTCGGTTCGCCGCGCGGCTACTACACAGCGCACGCGGTCGGGAAGTTCCTGTCCTGGGTGCACGCCACCCACGACGAGAAATAGTTACTGCGCCATTGCCTTTTCGACCACGGTCAGCTCCTCGGACAGCCCTGCGGCGCGGCGGATCTCGACGAACGCCGCTCTCATAGCGTCGGTCAGCTCATGGGGATCGGCCAACGTTGCGCCGTCGGACAGCACCGAGACGTTGAGCTGGTCGACGTAGCTCCACACGGTGATGTTCAGGCCGCTTCCGGTCGTCAGCGGCCCCACCGAGTAGATCTCGGTCACCAGCGCGCCACCGACCCGGCCGTAGTCACGCGGCCCCGGCACGTTGGAGATCGGAATGTTCAGCACCTTGTTCTGGCCGTCCTTGTCTGCGAGCCATCCGAAAAGCTTCTCGGCGGGTGCGGGCGGGAAGTAGGCCGCCCACCTGCTGACGAGCTCGGGCCCCATCAGATAGTGGGTCTCCTTGGCCTCGACCGCGGCCTCGTGGGTGGCTCGCACCCGCTCCAGCGGATCGTCGAGCTCGATCGGCACCACCATCATCACGCCGGTGAAGTAGTTACCCGAGATCCGATCGGGCGAGAAGTCGAAACTCACTGGCACGGACGCCAGCAGCGGATGGTCGGCATGCCCGTCGTACTTCAGCGACAGCTTGCGCAACGCCCCAGCCGAGATCGCCAGCACCATGTCGTTGATCGTGACGTCGAGGTGTTTCGCCGTCAGCTTGACGTCGGCAAGCGCCAACGTGGCGGTTGCGAACCTGCGCTGCGCGTCGACCCGGTGATTCATGAACGACGGCGGCGGGGTGAACGGCCGGGTCAGATCCGCGGACAGCTTCTTCGTACTCTTGCGCACCCGATTGATTCCCTGGGCGGTGTATCGCATCACCCCGGGAAGCCTGCCGATGTGCCGCATGTGGTCGGCGAACGCGGTGCGAACCAGCTGCGAACTGCTTGGCGCGGGATCCGTTGCATACGAATCACTGTCGGCCTGCGGTCCCGTCTGCAGGTCCATCCCACGAGCCAGAAGATTGGCCGATGCCACACCGTCGGCCAGTGCGTGGTGAATCTTTCCGAGCACCGCGATCCTGCCATTGGCGAGACCCTCGATGAAGTACATCTCCCACAGCGGCTTGCTGCGGTCCAGCGCAGTGCTGGCGATTTTGCCGACCGCCTCGTCCAATTGGCGGCGCCCTCCTGGGCTCTCGACGCGGTACGGACGAACGTGATATTCGAGGTCGACCTCAGTGTTCTCCCGCCACATCGGGTGGTGCATCTTCAGCGGGACGTCGACGAGCTGATAACGGAAGGGGTCGAGTTTATGGAGCCGCCCGCGGATGACTTCGCGGAACTCTTCGATGCCGAAGGGGCGGCCCTTGAGGTCGCCGATCTCGATGACCGCCAGCTTCAATGTGTGCATGTGCACGGTGGGCGTCTCGGAATACAGCAGTACCGCGTCCCAGCCGCTGAGCCTCTTCAAGGACTTACCTCCCCATTAGGAGGCTATATAACCTCTTTGGCCAACATCTGCGACCGGTTTCGGTGAATCTGGTTGAGGAACAGGCCGATTGCCGTCGACACCGAACCTGTGCGCGCACCGTCGGTCATGTCGAAACCGTGACCCGCGCCTGGCAGCTCGATGTAGCTCACCACCGCCCGGGACACCGCGCGCAGCCGCTCGACGAAGCCGCGGGCCTGCGCGACCGGGATCACGGAGTCACCGGATCCGTGGATGACGAGGAACGGCGGGGCGTCGGGATGGATCTGCGCGATCGGGGAAGCCTTGCGGAAGATCTCGGGATGGCGGTCGATCTTGCGCTTGACCACCACGCGCTCCAGGAAGTCGACGAAGCGATCGCGCTCGGGGGTCGAGCGGTCCTCCCAGTCGTAGCGGCCGTAGATGCCGACGACTGCGTCGACCGAAGTGTCGGAGCCCTCCGGCAGGTCGGCCTGCATTTCGGAATCGTTGGGCGTCAGACCCGCAAGGGCAGCCAGGTGGCCGCCGGCCGAACAGCCTGCTATCGCAACAAAATTCCGGTCGCCGCCGAATCGGTCGACGTTGGCGCGGGCCCACGCGATGGCCGTCTTGACATCGGTGATGTGCTGCGGCCATCGATTATGGGGAGAGACGCGGTAGTTCACCGACAGGCACACCCAACCCTGCTGAGCCAGATGGGACATCAACGCGTAGCCCTGGAGCTGCCTGCCACCGTGAATCCACGCACCGCCAGGAACGAAGATCATCACGGGCGCCGGTTCCACCGGTAATTCCTTCGGCCGCCATACATCCAGCAACTGTGACGGGTGGTCGCCGTAGCGCACCGAGGCCCGATGCAGGCTGCGCCGATGCTGCCGCATCTTCAGGACAGGCGCGTACCGCTGCGGTGCGGGCCACTCAACGGCCAGATTCGCCGCGGGCACTACCCCACGCAGCGCGGCCTCGATCACGGAGTTCGTCGACTCAAGGTCCTGCTTACGAATCGCGGCCTGGTCGGAGGTGTCCGTTGAGCGTGCGCTATGTGAGAAGAACTCCGGAACGTGACGGTAACCCCAGATCCCCATCGCGGTCGCAGCACCAAGGGGCTCAAGGCGTTTCCCGATGATCGGCAACGACGCAGACGCGACGCTCATCGCCAACAAGTAATCAGAAGGACCTGCGCGCAGAAACCAGCGGGCGCGCTTGGCTAGAGAAGGCGCGGAGTACCGGGCGTCCGGCCGAACCGTCATTGCCCGAATGTACCCCGCGGTAGCCAGACGAAACGCCGACATGCGGCAGTTGTTCACTAGACGCACGTTCTAGGCTCGAATGTGATCTGGATCACAAAGTTCGACCTGCCAGAATGCGGGTTAACTTACTTCTGACACCCGTCAACGGCAAAAGGACTTCCAACGTGAGCAAGTCAGCGCTAGCCATCACCGACGAACACTCCGATCTTGCCGATGCGGCGATCGGCCAGCTGGCGCGGCTGTCGACCAGGGCGGCTGCGCGCGCCACGCTCGAAGGCGGGTCCGCCCACCCCGACAACGTGTGGCAGGCGGCCGCCGAACTGGGCTGGCTGGGCCTGGCGATCAGCGAGCAATACGGCGGATCCGGCTTCGGGCTTGCGGAGCTGGCGGTCGTGCTCGAAGCTCAAGGCCGCGAACTGAGCCCGGGACCGTTTCTGCCGACGGTTGCGGCGTCGCTGGTGATCGACCGCTGCGCATCCGATTCGTTAGGCGCCCAACTACTTCCGGGACTGGCGGACGGGACGACGGTCGGTGCGCTCGGATTGTCGGGCAGCCTTGTCGTCGGCTCGGACCTCGATGTCACCGGCGAGGTCACCGCGGTGCTCGGTGCGCCCGATGTCGATATTCTCGTCCTGATCGCCGGTGATGACGTGGTGGTGATCGACGCCGCAACCGACGGTGTCACGATCACTGCGCTCGAACCGCTCGACACGTCACGCAGCGTCGGGGCGGTTGCGCTGCGCGGCGTGACCGTCACCGAGGACAGGGTGCTGCGCGGCGCCGCGCGGCGGGCCCGCACGGTGTTCCGGATCCTGGCGTCGGCGGAGGCGGTCGGCGTCGCGTGGACCAGCCTGGAGATGGCGGTGGAGTACGCCAAGGTCCGCGAGCAGTTCGGCAGGACCATCGGCACGTTTCAGGCCGTCAAGCACCACGCCGCCAACATGCTCGTCGACGCGGAACAGACCACGGCCGCGGTATGGGATGCGGCCCGTGCCGAGGACCTCGACAGCGCCTGGTTCCCCGCGGCGGTGGCAGCTTCGCACGCCATCCGGGCGCAGGTTTTCAACTCGCAGAACAATATTCAGCTACACGGCGGTATCGGTTTCACATGGGAGCATGACGCACACCTCTACCTCCGACGGGCCCGCACGCTGGCGGCGCTGATCGGCGACGGCGCTGATCCGCTGCTGGACGTCGTGGAGGGCAGGCGCAGCGGCCAGGCGCACGGCGCCTCGTTCACGCTGCCCGACGAGGCTGACGAATACCGACGTCAGGCGGCCGAAGCCGTCGCGCAGGTGCGGTCGCTGCCGACGGACAAACAGCGCGACTTCCTCGTCGACTCCGGTTACCTGGTGCCGCACTGGCCCAAGCCGTGGGGCCGGGCGGCCAACGTGCTCGAGCAGTTGGTCATCGAGGAAGAGTTCGCGGACGTCGAGCGCGCGGATATGGGCATCACCGGGTGGGTGGCACTGACCATCGCCCAGGCAGGCACCGACGACCAGCGCGAGCGCTGGGTGGAACCCGTGCTGCGGGGTCAGGTGATGTGGTGCCAGCTGTTCTCCGAGCCGGGTGCGGGCTCCGATGCCGCCGCCGTGCGCACGGCGGCCAAGAAGGTCGACGGAGGCTGGCGGGTGACCGGGCAGAAGGTGTGGACCAGCCTCGCCCAGCACTGCCAGTGGGGGCTGGCCACCGTCCGCACCGATCCCGACGCCGCCAAGCACGCCGGTGTGTCGATGATGGCGATCGACATGAAAGCCGAAGGGGTGAAGGTCAATCCGCTGCGCGGGCTCACCGGTGACGCCCACTTCAACGAGGTCTTCTTCGACGACGTGTTCGTTCCGGACGAGGACGTGGTCGGCGATGTGAACAAGGGTTGGCTGGTGGCACGGGCCACGCTCGGCAACGAGCGCGTCTCGATCGGCGGCGGCTCCGGCGGCCAGGTCGGGTTCGATGCCGACGATCTGGTCAAGCTGCTCGACAGCGCGCCGTCCGACGTCGCGGCCCAGCACGTGCGGCGCGCAGGTGAGGTCATCGCCGAGCTGCACACGCTGAGGCTGTTGAACCTGCGCCGGGCCAGCCGCGCCATCGCCGGAGCCGAGCCTGGCCCGGAGGGCAACGTCACCAAGCTGCTGGTGGCCGAATCCGGCCAGCATCTAACCGAATTGGGGATCGCGCTGGCCGGCACGGCGGCCGTCGTCGGCGCGAACAAGAAGCTCATCCGCACCTACATGGGCAGTCGGGCCATGACCATCGCGGGCGGCACATCGGAGATCACCCGAAACACCATCGCCGAGCGCATCCTCGGCCTGCCCCGCGACCCGCTGCTGAAGTAGGGCTCAGCGGACGGTGAGGTTCGGCACCTCGCGGATATCGGGCAGTTCCAACAACCGCCAGCATGCGGCGGCCACTTCTTCCGATCGTGCGGCGCCGAGCACCGGAGTGGACAGGCCGACGAACTTCTCCTCGAGTTGCCCGTCACTCATGGGGTTGTCCGGGGTGCCGAGGTTGTGGGCGACAAGGCGCTCGAGCGTGCGACCGTCCTTGAGTGTCAACATGACTCGTGCCGAGTCCTTACCCTGCGCGGCGTCGGTGTGCACGTGCACCCGCTCCCGAAGACCGGCCAGCTCCGGGTCGGCCACCCGCTCGTCGGTGAACTGGTCGAGCAGTGCGGCTCCGTCGGCGAGTGCGACGGCGAGCACGTGGTAGATGCTGAACTTGCCCTGCAGCCCCGTCTGCGGGTCGGTCAGGCCGGTCGTCGTCTTGACGTAGTCGTGCACGTAGGCGTCCACCGACGCGACGTCCGCAGCGGTCAGGCCGTGCTCGGCGCGCAGTTCGAGAAGTGCCTGCGCGGGCGGATGGGTGAGCGACCCACATGCGTAGGGCTTGAACCCGTCTCGCGGCAGGTACCAGATGTCGCCGAGACCGTCGACCGCCTTCGTCGGCACCGGGTCGGGCGAAAATAGATGCAGAAAGCCGCGATGACCCTCGATGGCTTCTGGGCTGGAGGTGAAGCCGTCGCGGGCGAGGAAGCCCGACAACAGCCCGTCCATCGCGGCCTTGCCGGGGTGCAGCGACTTGCCCATCGACCCGTAGACCACCTTCATTCCCGCCGCCTGCGTCGCGCCGGTTCCGATCGCGGCGAGCGTCTGCTGCGCGTCGAGACCCAGCAACCGCGCGGTTGCCGCGGCAGCACCGATATGCCCGACGGTGCCGGTGACGTGCCAGCCTGCGTCGTAGTGGCCGGGCCCGGCCGCGACGGCGACCCGGGTCTGCACCTCGAAGCCCGCGACGAACGCCTCGACGGCGGCCCTGCCCGACACCGGAACCAGTTCGGCGGCGGCGGCGATCGCCGGCCACAGCGGTGCGCTGCCGTGGATCGTGGTCCGGTCGGGGTTGAAGGTATCGTCGAAATCCAGGATGTGCGCGGCGATTCCGTTCGCGAGCGCGGCATAGCCGACCCCGGCGCGCTGGCGGGTACCGACGATCGGTGCGGTACCCGTTCCGTCGCCGGCATCCAGTGCGCCGATCCCCGCATGAACGCGTGCGCCCTCGGCCGTTGCGGACCCCGCGATGGTGCAGCCGAGCCAGTCGACAAGGCACCGGACGGCCTGGTGGACCACATCGGCGGGCAGGTCGTCGATGCTCATCGTGGCCGCGAACTCGGCCAGCGTCCGGCTTACCGCCTGCTCATCGGCCACCGGTCAATTCCCTTCGGTGTCGTCTGTAATACGGAAATAATTTCTGTTATACAGATTACATGGTCACATCGCTGTCGGACTACGACGATCGGACTTCCGCCGAGACGCGCACCCTTCTGGACTTCGTTTCGCGTACGCCCGCCGAAGCGATACCCGCCGACGTGGTGCACGAGAGCACAAGGTGCCTGCTCGACCACCTCGGTCTGGCAATCGCGGGCGCCGCCGAACCCGCCGCGGGCATCGCCAGGGCTCAATGCCTTCTGCTCGGCGGTGAACCCCAGGCCAGCGCGCTCGGCACAACAGACCGGCTGCGGATCACCGACGCTGCGCTGGTGAACGGAATTGCCTGTCATGCACTCGATTTCGACGACACCCATGTGCCAACGATTCTGCATCCGACCACTCCGCTCTATGCGGCGGGCGCCGCGCTGGCCGAGTGGCGAGGTAGCACCGGTATCGAACTGCTGGCCGCGCACGCGCTCGGCTATGAGCTCGCCGCCCGTGTCAGCAACGCGCTCTATCCCGAGCATTACGATGCGGGCTGGCATATGACCGGCACCACCGGCGCGCTGGCGTCGGCGACGGTGGCGATCAGGCTGCTCGGCCTCGAGGGCCTGACCGCGACTCACTGCCTGAGCATCGCGGCGACTCAGGCGTCCGGGCACCGCGAGCAGTTCGGCACGATGACGAAGCCGTTCCACGCCGGTCACGCCGCGCAGGCCGGCGTGTGGGCAGGCCTGCTCGCCGCCGGCGGGTTCACCGGCGCGCCTGACCCGTTGCAGGGCCGTCGCGGCATGTTCGCGGTTATGGCCGCAGTAAGCACTCCCGACGACCTGGTAAACGGGCTGGGTGAGCGGTGGCAGATCTTCGACAACGGGGTCAAGCCGTACGCGTGCGGCGTAGTGATCCATCCGGCCATCGACGCCGTCCGCGACCTGACGGTACGCAAGGGCTTGACTGCCGACCGGATCGAGAGCATCAAGCTGCATGTGCACCCGCTCGTTCGCGAGCTCACCGGAAAGACCGATCCCCGAACGGGTTTGGAGGGTAAGTTCTCGGTGACCTATGCCTGCTCGATCGCACTGCTCGAGGGCAGGGCGGCTGAGGAGCAGTTCTCCGACGAGTCGGTACATCGCGGCGACGTCCGGGCACTGATGGCCAAGATCGAGGTCATCCCTGACGCAGGCGTTCCGCACACACAGGCGGGCGCGAGCGCGCTCACCGGTGACGGCGAAACGGTTGAGACGTGGGTCGATCACGCGCGCGGCACCCCAGGCAACCGGTTGACCGATGACGAGTTGCGGGATAAGTTCCACGGGCTCGCAGACAGCGTGATCGGACGCGATCGGGCGGAAAGGCTTGCAGACGCCGCCTTTTCGCTGAAGACGGGCGGCGATGTCGACGCGATGCTTGAACTCACCACGCCGCAGATGCGCTGACGACCTCTGCTCCGTCGCAGTCGACGTGCACCACGGTGCCGGTCAGCTCGGCGGCGTCGGCGAAGGCCAGTCGCGCCACCTGAGAGGCGATTTCGGCGCGGCAGCGGTCCAACTCAGAGCCATCCGAATCGACCCCGGGTGATACGGCGTTCACGGCCACACCCTGGTCGCGCAGTGCGGCCGCAAGAGCAACGGTGAGACCGAGCAAGCCGTGCTTGGCAGCCGAAAGATGCACCCGCTCGGGGTCACCCGCGAGGGCATTACGTCCGAGAATGTTGACGATGCGGCCCCCAGGCGTCAGGGCGGGCAACGCGTGCCGGACGCACCGGAACGCGCCGTCCAGCGTGACGGCGCGGACCTGGTACCAGTCGTCCTCGGTCATCGTCTCGATCCGCTGACGCGGACGGTAGGACGCATTGTTGACCAGCACCCGTAGCCGTCCGCGGGCGGCGATATCGTCGAACATGCGCCGCACCGCGGACGGGTCGGTGACGTTCGCCGTCACCGTGAACGCACATCCGCCCGCTGCCCGGATCGCCGCGACGACCGCGTCGGCATGCTCGGTGTGGGACCTGGTGTTCACCGCCACCGTGAGACCCTCTGCGGCAAGGCCTTCGGCGATCACCGCGCCCAGCCCACTGCCTGCCCCAGTGACGAGGGCGATCTCCGGTATGGGATCAGCCATCGCGCGGCACGGTCTGCGCGAGCAGCTTCGACACATCGTCGAGCTCGTCGAACCGCCAGCAGGTGGCGAGCAGCCGTTCGGTGCGCTCGGTCCCCAGCACCGGACCGACGAGCTCGCGGAACTTCGCGTCGAGCTCGTCGTCGCCCAGCGGCGCCGACGGCGTCCCCCGGTTGCCGCGAACCTCGGTCGTCAATGACTGGCCCGAAGCCAACGTGATCTCGACGTCGGCGTCCTGCTTGCCGAGCGCCGGATCGCTGACCACCTTGACGCGATCGCGCAGGTCGACCACATCCGGACGGGTCAGGATGGCCTTCGCCAACTCGTCAGGCCCGAGCCGGCCGAAGATGGCTGCCGCAGCCGCGCAGTGGCGCAGGCTGAACTTCGCCTGCAGAGGGGTGGACGGCTGCGGCAGGTCTGTGAAGCGCGCCGCCGGTGCGGACACGCGAATATCGATCGACCTGACGTCGTCAGGGGCCACGTCATTGTCGGCCATCAGCGCGATCACGCCGTCGATCATCGGGTGGGTCAGCGAACCGCTCGGGTAGAGCTTGTAGCCGTTGCTCGTGAGGTTCCAGGTCTCCCCGAGGCCCGCGCTGATCTTCTCGGGTGCCGGTTCGTCGCTCATCACCGCCAGGTAGCCGAAGTCGCCCTCGAGCGCCTTGGCGCCTGCCGTCAGCCTATGCGCGGCCAGCGTTGCCGCCAGCACACCGTCCATCGCGGCCTTACCGGGGTGCATGCTCTTGAGGTCGCTGCCCGCCATGATGCGCAGACCTGCGGCCTGGGTCGCGCCCGCGGCGATCGCGTGCTCAACCTCGCTGCGGCCCAAGCCCATCGTGCGCGCCGCCGCGGCCGCCGCACCGACGTGAGCGGACGTCCCGGTGACGTGCCAGCCGACGTCGTAGTGGGTCTGACCCGCCGCGTGCGCGACGCGCGTCTCCACCTCGAACCCGACGGCGAAGCTGGCAAGTGCATCGCGTCCCGTCACCGTCCTGGTGTCGGCGACCGCGAAAATGGCCGGCCACACCGAGCAGCTCCCGTGCACGGTCGTGCCCGGCGGGTTGTACACGTCGTCGAGGTCAAGGACATGCGAGGCGAACGCGTTGAGGAACGCCGCGAACGGGGGCGAGGCCCGCATCTCTGCGCCGACTACCGTTGCCGTGCCGCTGCTTTCGCTCGCGGCGACCGCGTCCCTTGCACGGCGGGTGGCGTCGTCCGTCGACCCGCTCACCGACACCCCGATGTGGTCGACCAGCGAGCGGCGTGCCGCGTGCAGAACCGGTTCGGGTATCTGCTCGGACCCGTGCTCGGCGACGAACCTGGCGAGAAGTGAGGTCGGACCTTCAGTCACTGATCCTTCCTCAGACCGAGTCCCGCGAGCAGATCGCCGACGATCTTGGTCTGCTCTTTAAGGTAGGAGGCGAACTCGTCGCCCTTGAGGTTCTCGGTCACCAGGCCGCTGTCCTTGGCGAGCTTCTTCCAGTCGTCGGTGTCGACCATTTTCGAGAGGTCGTCCTGAAACTTCTTGACGGCGTCCTCCGGCATGTCGGGTGCACCCACCACGGCCCGGAACTGCACGGGCAGGTTCGCCGAGTCGATGCCCTGCTCCTCCGTGGTGCTGACGTCGGGGAAGATCTCCAGACGCTTGGACCCGATCACCGCAATCACCTTGAGTTGTTTCGCCCGCACCTGTTCCGCGATGTCGGAGGCGCTGCCGAGCATGATATTGGCGTCCCCGCGCAGAAGGGCGGTGATGCGGTCACCGGTGCTCTCGAAAGACAGGAACTTCCACTTCGCACCGAGGGTGTCCTGCAACACCAGGCGGGTCAGCGCGTCGTTGGCCGTGCTGGAACCGCCGCTCTGCACCAGCGTGTCGGGGCTCTTCTTGGCTGCGGCGACGAAGTCGGCGAACGTGTTGAACGGCGAGTCCGCACTGGTGACGATGACCTGGGGCTCGGTCGCGACAAGCGTGATCGGCGTCAGCATGTCGAGGTTCACCTTGGCGTTCTCGACGGTCATCGGCGTTGCGATCCAGGTGGGGGTAATTTGGGCGATTAGACCCGGGTTGCCCTTGTGGTCCACCATGTACGCCATCGCCCCGATCGAGTCACCTGCCGGCACATTGCGGACCGGCCAGTTCTTGTCGATGATCTTGTTCTCGAACATCACCTTGATCATCTGACGGGTGAACACGTCGCTTCCGCCGCCGACGGCGTTGTGGGTGACAACCTCCACCGACTCGGAGCCGCTTCCTCCTCCGCCTCCTGGGCCGGAACTGCCGCAGGCGGCCGCGGCGGTGAGTGCCACCGCCGCGATCACGACCGTGAGGACTCGGTTGATACGGATCATGGTTCGATTCCTTCCTGGTGAGGGTTGGGCTTGATGACGTTGGTGGCTCACACCTCGGCGTCGACCAGTTGCTCGCGAACCTTGCGCGTCCTGCCCAGCGTGAGGACCAACAGCAGTGCAACCGCCAGGCCGATGAGGACCGCGGAGATCGGCCGCTGCAGATAGATGAGCGGGCTGTTGTCCGAGAGCAGCAGCGACTGGCGAATCGAGTTCTCGGCGATCGGGCCGAGCACGAACGCCAGCACGAGCGGTGCCGCTGGGATGTCGAGCTTGCGCATCACGTATCCGAGAAGCCCGAACACGGCGAGCAGGCCGACATCGAAGATCGAGAAGTTCACGCTGTAGACGCCGATCACCGCGATCAGCAGGATCCCCGGATAAAGCACCTTGTACGGCGTGTTCAACAGCTTCGCGAAGAATGGCACCATCGGCAGGTTCATCACGAGCAGGGCGATATTGCCCAGGTACATGCTGGCGATGATCGGCCAGACCACGTCGGGGTGCTCGTTGAACAGGAGCGGGCCGGGGTTGAGGCCGTAGAGCACCAGCGCGCCGAGCAGTATGGCGCCGGTGCCCGAGCCTGGGATGCCCAGCGTCAACAGCGGGATCATCGCCCCGCCGGTCTCGGAGTTGTTGGCGGCCTCGGGGGCGGCCACCCCCTTGATCTCGCCCTTTCCGAAGTCCTCGGGGTTCTTGGAGGTGCGCTTGGCGATGATGTAGGACACGAAGGACGCGACCGTCGAGCCTGCGCCGGGCAAGATGCCGATCAGGAATCCCACGATGCCGCCCTGCAGCATGGCGGGTGTCGACCTTCTGATGTCCTTACGAGAGGGAAGCAACTCGCGAAGCTTTTTGGGCACGGTGAAGAGCTGCTTCTCGGTCTTCTCCTCGACGTTGACCAGCACCTCGCCGATGGCGAAGATGCCGATGCTCACGATGATGAAGTCGATTCCCCCGGCAAGCCCGATCTGGCCTCCGGTGAACCGCGGTTGGCCGGAGAACAGGTCGGTGCCGATGGTGGACAGGAACAGACCGATGAACATGGAGATGAATCCCTTGAGCATCGAGTCACCGGCCAGCATGATGACCAGCAGAAGCGCGAAGATCATCAGCGCCGAGTACTCCGGCGGACCGAAGCTGACCGCAACGTCGGCCATCACCGGCGCCAGGAAGGTCAGGCCGATCACGCCGATGGTGCCTGCGACGAATGACGCGATGGCCGCGATCCCCAGCGCCACGCCGCCGCGGCCCTGCTTCGCCATCTCATAGCCGTCGAGGCAAGTGACCACCGATGCCGACTCACCAGGGATGTTGAGCAGGATCGACGTCGTCGAGCCACCGTATTTGGCGCCGTAATAGATGCCGGCCATCATGATCAGGCCGGTGGCCGGGTCGAAGCCCGTCGCCAGCGGGAGCAGGATCGAGATAGTCGCCGGCGGTCCCAGCCCCGGCAGGATACCGACGAGGGTGCCGAGCAGGCAGCCGACGATCAGCCACAACAGGTTCGTCGGGGAGATCGCGGTCTCGAACCCGTGCAGTAGGCCGTCGATCGCGTTCATCGGCGAAATCCATTCACTGCCACAGAGTTCCTCCCGGGAGTTGCAATTCGAGCAGGACGACGAACAGGAGATACATAGCCGGCGTCAGCAGCAGCAGCGCGACGATCGTGCCGACCGACCGGACACGTTCGACCACCACGATCACGAGCAGGGCGAGCACCTCGCCGGCGATCAGGAATCCGAGTGGTTCGAGCAGCACCGCGAAGACCACCAGAGTGAGCCACACGAGCATGGCCCGGGCGATGTGCCGGGGCTGCAGCGAAAGCAGGGGCACGTCACCGCTGCGCGCCTTGGGCCCCCAGAGCCAGACCGCTACCAGGGCGAGGCCCAGGCCGATCAGGCAGATCGTCAGCAGCACAGGAAAGTATCCAGGGCCGGGCTCGTTGTTAGCACCCAGGAACGCCAGTTCGGTGCGGCTGCGGTACAGCAGCCAGGCCGCCAGCCCGGCGATCACCAGGCCGAGGATTATGTGGACCAGACGGGTGATCCGCGCATCGCGGGCATGGTCTTCGGAGGTCTGCTCGCCCGCTTGGTCTGGCGGTTCAGCTGAGCCAACCGGCTGAGCCGGGATGGTCTTGTCGGCCGCCGCTTCGGCCTTCGGCTGTACCTCTTGTTCCATTCAGACCTCTTACCGAATCATGTCTTGAGTATGGAAATCATTTCTGGCTTTAGGAAAAGCTAGGTCTGTTGCGGCCGCGTGTCAAGCGTCACCTTGGGCCGGCAAAGAGTGTGGCGAGTTGGCAGACACCTGGACAGATGACGGTAGGCTTCTTCTATGCAGAAGTCACGACCGGAGAGCGAAACTGGACCCGCGTATCCCATAGCGTCGGTCAACAATGCGCTTCTGCTGCTTCTTCTGTTCCGTGAACAGCCCAGGGTGCGACTGACGGACGCCTGCAAATACCTGGGCGTTGCCCACTCGACGGCACACCGACTGCTCGCGATGCTCGCCCACCACGGATTCGTTCAGCAGGAGCCGGTCACCCGCGCCTACATCGCAGGCCCGGCGCTGGTCGAGGTGGGCCTTGCCGTCGTCGGTTCCCTGAATGTCCGCGAGCAGGCCAGGCCCATGATGGAGGAACTCGCCGCCGAAACCGGCGAGACAGTTCACCTCGGAGTTCTCGAGGGCGATCAGGTCCGGTATGTGGATGCGGTGGAGTCCGAACGCGCGCTTCGGGTGGTGGCCCGAACCGGAACGCTGGTGCCCGCGCACTGCACGTCGTTGGGCAAGGCCCTGCTGGCCCAGCTGACCGATCAACAGGTGGCCGCGCTGTACCCGACGTCGGCGGAGCCGTTCGTCGCCCGGACCGACAAATCGATCACCACTCAGGCGAAGCTGATGAAGGAGGTGGCGAGGGCCAGGGCCCGCGGGTACGCAGTGAACGCGGGCGAGACCGAGGACGATGTGGGTTCGGTCTCCGTCGCGTTCCGCGACTTCGCGGGCAGGTCCGCGTCCATCGCCGTTGCGGCGCCGACGAGTCGCCTTACGTCGTCACGGATTTCACTCATCGGCGACCTGATGATCCAGACCATCTCCCGCGCACCGGAATCGCCGGTGATCGCTCACGTGCCCTCGGACTGACGATCTCTGCGCGCGTTGAGCACACCTGCCAGCGCGGTCCCGAACATGACGACAGCCAAGAGCGCGAAGGCCGTCTCCACTCCCCACCACTGCGACGCGACGCCTGCCGCGGCGAGGATGAAGGTCTGACCGACGCGGTTCGTCGCCAGCCTCAGTCCGAGCGCAGACCCGCGGCTGGTGTCGTCGACCAGGTCGACGACCCAGTCCATCGTGGTGGTCTGCGACAGCCCTAGCGAGAATCCGAGCACCGACATCGCCAGCATCATCGGTGTCAAGTTATGGCTCAGCGCGACGACGAGCAGGCACGTCGCGGCAACGGCAGTGGCGACCACGGTCAGGTTCAGCGTCGGGATCCTTCGCACGAACCACGGGGTGGTCGCCCGCGCCAGAAGGGCACCGCTGGAGCTGATGCCAAGGAGGATGCCCACCTGCGAAGGGGTCAGGCCGACGGACGCGCCGAGCAGAGGCAGATAGACAAGTAGTAGGTCGATGCCGCTCTTGGCGGAGAAGCTGGTCATCAGCGCGGCGGGCATGCCCTTCCTGCGCAGCAGTCGCCATATCCGCTCGGGCTTGCCGGTTCTCACCGTGGACACCTGCATCCTGGTGCGCATCGCGATGGCCGCTGCGGGCAGTCCTCCGACGGCGACCCAGGCAGCGACCTGCAGCGCTGCCGACGTCGACTCGAGGCTCGGGGAGTCCGTATGGCCGATGATCACGCCGCCGAGCACCGGCCCGACGATCTGGCCGAGCGCTGAAATCGTTGTGAGAGTGCCGAATCGGCTGATGCGCGCCAGCGAGCTCTGCGCCTGGGCCATGATGCTCTGGCCGCCGATAGTGCCGGTCATGTGCCCGATTCCGAGCAGCGTCGTCGCGATCGCAAGGGCCGGGATCGCCTTGGCCACCATGAGCGCGAAACCCGACGCGGCCGTCAGCGCGAGGCCGACGCTCAGCAGGATCCCCGGGTGATGCCGTTCGGTCCATCGACCGAAGCTGACGGCGAGCAGCATCGGGGGGACCGCGAAACACGCCGACGTGAGGCCAAGGGTGGTGCCGTCGGCGCCGAGTGCCAGGAGTCGGTACGTCGACACCGGCCGCGCCGACGTGACCGCCACCTGCAGCAGAAAGATCGTCGCGGTGGTGCCGATGAGCCACAGCGGCGGAAGGGAACGTTCCTTGAGGTTCACCACCGCTTCGCCGCGGCGGTCAGTGCTTCCAGCCGCGCTCCGGCGTGGCCACGTCGACCTCTACGCCATCGGGGTCGCGGAACTTGAAGAACCTGGGCGGGTCGGCCTGCTCGGCGCCGTAGACCTCGACGCCGCGTTCCTTCAGCGCAGTCACCACCGCGCCGGTGTCCTCGATCGCCACCCCGATGTGGTTGGGGCCCATCGCGCCATATGTCCATTCTGAACGCTCGATCTCCGGATTGGGTTGCAGCAGCGAGTAGTTGACCTCGCCGTCACTGAGGTCCAGTGCCTTACCAGGGTAGTGGCCGGGGGTGCGGACGTCGCCGAGGCGCTTGAAGCCCAGCACGTTCTCATAGAACTCGGCGGTCGTTTCGAGGTCCTGGACCACGATTCCGAGGTGTCGGATGCGCACTACTGTCTCCTCTTCAACTGAAGCTGATATCTTCCGTACTGTAGAAAGCATTTCTGCAAATCAGACTCTACTTCTGCAGGATGGCGCCCGTCAATGGACGGCCACACCGGCGGTCGCTCGTCGGCGGAACTCGTGTATTCCGCCACCCGAGTTGCCGCATTGCGACATTGCAGGGTCGGCAGCCGGCTTTCTAGGGTCGGGCTGTGACGCACGGGCAGCCTGTCGAGCAGACATTCACCCTCGTGGTGAACGGTTCCACGGTCGAGGTCACGGCCGCCCCCGAGACGTCCCTGTTGAACGTGCTGCGCAACGACCTCGGGCTGATGGGGCCGCGGTTCGGATGTGGGCTCGCACAGTGCGGCGCCTGTTTTGTGCGCCTCGACGGCGCGGTGGTGCCCGCCTGCGACACGCCGATGTGGTCCGCGCACGGACGCACTGTTGTCACCGTCGAAGGCCTTGCGCAGGGCGATCGGCTACACCCCGTGCAGGAGGCCGTATTGGCGATGCAGGCGGCTCAGTGCGGTTTCTGCATCTCGGGAATCCTGGTGTCTGCGGCTACGCTGCTCGACTCCGAACCGCGGCCGAGCGAGTCTGCCGTGCTCGATGCGCTAGACCGCAACCTGTGTCGATGCGGCGTGCAACGGCGGATTGTCGGGGCCGTCCTGAAGGCCGGTGAGGTCTCGTGATTCTTGATCGCCATCACAGCGTGGTGGGCGAGCTGCCCAAAAATCTGGCGGCCAATCCTGTTCTCTCTCAATGGGTCAGGGTCCGTGATGACGGCGGGATCGATGTGCAGGTGGGCAAAGTCGAGCTCGGTCAGGGCATACTCACCGCGCTGGCTCAGGTGGCCGCCGACGAACTCGCGGTCCAGCTCGACCAAATCCGCATGGTGGCGGCCGATACCGAGCGGGGCCCGGACGAGGGCATCACCTCCGGCAGCCTCTCGATCTCGCAGTCCGGCCCTGCTCTCGCGGTCGCTTGCGCCAACGTGCGCATGCTCTTTGTGCAGGCAGCCGCTCGTCGGTGGCAGGTCGACGAGGACGATGTCGTCGTCGTGCTCGGCGTGATCCGCACACACTGCGGATCACATGAGGCTTCATACGCGGAGCTCGCGACCGAGGTCGACCTCGAGGTGGCACCGGACCCGGCGGCAGCGACCCGACCCGTGGACAGCGCGAGCGTTGTGGGCGACAGCGTGCCGAGGCGCGACCTCCCGGACAAGATCAGGGGTCGGCCACGCTACCTCTCCGACATGCGGCTGCCAGGCCTGATGTTCGGCGGCATCGTCCGCCCCCCGACCCGCGGCGCGCGACTTGAACACATCGCCGAGAACTGCTTGAACGGACTCCCCGTCCACATAGTGCGGGACGGGTCGTTCGTGGGAGTGGTGGGTGAGAACGAGGCGGCTCTGATGGCCGCGGTGGAGAAGCTGCGATCCGCCTGCAGATGGAAGGAGGCAGCGCTCCTGCCCGACGAGGACAACCTGGTCGCCTTCCTGAAATCGGGTCCGCACGAGACGATTTCGGTGGAATCCGGCCGGCTGCCGGAACCGACCCCGGCAGATCTGCACCGGCGGGCCACCTATAGTCGGCCGTTCCTCGCACATGCGTCCATGGCTCCGAGCTGCGCCGTGGCGCAGTGGGACGACAGCGAGCACATTTCGGTATGGAGCCACAGCCAGGGAATCTTCCGTCTCCGGGCAGCGATCGCTGACACGCTCGGGCTGGCGCCAAGGTCGGTCACCGTCCGGCACGTCGAGAACGCGGGCTGCTACGGCCACAACGCGGCCGACGACGCGGCCTTCGACGCCGTCCTGCTCGCCCGCTCTGTACCCGGGCGTCCCGTGCAGGTGCAGTGGGGACGTCGCGACGAGCTGACCTGGGCGCCGTTCGGGTCCGCGATGGTCGCAGACGTGGCGGCGACGATCGGCCAGGGCGGTCGAGTGACAGCGTGGAGCTATGACGTGTGGAGCCAGGGCCACACCTCGCGGCCGGGGTACGCGGGCGCTGCTGGCCTGCTGGCGGCCACCCACTTCGCCGAGCCTGCGACCTATCCGGGCGCCATCGATCCGCGTCAGCCTGCGGGAGGGACGACCCGTAACGCCCGCCCGATCTACGAGCTGGGCGGCAGGCGCATCGTCGGACATCGGCTGCTGGAGTCGCCGATCCGGTCGTCGGCGATGCGCTCGCTCGGGGCCTTCCTCAATGTCTTCGCCATCGAGTCGTTCATGGACGAGCTCGCCGCTGCGGTGGGCGCCGACCCACTCGACTTCCGCCTGGCTCATTTGAGCGATGCCCGCGCCCGCGCGGTACTTCAGCGCGCCGCGACGGCGGCCGGCTGGGGCTCGCCGGTGGCCGAGGGAATCGGGCGTGGAATCGGGCTGGCCCGTTACAAGGGTGCCGGCGCGTACTGCGCCGTCATCGCCGAGGTCGAGGCCGAGCATGACATCCGGCTGCGTCGTCTCACGGTCGCAGTCGACGTGGGCCGGGTCGTGAATCCAGACGGAGTGCGCAACCAGATTGAAGGCGGCGCCACCCAAGCCGCCAGCTGGACGACCAAGGAGCGGGTCCGCTTCGACCGGCGACAGGTGACCAGCAACGACTGGGAGTCTTACCCGATCCTGCGCTTCAGCGAGGCGCCGAAGATCGACGTCGAGGTGATCGATCGGCCCGAGGAACCGTCGGTGGGCTCCGGTGAGGCCGCCCAGGGGCCGACGGCAGGTGCGATCGGCAACGCCGTGGCGGCCGCCGTCGGAGTGCGAGTGAGGGATCTTCCGCTGACGACCGACGCCGTGGTCGCAGCGATCGAAAGTGACGAGGAAAGGACAGCCCGATGAAAAGCACGATCGAACTGCATGACCGCGAGGAGTACAAGCGCTCGATGCGCGAGCTGCTCACGATCGACCCCACAAAGACCGTCGCCCTCACGGTTGACATGCAGCGCGACTACCTTGACCCGTCGATCGCGACGGCTCCAGTTCGCGACGAAGTCGCGAAGAAGGTGGTGGCCGATACCGCGGCGATGCTCGACCTGTGCAGGGAGTCGGGCATCCCGGTTGTGCACTGCTACGTGAGCCGTCGCCCCGAAGAGGCGGCGCTTGGCGGCCACAATGCGCCCTACATCGCGGCGGGCCAGCGCGCCGGGCTCTCCCAGAACGTCATCGCGGCGGCGCGCACCCGGGTCGACCGCGTGGCCGGCTCGGGCAGCGAACAGGTCATGCCTGCCCTCGTCGGAGAGGGCGACGTGATGATGGGTAACAAGCGTGAGATGGACAGTTTCCACCTGACCGACCTCGAGATGATCTTGCGCCGCTACTTCAAGCCCGAGGTCGTGCTCATCGCAGGCATCAACACCGATACGTGCGTGTACGCAACGACATTCGGTGCTTCGGCCCGCGGCTACCGTCCGGTGCTGGTCGAGGAGTGCGTTGCGAGCATGCGCGGCGCTGATCACCACCAGATGGCGCTCGAACTCATCGCGGGCAGTCTGGCCTGGGTGTTGACCATGGACGAGCTGCGGGGCAAGGTCGCGGCCGCGCCGGTGGTCGCCTCCGCGACGGGGTAAGGGCGATTGACGCGTGATGTGACTGTCAGACGGCCAGATTGACGGGATGGGCCAGTGCCGGGTCGCGCCGTACTCAACAGACTGGGGAGCCATGAGCCACATCGAGTTTCGTGAAGAGGACGTCGAGAATCTGGTCGCAGGCCACTACTCCACCGGACGGGGGCAGGTGCTCCGCAGCGACACGATCGAGCTGACGAAGATCGCGTACAAGCAGGGCTTCGGAGCCGATACCCACCAGCACCCAGAGGAGCAGGTTCTCTACGTGCTCGAGGGGTGCCTGCGATTCACCTGCGGCGACAACACCTACGACGTGCGACCGGGCGAGGGAAGTTTCCACGCCTCGAACATTCCGCACTCGGTGGTGGCCATCGAGGACACGGTGGCGTTGTCGTTCAAAAATCAGGTGGCGCCGAACTATGAGGCCACCGGCCGCCTCGGCGGCTGAGCGTGCGCACGTTATGGGACCTGCCGATCCCGATGGACGACGGGATTGTGCTGCGCGCAGACGTGTTCTGTCCCGATACCGGCGCCGCCCCAACGCTGATGAGTTACGGCCCATACGCCAAGGGGCTGCCTTTCCAGACCGGCTACCCGAGTGCGTGGGAGAAGCTGGCAGGTGGGCACCCCGATGTCACCGCCGGTAGCTCCAACCGCTACCAGAACTGGGAGGTCTGCGACCCGGAGAAGTGGGTGCCACACGGGTACGCGGTCGTCCGGGTGGACTCCCGTGGATGTGGACGTTCCCCGGGCTACATCGACCACTTCTCCAAGCGAGAGACCGCCGATTTCCATGCCGCGATCGAGTGGGCAGCAGAACAGCCGTGGTCCGACGGCAATATCGGTCTCTCGGGCGTCTCCTACTACGCGATGAACCAGTGGCAGGTCGCCGCCACCCATCCTCCCCACCTGCGGGCGATCTGCATCTGGGAGGGCGCGAGCGACTTCTATCGCGATGCGACGCACCACGGCGGGATGTTGTCCACGTTCTGGCAGCACTGGTACGACAAGCAGATCAAGACGGTGCAGCACGGGGTCGGGATGAAGGGCCCTCTGAGCCCTTTCAACGGATTACCGGTCTGCGGCGACGAGACCTTCTCCGAGGAGGAGTTGGAGGACAACCGCTGCGACTTCGGCCGGGTCATCCGCAGCCACCCCTGGATCGATGAGTTCCATCGGGAGCGCACGGCGGACTTCGGCGAGATCTCGGTGCCCCTGCTCTCCTCGGGCAACTGGGGTGGCCAGGGTCTGCACCTGCGCGGCAACATCGAGGGCTTTATCCAGGCAGGCTCGAGCCAGAAGTGGCTCGAAC
This sequence comes from uncultured Mycobacteriaceae bacterium, assembly GCA_902826815.1. Lineage (GTDB taxonomy): Bacteria > Actinomycetota > Actinomycetes > Mycobacteriales > Mycobacteriaceae > Mycobacterium. The sequence continues at coordinate 236,990 of CADEGF010000001.1, forward strand.
TCCACGGCGACGAGCATTGGACGTCCTACTACACCGACTACGGGCGCGAGATCCAGCTCCAATTCTTCGATCATTTCCTGAAGGGCGTGGACAACGGTTGGCAGCACCGGCCTCGGGTCCAGCTACAGGTCCGCCACGCTGACGGCACGTTCACCGAGCGGTTCGAGGACGTCTGGCCCATCGAGAGAACCGATTGGCGGGAGCTGTCGTTGGACCTGGCGTCGAAGCGGCTCGTTCCCGGTGTCGTCGGTGAGTCGGAGCTGGGCTTCGACGCCATGGGCGAGGGGCTGGTCCTGCACACAGCGCCCTTCGACGCCGAGACCGAGATCACCGGACCTCTGGCGGCGGCGTTGCGGGTGTCCACCTCGGCCGAGGACTGCGACCTCTTTCTCACCGTCCACGTCATCGACCCGGACGGACGGCGACTCTCTTTCTTGGGCGCGATCGACCCACACACCCCGATGACTCAGGGCTGGCTGCGGCTGAGCCACCGAGCCCTGGACGAGGCGCGTACTGAACCTCACCGGCCCGTGCACCTGCACCGCGGACCAGACCCCGTCGTCCCCGGCGAGTGCTACGACGTCGAGATCGAGCTCTGGCCGACGAGTGTCGTCGTACCCGCCGGACACCGGCTGGCACTCACGGTCGCGGGCCGCGACTTCGTCGACCAGGACCTTCCTTCAATCCGATTGGGCCAGTTCAAGAACGACCTTCGCGGGTGCGGCCCGTTCCTGCACGACGACCCCGACGACCGACCGCCCTCAGTGTTCGCGGGCACGACAACCCTCTACGCCGGCGGTGATGCGCAGGCGCGGATCCTGCTTCCCGTTGTACCGGCCAATCGCACCGACCCTGCCAGCACACCCGACAAGGAGTAGCGCATGCCATTCATCGATCTGGACGAGGTCAAGCCGGAGGTCGTCACCCCGAAGCACTCCACTGCATTCGGTCCCCTGGTGACCGGTGAGGCGATCGAGGTGGGCAGGCTCCGTTACAAGGCCGGCGAAGGTGCACAGCGCCACGAGCATCCACAGGAGCAGATCATCGTCGTGCTCCACGGCCGGGTGCGCATCCAGCTCGGTGACGACATCGCGGAGCTGGGGCCCGGCTCCGGCTTTCATGCGCCGCCGTGGGTGCCGCACCAGATGTGGGTCCTGGAGGACGCAGAGGTGATCAGCTGCAAGTCGGTCGTAGACGGAGCCGGACACCGGATCTAGTTGTGCCGCCTGACGGATTCCGGAAGGAGCTCGCGATTACTTCACGGAACACGCCACTAAAAGCCGGACGCCAAGAGGCTTGACTCGATAGCGGAGCACTGTAACCGCCGTCACGTTTTCGGCCCGTCAAGAGAACTGAGCTACGAGGAGATCGCGAATGAAGCCCCTGCCCACCCTGGCTGTCGGAACCCTCATCTTCGGCTTGGCCGCCTGTGGAGGCGGCGGCCAAGCGCAAAACGCAGAGGGCGGACTCGACTGTCGCAGCATCGATTTCATTGTTCCCTACTCACCCGGAGGCGGCTCTGATCGCCAGGTTCGGCGGATGCAGCCACACCTCGAAGAGGCGCTCGGCATCAAGATCAACGTCAACTACATGGAGGGCGGCGACGGCGCGATCGGCTGGCAGGCACTCGCAGGCGCGAAACCCGACGGGTGCACGGTGAGCAATGTGGTCGCACCCAACATCATGCTGCTCAGCTCCTCCGGCGAAGAGGTCGGCTTCAAGGCCGAGGACTTCGAATATCTCGGCTGGTCCGAGACCACCCCGAACGTTCTCGCCGTCGCTGCGAACAGCCCATACAAGACGCTCGACGACTTCGTCGCGGCCGCCAAGGCGGCCCCGGGGAGCCTCACCGTCGCCGGCGTCGGCGAGGTCGGCGAACTGCTGAACGCCGAGGTGGAGAACTCCACGGGTGCCGAGTTCTCGTACGTCCCGGTCAGCGGCGGTGTCGGTGCCATCATCCCGGACCTCCTCGGCGGGCACGTGGATGCGGGAACCATCGGTGCCGCCCACGTGGCGGAGTCGGAGGGACGCCTCCGCGCCCTCGCGATGACGGGCACCGACAAGCTGGACTCACTGCCCGACGTGCCCACCTATGAGGAAGCCGGCTACAAGCCCGCGACGCTGGGTCAGGCGTGGGGTGTCATCGCACCGCCCGACACTCCCGACGACATCGTGGCCGTGTGGAATGAGGCGATCGCCGGCGCCGCGGCCCAGGAGAAGCAGCAGATCATCGAAGCCGGCCTGATCCCGCTCGAGCAGGACGTCACCCAGGCGCGGGATTACGTGCAGCAGATGAACGACGCGCTGTCGGCGGCTCAGGAAACGGTGGCGAACTAGGCATGATCGAAGGGTTGATGGCGGCGTTGTCGCCGAGCCTCCTTCTTTACTTGTCGATCGGCGTTCTCGCCGGGATCGTCGTCGGTGCCCTCCCGGGGTTCACGGCGACCATGGGCACGGCGCTGATGTTGCCGTTCACCTTCACGCTCGAGCCTGCCGAGGGTTTCGCGATGCTGGCCGCCCTCTACGTCGCGGCGATGTTCGCGGACTCGGTGCCTGCTTGCCTGGTGAACACCCCCGGCACTCCCTCGGCGGTGGCGACTGCGCTCGACGGCTTCCAGATGACCAAACAGGGAAGGGGGCAGGCCGCGCTGATCGCGTCCTGCTTCAGCGCGTTGGTCGGCACCATCGTCGGCGGAATCGCCTTTTTGTTCCTCGCCCGCCCCCTTGCAGACATCGCCCTGACCTTCGGGCCGCCGGAGTTCTTCTGGATCGGCATCTTCGCCATCACCGTCATCGGCAGCGTCGCCGGAAACTCGCTGCTCAAGGGAATCGCAGGCGGCGGGATCGGCATGCTCGTCGGTGCGGTGGGGATCAGCTCGACCGGCGCCGTGCCCCGCTACACCTTCGGTATCCCCGAGTTGCTCGGCGGAATCTCGATCGTTGCCGCCCTCATCGGCATCTTCGCCATTCCACAGGTCATCGAGATGGTCCGGAACAGGCATGACGACCCCCATGTCGCCGACTACGTAAAGCACAAAGGGGTGGCAGCCGAGACGATCTGGGGTCTCGTGCGCCGGCCGCTGAACCTGCTCCGGTCATCGGTCCTCGGGACGGCGATCGGTATCCTTCCCGGCGCCGGAAGCCCGATCGCGTCGCTGGTCTCATACAACGAGGCAAAGCGCTGGAGCCGGGACAAGGCCAGTTTCGGTCGCGGCAACATCGACGGGGTCGTCGCTTCCGAGGCGGCCGGTAACTCGGCGGCGGGCGGCTCGATCATTCCGCTTGTCGCCCTGGGGATTCCGGGCTCGGCGCCCGCGGCGGTGATCCTCGGGGCCCTGCTCCTTCAGGGCCTCAAGCCCGGGCCCGAGCTGTTCGCCTCCGACTCGACCCTTGTCTACAGCTTCGCCTGGTCCGTCATTCTCGCCGGTGTGGTGACGTTCGTCTTCGGGATGCTGCTGTCGGGCGGGCTGGCGCGGATGGTGCTCATTCCGGTTCGACTGCTTGCCCCGTGCATCCTGTTTCTGTCCGTGATCGGCGCCTATGCCATCCGAAACAGCATGATGGATGTCTACTTGATGCTCGGCCTCGGCTTTGCGGTGTACTTCCTCGCCCAGATGGGATTCCACCCTGGTCCGATCGGGCTCGGCGTGATCCTCGGGCCCATCATCGAGCCAGCACTGGTCCAGTCGCTGTCCATAGCCCAGTCGAGATCCTTGGCGGAGGTCTTCTTCGGCCGGCCCATCAGCATCGGACTGATCGCCCTCATCCTTGTATCGGTTCTGTGGGTCGGCATCACCCGATTCAAGGACGGAAGGGAGGCTCGCGTGCCCGCGGCTGATTCGGATTCCCCGGACGTGTCCGAACCGAAGGACCCTTCCGAACCACAGGACCATGAGGTCACCTCGGAACATACGGGTTCGCGATGAGCGCGCCCACCCGCCCACGGGGCCCCCTCGTCAGCATCGACCTCCTGGCGTCAGTGACGCTGTTCCTGATCGCCGCGGTGTTGCTTTCGCAGACAGGAACCGACACACGCGACTGGGTGATGCCACGTTCGCTGTGCTACCTGCTCATCGGCGTGGGTCTGATACTTCTGGTCAAGGGACTGGTGCGGCCGGGCGACAAGGTCCCGCTGGTCCCCGCCGTGGCGCGGCGAAAGGGCTTGGACACCGCGTTCTTCATGGCGGTCGCCGTGGTGTATGTGCTGGCGATCCCGACCTTGGGGTTCTGGATCTCCAGTGCGGTCGCCCTGTTCGTGCTGTCTCTGACGTTGGCTGAAACACGGGACCTGCGTATCGTGCTCCAGTCAGCGGCAACGGCGGTCGGCGTCTCCGCCGGTGCATACCTGCTGATGCAGTACGTCTTCTATGTGCCGCTTCCCACTGGTTCGATGTTCGGCTGACAGCGGTTAGAACTGCAGCGCGGTGAAGCGCCAATCAAGCACCTGGCGGTCGTCGGCCGCCGCGCCCACCGCATAGACCAGCGAGCGCAGCTTCAACACGCCGCCGCGATTGCCGGGTAGTGGCACGGCCCCGTCGACGTGCAACTCGCTGTAGAGCGTGTCGCCCTCGTACACCGGACCGGTGTGGTCACACGACTCCCAGCCGAGCACCGTCGCGATATTTGGCAACAGCCGCGTCGCCTGCGCGAACGCAAGCCCGATGGTGTGCCCGCCGTAGACCAGGCGCTGCCCACCCGCACGTGAATCATGGTGCGTGGCCGCGATATTCAGCGTCAGCCGAGCCAATTCTGGTGCGCTGCTCACGACGTCGGCGGTGCTGTGCAACACCGTGCCTGCAATCCCGGAGTCGAAGTGAGCGCCGGGCACCCTGGTGCGGAATGCATCGGCATCCCATTCCGCGGTCGGATCGGGGGCGGCGGCAGACTCCGCCCCGATCGTCGACATATCGTCGGCGTGGCCGGTGTCGGCCGCACCGTCGCGCAGCGGCAGCATCGCGCAGCGGTGAAAGTCGAGGACCAGCCTGCCGATCTGGTCGATGGTGGTCATCCGAAGCGCGGCAAGGCCAGTCGGCGCCCGGCCGGGCTTGGTCGCGTTCTGTTTGAGGGCGACGACCTGCGTGCGGGTGAACAGCGTGTCGCCGATGACGGGAAACCGGTGAAACGACAGGCCGCGGTAGAACAGGTTGGCCTTCACCCGCTGGGTGGCCAGCGTGGTCTGCCCGATGGCGACGTCGCAGACCAGTTGCGGGTGCGCCAGCGCGGCGGTCGAACCCGTGACGGCGATGGCGAGGTCCGCGTCCAGCGCCAGCCGCAGCCGGTCACCGACGATCGACTGGTGCACCGCAGCGGCGCCCGCGGTCAGCGTCATCGACGGCGCCCAGTCGAAGACCTGCCCGACCGCCAGCTCGTCGAAGTACGGTCCGCCGGGTTGGTCGCCGCGCATCGTCACAGCTTGTCCGATGAGTACTTCGCGATCAGCTCCTGCTTGTACAGCTTGCCTGTGTCGGTGCGCGGCAGCCGCGCCTCGAACGAGATCGAGCGCGGACACTTGTAGTGCGCCAGTCGGTCCCGCAGCCAGCCGAGCAACTCGTCGGCGAACTCCTCTGTGGCGTCGTCAGGGTCGACCGTCTGCACCGCGCCCTTGACGCTCTGGCCCATATCGTCGTCGGGGATGCCGAACACCGCGGCGTCCATCACCTTTGGATGGGTGACCAACATGTTCTCGGCCTCCTGCGGGTAGATGTTCACCCCGCCCGAGATGATCATGTGATGGCGCCGGTCGGTCAGGTAGAGGAAGCCGTCCTCGTCGAGATATCCGATGTCGCCGACGGTCTTCCAGCCGTGCTTGTCGCGTGACTTTGCCGTCTTCTCCGGGTCGTTGAGGTACTCGAAGTCGAAGCCGCCTTCGAAGTAGATCTCGCCGGCCTCTCCCGCGGGCAGTTCGTTGCCGTCCTCGTCGAGGATGTGCAGCGGGGTGATCATCGATCGGCCTACCGACCCTGGATGGGCCAACCATTCGTCGGCGGTGATGAGCGTCGATCCGATCGCCTCCGAGGAGGCGTAGTACTCGTCGACGATCGGTCCCCACCAGTCGATCATCTGCTTCTTGATCTCGACGGGGCACGGCGCGGCGGCGTGCATGACGCGCTTCAGGCTGGACACGTCGTACGAACCACGTACGGGCTCGGGAAGTTTCAGCATGCGAGTGAACATCACGGGTACGAACTGGCCGTGCGTGACACCGTTGCGCTGGATTGCGTCCAGGCAGCCCTCGGCGTCGAACTTGTCCATCACCACCGTCGTGATACCGCCTGACTGAATCGTCATCGACCACACAGAAGGAGCGGTGTGGTAGAGCGGGGCGGGGCTCAGGTAGATCGCCTCGGGGTCGAGCCAGAAGCTCACCAGCGCCGACATCATCCCAGGCACCTCAGCCGGGGGCAGGTGCGTCAACTCGCGCTTGATGCCCTTCGGTCGGCCGGTCGTACCGGACGAGTACTGCAGCAGATCGCCCTCGATCTCATCGTCGATCGGTGTATCCGCTTCATCTGCAACGCATTCCGGATAGCGATGCCAGCCGTCGAGGTCATCATCGGCGGTGATCAAAAGCGGGGGGAGCCCGTTGGGCAGCTCGGCATCGAGACCTTGGAGCATCTTTCGGAGCGCAGCACTGCCGATGATGGCCTTGGCACTGCTGTTGTCGATGATGTAGGCCGCTTCGGCAGCGGTCAGGTGGGTGTTGATCGGGACGTAGTAGAGCCCGCTGCGGCGCGCCGCCCACATCACGGCGTGGTAGTGCTCGTTGTTCTCCATCAGGATCGCGACGGCGTCGCCCTCGCGCAGACCATGGCGTCGGAAGAAGTGCGCCAGCCGGTTCGCGCGTGCCTCGAGCTCGCCGAACGTCACCGTCGTGCCCGACGGGTACATGATGACGGCGGGCTTGTCGGGACGCGTTTCGGCATGCTCGCGAATCTGCATGGTCAGCACTTTACGACGCGGGAACTTGACAGGTGTCAAGAGGGCGATAAGCGCAGGTCGCGCTGGTGATCTACGGCGACCGGACCGTCAAGACCGCCAAGCACGGCGGGGTGGGGTGTCCGGACCCAATTGAGGGTGTCCGAACCCGATGATCAATGGCTGGAGCATGTTTCGATCCAAAGGCCACTCGAAGCGGGTGCAAAGGGAACTCGTCGACGTCTGGTCGCCTAATCCTAATCGTCGGCGTCGGCATCGGATTGCTTCTCGCCGCCCTCGGCGTGTTCCTTATCGCGACGGGGTGAACGCGCGAGCGGGGCCGACGACAAGACGCGAAAACCCCCGAAATCCAAGGGATAAGGGGGCTTTCGTGTCTGCTCGCGCTGGGAAGGTGACTAGTCGGCTTCGGCCAGGCGGTGCTTGAGCGCGTCGAACTCGTCCTTGATGCCGGTCGGCAGCTTCTCGCCGACGAACTCGAACCACTCCTCGATCAACGGGAGTTCCTCGCGCCACTCGGCTGCGTTGACTGCCAGTGCCTCGTCGACGTCGGCCGCGTTCACATCCAGCCCGGTCAGGTCCAGGTCGGCCGCGGTGGGCACGGTGCCGATCGGCGTCGTCTTCCCGCCTGCCTTCTGCTCGATGCGATCGATGATCCACTTCATCACGCGACTGTTCTCGCCGAAGCCCGGCCACAGGAAGCGGCCGTCGTCGCCGCGGCGGAACCAGTTGACGAAGAAGATCTTCGGCATCTTCGACTCGTCGGCGTTCTTGCCGATGTCGATCCAGTGCGCGAAGTAGTCGCCGACGTTGTAGCCGAGGAACGGCAGCATCGCCATCGGGTCGCGCCGCACGGTGCCGACCTTGCCTTCGGCGGCGGCGGTCTGCTCAGAACCCAACGTGGCGCCGATGAAGACGCCGTGCTGCCAGTCGCGGGCCTGTGTCACGAGCGGAACCGTCGTCTTGCGGCGACCGCCGAACAGGATAGCCGAGATCGGCACACCCTGCGGATCGTCCCATTCCGGTGCCAGCGTGGGGCACTGCGACATCGGTGTGCAGTAGCGCGAGTTCGGATGGGCGGCCTTGCTTTCCGTCTCACGCAGGTTCCAGTCGTTGCCCTTCCAGTCGATGAGGTGGTCGGGCTCGCCCTCGAGGCCCTCCCACCACACATCGTTGCTGTCGGTCAGCGCGACGTTGGTGAAGACGGTGTTGCCTGCCGAGATCGTCTTCATCGCGTTCGGGTTGGACGACCAGTTCGTGCCCGGCGCAACGCCGAAGAAGCCGAACTCGGGGTTGACCGCATACAGCCGGCCGTCCTTACCGAACCGCATCCACGCGATGTCGTCGCCGACGGTCTCGGCGCGCCACCCGGGGATCGTCGGCTGCAGCATCGCGAGGTTGGTCTTGCCGCATGCCGACGGGAACGCCGCGGCGACGAAGTACGACTTGTTCTCCGGCGAGATCAGCTTGAGGATCAGCATGTGCTCGGCCAGCCAGCCCTCGTCGTGCGCCATCGCCGAAGCGATTCGCAGCGAGTAGCACTTCTTGCCGAGCAGCGCGTTGCCGCCGTAACCGGATCCGTAGCTCCAGATTTCGCGGGTCTCAGGGAAGTGGGTGATGTATTTCGTGTCGTTGCAGGGCCACGGAACGTCCTTCTGGCCGGGCTCCAGCGGAGCGCCGATCGAGTGCAGGGCCTTGACGAAGAAGCCGTCGTCGCCGATCTTGTCCAGCGCGGCCTTACCCATCCGGGTCATCGTCCGCATCGACACCACGACGTACTCGGAGTCGGTGATCTCAACGCCCAGCTTGGGGTCTTCTGCGCCGAGCGGCCCCATGCAGAACGGCACCACCCACATGGTCCGGCCGCGCATACAGCCGCGGTACAGGTCGGACATGATGCCGCGCATCTCGGCCGGATCCATCCAGTTGTTGGTGGGGCCTGCGTCGATTTCCTTCTCTGAGCAGATGAAGGTCCGCGATTCCACGCGTGCCACGTCGGACGGATCGGACAGCGCCAGGTAGGAGTTCGGCTTCTTGTTGTCGTCGAGGCGTTTGAACGTGCCTGCCGCCACGAGTTGCTCGGACAGCCGCGCGTTCTCCTCGGCGGACCCGTCGGCGAACGCGACCCTGTCGGGCTGGGTGAGTTCCGCGACCTCCTGGACCCAGGCAAGCAAACCTGCGTGTTTCGTCGGTGCGGTGTCCAGACCGGGAATGGTCGCTGACGTCATCGAAATCTCCTGCGTAGATTTGTCGCCAGGACGCGAGCATTTAGCGTCACTGGTGCTTATCGCCCTCTTAACCAGGTTAACGCGGGTGACATAGCCAGCGAAATCCGGATCCGTGTCCGATCACTCACAAGAACGATTCAGAAAGGCCTGATCACTGCGGTTGGCCACCCGCCAACTCCGTGCGGACGGTGTCGAGGGCCTTCTGGAGGGGTGGCAGCCGCCTGTCCCGCACCGCCGCGGCCCGTGCAGTCGCCACGGCGTGCTCCCGAAGCTCGGAGTCGATCGCGCCGAGGTGAGCCGTTGCCACGTCGGCGTCGGCCTCGTCGCGGCGGCCCACATCGGCGGTCAGCGTCGCTTCGGCGGCGAGCACACGGGTGGCGACCCGCTCCTCCATGGAGCCCTGCAGCAAGCCGGTGACCACACCAACCCATCGGTCCAACATCGCGCGGTCGCTCAGCAGGCCCCGCATGCTGACAACCCAGACGGTGAGCAGCAGCCCGATCACGCCTCCCGCGACAAGTCCGGCGATGGTCAGCCCCGGCGCGAGCCCGGCGAACAACCGGCTGACCCCGAGCGCCACCCCGAGGCCGAAGCCCGCCCCGAGCACCATCATCAGTCGCGTCTCGAGCCGACGGGACTTCAACGGCGGCGGCGCGAACGTCGGCGGTGCGGTCGGCGGCGGCGGTTCGGGCGGCGTCAGACCGAGTTCGGTCGCGAGGTCGGCGATGTGCTGGGTGACTCCGGCCTCCACATCGTCGACCACCTCCTCGACGCGGGTGCCGACGTAGGCCTCGAAACCCGGCAGACGGCGCCTTGTCATGGACGACGCGTCCTCCTGCAGCTCCGACCGAACCGACGTGCAGCGGTTGCGGGCGAAGTACGCCAGCTGCACACGGGCCTGCTGAATCTGGCTGCGCAGCGCGATGGTGCGTTCGGACTTGGACACCCGGCGCTCACGCTGGACGGTCTCGCGGCGCCCGCGCAGTGCCGTCACCCGCGCCTGCCGATCAGCGCCCGCACCGTCCTTGTCATACCGAGAGATCACAGTCTGCAGGCGAGACTCCCACGCCCGCAACCTGTTTCGTCGCCGAATATCGACATCGCTCAGACGCGTCCGCAGCAGTTCCACAAGGTCGTCGACGTTCGGCTCCCCGAGATCGGGTGCGGCGGCGACCCCGACCCATGGCACGTCCCGGTAGCGCTCGGAGTGCGCGGCCAGCCGGGATTCGTCCTCGGCGAGGACATCACGCCAATTGCGGTGAACGTCGATCTTGGACACCGCCCCGACGACGAGGTCCGTGTGCTGTGCGGCGAAATCGATTAGAGCGCAGTCGGATTCAGCGATGGGGGCCACCGCCGACACTACGAACACGACCGCAGCAGGCGCATCGGGCGGCCTGATGTCCTCGGCTTCGACGAACTGGTGCTCGGGCAGCCGGTCCCGCAGCGCCGCGATCACGCCGGTCGCACCGGCCAGCCACGGCCCGGTGACCAGCACGACGTCTCGGCTCTCCACCCCCGGTGAGCTCAGGCCGGGATCGACCCCGGCCACCAGTGCGTCCACCGCGGCGATCGGGTCGCCTGCGTGGTCGACGTCGGTCACCGGGCCTCCGCCCGCCGCATGAGCCTCAGCGAGCCGCGGCAGATATCTGCTCCGCAGTGGCCGTGAAGGCCATTGACGGGGCCCCGGCTGTAGCGATGCCAGCGCAGTGCGCGCTGCAGATGCGCCGACGGGTCGTCGCCGTCGTCGACCGTCAGACCAGCGGCAGCCACCACGTCGACAGCCGCAGCCATCGCCGCGAGGACCGCCTCGTCGCCGGAGAGAAGCTCGGCCACTGCGGGCACACCGCGCGCAGCCATGGTGCGCAGCGATAGCAGCGCCGCCTGCATCCGGCGGTACCGCACCTCCGCGCCGACGGCGGCCAGCCGGGCCATCACACGGTCGACCTGGCTGAGGCGGCGCAGCACCGCAGGTAGCTCGGCGGCGTCGGTGCCCTGCCGCAGCGCGAGCACACCGGCAGCGATGCCGAAGAGGTCGAGGCGCTGCAGCAGTCGCTCGCGCACGCCGCGGGGCAGGCTGTGCCCGGCCGAGAGGAACCCGTCAGTTGAGGTCAGATCGGCAGGCTCAGCGGTCAGCACGCGCAGCGCATCGACGAGTTCGTCGTCAATGCTCGCAGTGGCCAGCAGGCCCACCATCGGGACCGTCGGAACCCCCGTAAGGGCCTGCAGGTCCGCTGCCCGACGCTCGGCGACGGCGATCGGGCCGCCCGCGCCGAAGCCGGCAAGGTCGGCCTTGTTGAGCACCACCAGCGTCGGGACCGGCCCGAGCATCGCCCGGTCCTCCGGTTTCAGCGCCTCGGCCACCACCACGACCGCCATATCTGCGGCGGCGTCGTCACTGATGATCAGTCCCCCATCGCCAAGCGCTGCCGCCACGGTGGCGCTGCCGACGCCGTCGCGTCCGCGAACCGCAACCCGCAGCGGTCCCCGAAGCTCGCCGATGAGCGCAGTCAACCGCGAATCACCAGCACGTTGCGCGAACCTCGTCAGCTCGTCGATGAAAATCTGCTGGCCTTCCCTGGTCGCCGTTTCGCACACGTGTCTGCCCCCCACGCAAATGGTTTCATCTTCCAGGCCCCTGCGCGAACGCTTGTTTCGGCGGGCCAGATCACATTTCTTGACAACTGTTGGGTATCAATCTGCACCACGATGCGGGTTCATCGGCGTCGATGGGCGACCATGGACAGGTGTATGCGCAGCGCTGGGGTACCAGCACGCCATCCCCTTCAGAGGCGGCGATGACTCCACCCGCATCGCATCTTCATCCTCGGGTCACCAGCTACCGGTCCCGGCGATCCTCCGTCTCCAGCGGTCAGCAGCAGACGTGGGAACGGCTCTGGCCCGAGGTGGGAACGAACGCCAGGTCGGCCGACGGCCCGGCGGGGCTGCTCGACACCGAGAAGTGGTTCGGCAGGTCGGCCCCGGTCGTGCTGGAGATCGGCAGCGGAACCGGAACCTCGACGCTGGCGATGGCGATGGCTGAACCAGATATCGATGTGGTCGCCGTCGAGGTCTACCGACGCGGGCTCGCCCAGCTGCTCAGCGCGATGGATCGGGAAGCGGTGACCAACATTCGCCTGGTCCGCGGCGACGGCGTCGACGTGCTCGAGCACATGTTCGGACCCGCGTCGCTGACCGGCGTTCGGGTGTTCTTCCCCGACCCGTGGCCGAAGGCCCGCCATCACAAGCGCAGGCTCCTGCAACCCGGCACCGTCGCCCTGATCGCCGACAGGCTGCGCCAGGGCGGTGTCCTGCACGCCGCCACCGACCATGCCGGTTACGCCGAGCAGATCGCCGAGGTCGGCGACGCCGAACCCCGCCTGCGCCGCATCACAGCCGCTGGCGGCCTGCCGATCTCCGTGGCGCGGCCCGTCACCAAATACGAGTCGAAGGCACACGACGCGGACAGCGCGGTCGCCGAGCTGCTCTGGGAGAAGTGCTGACCATGAGCACCCGAAGGCGAGCGCGAGTGAGGATCGCAGCGAAGCGAGGACCGGTGGGCCCACGCCCGCAGGGCAGGGGACGAGTGGGAGCCGAGGCATGACCCTAGCCGAGGAGGTCGTCGAGGCGCAGGAGGCGTCGCCAAGCACCTCGCGCGTCCTGCTGGTCTGGGATGCTCCCAACCTCGACATGGGCCTCGGCTCCATCCTCGGTGGCCGCCCGACCGCCGCGCACCGGCCGCGGTTCGACGCGCTCGGCCGCTGGCTGCTGGCCCGCACGGCGGATCTGTCGGCGGGCCGCGAAGGCGTCTCCATCGAACCGGAGGCCACCGTCTTCACCAATATCGCCCCTGGCAGCGCCGATGTTGTCCGGCCGTGGGTCGAGGCGCTGCGTAACGTGGGTTTCGCGGTTTTCGCAAAACCCAAGATCGACGAAGACAGCGACGTCGACGTCGACATGCTCAACCACATCGCCCAACGCCATCATGAGGGGCTGGCCGGGCTGCTGGTGGCCTCCGCCGACGGACAGGCGTTCCGTCAGCCGTTGGAGGACATCGCCCGTGCGGGTACCGCTGTTCAAGTGCTCGGATTTCGCGAACATGCGAGTTGGGCGCTAGCCTCGGATACTTTGGAGTTTGTCGACCTCGAAGACATCCCTGGTGTCTTCCGGGAAGCGCTACCGCGAATCGGCCTAGATTCGCTGCCCGAGCAAGGGGCTTGGCTGCAGCCGTTCCGGCCGCTGTCCTCGCTACTGACGTCGCGTGTATGAACAATAGAACTGCGCGACGCGCGCATATATAGAAACTTTGTGAGTTAGGAGCCTAGGTGTTCGCCTGGTGGGGCCGTACGGTCTACCGCTACCGATACATCGTGATCGGTGTGATGGTCGCACTGTGCCTCGGTGGCGGCGTCTACGGCATCAGCCTGGGCCAGCACGTCACGCAGAGCGGTTTCTACGACGAGGGCAGCCAGTCCGTGCACGCCTCGGTGCTCGCCGACAAGACCTACGGCCGAGACACGTCGGGCCACATCATCGGGATCTACACGGCCCCCGAGGGTAAGACCGTCGACGATCCGGCCTTCCAGAAGAAGATCCTCGACAACCTCGCGCAGGTCGAGAAGGACCACCCGGACCAGATACTGCGGTCGATCGGGTATTTCAAGAGCCCCGACGTGCTGACCACCATGGCCGACGCGGATAAGCAGCACGCGTTCATGTCGATCCAGCTCAAGGGCGACAACGACGACGCGATCCTGAACAACTACAACAAGAACGTCGGCGAGGACGGTAAGACCGTCAAAGAGGCGCTGAACATCCCCGGCGTCGACGTCAAACAGGCCGGCCTGCAACCCCTGGCCAGCGAGCTGACCGGCAGCATCGGCGAAGATCAGAAACGTGCCGAGGTTGCCGCCATCCCCCTTGTCTGCGTGGTGTTGTTCTTCGTCTTCGGTGGCGTCGTCGCCGCCGCCCTGCCCGGCATCGTCGGCGGCCTGACCATCGCGGGCGCGCTCGGCATCGTGCGACTGCTCGCCGAATTCATGCCCGTGCACTTCTTCGCCCAGCCGGTGGTGACGCTGATGGGGCTCGGCATCGCGGTCGACTACGGCCTGTTCATGGTCAGCCGGTTCCGTGAGGAGATCGCCGAGGGCTATGACACCGAGGCCGCGGTCCGAAGAACGGTGATGACCTCGGGTCGCACGATCATGTTCTCCGCGGTGATCCTGGTGGCGTCGTCGGTGCCGCTGCTGCTGTTCCCGCAGGGATTCCTCAAGTCCATCACCTACGCGATCATCGCCTCGGTGATGCTTGCCGCGATCCTGTCGATCACGGTGCTTGCCGCAGCGCTCGGCATCCTCGGCGCCAATGTCGACGCACTCGGAGTTCGGACCCTGCTGCGGGTTCCGTTCCTCCGCAATTGGAAGCTTTCCAACACGATCATCACCTACCTGGCCGAGAAGACTCAGAAGACCAAGACCCGTGCAGAGGTCGAGCAGGGCTTCTGGGGCAAGCTGGTCAACCGCGTGATGAAGCGGCCCGCCGCATTCGCCGTTCCCATCGTCATCGTGATGATCCTGCTGATCATCCCGCTGGGGGCGCTCTCACTCGGCGGCATCAGCGAGAAATACCTTCCGCCAGACAACTCGGTGCGCCAGGCGCAGGAAGAGTTCGACAAGATCTTCCCCGGCTTCCGCACCGAGCCACTCACGATGGTGATCGCCAGCGACGACGGAGCGCCGGTCACACCCGCGCAGATCGCCGAGGTGCGCAACAAGGCGCTTGCCGTCCCCGGGTTCATCGACCCCGACAACGACCCGTCCAAGATGTGGCAGGAACGCCCTTACCTGGACGGCGCGTCCAAGGACCCGTCGGTCCGCGTGATCCAGAATGGTTTGGAAGTCCGCAATGACGCGCCCGACAAGATCGAGGAGCTGCGGGCGATCCCGCCGCCCCGTGGAATATCCGTATCCGTAGGCGGCACACCCGCTTTGGAGCAGGACAGTATCCACAGCCTGTTCGCCAAGCTGCCGCTGATGGTGACGCTGCTGATCATCACGACAACGGTCCTGATGTTCCTGGCCTTCGGGTCGGTGGTGTTGCCGATCAAGGCCGCGGTGATGAGCGCGCTCACGCTCGGATCCACGATGGGCGTGCTGACGTGGATGTTCGTCGACGGGCACGGCTCCGGGCTGATGAACTACACCCCGCAACCGTTGATGGCGCCGATGATCGGCCTCATCATCGCGGTGATCTGGGGCCTGTCGACCGACTACGAGGTCTTCCTGGTGTCCCGCATGGTGGAGGCCCGAGGGCGTGGCATGTCCACCGCCGAAGCGATCAGGATCGGCACCGCGACCACAGGACGGTTGATCACCGGCGCCGCGCTGGTGCTTGCCGTCGTCGCAGGCGCATTCGTGTTCTCCGACCTGGTGATGATGAAGTACCTGGCGTTCGGCCTGCTGCTGGCGCTGTTGCTGGATGCCACGGTGGTCCGGATGTTCCTGGTGCCCGCCGTGATGAAACTGCTCGGCGACGACTGCTGGTGGGCGCCGCGCTGGATGAAGCGGTTGCAGGAACGGCTCGGCCTCGGCGAGACCGAGCTGCCCGACGAACGCAAGCGGCCGACGGTGCACGAGCCGGCCGGCCGCGAAGCGGCACTGGTCAGCCCGGGGGCTCCGCTGCCGCCGCGACCGCTGCCGCCGCATGACCCCACGCATCCGGCCGTCGAAGGCACGTCACGGCCCGGCGCCGCGACCACGCGGATCCCGACCCCGCCCGCAGCCGCCAACAGTCCGTCGATGGCGGGTACCAGCCGGATGCGGACACCGCGGGCCACTCCGCCGGCCGAGCCGCAAACCACCCGAATGCCCGCCGCGGGCCGCAAGCCCCGCAACCCGGCGAACACCGCCAACGCCGCGCCTGCGCGCAAGCGCGCGACACCGCCGCCGCCCGTGCGTGAAGACCGCGAGATCGAGTCGTGGCTCGGCGAATTGCGCGGTAACGGGCCCGCGGCGCCGAAGCCCGCACCCCGACAGCGGCCGCAGCCGGACGCCGAACCCACCACCGCGATCCCGACACCGCGTGCGCGCGGCAGCCGCCACTCCAACGGGGGTGCCGATCCGACGACCGCGATCCCGGCTCAGCGTCCGCAGGATCCAGACGCCACCGAGAAGCTGACCGCACAGCAGGCCGAGGAAGAGGGCAGGCGTCGCGGCACCACAGGCGGCGTCAGCGCCGCTGACCTGCTGCGCAGAGAAGGCCGCGGGCGCTAGTCGCGCTTGGCAGGTTCCACGTCGTCGGGTTCAGCCTCGATGACCTTGCCCGACTCGATTTCCTGGGCCGCCATTTCGGCGTCGGGTTCTCGGGCCGCCAAAACCCTGATCGCGCTGTTCAGAAATGCCACCGTCGGAACCGCCAGCAGCGCGCCGACGATCCCGGCCAGCACCGCACCCCCGGCGATGGCCAACACCACGGCCAACGGGTGCACGGACACCGCCCGGCCCATCACCAGCGGCTGCAGCACATGGCCTTCCAATTGCTGGACGGCAATGATGAGCGCAAGGGTGATCAGCGCGTAGATCCACCCCTTGGCGAGCAATGCGACGACGACGGCCAGGAAGCCGGCCACCACGGCACCGACCAGGGGGATGAACGCGCCGAGGAAGACGAGCGAAGCCAGCGGCAGCGCCAGCGGAATCCCCATGATGGCCAGGCCGGTGCCGATGCCAACGGCGTCGACAAGGGCGACAAGGAACGTCGCGCGCACATAGCCGATCAGCGTTTGGAATCCGGCGCTGCCCGCATCACGCACCCGCTCCTGGACGTTCGCCGGAAAGATCTTCGTGACGAACTGCCAGATGTTACGGCCACCGTGCAGGAAGAAGATCAGCGTGAAGAGCACAAGCAGTGCGCCCGTGACGATTTCGGTAACCGTGGCCGCCGTCGACAGCGCGCCGCTGGTCAGCTTCTCCTGATTGTTGCGTACCGCTTCGATCGCGGAGTTGCCCGCGTTGGTGATCTGGTCCTTGCTCAGGTGCGCTGGGCCCTCGATCAGCCACGTGCGCGTGCTCTCGATGGATTGGGTGACCTGGTCGACGAGGCCGGGCAGGCCGACGACGAACTGGCTGACGACGAACGTCAACATGCCGCCGACGATCGCGATTCCCGTCAGCAGAACAAGCGCCACCGCGCCGCCGCGGGGTGCGCCACGGCGGTCGAGGAAGTCCACGGCCGGGATCATCAACGCGGTCAGCATCAGCGCCAGCGCCACCGGCACCACGATGACCTCGAGTTTCGTGATCACCCAGATCACGGTGACCGCGAACGCGATGATCGCGAGCAGACGCCAGGACCAGGCCGCACCCTTGTGGATCAGGGGCGGGACCGCGTCGTCGTACTGAGATCCGACTGCGGCCATGCCGGTAGCGTAACCGCCGGTCGGAGACCCAAACCTTTACCCTGTATGGCGTGTCCCACGACGCGCCGGCGAACGACGCGCGCAGCCAAGAGGGAGCCACCCGCGGTAAGTACTGGTGGCTGCGGTGGCTGATCATCGGCGTCGCCGTCCTGGTGCTGACCGTCGAGGTCACCTTGGTGTGGGACCAACTCGCCAAGGCCTTCCACAGCCTCTACGCCGCCAAGTGGCTGTGGGTACTCGCCGCGGTCCTCGCGGCGATGGCATCCATGCACAGCTTCGCCCAGATCCAGCGCACGCTGCTGAGGTCGGCAGGCGTCGTGGTGCACCAGTGGCGCTCGGAGGCCGCTTTCTACGCGGGCAACGCGCTTTCGACGACGATGCCAGGCGGGCCCGTGCTTTCGGCCACGTTCATGTACCGCCAGCAGCGGCTGTGGGGAGCGTCGCCGGTGGTGGCGTCCTGGCAGTTGGTGATGTCGGGTGTACTGCAGGTGGTCGGGTTGGCGCTGCTCGGGCTGGGCGGCGCATTCATGCTTGGCGCCTCGAAAAACCCTCTGTCCCTTATCTTTACACTCGGCGGATTCATCGCGCTGTTGCTGCTCGCGCAGGCCGTCGCGTCGCGGCCAGATCTGATCGACGGCATCGTGGTGAAGGTGCTTTCGGCGTTCAACTCGCTGCGCGGCAAGCCGGCGACCACGGGCGTGGACACCTGGCGGGAGCACCTCAACCAGTTGGAGTCGGTCAGCCTCAGCCGGCGAGACCTCACGATCGCGTTCAGTTGGTCGCTGTTCAACTGGATCGCCGATGTGGCGTGCCTGGCGTTCGCGGCATACGCCGCTGGCGGTAAGCCCTCCCTTGCCGGCTTGACGGTCGCCTACGCGGCGGCGCGCGCGGTGGGATCGATCCCGCTGATGCCCGGCGGGCTCCTTGTCGTCGAGGCGGTACTCGTGCCGGGACTGGTGTCGAGCGGTATGACGCTCGCAGCCGCGATCTCGGCTATGTTGATCTACCGGCTTGTCAGCTGGATCTTCATCGCGGCGATCGGCTGGGTGGTGTTCTTCTTCATGTTCCGTACCGAAAAGGACGTCGACCCCGACGCCGCATTCGACCAGACTCCACCCGACTCCTAGGAGCCCTGTATGCCGTTCGGAACCCGCGCCGTCGCCGCAGTTGTTGGCGCGCTGACGCTTACTGTCGCCGGCTGCTCGTCGACGGCGCTGGACAAGTTCGACAGCACCGCGGAGTCCCCCTCGGCCACAACCGGTTCGGTGACCGCACAGGCGCAGCCCGTCGCCACCCCTGTGGTGGCAGACGTCGTCGCCGCCCCCATCCCGGTGCCCGGCACCGACGGCAAGGTCCACCTCGCATACGAATTGAAGCTCACCAACGTGCTCGACCAAGAGGTCACGTTGACGTCGGTCGGCGTGCGCGCGGGCGACCAAACACTGCTGAACCTGTCGGGTGACCGGCTGCCCTACTGGACCCGAATCATCGGATCACCTTCTCCTACAGATAAACTGGGCCCGGCGCAGACCGCGCTGGTGTGGCTCGACGTCGCGCTGGACAAGGGTGCACCGGTTCCTGCCGAATTGGTCCACCTGGTCGGCATCTCCGTACCGAAGCCCTCGCCTCCCCTCTTTCCCGCCACCATGACCGAGACCGTCGCGCCGATCGCCGTGCAGACCCGCAAGCCGGTGGTTGTCTCGCCGCCGCTATCGGGGCCGGGATGGCTGGACGGCAACGGTTGTTGCGATATGGGGTCACACCGCATGGCGCTCAACCCGATCGACGGGCGCCTGTGGGGCGCAGAGCGGTTCGCGATCGACTACGTGCAGCTAGGCGCCGACGGCAAGCTGTTCACCGGCGACCAGGCCAAAGTGGAGAGCTATCCGTACTTCGGTGCCGATATCCGCGCGGTCGCCGACGGGCCCGTGGTGGCTGCCGTCGACGGGATGCCCGAGCAGGTGCCCGGTAAGTCACCGACCGGTCTAGCGCTCAACGAGTACGCCGGAAACCACATCGTGCAGGACCTCGGCGACGGCAACTATGCGCTCTATGCACACATCAAGACCGGCGCGGTCAAGGTGAAACCTGGCGATCAGCTGACTGCAGGGCAGGTGATCGGCTCGGTGGGCAACACCGGCAACAGCGATGCGCCACACCTGCACTTCCACGTCATGAGCACCCCGGACCCGCTGCGTTCTGACGGTCGGCCGTTCGTCTTCGAGTCGTTCACGCTTGACGCGAGGGTCACCAACGCCGACGCGCTTGGCCCGCTGCTGGACGGAGCGCAGGCGCCGTTGCAGCCCGGCGTCGTGAAGCGGGACGAAACCGACGTGATTCCAATGGATCTCGACGTCATGACCTATGAAACGCAGTAGTGCATTCGCCGCGCTCGCCGATATCGTCGGCGTGCTTGTGTTCTGCGCCGTCGGACGGCGTAGTCACGCCGAAGGCCTGACCGTCGCCGGGGTCGCCGATACCGCATGGCCGTTTCTCGTCGGTACCGCGGTCGGCTGGCTGCTGAGCCGCGCATGGCGGCGTCCCACCGCGGTCGCCCCGACAGGCGTAGTCGTATGGCTGAGCACGGTTGCGGTCGGAATGCTGTTGCGTAAGGCCACCTCCGCGGGTGTCGCCGGGAGTTTCATCGTGGTGGCCACCGTGGCGACGGCGGTGATGCTGCTCGGCTGGCGCGTTGTGGTTGTGGCTCTCCGCCGCCGATCGACTCACACCTGATCGTCTGAATCCCAATGCGGCTCGGCGGCCGACCCAGCCGTCGAAGACGCCTTCTGGTTCATTGGCGGGATCGTTGGACCGACCGATGAGGAAGTCGAAATCACAGCCCTTGTCGGCTTGCATCACGTGCTCGACATAGAGCGCCGCGTATCCGCGCGGTGGGGGGGGTTGGGCTCGGTGGTGAGGGTGCGGCGGCGCTGCTCCCAGTCGTCCTCGGACAGTTGCACGTTGAGTGTTCCGGCCGGGGCGTCGAGTGAGATGATGTCGCCGTCGGCGATGAGGCCCAGTGGGCCGCCTGCCGCGGATTCGGGACTGACGTGCAGGACGCAGGTACCGTAGGCAATCCCGCTCATGCGCGCGTCGGAGATGCGGACCATGTCGGTGATCCCTTGTCGCAGCAGCTTGCTCGGGATGGGGAGTTGACCCCACTCGGGCAAACCGGGTGCACCGCGCGGGCCGGCGCAACGCAGCACGAGAACTGAGTCGGCGGTGACGTCGAGGTCAGGGTCGTCGAACCGGGCCATCATGTCGGCCATGTTCTCGAACACCACCGCGGGCCCTTCGTGGACGAGCAATTCTGGGCTGGCGGCGCTGGACTTGATGATGGCGCCTCCTTAGGATCCTGAAGGCCGTCGAGGCTGCTGGATCGACCCACCTGGCCGACATCGCGCGCCGGTCCGGTCTCAACGAGGCAACGGCACTGCGATACCTGAACAGCCTGAGCAATCTCGGCTTCATCGAGCGTTTCAATGCAACGCAATACCGTCTCGGCTGGGAGGTATTTCGGCTTGGCCAGCATGCGATCTCGGGCCGGGTGCCGCGCGATGCCGTCCGCCCGACCATGGAAGACCTGCTGCTCGAGTTCAACGAGACGGTCAACTTCTCCATGATCAAGGGCGACGCCGTGGTGATCATCGACGTGTTGGAGAGCCGGCGAGGTGTCAAGAAGGCCAACGTGGTGGGGCAACACGATCCGTGGCACGCGTCCGCACTGGGCAAGTGTCTGCGGGCGTCGATGTCAGACGCCGAGTGGCGCAACATCGTCGGCACCTCCACCCTGCCGGCGTTCACGGCACAGACGATCACACCGGTGGACGAGCTTTCCGAAGAGATCGCGCGGACCCGTGACCGCGGATACGCCATCGACAATGAAGAAGCCGACGAAGAATTGTGCTGTGTGGCTGCCGCCGTGCCCGGTCGGCCGGGGCAAACGCCAGAGTATGCATTGAACGTCAGCTTCGTCACCCACCGGCTCGCACCGGACAGCGTCGCTCAGGCCGGCCAGCAGGTGCAGATGGCCGCAGATAAATTGGTGCCAAACTCCGGTAATAGCAAAGCTTCTCGGTGCCTTGGTTCGCCGCGTCGTGTCGGCTGCCGTAGTGCTGTCCGTCGACATGGGGTCCGCCGCACCAGCGGACCTCGCGTCCGTATACTTGATGGCGTCATGAAAGCCAAGAACTCGTCCAGCCGTTCGGAGCCGACGCGAGTTGCCCTCATGACCGCCGCCCTCCAAGTCATCACCGAGACCGGAGTGAAGAGCGTGACCCATCGAAAGGTCTGCGCCGCAGCCAATCTGTCGTTGGGCACCGTCAACTATCACTACTCGGACCTCAATGAGCTTCTGCTGGACGCCTTCTCGTGGCATGTGGACGAAGTGTCAGCGAAGTATGAGGATAGCTTCCCGATTGCCCATGACGACGAAGGCCTAGCCGACGCTGTACTCCAACTGGTCGCCGCATTGTCAGAGGACACCAAGAGCGCGATCCTGATGTGGGAGCTGTACGCCGAGGCCGGCCGCGACAAGATCTACCGACGGCTGGTCCGCAAGTGGTCCAGGCGGGCCAAATCGGGCGTCGAACAGTTCTGCGCACCGCCCACAGCCACCGCCCTCGAAGCGTTGTGGGATGGCACGGTGATGCAGCGCATTCTCGGCGAGGCCCACCTGTCCGACGCAGATCTGCGTGACGTGATCCTGGCGATCATCCGACTCGACACCGGCCGCTCGTATCCAGCCGCGGTCACCACTCCGTCTCGCAGAACGGCGGTTGCCAGCACGAAACGCCCACGTCGCGGCGGGAAGACGGCGACTGCTAGTCGGTGACCGCACGTCGCCGTTGTTCAATCACGATTGTGTCGACATCTCCCGAATGCTGCTTGCTTCTCAGCTGATTCGCCACCTCAATGGCGTCGTCCTCTGGAGCGTCCGAGCTCCCGTACGGGCGAGCAAACACCATGTAGCCGCCCCCCACCACCAGCACTACGGCCAGTCCGATCAGCACGATCCACCGGTCGACGAATCCGAGAGAGGGGTCGCCGGGCACAGCGAGCAGCACCATCGCGGCGATGCCGTACACCAAGGCCAAGACGTTGACGACCAGCCCAGCACTACCCAGCGACCACGGGCCGCCTGGACGCCATCCCTTGATCCGCTGGCGCAATGCCGCGAGCACGACCATCTGGAAGCACACGTAGATTCCGAGCACGGCGAATGCCGTCACCGCCACCACACTGTCGGGCTTGAAGTACAGCCACACTGTGATAAGCATCGGAGCGATGCAGGACACGATCATCGCGTTGCGTGGCACAGCACCGCTGCCACCGACCTCCTCGTGCAGCTTGGACAACCAACGGCTCGCGGGGAGCATGCCGTCACGCCCAAAGCTGTACAGCAGACGGCTCAGCGCGGCCTGCTGCGACAGGGCCGCCGACAGGAAGATGGTTGCCGCCACGATGAGCAACATTGTCATTCCGAAGTCTCCAGTGCTGCCGCGCACGATCTCAGGGATCGGGTCCGCGACGTTTCCGTCGACGATGTCCTGCAGGTTGGGTGCGGCGAGGATGAATCCGGCGTACGCGATGAACGCCGCGACCAGTCCCACGACAATCGTCAAAATCATTGCCAGCGGTACCCGCCGCTCGGGGTTTTTCACCTCCTCTGCTACGTCTCCGCACGCCTCGAAGCCGTAGAACTGCCACAAACCGACCAAGGCGGCGAGCAAGAAGGCCCATGTGTATGAACTGTTTGCCCCGATCCCCATCGTGTCGAAGAGGATGCCGAACGAGTTGCGGCGCTCGAAGAGCAGAAGGTATAGGCCCAGCGCGACGACGCCGATGAGTTCGCAGTAGAAGCCGATACGGGCAACGAGCGCGAGTGTCGTGGTTCCCGTGCTATTCAGTACGAACGCTATCGCCAGCAGACCCAAGCCGATAGCCAACCCAGATCCTGACGTCAGTTCGACATGGAATAGGTTGGCCAAGAACGGAATTGCGAACTGGACGAGCGCGGTCGTCGTGACGGCTAGGGCGGCAATGTAGATCCACGCCGCCATCCACGCGTATCGCCTGCCCCAGAGCCGTCGAGCCCACGGATAGATCCCGCCGGTGATCGGGTACTGCGAGACCACCTCTCCGAAGACGAGCGCCACCAGAAGTTGTCCCAACGCGACGATCGGGAACCACCAGATGGACGGCGGTCCGGCCGTGGCTAGTCCGAGTGCGAAGATCGACAGCACTCCCGCGCCCGGTGAGAGGTAGGTGAAACCGAGCGAGAAGTTGGAAACGAGTCCAATGGATCGTTTGAACGTCTCGGGTTGCTGAGCTAGGGACTCTGACATCGCGTGCTTCCTTCCACAGGGTCTGGACGCTGACTCGGCACGTCTCATCGACGAGAACGCGACTTTGTACATTTGTTGAAACGTTGGAAGTGGCGTCACCGTAACCCCACGTTCGGGAGCTGTCAATAGACGCCGCGAATGTGTTGGGCGCGCGGATGTCCGGGGGTTGACACGATTTCGGCCCGACGCTAGCGTGCTCGACATCACAGTTTTTCAACAAATGTTCAGGGTATTGGTGCCTAGGGTTCCGGCGACTCGGGATTTGAGAGTTGCTGCACTCCATAGCCTTTGACGTCCTATCCCCGTCAAGTCAGTCCGGCTACAACAGAAAGGCGGCCGTGATGAAGTTTGGCCTGTTCAACATCCCCTATTCGCGCGACTACGCACACGGCCGGCGGGCGGCCAAGGAGGTCATCGACTGGGATCTCACCCTCACGAAGTGGGCCGACGAATTCGGTTGGGATGAGGCTTATTTCGCCGAACATTACACGTTGGGCGGAGAACCCAGCCCGGCCCCGGACACCATGATCGCCGCCGCGTCGCAGATCACCACGAATATCAAGCTCGGCGCCGCCGCCCACCTGCTCGCGTACCACAACCCGGTCGCGCTCGCGCACCGCATCATGTGGCTGGACCATATGACGGGCGGCCGTTACATCGCCGGGTTCGCGCCAGGCGCATTTCCCAGCGATGCACAGCTCTTCAACACCGGCAAGAAGAACCCGCAGATGATGGTCGAGGCGATGGACATCCTCGATGCGATCTGGACCAGACAGGGTCCCTTCCGAATCGAAGGTGACTTCTGGACGGTCGACATGCCGGCCTACAGCGACGATATTCACGGACCGCATCTGAAACCGCGGCAGGCGCGAATCCCGGTCATCATGACCGGAATGCAGGCGACGTCACCGACCCTGACCACGGCCGGTCAGCGCGGGTACTTCCCGATGAGCCAGCAGGTTCACGTGAGCGTGCTTGAACAACACTGGGCCACATACGAAGCCGCCGCCACAGCCTCGGGATACCAGCCCGACCGTGCGGAATGGCGGATCTGCCGCGACGTGTTGGTTGCCGACACCGACGACGAGGCGCGCGACGCCTACCTCAACGGCGCGATGGGCGATCTGTGGGGCAACTACAACATTCCAACCTTCATCAAACTCGGCATCGGTGATCTCATCTCCGGCGGCACCGTCGCCAGGGAAGCCCTGACCGCCGAATGGATGGTCGACGACTTCCACATCGTCGGCTCGCCCGAAACCGTCGCGCAGAAGATCGAGACACTCTACGAACAGGTCGGCGGCTTCGGCACGCTGGTGTCCTTCGGGCACGACTACGCCAGTGACCCAGAGGTGTATCGCCACAGCTTCGAGCTCATCGGATCGAAAGTGGCGCAACTGGTTTCGCACCTCTCGGCGTGAACGCCCTGTGCAGAGAAGCCCTCACGATTGGAGAATAGATTGATATCGACTCCTGCCACGGGGCAGATGGTCTCCGGAAAAGTGGCTGTCGTTTCCGGAGGTGCCCGGGGCATGGGTGCCGCGCACGTCCGGCGCCTTGCCGAGGAAGGTGCGCGTGTCCATTTCGGCGACGTCGAGGATGAGCTCGGCGAGAAGCTCCGCGCAAGACTCAGCGGCGAGGGCCTCGACGTGGTCTTCCACCACCTCGACGTCACCAGGTCGGACGGCTGGCAGCGCGTCATGGATGCCGTCGAGGAGTCCGATGGTCGAATGGATGTGTTGGTCAACAACGCAGGAATCCTCGACCTGGCGGGACTCGATGACGCGACCGAGGACACTTGGCGTCGAACCATCGACGTCAACCAGACCGGTGTCTTTCTCGGCGCCAAGGCCGCGTTGTCGCTGCTGCGCCGCAGTCAGTCGCCGTCCATCATCAACGTCTCATCGATCTTTGGCCTGGTGGGTGCGGCGGGCTACATCGCCTACACCGCTTCCAAGGGCGCGGTGTCGACCATGACGAAGTCGATGGCGTTCACCTACGGGCCAGAAGGCATTCGCTGCAACAGCATTCATCCGGGCTACATCGAGACGCCCATGCTCGGCGAGGAGCTCAGTGGGCTGCCCGAAGGATCCGCCGAGAAGATCCACGAACAGATTCCGCTACGGCGGTTCGCAAAGGCCCAGGAGGTGTCAGAAGTCGTGGTGTTCCTGGCCTCGGATCGATCGTCGTACGTCTCCGGCGCCGAGATCGTCGTCGACGGAGGTCTGTTGGCCGGCAGGTAATGACGCTAATAGGGTGCGCGGAGCCGCCGCCGATCGGCTCACACCTGATCGTCTGAATCCCAATGCGGCTCGGCGGCCGACACCGTCAGGGTGGCGCGCAACCCGCCGAGCGGACTCTCGGACAACACGATGCTTCCGCCGTGCAGCGCGGCCTGCTGAGCCACCAACGCAAGGCCCAGCCCCGAACCACCGGGTGCGGCGGTGCTTCCCCGCGTGAAGCGGCCGAGCACGTTGTCGCGCTCATCGGCGGGCAGCCCGCCGCCGTTGTCGTCGACGGTGATGGTGATCGAATCGTTCAACCGACGACCGGACAGCAGGATCCTGGTCGCCGGTCCGTGCGCGACGGCATTGCGCACGAGGTTCTCGACGGCCAGCCGTAGACCGCTGGGCCACCCCCAGATGGTGCCGACATTCTCGTCGGCCTCCACCAAGACCTCCACCGGCCCGCCGGGGCGCATGTTCTCTCGCGCCACCCTGTCGAGCAGGTCGGTGACATCGATGACCTCTCGGTCCTCTGCCTGTGCGAGCTCCCCTGAGGCGAGCTGACCGAGCGCGGTGATGATCGCCTCGACCCGGCGCTGCGCTCGCGACAGGTCATTGACCACCTCGGCGAGTTCGTCGGCGGGCAGGTCGTGGATGCGCAACGTATCGAGGTCGGCGCGCATGGCCGTCAGCGGGGTGCGCAGTTCATGTGCGGCGTTCGCGGCGAAATCCTGCGCGGCCTGCAGCGAGTTCTGGGTGGCCTGCTGCGCGGCGGCCAGCCGGCTGAGCATTCCAGTCATCGCCTCGGAGAGTTGTTCGGCCTCACGCACACCGCGCACCTCCGGCATCTCCTCTGTGCCCTTACCGAGCTGGCGCGTGTGTTCGGTGAGCCGCCGCAGCGGCCGGATTGCCGGACCGGACAGCAGCCATCCCATCCCCGCCGCGATCAACACCGTCACCAGTCCGACCGCGACATAGAACGGTATGCGGGCGCGGCTCAACAGGATGCTGTCGGCGCGGATACCGATCGACATCAGCACGCCGCCCTGTTGTTCGACGGGAATGGTGCGCACCCGGTAGTCGACGCCGTTCACCACGACGTCGGCGGTGCCGGGCTGAAGCGGCGGAAGCTGAAGCCCGCGCTGAAAGACCACCTGACCGGTCGACTTCATCCGGCCGGTCGTCAGCACCCCCTGCCGGGGATCGGACAGCTGCTCGGGGTACATGCTTGCCTCGACGATGGAGTCCAGCCGCCGATCCATTTGCACCGCATCGTTATTGGCGAGTACGACCGACGTCAGGATCGTGAACACCGCCACCACGGCGGCCGCCGCGGTCGCCGCGGCGAGGGCGACCCTGGTTCGAAGTGAGGGCGAACGGACGATTCTGCGCACTCGCTACGCTTCGTCCCGCAATACGTAACCGATCCCGCGGACCGTGTGAATCACTCTCGGCAGCCCGTCGCGCTCGAGCTTGCGTCGGAGGTAGCTGATGAAGACGTCAGCCACGTTGGTGTCGACGTCGAAGTCGTAACCCCACACGAGTTCGAGCAGCCGCTGGCGGCTCAGCACCACACCCGCGTTCTCGGCGAGCACCGCGAGTAGATCGAACTCGCGCTTGGTCAGATCGACGCGCTCACCGTCGACGAACACCAGCCGCCGGGCGGTGTCGATCGTCAACGGGCCGACCGACATGGTGTCAGAGGACTGATTGGTCTGACTGGATCGGCGGAGCAGCGCGTGCAGCCGCGCGACCAGTTCACCGAGGTCGAACGGCTTCGTCAGATAGTCGTCGGCGCCCGCTTCCAAACCGGCGATCCTGTCGTTGACGGTGTCGCGGGCGGACAGCACGCAGATGGGGATGTCGTTTCCCAGCGCGCGCAACGCGGTGACCACCGCGACGCCGTCGAGTTCCGGCATCTGGACGTCCAGAACCAGGGCGTCGTGCTTTTCGCTGGACAGGAGCCGCAGTGCCTCTTTGCCGGACGCGGCGACCCGCACGTCAAAGCCCGAGTGCCGCAGTCCGCGGGCAACAGACGTTCTGACGTCCGGATCGTCGTCCACCATGAGCACCATTCGACCGGTGCTCTCCTGCGCGGGCGGCTCTCCCCCGACCCGCACGCGGGCTACGGGGTATCAGCGATGCCGTCGCCGTTGGTGTCGCCGCAGCGATTCTTGATGTCCACCAGCGGCTGGCGGATGCCAGTCAGCTCACCCTTGGCGATCGGGTTGTTGTTCATATACGTGTCCACCTCGGCACGCACCTCGTCACGGGTCTTCCCCTCGAGGCTGGTGAAGAAGTAGTTGACGTCCGGGTGGCTGAACAGATAGTCCGACGTCGCCTTGGAGACGCCTGCGGCCGTGAAGGCCAGGTCGGCGGCGGTGCAGTTGGCGGGCTCCTCGGCCATCGCCGACGGAAGGGCGCCGAACAGCATCACGCCGGCAAGCGCACCGGTTCCGATCGCGCCAGCTACCGCACGCCGCGCCGTACGGGCAGAGAGCAACATCTACAGGCTCCTTCATCAAATGAGTTGAGGCAGTAACCATTGCGGTTACAGACACCCAAAGCTAATCAGAATCGACGCCGACTTTCCTGCCTTGCGGAGAAACGGATAGTAGAAAAATCAAAAACCCCAGCTCAGCGTTGCGGCCCTCGACCTGGGGTGGCGCGGGTCAGCTACCGCGTAGCCGTGGTTATCGGACCGGGCAGCGGGCCGGTGCCACCGATGATCGCCGACGCGGGCGACGACTGAGCTGGCAAAGACGAACCGGGCACACCCACGGTCTGGGCGCCTGGCAACGATCCTGGCAAACCGCCGGGCAGCCCCGCGTTCTGCTGCGCGTTCTGCATCAGACCGAGCACCTGCGGGATCGTGATCGGCAGCTTGCACTCACCTGCGAGATCCGTCAGCGGCCGCTGCAGCGTCTGCATGTCCTTGGCGACCTGACTGGCCGCGCATGGATCGGGCGCTGCGGCCGCACTCGGTGGCAAACGCCCCCCACGCGATGGCGGCCAAGGTGACATAATGCCAGTGCCGCCCGCAGCAGACCAATTCAGCAACCGAACGGGCAGGTGAAAGCCAGGCAATAAGGAGCTGCCAGCAAGAATCCGGGCCATTCACAAGGGGCCGGTTAGAGCAGCTTAAGGCGTTAGTTAGGCCGCATCGTGCCAGCGCACGCTGTTATATCCTCACGCTACGTAACGCGAGCGGGGAGAAAGCGGGACAGACCATCCAGCAGTTCATGATGCGCTTGAGCGGTGGCCTGCGCAGATTCCGCTGGGCGGTTTTCGTGGTGTGGCTACTTCTCCTTGTTCCCGCGGTGTATCTCGCGATGAATCAGTCCGGTCACCTCACCGGCGGCGGTTTCGAGGTGACCGGGTCGCAGTCGCTGTACGTGCAGCGCGAGCTCGAAGAGCAGTTCCCCGACCAGGGGGCCTCACCGCTTGCGCTGGTCGCTGCGCCGCGGGCCGACGCGTCGTTCGCGGACATGGACGCAGCCGTAGCGCATCTGGAACGGCTGGCAGGCGAGGTGCCAAGCGTGAAGGTGGTGCCGAACCCGCAGCAACCGGCGCCGCAGCCGGACCGGCCCTACGTCATCACACTGCAACTGGACTTCAACAACACCGGCGCGGTCGACATCGCCAAACAGCTGCGCCAGAAGGTCGGGATCGACGGCGAACAGCCTGGTGAGTTCGCCGACGGCAAGGTCAAGCTCTACGTCATCGGCCAAGGCGCGCTCGGCGCGGCCGCGACCGCCGCCACCAAACACGACATCGCCCAGGCCGAGAAGTGGAACCTGCCGATCGTCCTCGTCGTGCTGCTCGCGGTGTTCGGCTCGCTTGCCGCTGCCGCGATGCCGCTCGTCCTCGGCATCTGCACCGTCGCGGTCACCATGGGACTGGTCTATCTGCTGTCCATGTATACGACGATGTCGGTGTTCGTGACGTCGACGGTGTCGATGTTCGGGATCGCGCTGGCGATCGACTATTCACTGTTCATTCTGATGAGGTTCCGCGAGGAACTTCGTGCGGGCCGCGAACCGGATCAGGCCGCCGACGCCGCGATGGCCACCTCGGGCCTGGCCGTCGTGCTGTCCGGCTTGACCGTCATCGCGTCGGTGACCGGCATCTATCTGATCAACACCCCGGTGCTGCAGTCGATGGCGACCGGCGCGATCCTCGCGGTGGCGGTCGCGGTGCTGACGTCGACAACGCTGACTCCAGCGGTGCTCGCGACCTTCGGACGGGCGGCCGCGAAGCGATCGTGGCTGTTGCACTGGTCGCGACGGCCCGAGACCACCCAGTCGCGGTTCTGGACACGGTGGACCGGCACGGTGATGCGCAGGCCGTGGCTGGCGGCGCTGGGGGCGACGGCGCTTCTACTCACCATGGCCGCGCCCGCATTCTCGATGGTTCTCGGCAACAGCATGCAGCGGCAGTTCGACCCGACGCATGAGATTCGGGGGGGCGTCAACGCCGCTGCGGATGCGCTCGGCCCCGGCGCACTCGGCCCGGTCCGCGTCCTGGTGAGCTTCCCCGACGGCAACTCCGCCTCCGCGCCGACGAAGGAACCGCTTCTTCAGGAAGTGCAGCAGCGAATGTCGCAGGCGCCCAGCGTCGTCACGGTGCAGCCTGCGGTGTTCGGAAACGACTACCGGAGCGCGCTCGTGTCGGCCGTGCTTTCGGTGGATCCCGAGGACATGGCCGCTCGCGAATCGGTCGACTGGATGCGGGCCGGGCTGCCACCGGTGGTCGGCAACAACGCCACGATCGACGTCGGCGGCCCGACCGCGTTGATCAAGGACTTCGACGACCGGGTATCGGCGACGCAGCCCGCGGTGTTCGGCTTCGTCGCGCTGATCGCGTTCGTGATGCTTCTGGTGTCCATCCGGTCGGTGTTCCTGGCCTTCAAGGGCGTGCTGATGACGGTGCTGTCGGTGGCGGCGGCGTACGGCAGCCTCGTCGTCGTCTTCCAGTGGGGCTGGCTGGAAGAGCTTGGCTTCCGGCAGATCTCGTCGCTTGACAGCACAATTCCGCCACTCGTTCTCGCGATGACATTCGGGTTGTCGATGGACTACGAGATCTTCCTGCTGACCCGTATCCGCGAGCGTTTCCTTCAAACCAACAACACCCGCGACGCCGTCGCCTATGGCGTGAGCACCAGCGCGCGCACGATCACCAGCGCGGCGCTGATCATGATCGCGGTGTTCATCGGCTTCGCGTTCGCGGGTATGCCGCTGGTCGCCCAGCTCGGCGTCGCGTGCGCGGTGGCGATCGCCGTCGACGCGACCGTCGTTCGGCTCATCCTGGTGCCCGCGCTGATGGCGATGTTCGACGAGTGGAACTGGTGGCTGCCGCGCTGGCTGGACCGCATCCTGCCGTCGGTGGACTTCGAGAAGCCACTGCCCAAGGCCGACATCGGCGACCTGGTCATCATCCCCGACGACATCTCGACGCTGGCCGCCTCGGGTATCGACATCCGCAACGTGGTGAAGTCAGCGGCCAAGCTCAAGCACATGGCGCCGCACACGATCTCCGTCGCCGATCCCCTGGCGTTCAGCGGCTGCCTGCCGTCCAACGGCTCGGACTGCGTCAACGCGCTGGGCGGCTACACCAACGGGCATTCGCACACCGGTGGCGGCACGGGCGGCGGCAGAACCGTCAAGCTGAAGCGCGGGCCGCGGCCGATGCACCCCGTCACGATGTGGCGGGGCCGGCTGTCGGTGGCGCTCGACGCCCTGGAAACCGAGGCAGAAACCGATCGTCCGACTGTCGAGCGCAACAGCCCGATGGAGACCACCAACGTTCAGCTGCCCACCGGCGACCGGCTCTCGATACCGACCGGCGCGGAGACCCTGCGGCTGAAGGGCTACCTGCTCATGTGCCGCAACAGCACAAAAGACTTCGCCGAGTTTGCCGATTTGGTCGCCTCGATGGAGACTCAAACCGCCGCCGTGGTTTTGGCTGGAATGGATCGGTACTACTGTGGTGAGCCATCCAGGAAGCAATGGGTGGCCACGCAGTTGGTGCGCCGACTGGCTGATCCGCATCCGTCGGACGAGTTCGACATCCCGATGTCGGGCTCGGAGGCGGAGGCCGATTGGGCCAAGGTCAGAGAGCGGTGCCTGTCAGTGGCGGTCGCGATGCTCGAGGAGGCGAGGTGACGTTGGCTCCCGAAGTCCGGGCCGCGCGTTCCGACGCCGAGACCACACGGATACCGACCGGCGCGCCGAAGCGGGCGCGGCGCCCGTCCAGCGACGCCACGCTCGACGAGAAGCCTGTCGAGTTCTGGCCGACGGCCGCTATCCGCGAGGCGCTGGAAACCGACGAACTGACGGTATGGCAACGCATCGTCACCGCCATCAAGCGCGATCCGTACGGCAGGACCGCGCGTCAAGTCGAGGAGGTGTTGGAGTCGACACGTCCGTATGGGGTTTCCAAGGCACTGTCCGAAGTGCTCACCCGCACCAGGGAGAACCTGGAAGCCAACGAACGCGCTGAGGTCGCCCGTCAGATTCGGGTGATGGTCGGCCGGTCTGGTCTCAGGCCAACGGAATTCGCCTCGCGCATCGGGGTACCCGGCGACGAACTCGCGGGCTACCTCGAGGGCAAGACCAGTCCGCCCGCGTCGCTCATGGTCCGGATGAGCCGGCTGTCGGATCGCTTCGCGAAGATGAAGGCGCACCGCACCGGCGGTCCACGCTGACCCCCGACGTCGATCGCATCGATCGCATCGATCGCATTCTGCGCGAAACCCGAACGGTCGCGATCGTCGGCGCATCCGCCAACCCGGCTCGTGCCGTCTACGGCGTGTGGAGTTATCTCAAGTCCGCCAGCGATTATCAGCTGTATCTGGTCAACCCGACGGTCAGTGATGTCGACGGCACACCCAGCTACCCCGATCTGGCGTCGCTACCCGTCGTACCCGATCTCGTCGACGTGTTCCGGCGCCACGAGCATCTGCCTGCCGTCCTCCACGACGCGATCAAGGTCGGCGCCAAGACGCTGTGGCTGCAGTCCGGTCTTTCGGATGAACAGGTGGCCCGCGACGGCGAGGCCGCGGGTCTGCAGGTGGTGATGGACCGCTGCCTGAAGGTGGAGTACGCCCGCCTGCTCAGCGGGAGTTGATCGGCGAGACGTCGTCGACGAGCCAGCGGTCGCCGTCCTTCGTCAGCATGATCCGCAGCGCGAGCACCGCGACGTCCGGCGGCTTGTCCGGCACGTTCTGCGTTCCGCGCATCATCACCGCGACGCTGGCGTTCTGCGGGCCGATGGCCTCGACGCCCGCTGAGATCGTGGTGGCCTGAGCCGAGACGTTCTTGCTCGTCAATTGCTTTGCTACGGCGGCGAATTCGTTCTTGTACTTCGCCGCCCGGTCCGGCGTCATCAGCTCGGTCGCACGGTCGATCGCCGCCGTCGGGCTCGACGGGGTGAACGTCGCACTGGCCTCGGCCACGCTGCTGGCGATGCCAACCACCTCGCGGCTGTCGTCGCGGAATTCGCGGTCGCGAACCGTCCACTGCGTATAGCCGACCGCCACCGCGGCGACCAACGCGGCGGTGGCGAGCCCGACCACCGACAACCGCAGTCCGGGCCCGTCGTCGTCGGTGCCGACCGTCACTCCGTCGCGGCGCGCCAGCACCGCGTTGACGATCACGCCTTCGACGATGAGCAGACACAGCACCGACGCCAGCGACACCCACCACAGCGGCCACGCCATCGCGATCCCGATGTAGATCAGCGCGGCGATCGCCGCGAGCGGGGCCGCGATGTCGAAGGCCAGTACCCGCAGCCGGTTCCTCACCGGACCTGCTCCAGCCGCGAGATCAACAGCTTGCCGTCGACGTCGGACACGTCCATTCGCATGTTCCAACGCACGGTCTGCGGCTTCCCACCGATGTTTTCGCTGATGGACGTCGCCACCACCATCACGGTGTCGGTCCGCTTGACCATCTCGGCGAGCGCGGGCTGTGGGGTCGGCGGAGACATAGGCCGACCGTCGGGCATTGTCTGCGGACGATGGTAGATCGATTCGATCGCGACCGAGTCGACCTGCCCCTTGGTCCGCGACTGCAGTGTCTCGATCACCTTCTTGTAGGGCTCCAGCACCGACTCGAACTCATTGTTGAGCTCGCCGACCGTGCCGTCGTGGAGCTTCTGCAGGCTGGCGTCGATGTCGTCCTTGTTCATGTTGATCAGCACGGTGATCCAGTCCGCGGCGGTGTTGAGCACCTCGGTCTCGTACAGCCGCTCGTCCGCGTCGGACTTGTGGCCCGACCAGATGATCAACGCGAGCACGATGGCGGCCACCGAGAGCAGGCCGAGTGCCGCCGATGCGATCCCGAAACCGGAGAAGACGCGACCGTCGTCCTCGGTGGCGTCGGCGGCGGTGGGCTCGTCGTCGGGCATGGGCGTGAGGGTACCCAAGCAGTCATTCCGCGGTTCCGACGCATTGAGACTGCGGCCAGGGCGGCCCCCACTCGCACTTTGTCGCCCTGTGCGCAGTTTCAACGCGAGAGAAGCGCACTTGCGCG
>CADEGF010000002.1:0-139787 GCA_902826815.1 uncultured Mycobacteriaceae bacterium
CCCGCATCAACAACTACCACCACCCCGAGCGCTACCTCATCCCCGACGAAAGCGACAGCGACGACGCCGGGAACGGAGACGACGAGGTCGGTGAAGAGTCCTAGGACTGCAGGAACTCCAGCAGGTCGGCGTTGACGACGTCGGCATGCGTGGTCGGCATTCCGTGCGGAAAGTCCTTGTAGGTCTTCAGGATTCCGCTGGGCAGTAGTTCGGCCGACTTCGGTCCGGCCGCCACATAGGGCACGATCTGGTCGTCCTCGCTGTGCATGACGAGTACGGGGATGGTGATCTTCTTCAGGTCCTCGGTGAAGTCTGTCTGCGAGAACGTCACGATGCCGTCGTAGTGCGCCTTGGCGCCGCCCATCATTCCCTGCCGCCACCAGTTCTCGATGACCGCTTCCGACGACTCGACGCCTGGCCGGTTGAAGCCGTAGAACGGTCCCGACGGCAGGTCGCGGTAGAACACCGACCTGTTCGCGGCGAGCTGCGCCTGCAGATCGTCGAACACCGCCTTCGGCAGACCCTCGGGATTGGCGTCGGTCTTGACCATCAGCGGCGGCACCGCGCTGATGAGCGCCGCCTTCACCGCGCGGCTGTCACCGTGGCGGGCCAGATAGCGCGCCACCTCGCCCCCACCGGTCGAGTGCCCGATATGGATCGCGTCGTCAAGGTCCAGGTGCTCGACGACCGCCGCGAGATCGTCGGCGTAGTGGTCCATGTCGTGGTTGTCGGCGACCTGTGCCGACCGGCCGTGGCCGCGCCGGTCGTGGGCGATCACGCGGTAACCCTTCGACAGGAAGAACAACATCTGGTTATCCCAGTCATCGCCGGACAACGGCCAGCCGTGGCTGAAGACGATCGGTTGACCCGAACCCCAGTCCTTGAAGAAGATCTCGACGCCGTCTTTCGTGGTGATCGTGGTCATGCCGATGACTCTAGAGAGAACTCACGCCAATTGTTGTGCGGCCCGAAGGCCACTGACGTACGCGCCGTCCGCATAGCCGACGCGGGCACATTGCGTGTCGTTCGCCCACGCCGTCACGACCGTAGCGATAGGTTCCGGCACCGGATGACGGAAAACACCGCCCAGCACATCTTTAACCAGTCGACCGCGTTGGCGTGCGGCTGGTCGAGTGCACGTGGCGTCAGGGTGTGGAACAGATGCGCGCACAGCACCGGACCCGCGCCGAACGCATCGAGATCGAAGATCCGCATCGACGATTGGTTCTCGTCGGCCGGAAACACACTTGTCCACCGCACGCTGCACCGCGACAGGCACCGCCGGCCACCTCGGAGTACCTCTCGGTCTCGGCGTGGCCCATGCGCCTGCCTTCGGCACGGTCGTATCCCGTCAGCGTGGCCGTCGGGTCACCCGCGTCGCGCGCCACGCCGAGCTTGTCGCACAGCGCCGACAACGGGTTTCCGGTCGCGCGCTTCGAGCACCACGCAGGAGATGCCTGCCTTTTGTCAGCTCTGCCGCAGCACCCAGACCCGCGATTCCGGCGCCGACGATCACCACCCGTTCGACAGGGCGGGCGATTTCGCTCACTGCGCCATAGTGCGTCAGGCCGCGGGCGTTGGCACCCAGTTCCCGTGGAATCCGGCCGGAACTCGGTGCGGCAGTTTGATGCTCGCGACGTCGTCCAGCGTCTGCGCGTCCAGGATGGCCAGTTCGCTGCGATCTGCTGCGCGGTCGTAGATGTAGCCCATCAACACGCCGTCGTCCTCGCCGGCGTCCGGCGCGGACGGGTGAAAGGCGAACTCGCCGAGCGCTTTCTGCGCACCGAAGGCGCGCATTTGGGTGTTGCCGCCCACCATGTCGTGTTTGAGCAGTACGTCGTTCCCACCGATGCCCTCGCCCACCGTCGGCGCATAGCCGTACCTGTGCCGCTTGCCGACAAGGCGTTCGTCCACGCGCGGGAATTCCTGGCCGCGGTCGTCGACGCGCGACTCGCGCACCTTGCCGTCGGCCAGGTCGACGGTCCAGCGATCCAGCGTCGGCGGGCCCTCGTTGGGTCCGAGATGCTCGGTGTCGAACATCTTCGGGTGCCGCACGACATCCAGCACGACGGTGTCGTTGTCGTCGTAGGCGTTCATCGGATGGAAGACGTAGCACGGCTCGACGTCGAACCAGCGCACATCGGAGTTACCGCCGTCACGCGGCATGACACCGATTCTGGCCGGATACTTCGGGTTCCACGAATACGGGAACCGCCGGTCGGAGCTCTTGCCACTCGGCTGGCGGGCAGACACCGGGTCGGGTATGCGGACTCGACCGATGAGCGCCGACAACATCAGTCGCGCAGGCAGTCGCAGCCCGCGCGGCACGGTCATGGTCGCGGCCATGTCTGTGTCGAACGTGACGGGCAGGTCGTAAAAGATCACGTGCTTCTCGGTCAGCGACATATCGTGCATCATCGGGCTGCCCGCCACCTCGATGTCGACGGTGCGCCGCGCCCTGCCGTCTGCGCCGATCACCGAGTACTGCACCGTGTTGCCGCGGTACATGCTGTATGAAACCGCATGCAGCTCATCGGTTTCCGGGTCCCGCTTCGGATGCGCGGTATAGCCACCGGTCAGCGTTCCGTCGAAGTCGCAGGCACCCACCGTCTCGAGTTCGTCGGTCAGCTCGATGTTGGTGACGCCGGACTCGATCAACGCGAGGGTTCTGCCCGCGTGCCCGATCACGTTGGTGTTGGCGCCGATTCCCGAGAGCGGGAAGTCGCCTGGCGGGGGTGTCTCGCCGAGCGCCCGTGCCGTCTGGGGGCCGCGCACCCATCGGTTGCGGTACCACTCCGCCTTGCCGTCCCTGATGCGGATGCCGTGCACCATGCCGTCGCCGACGAACCAGTGGTAGAGCTCGGGGTCGATCTCGCCTATCGGGTTGGGCCCGTTGCGCAGATACCGCCCGTCCAGATAATCCGGGACCGTCCCGGTCACCTCCAGGTCGGTCAGCGTGTACTCGCGGTCGATCGGAGCGAATTCGCCTTCGAGGTAGCGGTTCGTCATCGCGACACCCCCAATAACAGTGTTATAGACATCTCTGTATAACACCGTTATGGCACCATGGCAACAGTGAGCGCAGCGCGGGAGCAGCTGATCGAAGGCGGCATTCGGATACTCGAGAGGGACGGCGTCTCCGCTCTCAGCGCGCGCAAGCTGGCCGCCGAAACCGGAACGTCGACGATGGCGGTGTACACCCATTTCGGCGGTATGACCGACGTGCTCGACGCGATCGCGAGCGAGGCGTTCGCCCGGTTCGCCCACGCACTGACCGATGTCGAACAGACCGACGATCCGGTGGCCGACTTCCTGCTCATGGGCGCCCGTTATCGCGCGTTCGCGCTGGCCAATCCACAGCGCTACCAACTCATGTTCGGCGCATCGATCGGGTCGCTGAACCGCCACCACTCAGATCTGACCGTCACCGGCAGCGCAAGCGCCAGCGCCGAATTCGCGGGGTCCTTCGAAGCGCTGCTGATCGTGGTGCGGCGGATGATCGACGCGGGCCGGATACGGGATGACGGAGAGGCCGCCGTCGCCGGGCGGCTGTGGAGCATCACCCACGGCGAAGTGCTGCTCGAGATCGCGGGCTTCTTCGGCCGCGAGGACCACGGCATGACCGAGATCCTGGCCCCGCTCATCGTCGACGTGCTCGTCGGGATGGGCGACGATCACGAGCGGGTCGGCGAATCCCTCGCTTCTGCCGCCGCCCGGATCGGCTACTAGATTCTCGACAAAAGGAGAATTATCCTCTACCCCCAACTGGGTGGGAGGACATTGATGTCGCGGATGTCGCGTTCTGGGCTAGTTCGGTTACTCACGGTTGCGCTCGTTCTTGGCGCCACTTCCATGCTCGCCTTGACGCCTTCGGTGACCACCGACGCGCGTCTGCTCGTGAACGCGCTCATCATGGACGGCACCACCTTCCCGGTGCCGAGCCAGGGATACATCGACTCGGCGCTGCGTGATTTCATCGTGCCTGCGGTCGGCGGAACCTACGACGACGCGTTCGCGGTGAAAACACCGGAGAAGGTGATCGGCATCGACCAGTCGGTCGCCGACGGCGTCGCAGATCTGGAGAATGCGCTCGCGGCCCAATGCTCAGCAGGCCAGGAGTGCGTCGTGTTCGGCTTCTCGCAGAGCGCCGTCATCACGATGATCGAGAAGCGCAAGCTGCAGGAGCAGCTTGCCGCGGGCGAGGAGGTACCCGACGTCACGTTCGTCGGGATCGGCGTTGGCAACCGGCCCAACGGCGGTATCGCCAAACGGTTCGAGGGCATCGTCATCCCCTTCTTCGACTTCACCTTCAACGGCGCCGCAGTCGACGACTCGCCGTATCCGATCACCACGTACGACATCGCCAGGCAGTACGACGGGCTTGCTGACACACCGCAATTCGTCCTCAACCCGGTGGCGGACGCGAACGCGGTGCTCGGCATCGTCTTCGTGCACGCGCTGTATGGCGAGGAGATCAGCCTCGACGAGAACAGCCCGAAGTACGTCGAGGGGACCGTCGTACAAGAACACGGTGACACCACCTACTACTGGATCCCCACCGAGGACCTTCCTCTGTTCGATCCGCTGCGGCTGGTTGGCGTGCCTGAATCCGCGATCGATGTGTTCGAGCCGTTCTTCAAGGTTCTCGTCGAAGCCGGCTACGACAGAACCGTCCCGTTCCACGAACCGACTCCGGCTCAACTGATTCCGACACTCGACCCGGCGACCCTGTCGCTGCAGCTAACCGGCGCGGTCGTCGAGCAGTCGTCGGCATCCACAGTCGGCAAGCCCTACCGGGACGTGGTGTCGGAGTTGAACAATGAGCTGAACCCGATTCAGGCTTTCGGCAAGGTCGAAGGACCCGTGGTCGATCGGTTCAACGACATTGTCAACCGTGCTGGTGTACCCGCTGCGCTGAACCGGGTCATCGATCCCGTGTTGCATCCGGTCACGGCATGGGCTGAAGACAAGGTCCTGTTCCCGAAGCGCGACAACAAACCGGGACCGATCGCGAGCGTGGCGAGACAGGTGTTGAAGAGCGTCGCGCCGAATCTCGGTGCAGATTCCGGGGATTGGCAGGGGCCTACGAAGGCGCTTCGTCGAGACCGATCCGTAGCAGCTCCCACGCGAGGCGCCGGGCCTCGGCGGCCTTCTCATTCATCTGACGCGCAGCGGTCGGAATCGGGTTAGGTTCTGTCACAACACCGTCGACGATGTCGGCGGATACCGCCTGCGCGACCTGAATGCCCATCAGGACCGCCTCGTTGACACCCTCGAGCGCCTGATTGAGGCGGGTGTCGTCGACGATCTGATGGGCGTTGGCGAGCTCGACCGAGAAGTCGTTCACGACCTGGCCGATCTGCTCGAAGATCGGAAGCATCGCCTGCTCGCGCCCGGCGCGGTCCTTGTTGTTCAGAATGCCCGCGCCCCGGTTCCACAGCGTCGCCAGCATCTGGGTGTGCAGGCTCACCGCGCGCGACACCTCGATCACCGCCTGCTTCTGCAATTGGTTGAGCAGGTGACTGCGCTCGAGCGCGGCCTGCTCCCGTTGGGCGTCCAACTCCGCCCTGTGCGACTTCTGCTGGCTCTCCAACTCGGCTTTGTGCAGTTTCTGCGTCAGCGCCAACTCACGCGCCGACCGCTCCTCGGCAGCGGCCCGCTCGCGAGCCATGCGCTGTTCGGCAGCGACCACCTCGTAGCGCAGCCGGTCGGCGGCCGCCGCCGCTCTCTCGTTCGCCTGCCGCTGGACGTTCACGGTTTGCCATACGACCACCAACACCGTGCACAGGACGACGGCGCCGAAGAACCAGTCCGCCTTCGAGCCCATCTCGCCGGGTCCGAGCAGGATGAACCAAGCAATCGCCAGGCCGCCCGCGGCGCCGCAGGACAACCATCCGATTCCGCGCCAGCCGTCGATCGCAGCGAACCAGCCGTCGTTTCCGCGGCGGCCGGGATCGGGGATGGGTTCAGTGATGTCGCGCACCTCACCGCGTTCTGACTGGTCGTCGGCCGTGGCGGATTCGACTACTCCGGTCATCTGGATCTCCCGTTCCGGGCTGAGCCTCCCCACCCTGCGGGGTAGAGACTAGGAAACCTCGCGCACCATCTTCACACCGTCCGCCGGGCTCGGCTCCCCCGAGGGTTTCGACGGCGATCAATCCGCAGGTCACGGCCGAGCACGGGACTCGCGGTGACGCGGCAGGCCCCCGCCCGCTAGTGTCGACCAGTGCTCAAGTCGAGCGGGGCGACGGGAGAAGCACGCGTCGTCGGCTGCTCACCGCTGTAGGAATTTACCTGTAGAGATTCGAGGGCCCATGGGACAGTCCGTGCCACAAGACGATTCATCGATCATTGTCAGCCTTTCCGAGGCCGCGATGCACATGTACAGCGCCGCGATCGACGCGTTGCCCTTCGCTGAGGACAAGAAGTTCCACAAGCGGGCCGACGTCGTGCTGGAGGGGATGCGCAAACTGCGCACCGCCCTTTCCGACGCAGCAAGCACGGACAGGCCCTCATCCGCGGTGGTCGTCGAGCTCAGCAATGTCCGGCAGCGCTACGACTCCCTGATGGAGCACGCCGCCGCGGCACCGGGGTCGAGCCTCGGGCAGCAGTTGTACGTGACGCGGGTGCACGCCAAGCTGTCAGCCGAGGAGGTCGCCAACGGCGCCGGGCTGCCCACCCACCGGCCGGATGAACTCGAGGCGGGCGGCACGCCGAACGATGACGAGGCAGCAAAGATCAAGGACACGATCGCCGCCCTCGGGGGTGTGCCGGGCACAGAGCATCAGCTGTACCACGATCCCGAGCCCGAGCATCACGACCACGGCCACTCCGACGGGCACGACGAGCAACACGTCAACGGTCACGAGGAACAGTTCGCCGAAGAGAACGCCGGCTGAGGGCAGAACCGAGCAGTGACTATCTGCCGAGCTCGCCAGTAATTCCGCGTTCGATTGCGGCGCGGGTGCGCTCGGGCAACACGATCAGGCCGTCGAGTTCCCGGCGCGCGACGTCGAAGGCACGTTCGCGCTCCTGCGGCGTCGCCGCGGAGTCGGTCGCTATCCGCATCGCTCCGTGGGCACGCGACAGCCGCTGTTGCTCATCCCGCGAGAACCCGCTTCGGCGTTTACGGATCGCCTCGGCCTCCGCGACGTCGAAGGCCGTCACGTACTCCTCCACGGCGTCGAGATATCCGCGCGCGGCTTCGCTGTCGCCGAGGAGGTCGCCCGCATCGGCCGGACGCAGCATGTCGGCCCGCAGCTTGGCGCGGTGGAACCGCTGGGTGAGGGGATCGCGCATATCGGTCATCAGCGGATAGTCCAGCAGCTTGCTGATGTCGATCTCGTAGTCCAGCCAGCGGGTGTCGGTCCTGTCGTGCTCGCGCACCATCCGCATGATCGCCTGCCACTGGGCCGACTTGTTCGTCCGCTCCGGCTGCGGCGCGTCGATCTGCGAGGCCCTGCCGTCGTCGCTGCTGTCGACGCTGTCAGTGCGTTCCCTGACCTTCGACACTGCCCGGTAGCCGCCGTAGATCAGGCCGATCACCGGCACGATCACGATCAGCAGCTCGACGATCCGGACGATGAGCAGGGCCACACCGCCAGGCTACGGCGGTGTCTCCACCCGCGTCTGCGGCGTTTCCCGGGCGCCCAGTAGCAGCGCGACGACGACGAGCGCGATACCTGCGACTTCTCCGAGTGTGAGTACCTGGCGCAGCACCACAACGCCGATCAACGCCGCGGTGACCGGCAGGAGTGCGAGCAGCAGCGCGAACTTGGCGCTGCCGATCTGGACGAAGACGAGTTGATCCAGCACGTAGGGGATCGCAGTGGAGAGCAGGCCGATACAGACGCCGAGCAGCCACGTGCGGGGGTCGGCGAAGACCGAGGCGTCGACGGCGGCCTGCGGGATCAGGATGACGGGAGCCACCACCACTGCGGCCAACGCCATCCCCACCGCGAGCGAATCGAGCCCGGAGCCGGTGTCGGCCACCCGCTTTCCGAGCAGGATGTAGCCGGCCCACATCGCCGCCGACACCAACGCGAACAGCACGCCCGCCAGGTTGGCGTCGAATTCCACACCGGCCAGCACGAGCACGCCTGCGCAGGCCAGCGCGACGGACACGAAGTCCCTGCGGCGACGAGATCCCAGCGCCGCCACCGCCGTCGGGCCGAGGAACTCGATGGCGACCGCGGTGCCGAGCGGAATCCGTGCCATCGCCTCGTAGATGGCGATGTTCATCGCAATCGTCACGAGGCCGAACATCAACGCGACGCCCGCTTGCCGACGATCCCACCGGCGACGCCACGGCCGTCGCCACGCCACAAGCGCGACTGCCGCGGCCGCGACCCGTAGCCACGCGACGGTCGACGGTTCCGTCGTCTCGAACAGGAAGACGCCGATGGCGGCGCCCA
Source organism: uncultured Mycobacteriaceae bacterium (assembly GCA_902826815.1). Taxonomy (GTDB): domain Bacteria; phylum Actinomycetota; class Actinomycetes; order Mycobacteriales; family Mycobacteriaceae; genus Mycobacterium. The sequence continues at coordinate 8,415 of CADEGF010000002.1, forward strand.
CGTACTGCGATACCGCGCCGACGACGAAGACGAGCGGGATGGACCATCCCGGCAGGAATGATTGAGAACGGATGAGTCGCAGACTACTTCGTTCCCTAGGCTGGCGGGATGGGGACCGATGAGGAGCGCGCTGGGGTCAAGCTCACCAACCTCGACCAGCCGCTGAGCCCCGATGCGGGTGCGACGAAACGCGACCTGGTCGATTATCTGGACGCGATCGCGGACAGGATGCTGCCGGGACTCGCCGGTCGGCCGCTCACCGTACTTCGGATACTCCGCGGCCAGGACCCGTTCATGCAGAAGAACGTTCCGCGCTACGCGCCGGACTGGGTGAAGACGGTGCCGATCTGGGCTGAAGCCTCCAAACGGGAGGTGCACTACGCGCTGTGCGACGACCGCAGAACCTTGCTGTGGTTCGCCAACCAACGCGCGGTCGAGTACCACCCGACGCTGGGCCTTGCCGACAACATCTACCTACCGACGCATATGGTGCTCGATCTCGATCCGCCGGGTGGCGCCGACTTCGCCGCCGTGGTCGCCGTCGCGCATCTCGTGCGTCAGGCGTTGACCGACAGCGGACTGAAGGGCGCGGTGAAGACGAGCGGCGCCAAGGGAATTCACATCTTCGTGCCCATCGACGACTCCGCACCGGTTGATGACGTCGCAGCGGCCACCCGTGCAGTGGCGGCGAGGGCGGAGGCACTCGACTCGGCCATCGCGACGACGGCATTCATCGTCGAAGACCGCGGCGGCAAGGTGTTCGTCGACTCCACCAGGGCGGGCGGCGCGACCGTCGCGGCCGCCTACAGCCCGCGCCTGCGGCCGGGCACACCCGTTTCGTTCCCGCTCGACTGGACGGACCTGGATCGCGCCGACCCCGCCGAGTTCACGGTTCACACCGCGATCGAAGCGCTCGACGGGCGTGATCCCTGGGCTGAGACGATGAGTGAACCTCAGCGTCTACCAATCGATTTGATCGAACAGGGCCGCACCATCCCGGTTGCCCGGGTGGCCGCGATGCACGAGGGCAAGCGTCGGGCCCGCGCTCGACGCCAAGCCTAGTCCTGGACGAACGTGACCGTCTCTTCGATGGGGGCACGCAGGGTCCGGATGTATTTCTCCGCGGGGTCCTGGTAGCCGATCGACATCCCGCAGAAGAGCATCAGCTCCTTGGGTGGCGCCACGATGTCGGCAACGGTCGTGCGGACCTGAGACCACGCCATCTGCGGGCAGCTGTGCAGCCCCTCCGCGCGGAGAAGAAGCATCACCGACTGCAGATACATGCCCAGGTCGGCCCATTGGGGTCGGCCGAGATCGCGGTCGATGTAGCAGAACAGCGCGGCGGGCGCCCCGAAGCAGTCCCAGTTCGCGATGGCGGCCCGCTGCCGCGACTCCCAGTCGCCTCTGACGATGCCGAGAGCGCTGTAGCGGTCCCGACCGAAGCCGTTGCGCCGCTCGACGTACTTGGACCTCATCTCGTCGGGATACATCGTGAACTCCCGCTCGTCCCACGGGTCGCCGTTGGCGACACGCTCGGTGGCGATCTTCTTCAGGCGTGCCAGCGGTTCGCCGGTGACCACGTAGATATGCCACGGCTGCAGGTTGGATCCCGACGGCGCCCATGCCGCTGCCTTCAGCACCCGTTGTAGTACGTCGATCGGGACCGGCTCGTCGGTGAATCCGCGTACCGCCCGCCTGGTGGTGACTGCCTCGTAAACGTCCATGCTCACAGCCTGATCGCCATTGGCGTCAGGCGAACCCTTGGAAATCCGTAGTCGTGGTCGCGGTGTCCATGGGCGGGATGACTCTCGCTGCGCCGACCCGTTGTTACTGACAGAGACCGGAGAAGGAGTGCGCCATGACCAGCGTCGAACAACGGATCGCAACATCGGTGCTCGTCATCGGGACCGGAGGCTCCGGGCTTCGCGCGGCCATCGAACTCGCCGAGCGGGGCGTCGACGTCCTCATCGTCGGCAAGCGGCCGATGTCCGATGCGCACACCACGCTTGCCGCAGGCGGCATCAACGCCGCCCTGGCCACCATGGACGCTGAGGACACCTGGCAACAGCACGCGGCCGACACGATCACCGAGAGCTATCTGCTGGCGGATCCCGTCACGGTGCAGACGGTGACCGAGGGCGCTGGCGAGTCCATCAAGGATCTCGAGCGCTGGGGCATGGCCTTCGCCCGCGAAGAGGACGGCCGGATCTCGCAACGCTTCTTCGGCGCCCACACCTACCGTCGAACCGCCTTCGCCGGCGACTACACCGGCCTGGAACTGCAGCGCACGCTGCTGCGGAGAACGAAGCAACTCAACATCGGTGTCCTCGACTCCGCCTACATCACCAAACTGTTGGTGCGAGACAACGTCATCTTCGGTGCGTACGGCTTCAACCTGGTGACAGGAACCCGCTACACGATCCACGCGGACGCCGTCATTCTCGCTGCGGGCGGACACACCCGCATCTGGCGGCGCACGTCGTCACGCCGCGACGAAAACACCGGTGACTCATTCCGGTTGGCCCTCGAAGCGGGTGGGCGGATCCGTGATGCGGAGCTTGTCCAGTTCCATCCGTCCGGTCTCATCGAACCGGAGGACTCCGCGGGCACCCTGGTCTCGGAGGCCGCTCGCGGCGAGGGCGGCATCCTGCGCAATGACCTGGGTGAGCGCTTCATGAAGCGCTATGACCCCGACCGGATGGAACTCTCCACCCGCGACAGGGTCGCGCTCGCCGCGTACACCGAGATCAGGGAGGGACGCGGGACTGCGCGGGGCGGTGTCTGGCTGGACGTCTCGCATCTGCCGCGGACCCAGATCATGGAACGTCTGCCGCGCGTCTACCAGACGTTGATGGAACTGCAACTGCTCGACATCACCACCACACCCATCGAGATCGCGCCCACTGCGCACTACTCGATGGGCGGTGTGTGGGTCCGGCCAGAGGACCACAGCACCGACGTGGAGGGCCTGTACGCGATCGGCGAAGCGTCGAGCGGGCTGCACGGCGCCAACCGTCTCGGCGGCAACTCGCTGATCGAACTGCTGGTGTACGGCAAGATCGTCGGCCGCGCCGCCGCCGAGTACTCCAACCGGCTCGACGCTCAACAGCGTTCTCGGACTGCAGTTTCGGCCGCCCGAGGCGAAATCGATGCCGTGCTGTCCATCAACGGTGCCGAGAACGTCCGGTTTCTTCAGCGCGCGCTTCGCAACGCCATGACCGAACACGCCGGGGTGGTACGCGATGAGGCCGGGCTGCTCGACGGGCTCGACAAGGTGAGTGAGGTCGAGGAGCGCTCGACCGATCTCGGTGTGCATCCCGATATCGCCGGGTTCTCCGACCTCGCCCACGCCTTCGACCTGAAGGCCAGCGCGATCGCGGCAAGGGCCACCATCGAATCGGCGCTGGAACGCAGGGAGACCCGCGGCTGCCACAATCGCTCGGACTACCCCGATCGCGACGAATCGCTGAACGTCAACCTGGTGTGGTCAGGGCCGGGACAGATTGAACGCCAACCGATCCCGGGTATCCCAACCGATATCGCGGCGCGGATGCGCGAGGTGTCCAGTCACGGCAAGCTCGTCGAGTGAAGGCGCAGGCGTGCCCCACTGCTATTGGTCGCGCTCCAGTGAGATGACGGTGATGTCAGGGCGCGCCCCGACCCGTACCGGCGGGCCCCAGAAGCCGGCGCCCCTTGTGACGTAGAGCTGCGTCCCGTCGACCGTCGAAAGCCCGGCGAGCGAGGGCTGCACGGCGCGGACGATGTAATGGAACGGCCACATCTGGCCGCCGTGGGTGTGTCCGGACAACTGCAGGTCGATGTCGTGTGCAGCGGCTTGTGTCACCTGAATCGGTTGGTGGGCAAGCAGAATCGTCGGGCGCGACCTGTCGACTCCGGACAGCGCGCGGTCGAAGTCGGGTGGGTCCGAATGCTCCTCGCCCGCGACGTCGTTCACGCCCACGAGGTCGAAGGCGGCAGCCCCGCGCCGGATCGCGGTGTTCTCGTTGCGCAGCGGCTGCACGCCGAGTCGTTCGAGTTCGCGCAGCCAGGATGCGGTGTCGTCGACGAAGTATTCGTGGTTGCCGGTAACGAAGAATGCGCCGTCGCGGGAGACCAAGTCCTGCAACGGTTCCGCCGCCGAACCGAGCTCTTCCACCGTCCCGTCCACCAGGTCGCCGACGATCGCGACCAGGTCCGGCTCGGTCTCGTTGATTGTCCGGACTATCCGTTCGGTGTGGGCGCGACCGGCCAGCGGGCCGAGGTGGATATCGGACACCACGGCGATGCGGAAACCGTTGAACGCCGGGTCGAGGCGACGTAGCCGCACAGGGACGCGAAGCGTGTCGGGTGGGCCGAGCGCACTGGCCATCCCGACCCCGACCAGGCCGACCGATGCGGCGCCGGCGGCGGCGCCACCTGCCCTGGCGAGAAAGATCCGTCGGCTCACCGCCGAACCGGCTGCCTCGGGCTGCTGCGGCGGCTCGCGCTTCACCCACCGCCGCAACACAAGTCGGACCGGCTCGAGCACCAGCAGGGTGAGGAACAGGTAGACGATCAGCCCGAACCACACGTAGCCCGGCCACGCGAGCCAGGGCGAGTCCCGCCACCCGAGCAGCCTCGGAAGTAGCAGGGTCGCCATCAGGAGAACCAGCAGCGCGACGAAAGCACCGGTGAGCACCAGCCGAACACGGCCGGTGGTGGTGTCCTTGATCAGCCGTTTCCACACGTACAAGTGCATCAGCCCGATGACGGTGCCGAGGACGACGATGAACATCGTCAGCAGGTCAGCGGCGGTAGGGCATCGATGCGGATGACGCCTGCGCTCGTCGGCGGCTCCTTTGCCGCGGCGCCGAGCCCGAGTGCGACGGATCCGCCGTTCGCGCCGCCGACCGACGGGCGAAGGTAGGTGACGGCGCCCGATCGCGTGTCGACGATGGCGGCGGAGGTATCGGATCTACCGTCGTCGCGCCCTCGCTCGATGACCACATACGAGCCGACCACCTGCAGCGGCAACGGCTCGTTCTTTCCCCCCGCCGGAAGCTTGCCCGTGATGCGCACCAACCCGGCCTTCGGTGACCAGTACGCGAGACCGTGCTCGCCTTCGGTGGTGCCAGTTGCCCACGCGTAGACGTTGCCGTCGGTGGCGAGCGTGAACTGGTCGCGGCCGGTTCCGAGGGCACCGGCCACAGCCGGCGGTAACGCGTCGGGGATCTTCAGCTCGGTCCTGGTGCCTGCGGCCTGGTCCCAGGCCACCTCCCATGACAGGCCGGCGGCGGTAGTCCGCACGTTGCGCATCTCGCCGGACGCCACGTCGGTCACGGCGCCGGTGTTGAGGTCATAGGACCTGATCGTGCCGCTATCTCCTGGATAGGTGTCGCGAGTGATCCAGTAGACCTTGCCGCCGAAGAGGGTGAACGAGTCGATGGTCTTGCCGCCGGACTCGAGGTCCTCCGGCGGGCTCTCCACGACCGTCCTTTCGGCACCGCCCTGGCGATCGATGACGTCGACACGCATCAGCGTGGGAAGGACTCCGTTGGCACCCCGCGGGGAGTGCACCACACCGACGACGACCCAGCGGTCATCCAGCGCCACGGACCCGACCTGATTCTCATCCGGCTCACGGACCTCATAGATCTCGCTGATGGACTTGTCGGCGCCGATCAGCAGGACGTCGCGGGTACCGCCATCGTCGCGCGAGACGGCGATCTCGCCTTGTCGCCCGACGGCCATCGGCACGTTCGAGACACCGCCGGTGTCGACGGCGCTCTCATCGATCGCCTTCTGCCAGGCCGCGGGTACCGGCGTCTCGCAGGACGCCACGGTGGTCGATTCGGGCGCGGCGACCGTCGTCATCGTGGTTGTCGCGGCCCTCTCGGCGTCGGACCCGTTCGCGCACGCAGCCGAGGCGACCGTCAGCATGGCGACCGCAACGGCGCCTGCGCAGGCGCGCACCGCAACATCGACCACATTCGGAGACTAGCCGCTGCGCCCTCCTTCGGCGTCTCAGGCGCAAGCGGGGCCGAGCTCGCGGGAGCGTTTCGATTCGCCGATCTCGGGCAATTCTCCTGCGCACGTAGCTGCGTCAGCCCTGTTGCGGCTACGGCGAGAGAAAGGATCGCAGCATGGCGCTCGACGATAACGACATCACCACATCCGGCGGAGGAGAGGGCACCGCAGACGGCGGCGCGGGTGAAGGCCCCGCTGACGGCGGCTCGAACCCAGAAGGCCACGACGGCGGAGCAGACGGCAGCGCGGGTGAAGGCCCGGCCGACGGCGGCTCCAATCCAGAAGGCCACGACGGCGGAGCAGACGGCAGCGCCTGACGGCGCCTCGATGCTGAGCCGCTGCATCTCTATCGATCCGCAGACATTCGCGACCGAGTACTGGGGTCGTGAGCCGCTGCTCAGCCCGTCAGAAGCGCTCCCCCGCGACTTCGGCGATCTGCTGTCGACTTCCTCGGTCGATGAGTTGATCGCCGAGCGCGGGGTGCGCGCTCCGTTCATCCGGCTCGCCAAAGAGGGCGATGTTCTGGTCAAGGACTGCTACCTGGGCCCTGCAGGCTTCGGCGCCGAAATGCCGGACCAGGTCGACTCCGCCAAGGTGCTGGCGCAGTTCACCGGCGGGGCCACCATCGTGCTGCAGGGTCTGCACCGGCTGTGGCCGCCGCTGATCGACTTCGTCCGCGAGGCCGTCGACGAACTCGGTCATCCCGTGCAGGCCAACGCATACATCACGCCACCGGCCAACCGCGGCTTCGATCCGCACTACGACGTCCACGACGTCTTCGTCCTGCAGGCGGCGGGACAGAAGCGGTGGATCGTTCACGAACCTGTGCATGACCATCCGCTGCCGTCGCAGCCGTGGACCCAGCACCGCGAGGCGATCGCAGCGCGCGTCGCCGACGACCCGGTGATCGACGCCGTGCTCTCGCGGGGCGACGCGCTGTACCTGCCGCGAGGGTGGATCCATTCGGCGAAGGCCATGGAGACCACGTCGGTCCACCTCACCATCGGGGTGTCCCCGCTGACCGGAATCGACGTCGCGCGAACGGTGATCGATGAACTGGCGAGGATCGACGCGTTCAGGAAGTCACTTCCGATGGGCGCCGACCCTGCCGATCGAGATGAGATCATCGCCTCGGTGACCAAAGTGATGGCGGAAGTGGTCGACGCACTGCGCGACGAGGCGTCGATGCTGAGCGACGGCGCGGCCACCAGGCTGATACAGCGGCATGCCGACCGGACCCGACCCGTGGCGGTCCGTCCCCTTGCGTCCCTGCGGGCCGGTGAAAACGCCTCCGCCGCAAGGGTTCACTGGCGGCACGGGCTAGTCGCCACGATCGAGCATACGAACGGGCGCGTGGTGCTGCGGCTGCCCGACAAGGTGATGACACTGCCCATGTCGTGCACCGAGGCAGTCACGGCGCTGCGTACCGGACAGGTCGCCGACGCGAGCACCCTGCCCGACCTCGACCACGCCGACGCGACGGTGCTGATCCGCAGGCTGCTGCGGGAGGCGGTTCTGGTACCGGTCGACGAATGACGGCTGCGAGACGGGCGCCGTGCAGTGACCAGTCGCTGGCCCGGGACGATCCGTTATACGGAACGGCCTCTGCCGGGTTCTCCTGGGTGCTGCTCGAATTGCCCGGCGCCTGGGGGCATTCGGCGTTTGTGCAGTCGCCGAACATCATCGACCCCGATCTCGGGTGGGCGATCGTTCGTCGTTTCGAGACGGCGAAGATGCGTATCGCGGCGATCCGCCGTCCCGGCCGGCGAGCGGCCGAACCGCATTGGCGGTGGTTCGTCGCGCATTCGCGTGAGGGCAGTGAAGCGCTTTACCGCGGGGCCGTCAGCGGCCCGCGCGACTATCTGGACATCGCGCTCGACGGCAGTGACGGCACCCTGTCGACCGACCCCGTCGTGGCGGTCTGTGCGCACGGCAAGCATGACCAGTGCTGCGCCGTCCGGGGTCGGAGCGCGTGTCAGGCGATCGCTGCGCAGTATCCTGAATTCACCTGGGAGTGTTCTCATTTGGGTGGCGACCGGTTCGCCGCCACCATGCTCGTGCTGCCAGAAGGGCTCTGCTACGGGCGGGTCGATGCGGCGGAATCGGCGAATCTGGTTCGGCTTTACCTCGAAGGCCGTCTCGACAACACATTCCTGCGCGGCCGGACATCACTCCCACATGCGGTGCAGGCCGCCCAGTACTTCGCCCGCGAGGCGTACGGCGACGACCGCATCGCGAGCCTGTCGCCACTGTCGGTCGACAAGGGCGACCACAGAATCCACGTACGGCTGCGCGGGAACACCGGTCCGATCGAGATCGTTCTGACCGAGGAGTTGTCCGGGCCGCTTCTGTCGCAAAGGCATTGGGATGTGGAAGGTAGCTTCCGGGTTTTCGTGCTGGGGTCGATTAAAGCCTCGTTACCCGGGAACATGAATTGGAAGTGATCGATTTCCCTTCCATTATCAATCTATATCGCACTGGGGGGCTTGCGGCAAGGCCCCGGTGATGGCTCACAATCTTCCGTCTAGCCGACAAACCCGCACCACCTGGAGGCATGTGACCACTCGAGAGTACGAAGACGAACTGCAGTCCGAGCAGCAGCACGTGACCGAGCTCTATGCGCGACTCGACGCCGAACGCGCTCGGGTCAAAAACAGCTACACCGCCGCACTGCGGAGCCCGATCGACGTCAAGGACGGCGGCACACTCGTGCAACGCGATTCCGAAGTACGCGCGTTGGCCAAGGAGACGCGGCGGCTCGACGTCGCCGACAACGGACTGTGCTTCGGACGGCTGGACGCCCTGTCGGGCGAACGGTCCTATATCGGACGCATCGGGATTTTCGACAAGGACGACGATTACGAACCACTTCTGACCGACTGGCGCGCGCCCGCGGCCCGCCCCTTCTACACGGCGACCGGTGCGAATCCGGAGAACATGCGTCGCAGGCGCCAGTTCCACACCCGCGGTCGGCGAGTGGTCGACTTCACCGATGAGGTCCTCGGCCGGCCCGACGGCAGCGAGCGAGGCGGCGGTGGCGACGCCGCCCTGCTCGCCGCGGTCAACGCTCCGCGCGGCGACGGTATGCGCGACATCGTCGCCACCATCCAGGCCGAACAGGACGAGATAATCCGGCTCGACCACCCCGGCGTGCTGGTCATCGAGGGCGGGCCTGGTACCGGCAAGACCGTGGTTGCGCTGCACCGCGTCGCGTACCTGCTCTACACGCAGCGCAGGCGGATCGAGAACCACGGCGTGCTCGTCGTCGGACCGAACTCGGCGTTCCTGAACCACATCGGACGCGTCCTGCCGTCGCTCGGTGAGACGGATGTCGTGTTCATGACCACAGGGGACCTCGTACCGGGCCTGCGCGTCACCGTCGACGACAGCCCGGAAGCCGCCCGGTTCAAAGGCTCGCTGCAGGCGTTGGACGTGCTCGCCGCGGCGATCGCCGATCGGCAGCGACTGCCGCAACATCCGATACCGATCGAACTGACCGACGTCACCGTGCAAATCGACGCCGAGACAGCGCAATGGGCAAGGGACGAGGCGCGCGGAAGCGGGCTGCCGCACAACGAGGCGCGCGCGAAGTTCGTCGAGATCGTCACGTACGTGCTGTCCGAACGGGCAATCGCGCGGATCGGGCGCGGCTGGCTCACCCGGGAGGACCGGCAGGCGTGGGAGGACCTGCGCAGCGACCTGGTTGGCGAGCTCGCCGAGAGCACGGCGTTCACCGCTGCCATCGATGAACTGTGGCCGACGCTGACGCCCGAATCGCTGCTGGCGTCGCTTTACTCGTCCGCCGAGCGCCTGCGGGCCGCGGGCGCCGACGCCGCGCTTCTGCGCGCCGAAGGCGACGCATGGACGGTGTCTGACGTACCCCTGCTCGACGAGCTGGTCGACCTTCTCGGGCCGGACAAGCCGGTGGATGACACCGCCGAACGGGAACGGCAGGCGGAGGCGCAGTATGCGGCGGGCGTACTCGACATGATGGTCAGCCGCGAGGACCTGATGTCCGACGAGGACCACCTGCTTGCCACCGACCTGCTCTACGCCGAGGATCTTGCCGAGCGATTCGTCGAACACGACACAAGGGAGCTCGCTGAACGCGCCGCCGCGGACCGCGACTGGACGTATCGGCACATCGTGGTCGACGAGGCGCAGGAACTGTCCGAGATGGATTGGCGGGTGCTGATGCGGCGCTGCCCGAGCCGTTCGTTCACGGTGGTCGGCGACCTCGCCCAGCGGCGCTCGGTCTCCGGAGCGACGGCGTGGGACTCCATGCTCGAGGGGTACGTGCCTGGTCGCTGGGTCTACCGGTCGCTGACCGTGAACTACCGCACCCCTGCCGAGATCATGTCGGTAGCCGCCGCGCTGCTGGCCGAGTTCGCGCCGGGCGTCTCGCCGCCGGATTCGGTCCGCGCAACGGGTGTGCAGCCATGGTCGCGACGGGTATCTGAGGCTGAATTGTCTTCGGCTATCGATGATTTCGTCCGCGAGGAATCGAGCCGCGAAGGCACAAGCGTGGTGATCGGTCCGCCCGGAGTGCCGGGGGCTGTGGCGCCGTCGGAGACGAAGGGGCTCGAGTTCGACGCGGTCCTAGTGGTGGAGCCGGATGCCATCCTGGCAGCCGGTCCGCGCGGCGCCGCCGAACTGTACGTCGCTCTCACCCGGGCGACGCAGCGATTGGGCGTGCTGCATCGTGGCCCGCTGCCGCAGGCGTTGGGCGGGCTGAACGAGATCGAGCAGGAAGGTCAGACGTCGCGGATATCGGCCACGAGTTGATGCGGCTCGGTGTCGGTGTCGTCGATGCCGAAGCTGATGATCCGGGTGGGCGTGATCCTGATGATGGCCGTGTCGACGGCGTCGCCCGCCGGGCCCGTGCCGCGCGGTTCGGTCGCCTGCTCGGCGGTGCCGCGAATCTCGAGGCACCGGACCCGCCACGGCTGCCTGGAAGCGATGTCGTCGACTACGAACGCGACCTTGGGGTTGACGGCGATGTTGCGGTACTTCTGGCTCTGCGACATGTGGTAGCCGTAGATGTCGATGGTGCCCAGGTCTGAATTGAAGGCGAAATCCGACCGGGCTGGCCTGAAGCGTGCCGTTGCGCTGCATCGTGGCCAACCTGCCCAGGTCGGCGTTGTTCATGTATTCGAGTTCGTGCGTTTTGAAGATCACGGTTCCACGTTAGGACCTCAACTTTCGTTGAGGTCAATGCCTGCCGGTCGTCAGCGTCGGCGGAATCGGATCACCACTGCGTTCTCGTGGTCCTCACCGGGCTCGGGTCGCGGGCCCTGGTAGGACGGATGCCTGCGCATGGCGGCGAGGAACTCCGGAGACCGTCGGCGCGACGATCGCCGAGCAGGATGAGTCGCCAGCGATATGACATTCGCGGTTGGCGCCACTGGGGACATTGCGGCCATGGTCATCACCACCTCATTCGTCACGGGACGCTCTTGGCCGATGGTGCCCGGTCAAGCTGAGCGCGACCGCCAGTGCCACCCGTGAACTCGATAAGAAATGCCCCGGTAGGAAGATTCGTAAACGTCCAACGACGGTTCCGTCATTGCTTATTTCCAGGGCTTATTTCCAGGCGAAGACCGGCTGCTCCAATTCGTCGACAGGGTCATCACGGCCTTCCAGCCCGAGCCAGCGCAACTGCAGCAGAACCGCACCGGTCGGTGCATGGATGAGGTCGTTGCCCAGCGGGATCTGCACGACCGGGCGCGAACTCTCCGGAATGGAGATGAAACGCGGCGAATCCTGGCGTTGGAGCTGATGCAGACCGACCCGGTAAACGGCCACCACCTCGTCGGGGGCCGGGTGCGGGTCCAGCCGGCCGCCGCCCCAGATGACCACCGGGGTGATCACATAGCCTGATCGGGTCGGATAGTCATCGAGTAGGCCGACGACGTCGGAGTCCGACAGCCTGATTCCGCATTCTTCATCGAGTTCTCGCAACGCCGCGTCGACGACCGTTTCGCCGGGGTCGAGGCGGCCACCTGGGAGCGCCCATTGTGCGGCGTGTGACGACAGTCGGGTCGCCCTGCGGCACAGCAGGAACGCGGCGCCACCGGACACGTCCACCATCCGGCCGTCCAGGTCCCCCAACACCATCTCGCGCCCGTCGACCCCCTCGTGCCCGTCGTTCCAGTCGTCGACGTTCACCGGATCGACCCTGTCGTCACCGATCTCGGAGTCGACGAGCACCACCGCGACGGCCGCGTGCCGCTTCGTCGGATCGTCCACGGTGCGCCGGCCGTGCTTCTCCAGATTCGACCTGATCCGGTTGCGGAGGACGTCGTCGTAGGTGATCGTCACCGCTCGACCATAAACTCACGCTGCTTTGTGGCGCGCCAGCCATCCGTTGAGTAGGAGCCGGTGCCGACGCCGTCGGCGACAACAGAATTCACCCGCCGGCCCGATCAGGCTTGCCGCAGAAATGCGGCTTGAAAGAAACCCAGTTCCAGGTGCATCGCGCGCCGGTAGGCGGTGCGCACCGCAGGTGTGTCGGCCTGCTCGTCGAGCAGCCGCTCCAACGCGGCGGCCGTCTCCTCGAATTCGGGATCGGCGTAGGTCTGCACCCACTGGGCATACGGCCCGGCGGTGCCTGCGTCGAGCGAGGTGCCGAGCCACGCGTACAGCCGCATGCACGGCGTCATGGCCGCGAAGATCACGCCCAGTTCCTGGGTCGCCGCCGTCGCTAGCAGGAACTCGGTGTAGGCCAACGTCGCCGGTAGCGGCTCGACGCCCGCCATCTCGATACCCCACGAGCGGGCGTAGGAGGCGTGCAGGCCCAGCTCCTGCCTCACCCCGGCGAGCATATCGGCCAAGGTAAGCAGGGTCGACGTGTCTGGACTGCGCGCGAGCGCCAAAGCATAAGCGCGGGCGAATGATTCGAGAAAGAAGGCGTCCTGCGCGATGTAGCCCGCGAAGGCCTCTCGTGACAGCGAGCCGTCACCGATACCACGCACGAACGGATGGGCGAGCACGTCGGCAGCCACGTCGGCGCTGTCCGACCACAGCTGAGCTGACAGTGTCATGGAGTCTGTCGGACCGGTCAGCGTTTGAGCCAACCCTTGACGGTGTCGAGGTCCCTGGTCAACGACATCAGGATGCCGTCGCGGTAGAGCACGCCGCCGCTGATGGCCTTGTCGCCCTGCCAGACGATGTGGACGCGTTCCGGCCTGCGCAGGTAGTAGTCGCTGCGGTCGGCATCCCTGTGCTGCCAGCCGGCCTGCTCCGCGAGGTCGATGACCTCACCGCGCTCGGCGGTTGCCGTCATGGCACGTACCTCCTCTGTCACGTATGTACGCTATCGAACGCGCGCCTGCCAGGCACAACGATGCAGGTCCGGCCACCGCGCCGATGTCAGACCGCAGACATCCCGCCGTCGACGCACAGCTCCGAGCGGTGGCGCCCCGATTCATCAGGGGCAGCGCCGCTTGCACCGCGAACACCAGAGCCCGCGTGCGACCTCGGCCCGATACGTTCGAGTGCCGCATCGAGGTCCGGTTGCCGTCGACCGGTGAAGTAGACCTGCGCACCCTCGGCGGCGAATCGTTGGGCGATCGCCAGCCCGATGCCGCTGGCGCCACCGATCACCACCGCCACCCTGTCGTCGAGTCTGGTCATCGCGGAACGCTAACCGCGTCGCAGCGTTACGGCCCGCAATGTGAGGTGGTTACGTTCAGCGAGGCTCTGCGCCTTTTCGGCCGCCTTCACGTAAAGCTCTACCGCCGTGTCGATGTCGCCTGCGCGCTCGTGGAAGTAGGCCATCGAGGCGGTGTGCCGAGGGAGCGTCGGGTCGAGTTCGGCGAGGGCAGCCAATCCCGCTTGCGGGCCGTCCGCCTCACCGACGGCGACGGCACGGTTGAGCCGGGCAACCGGGCTGTCGGTGAGCCCGACCAGTTCGTCGTACCACTCGACGATCTGCACCCAGTCGGTTTCGTCGGCCGCCTGCGCGTCGGCGTGCAGTGCCGCGATCGCGGCCTGCGCCTGATACTCCCCCAGCCGGTCGCGGGCCAGCGCGGCCTGCAGCACCGTCACCCCCTCGGCGATGAGGTCGGTCCGCCAGAGCCCGCGGTCCTGCTCGCCTAGCGGCACCAGGCTGCCGTCGGTGCGGGTCCTGGCCGCGCGTCTGGCGTGGTGCAGAAGGAAGAGTGCGAGCAATCCGGCGACCTCGGGGTCATCGGTCGTCGCGGACAGTTGCCGCACCAATCGGATCGCCTCCGCGGAGAGGTCGACGTCGCCGCTGTATCCCTCGTTGAACACCAGGTAGAGCACCTTCAGAACGGTGCGTAGGTCTCCTGCGCGATCGAGCCGGACATCGCCGGCAGTGCGCTTGGCACGGGAAATCCGTTGTGCCATGGTCGCTTCCGGTACGAGGTAGGCCTGCGCGATCTGGCGCGTGGTGAGCCCGCCGACGGCCCGCAAGGTAAGGGCGGCGGCCGACGCGGGGCTCAGGTTCGGATGGGCGCAGAGGAAGTACAGCGCAAGCGTGTCGTCGGCGGATTCGGTCGGTCCCTGCGGTGGTTCGTCGGATACCAGGAACTCGCGGTTGCGGCGCGCGACGTCGGACCTTGCGATATCGACGAAGCGGCGCCAGGCGGTGGTGATGAGCCAGGCCTTCGGGTCGTCGGGCGGTTGACCGGGCCATGTCTCGACGGCCCGAATCAGCGCCTCCTGCACGGCGTCCTCCGCGGTCGCGAAGTCCGCCCCGCGGTGGACGAGGACTGAAAGCACGCGCGGGATCAGCTCCCGCAGCTGTGTCTCGTCCACCGCGCAGGGGGTCATTACTCGGTGACGGTCGTCGGGGAGCCCATGAACGGTCGCACCTCGAGCCACTCGTGGATCGGCCTGCCGCCTGCACCCGGGGCAGCGGACAACTCTCCGGCAAGCTCGACGGCGCGGTCATACGAGTCCACGTCGATGATCATGAAGCCGGCGATCAGGTCCTTGGTCTCGGCGAACGGGCCGTCGGTCACCGGTGGCCTTCCCTCGCCGTCGTGGCGGATCCAGGCACCGTCGGCGGCCAGGGCCTGGCTGTCGACGTATTCGCCGGTGTCTTTCAGGCGGTCGGCGAAGTCATCCATGTACTGGATGTGCGCCTTGACCTCCTCCGGCGTCCACTGGTCCATCGGCACGTCGTTGACCGACGCGGGCGCACCTCGGTAATGCTTGAGAAACAGGTATTTCGCCATCGTTTTCTCCCTTCAGGTTCGCGACCCTAGTTGGTCGCACATCCCTGGGACGGAGCCGTCACGGCGATCTCGACATCCTTCTGCGAAGTTTTTGCCTCTGATCTAGCCGCGGTACTTCGCGACCTGGTCGGCGTATTCGTCGAGCAGGCGAAGTGACTCGTCGTGCGGCTTGGTGGGCAACAGAAGCGCGACCTGGCCGAAGCCCAGCTCATCGACGGCGGCCCAGTAGTCGAGGTCGACCGGCGTGCCGAACTGCGCGAGCGGAACGTCATGGCCCGCGCCGTCGCGCATCGCGTTGATGCGCTGGGTGAGCCTGTCGACGGGCAGCGGATTGGAGATCCAACCGGCGTCATGGCGGATCACCCGCTTGACGGTGGCGTTCGAGTCGCCGCCGATGAAGATCGGCGGGTGCGGCTTCTGTACCGGCTTCGGACGAATGAACGACGCATCGAAGTCGACGTAGGTGCCGTGGTACTCGGCGGGTTCCTTCGTCCACAGCTCCTTGATCGCCTCGATCCGCTCGTCGAGCAGCGCGCCCCGCGTCTTGGGATCGGTGCCGTGGTTGCTCAGTTCCTCGAGGTTCCAGCCCGCGCCGACACCGAAGACGAACCTGCCGCCCGAGATCAGGTCGATGCTCGCGGCCTCTTTCGCGGTGACGATCGGATCGCGCTGGATGAGCAGGGCGATCCCGGTGACCAGGTCGATCTTCGACGTGACGGCCGCTGCGGCGGCCAGCGTGACGAACGGGTCCAGCGTCCGGTAGTAGATCGACGGCAGCTCGCCACCCATCGGATACGCCGACTCCCGACTGGCCGGGATGTGCGTGTGCTCGGCGATCGCCAGCGATTCGAAGCCGCGCTCCTCGATCGCGCGCGCCAGTGAGACGGTGTCGATGGTGTCGTCGTTGACGAACGTTGAGATGCCGAACTTCATGTGCGCTGCCAACGCTGGCCCGGACGACGTAATTCCCGCCCGGCTCGAACAAAGCCGCTGTTTACTGGCGCATCACCGGCGAATGGCCCGGCGGCTGACTGTGCCTGCCCCGACACGTGCGGGCGAATCAAGCAGTCACGGCCCTCGCGCCGACTCATCCCCGTGCCTCGGCTCCGCTCCCTCAACGCCCGGCCCGGCATCGACGTCGTGGTAACCGGCTCTACCCGCGGGAAGGTTGTCGGGGGGCTCGATCCGCAATATCTTGGCCACCGGGACGTCGGTCGACGAGTGCAAGACGATGGACAGCGCGATTGTGACGGCGACGAGGTCGAACAGCAGTTCACCCTCTGCAATGTTCGACTGAAGCGCCAACAAGCCGTACACGACCGACGCGAACCCCTTCGGCCCGAACCAGGCCGCAGTGAACCGCTGGGCTGCGGGCAGCGGAGTCCACAGCAGCGAGAGCAGCATGGCAGCCGGGCGCACCAGCAGGATGGCCACCACCGCCAACAGCCACCCCTGCCAGCCGAGATGAGACAGCCGCTCAGGGGTGATCAACGCGCCGAATACCAGAAGGGCGGCGAACTTGGTGAGTTCGGCCAGCAGGTCCCCGAATGGCTCGAACTGTTCGGCGGCGACGTGGTCCAGTGTGGCCAACGTCGACCCGGCGGCAAATGCCGCAAGGTAAGGATTGGCGTGCGTGAGATGGCACGACGCGTACACCACGACGGCGATGGCCACCGGTCCCAGCGGTTGCAGGCGGGGCTCGGCAGTGAGAATTCGCGTCCGCCACGCGAATGCGACGGCCGCGGAGACCGCGATGCCGATGACGAGGCCCAGCACGAGCTCGACTCCGACCGTGATCATTTCGGAGCCCTCGTGTTGAGCTGCGGCGAGGAAGATCAGAACGAACGGCAGCGCCAACCCGTCGTTCAGACCCGACTCCACATTGAGCAGCCGCCGCAGTTGCAGCGGGATGTCAGAACGGCCGACCAGTGCCGCGGCGAACACGGGGTCGGTCGGCGACAGAATGGCGCCGAGCAGAAAAGCGGTCGGCCAGTCGAGACCGGCGAGGAAATGCGCCAATAGCGCGATACCGACCATCGTCAGCGGCATGCCGAGGCCAAGCGCCCGGCCGGATAGCTTCCAATTCTCTTTCAGGGCAGGAAGATTGGCACGCTGACCATCGGTGAACAGCACGGTGAACAACGCCACGTCGGCGAGCTGCACGACGATCGGGTCGTTGGGGCCGATCGAAACGATCCCCAGACCGCCAGGGCCGATCACCGCACCGGCGATCAGAAACAGCAGTGCCGTGGACAGTACCGTTCTGGCCGCGACGCCCGACAGCGAGACGCTGATCAGGAGCACCACACCGAACGCGAGAACAAGCGCCATATCGACCCCCTGGCCCGCGATCGTATTGCACGGATCAAACTGCGGACCGGCCTCTCACCCACGGAGAAGTCAGGGGTGTGAATGCAGCGACATCGGGTACAGCAGCGGGATGCGCGAATTGCGATACGACGCAACGGCGACCACCAGATGACCGTCGGGAACGGCGCCTTGTGACGATGCCGAGCCTCGCCTCTCTCCGGGATGGCCTTCGCTCACAGCTGTGGCCGCTGCCGGTGGTGGGAGTCGTGGTGGCGGTGCTGGCCGGAGTGGCGCTGCCTGCGGCCGATGCTTGGCTGGACGCCGACTTGCCACCGCAGTTGACGACCCTGCTGTTCGGCGGTGACGCCGGTGCGGCGCGGACGGTGCTGGACGCCATCGCCAGCTCGCTCATCACGGTTACGTCGCTCACTTTCTCGCTGACCGTGGTGACTCTGCAGCTGGCCAGTAGCCAGTTCTCGCCACGCCTGCTGCGCACATTCACCAGCGATGTGTTCGTTCAGGCGACGCTCGCGATCTTCCTGTCGACCTTCACGTATGCGCTGACCGTCCTTCGAGCCGTGCGTAGCGGTGACGACGGGCAGACGCCGTTTGTGCCCCGGATATCGGTGACCGTCGCATTTGTCATGGGCATCGTCAGCGTGCTTGGACTCGTATTGTTCCTCGCCCACCTCGCCCGCCAGATCCGCGTCGAGACCATGCTCCGCGACGTCCACGACGACGCCAGCGCCACCCTGGCAAGCGCGACCAGCCCCCTGGACGATGCGTTGCCATTGCCTGAACTTCCCTCTCCGCCAACGGATTCGCTCGCCATCACGTCGCCGTCGTCGGGCTTCTTGACGAGTATCGACCAGGCCACCCTGCTCGCCGCCGCAATCGACGCCGATGCTTTCTTGATCATCGACTGCCATCCGGGCAGTTCCCTCGTGGAGGGCGTTCCGATCGGGGTGGCGTGGTCGGTCACCGGCCGACTCGACGACAACGCCTTTGACCGGCTGCAGAAAGCCGTTCGCGGGGCGATCAGGGTGGGCTATGAGCGCACCGCCGCCCAGGACGTCGGCTACGGGCTGCGCCAGCTGACCGATGTTGCCAATAAGGCGCTTTCGCCGGGAATCAATGACCCGACGACCGCCGTCCACGCGCTGGGACACATCTCGGCGATCCTGTGCCGACTGGCAGGCCGCGATCTGCGCGCAGTGACGCTTCGCGACGACGACGACCGAGTGCGGGTGGTGCTGACGCGGCCCAGTTTCGCTGAGGTGGTCGATATCGCCATCACCCAGCCGCGACGCTACGGCTCGTCGGACCCGCAGGTGATGAAGCGGTTGTTCCGGCTGCTGGAGGAACTGGCCTGGCACGTCGACGACCAAACGACCATTCGTGAACAGCTCCAACGTTTGCGGAGCACCGTCATCCGATCAGACTTCGACGACGTCGAATTCGCCGAGCTGGAAAGCGCCGCGGAGCGCGTCGAGCACGCCATCGAACACCACGTCGGGCAGAGCATTCCGTGACCGGTTCGACGGGCACGGTGCTCCGTTACGGAATCCTCATCGGGGCAATGGCAATGGCCGGGCTGAATCTGGTGATCGCCGGAGCCTCGCGCACGAGGGTCCGCGGTCGCGCGGCTCGTGCCGAGCTCAAACCAGCGCAACAGAGTGCCGACCGTCCCGTAACGAACTGGCACGTAGGGCCTCATCCGCGGCGAAGGGTCAGCACGGTGATCTCACTCGGCGCGAATACCCGGAACGGCGGGCCCCAGAATCCTGTTCCGCGACTGGTGTACAGCTGGGTCCGATCGCTGTGTCGAGTCAGACCGTGTACCACCGGTTGATCCAATCGGACCAGGAAGTTGAACGGCCAGATCTGGCCACCATGGGTGTGACCCGAGACTTGAAGGTCGACCCCGGCGCGCACCGCGTGTGTGACCTGCTTGGGTTGATGCGCAAGAAGAAGAACCGGAAGTGAGCGGTCGGTACCCCCCAGCGCCGCCTCCAGGTTCGCGCCGTGTCCGTCGACACCCGACGCCTTCGCCGTGGCGTCGTCCACTCCGGCGACGACGAGCCGGTCACCGCCCTTCTCGACGATCAGGTGCCGGTTGTGCAGAGCGGTCCAGCCGATGCTCTCCATATAGTCCAGCCACCCCTGCGCCTCGCTGAAATACTCGTGGTTGCCGGTCACGTAGACGCGAGCCGACTTCGCATCCACCGACGCCAACGGACCCGCTTGCGCCTCCCGGACATCGACCGTGCCGTCCGCGATGTCACCGACGTGGCAGACGATATCGGCGCCGAGTGCGTTCACCCGCGTCACCACCGCCGCCGACCACCGTGCCCGATCAATCGGTCCGTAGTGCGTGTCCGTGATGATCGCGACGCGCAGACCGGCCAGCCCCCGCCCGAGTCGATCGATGGTGACGTCGACCTTCTTGACCCGCGGAACCCGCATCGCCTCGGCATATCCCCATATGAGGAGCACCGCCACCACGGCGATCACCGTCGCTGCGACCGCCCGTGAGCGCACGGGATCCTCGACGCCCGCGATGAGCAACACGATTCGCACCACTTGACCCAGCACCGACCACACGAACAGCACCCAGGCGGCGCCGAGCAGTGAATCTCCTATAACCGCGGCCCAATCGCGATGCCGACGGCCGTGACCCAACACCATCGAACACGGCAACGCGACAAAGGCCGCCGCGAAGAGCAGCGTGCCGGTGACGAAAACGGCCGAGGGCCATGCCGCACCCGACGCCAGCAGCGTCCACCACGGCACCCCGAACAGCAGCAGCATCACGGCGAACACAACCGCCATTCGCCGCCAGTGCCGACGGGACCGCTGCGGCGGGCCGGCGGATTCGACTACATCTGCCGGGGTTTCTGTCATCGGGCCTCGATCTGTTGCGACGTGGTTCTGCCGACGACGTTACCGATGCCTGTTCGGTCTGTGCCCCGCTGCTCAGCTCAGCTCAACTCATCCAGGACCGCGGCGAGGGTGACGAGCACCGAACGGCGCATGCCGCCCACACGTGGGCTGACGTAATGAGCGTCCGCGGTCAGCCCACGGTCCACAGCAACAGGCTGAGAACGAATGCGCTCAGGCCGAGCGTGGTCTCCATCACCGTCCAGGTCTTGAATGTCGTCTTGACGTCCATTTCGAAGAACCGACTGACCAGCCAGAAGCCCGAGTCGTTGACATGCGAGAGCACGGTCGCGCCTGCGGCGATGGCAATGACCAGCGCGGTGAGTTGCAGATTGCTGAGGTCGGCGTCGGCGACCGAGGCAGCAAGCAGGCCCGATGCCGTTGTCAACGCGACAGTGGCCGAGCCCTGCGCGACCCGAAGCACTGTGGCGATGAGGAATGCCTGCAGGATGAGCGAGAACCCGAGGTTCGACAGCGACCCGCTCAATGCATCGCCGATCCCGCTGAGCCGCAGCACTCCGCCGAACATGCCGCCTGCGCCGGTGATCAGGATGATCGCGCAGATCGGTCCGAGCGCCTTGTCGAGGATCGTGCTGACGTCGGCCATCGAGCCTTCACGCCGGCCCAGCACGACGACGGCGACGATGACTGTGATGAGCAGGGCGACGCTGGTGTTACCGATTAATTTGAGAAATTGCGCCCACGTGGCGTCCTCATCGATCACGCCTGCGGTCATGAGCGTGTTGACCACGGTGTTGCACGAGATCAAGACGAACGGCAGCAGCAGCACCGCGAGGACCGTCGCGAACGACGGAGCGGTGCGGGCCTTCGTCTCGACGACTTGACCGCCGTCTGCGCCACCCGTGGCATCGGGGTGGTCGTCAGCGGGCGTGTCGACGGCGTCACGGCCGCCGTTCATCTCACCGAACAACGCTCGGGGGACGTCGACCTGGACGCGGCGCCCGATCACCAGGGAGACGAGGTAGGACCCGACGAACCACGACAGGAAGGCAACGGGCACACCGACGAGCAGGGTCAGACCGATGCTCGCACCAAGCAATTCGGCGGCCGCGACCGGACCGGGGTGGGGCGGCACCAACGCATGCATGGCGGCGAAGGCACCGGCGGCGGGCAGCGCATACAGGAGCAGCGATCCGCCGAATCGTCGCGCGACCGTCATGATGATCGGCAGGAAGACAACCAGTCCGGCGTCGAAGAATATGGGGAAGCCGAACAGCAACGCCGCGATACCCAGGGCCAGCGGTGCCCGCTTCTCACCGAACCGACCGATGAGAGTGTCGGCAAGGACCTGCGCGCCACCGGTGACCTCCAGGAGTCGGCCGATCATCACGCCGAAACCGACGAGCAGGGCAACCGAACCGAGGGTGTTGGAAAAGCCGAACGACAGGGCGTCGGGTATGTCGCCGACCGGGATGCCTGCGGCCAGCGCCGTCAGCAAGCTCACGAGCACTAGTGCGACGAAGGCATGCAGTTTCACCTTCATGATCAGGAAGAGCAGGATCGCGACTGCGGCCGCGGCGATCAGCAGCAGGGTGGCGGCCCCATATGCCGGCTCAATTGCTTCCACGATGCCTCCGAACTGTCAGTGCCCGGTCCATGCCGGACGCCATGCGATTTTCAGTATTCGTTTGGTCCGCTCCACCTCGGCAGGTCATCGGCTCTCCTGTCCGGTGGCAGACGGGTCGGTCGAAGCGACGTAGCTTTCGACGATGGAATCGATGTCCTGGTCGACATCGATGGTGGTCCCATGCTCGTCGGATTCGAGCGGTTCGAGGGTGTCGAACTGCGAGGCCAGCAGCGCTGCCGGCATGAAATGTCCTGGCCTGCTGGCCTGTCGCCGTCCGATGACCTCCGGCGAACCGGCCAGATGCAGGAACTCGACGTCTGCGCAGTGCCCACGCAGTTGGTCGCGGTACTTGCGTTTGAGAGCCGAACAACTCATCACGCCGCCGCCCTGTCGAGCTGCGAGCCATGCGCCGATGGCGTCCAACCAGGGGTAGCGGTCGTCGTCGTTCAGCGGCTCACCGGCGGTCATCTTGTCGATGTTGGCCGGTGGATGAAAATCGTCCGCGTCCGCGAACGGGACACGTAGACGTTGAGCGAGCGCGGCTCCGACGGTCGACTTGCCCGAACCGGAAACACCCATGACCACAATGGGTGACGGCATGTACTCCACCTCACTTGTTGTGCTTGACGTCACATAGCGTCCCTCAATAGGTATACTTTTTCAAGGACACCAGGCGAAGATATGTCTTTAGCTAACCGATTAGAGCTATGACAGGATGTGCCCTTGCCGGATCAGCCAAACATCGGCGCTTTGCACGGCAGTTTGCTCGCTGCTCTCGGAGCGGCGATCGTTTCCGGGGAATACCAGCCCGGCCAGGTGCTGACGCTCGACGGGGTGGGCGCCGAGCATGGCCTGTCCCGCAGCGTCGCCCGTGAGGTGGTCCGCGTGCTGGAATCGATGGGCATGGTCGAATCACGGCGTCGAGTCGGCATCACGATCCTGCCCGCGGACAACTGGAACGTCTTCGATCCCAGGGTGATCCGCTGGCGTCTCGAGTCCGGCGATCGCGCGGCCCAACTGGCTTCACTGTCTGAACTGCGGCGCGGGTTCGAGCCCGCCGCGGCGGCATTGGCAGCCCGGCGGGCCAACGCGCACCAATGCCGGATCATGGCGGCCGCGGTTTCCGACATGGTGATCCACGGACGGGCGGGCGACCTTGCGGCGTACCTGACGGCGGACAAGGTCTTCCACCAAATTCTGCTCGACGCCAGCGGCAACGAGATGTTTCGGGCCTTGAACGCCATCGTCGCCGAGGTGCTCACTGGTCGGACGTATCACGGCATGATGCCCGCGACACCGAATCCCGACGCCATCGCGTTTCACGACGAAGTCGCGCGGGCGATCAGGACTGGCGACGAGGCCGCCGCCGAACGCGCCATGCTCGCGATCATCGACGAAGCGGCGGCGGCGATGGCGGAGCAGCCCTCATCGTCTGGTCCCGCGTAACGCGGGTGCGTAGGGGCGAATCGGTAAGACAACCACGTCTTTGCGTTCGGGTGGATGCGACTGCCGCCGCAGCGAGCAGACCAGATGTCGCTTCGCCACGCGTGAGGCCCGCGGCCTTCGATCGTTGATCCGTGCGATGACGAAAAACATCGAAGTGCTATGTATACATGTATGCATCCTGCGACCGCGAGCCGGATTGCGGCTGCCGGATGACCGCGGAAGCCACTGCCCCACCCCGGCCCCGCGGCGCGCTGGGGCTGATGTTCGACCCGGTGTTCGGGGCGCTGTTCTGGGGCAAGATGTTCGCGGTCGTCGCCGTGTGGACGCACGGCATCGTCGCCGCGATCGTGATGTACGACGCGACAGGGTCGGCGCTGATGGTCGGCCTGGTCGGCGTCGTGCAGTTCGGGCCTCAGCTGATCCTGACCCCGACGAGCGGGAAATGGGCCGACGGCGGCAATCCCGCGCGGCAGATCCTGGTGGGCAGGGTGCTGTGCGTCGCGGGTTCCGGTCTGGTGGCGGTGTGGCTGTTCGGTGACCCGGGGTTGGCGGGCATGTCCGCCGCGGTGCCGGTGCTCGCCGGCTCGTTGCTTGTCGGATTCGGCTTCGTCGTCGGCGGCCCCGCGATGCAGTCGATCGTCCCGAATCTCATTCGCGACGGCGAGCTTTCGACCGCGATGGCGCTCAACAGCATGCCGATGACGATCGGCCGCATCGTCGGACCCGCATCCGGCGCATATCTGGCGGCACACCTCGGCCCGGCCGCCGGCTTCGCCGTCAGCGCAGGTCTGCATCTGGTGTTCGCAATCTTCCTCTTTGCAGTGCGCTTCCCGTCACCGCCGGAGCGTCGCGCTGGCACCGACTACCGCGTGCGCACCGCCGTGAAGTACGTGTGGCAGGACCGCCCGCTGCTTCTGGCGCTCCTCGCAGTGACGACGGTCGGCATCGCGTCGGACCCGTCGATCACGCTGACGCCCTCGCTTGCCGACGAGTTGGGCGGTGGCGCAGGGCTGGTCGGCACGTTGTCGGCGTCGTTCGGTATCGGCGCGGCGGTGGGGATGGTGGTGCTGGCGTTGATGCGGGGCCGACTGGCGTCTTACCGGGTCTCGTCGATCGGGTTGGCAGGCCTGGCCGCAGGCAGCACCGTACTTGCGTTCGGCTCTGTGGCTGCGGTGGCGATAGCCGGGTTCGCATTGGCCGGCCTTGGTTTCGGCTGGGCCATGACGGGGCTTGCGACAGTGGTGCAGGAACGCGCGCCGGAGATACTGCGAGGCCGGATCATGGCGCTGTGGCTGGTCGGATTCGTCGGATCGAGGCCGATCGCGGCGGCGCTCCTCGGAGGCACAGCCGATGCGGTCAGCGTGCAGGCGGCGTTCGCGGTGGCCGCGGCGCTGTGCGTCGTCGTGGCGCTGACGTGCCGCCCGTCGCGATTGACGGGACCGCTGCCGATCCATGGCCTGGGTTAGTGTGCTTTGTCGGCCTCAGCGACCAAGCCGACGGAAGAGTTGAGCAGATTCATGACCGCAGCAGCAGACGCCTCACCCCTCGAGGCGCGCGTCGGCCACTGGTACCAGATGGACGGTACCTACCTGGTCGGCCGCGAGAAGCTACGCGAATATGCCAGGGCAGTGCAGGACTACCACCCCGCGCACTGGGATGTGGCCGCCGCCGCTGAGCTCGGATACTCCGACCTGGTGGCGCCGCTGACGTTCACGTCGACGCCGGGCATGACCTGCAATCGCCGCATGTTCGAACAGGTGGTCGTCGGCTACGACACCTACATGCAGACCGAGGAGGTGTTCGAGCAACACCGCCCGATCGTGGCAGGCGACGAACTACACATCGACGTCGAACTGACATCGGTCCGCAAGATCGCGGGCCGCGATCTGATCACCGTCACCAACACCTTCACCGACGCGGCAGGCGAACGGGTGCACACCCTGCACACCACCGTGGTCGGCGTCACCGCCGACGACATCAACCCCGCGACCATGACGGCCGTGCACAGCGCGATGATGCACGACTTCGACATCCTCGCCATCGGCGAACCCGGTGCCGCGTTCGAGAAGACGGTGCGGCCCGATGGCGACATCCGGATCTCCGAGGGCGGCTTGACCCGCACGCCGGGAACGCCGTCCTTCGACGACGTGAAGGTCGGCGACGAGCTGCCGATACGCCACGCCCGCCTGTCCCGCGGCGACCTGGTGAACTATTCCGGCGTGGCCGGCGACGCCAACCCGATTCACTGGGACGAGGACATCGCCAAGCTGGCCGGGCTGCCCGATGTGATCGCCCACGGAATGCTCACCATGGGGCTGGGCGCCGGCTTCGCTTCGGCATGGTCGGGCGACCCGGGCGCGGTCACCCGATACGCGGTGCGCCTGTCTGCACCCGCGATCGTGTCGGCCGCCGAAGGAGCGGACATCGAATTCAGCGGTCGGGTCAAGTCGCTGGACCCGCAGACCCGCTCCGGCGTCGTCATCGTCGCCGCGAAATCAGACGGCAAGAAGATCTTCGGCCTGGCGACGATGAACATTCAGTTCCGCTGACCTGACCGTTCGTCTAACTGCGTCGTTGTCAATCAGTTTCATCACCGGCCCCTCCCGACATCGGTAACGTCGACGCCATGCCGTTGATCGCGCTCGAGGAACATTACGCATGGGATCCGGCGAGTGCTGACAACGTCGTGGCCACCTGGCTGCGATCGAACAACCGGGTCGGCTACGAGCGCTTGTACGATCGCGGTCCTCTGCGGCTCGAGCAGATGGACGCTGCAGGAATCGATTACCAGATTCTGTCCCTGTTCGATCCGGGCGTCCAGGACGACACCGACGTCGCACGTGCTGTCGATCTCGCGCGTCGCGCCAACGACGATCTGGCCGAAACAGTGCGCTGCACGCCGAACAGGTTCGGCGGCTTCGCCACCCTGGCAACGCAGGATCCCGACGCGGCGGCGGCCGAATTGGAGCGCGCAGTAACAGAACTCGGGCTCGTCGGCAGCCTGATCAACGGGCATTGCCAAGGTCGCTACCTCGACGATCCGGCCTACGAACCGCTGTTCGCGTGCGCCGAGTCGTTACGTGCGCCCGTATATCTGCACCCCACCACGCCCCATCCGGCTGTCATGGAGGCGTGGTTCGCGCCGTACGTCGAGGACGGAATGCACCTGGCGTCATGGGGATTCGCCGCCGAAGCGGGTACGCATGTGCTGCGGCTCATCTACTGCGGGCTGTTCGACAAGTTTCCAGGCCTTCAGATGATCATCGGTCACCTCGGCGAGATGTTGCCGTTCGCCGCTTATCGGATCGACCGCTACTACGGCCTGGGCGGCAGCGGCGGTTCGAGCAGAAGCCTGCAGCACCTGCCATCGGAGTACCTGCGCAACAACTTCCATGTCACGACGAGCGGTAACTTCTGCCCGCCGGCGTTCGCGTGCACACTCGAGGTGATGGGTGCCGATCGCGTGATGTTCTCGGTCGACTACCCGATGGATGACAACCAAACAGGTGCGGAGTTCATCGAGTCCTACCCGATGGACGACACCACCCGCCGGAAGGTCAGCTCCGAGAACGCGATACGGCTCTTCGGCGATCGGATCCCGGCCGCCGTCGGACCGTGACCCGGGTCAGAGCGCGAAGACCTGGCCGTCGCGGGCCACCGTCACCTTGCCCGAGTAATGCTTGCCGACGGCGTTCTGCCATTCGGAGTCGGGCAGGTCGGTCGGCTCGTAGTGACTGAGGACCACGTGTTCGGCGCGCGCCGCCGACGCGACCTCGCCGACCTGCTCGGCCGAGGTGTGTGACTTCACCAGATAGCCGGGTGGAAACCTGTTGCCGTAGTACGCGTCATCGAGGCTGAACTGCGCCTCGTGCACCAGGATGTCGGTACCCTTCGCGAGAGCGATGAGATTGTCGGACTTCGTCGTATCGCCCGAGAAGGTCACGGAGACACCGGACTTCTTCAAATCGAAGCGGAAGGCGAACGCCGGGTACACATCGTAATGCGAGACCAGCGTGGCCGTGACGGTGACGTTGTCGTCAGACATCACATTAAACGGTGCGGTCTTGGGTGCCCTGTCGCGGTAGTTCGACCCCGGCGGCACCGTGATCTCGACGACGTCGATCAAGCTCTCGATGTCGTCGGTGCCCATATCGCGAATGAAGATGTTGTTGGTGTAGGCGAACGCCTGCTGCAGCGCGTTGGTGGTGGCGGCCAATCCCGGTGTCGGGGCCGCTGCGTCGATCGTGGCGGGGTCCGCACTCCCGACTCGGCTCGGGGGTAGCCCGCCTGCCGAACCCGGGCCGTATACGGTCACTGGCGCTTTGCCCTTCGACGCGGTGTATCCCCCCGACAGGAAGAAGCTCCAGTAGTCGACCATGTGGTCGGTGTGCAGGTGCGTGATGAACATGGCATTGAGACCGTCGAACGTGAACCCCGCGTTGGTGAACGCGTTCAACGAGCCAAGCCCGCAGTCGATTTGGTAGAGGTCGTCGCCGATCTTGAGTGTCGACGAGATTCCAGTCCGGTTCGGCACGGGTGGTGGACCGGCTTGGACGCCGAGCGTGACCAGCGCGTTGTCAGGCAGAGCTGCAGGGCTGCTCGGCGGCGTCGGTTCGGCCGAACTACGCGCGGATGTACTGAGGACAGTCCCGCCGACTGCCGCTGCCATCGACGCCGTCAATATGGCCCGCCGCGACAACGCGACCTGCCCAGGCGCGTCCTCGCTACCGCAGTCGCAGCCCACGCCCGTCAGGCTAATGGATGTGATTCAGTAGGGTCAGCAAACAGATCCGCATCGGGCACAACCTGGCGGGACCAACGTGGCACATGACGTGATCGCCTTCGACACGATGCTGGATCAGTCATGTCCGGATGTCTGGCGCATCCTGCAGGCACCCCGCTGGTATCCGCGATTCTTTGGTGGTCTCGGGTCGTGCGAGCAGGTTTCCGGCAAGGCGCGACGGTTCGAGGTCCGTCTGTGCACTCCCGACGGCGCCGTCGCGATTCACGAGATGCAGCAGACCATCCGTCAGTCGGATATGGAGATGCGACTCGACGCAACGCACCTCAGCCGTTGTCTCGTGTCGGTTCGGCTGACCCCCGAAACCGGGGGCACGCGAATCGCGTTGAGGATTTTCGGGGTCGGCCTCCTGCACCGCGACCTCGTGAAAGCCGGCGACAACGCCGTTCAGAATTGGGTCAGGGAGGGCCTGCGGCGAATATCGGACTATCTCGACGGCAAGCAGTCGTCCCTGCTGGTCAACATGGGTGATGCACATTCTCTGCATCTCAGCGTCCTCAAGACCATGATCGTCAGCGGTGTGGTTCGCGCGTCCCGGCCGGATCGTGGTCTTCGACAACTCAATTCCCTTGCCAAGTGGGGATTCACGCTCGCGGGCGGTCTCGGTGCAGCCGCCGCGCGATCACCGCGCACCATAGCGTCGATCGACCGGTACGGGACGTCGACGTACGCGGACATCGCCGAGCGCACCACAAACCTGGCGGCGGGCCTTGCCGCAGGTGGCTTCACCAAGGACAGCAAGTTCGCGGTCCTCGCACGCAATCATTCGGCGATGGTCGAGTGCATGGTCGCGGTGAGCAAGTTGGGCGCAGACCTGGTGTTGCTCAACACCGGCCTTGCGCCCCGCGTGGTCGGCGAGATCATCAGTCACGACGCGGTCGACGCCATCTTCGTCGACGACGACTTCGAGCCGCATATGCGCTACCTGCCCGCGGAGATTCCGCGGATCTACACGCGCCCCAATTCAGCCGTGCCGCAGCGGCGTTCGATCGAGGATGTCATTTCCACCGGCGTAGGCGCGAAGTCGGTTGCGCCACCGAAACACCCCGGCAAGCTGATAGTGCTCACCTCGGGCACTACCGGCGCGCCCAAGGGTGCACGCAGGCCCACACCGCCCGGCTTCGGCGCCATCGCCGCGATGCTGTCTCGGATGCCGCTGCGTCGAGACGAAGTGATGCTTCTGTCCGCGCCGCTGTTTCACGCCTGGGGTCTCGCCGCGCTGCAAGTGAGCACTCCGCTGCTCGCAACGGTGGTGCTGACGGAACGGTTCGACGCCGAGGAGTGCCTGAAAACCGTTGCGCTGCACCGTTGCACTGTCCTGATCCTGGTTCCGGTGATGTTGCAGCGGATTCTCGAGCTGCCTGCCGCCGTGGTCAACCGATACGACACGTCTTCGCTGAGGGTGGTCGCCAGCAGCGGGTCGCCGCTCACCGGCGCATCCGTCGTCAAATTCATGGACACCTTTGGTGACATTCTGTACAACTTCTACGGCTCCACCGAGGTGTCGTGGGCAACGATCGCCGATCCCACCGACCTGCGCGTCGCTCCGACGACCGCCGGTCGGCCACCCCTCGGCACTCGCATCGCCATACTCAGTCACAGCGGCCATCCCGTGCCGGTCGGATCCGTCGGTCGCATCTTCGTCGGTAACGACATGCTGTTCGACGGCTACACCAATGCGGCGTCACCCGCCATCGAAGACCAGCTGATGGACACCGGCGATCTGGGGTACCTCGACGCCAGCGGGCGACTCTTCGTCGCCGGACGCGATGACGAGATGATCATCTCCGGCGGCGAGAACGTGTTTCCGCGGCCTGTCGAGGAAGCCATCGCGCTGCTGCCGCAGGTCGCCGACGTGGCAGTGGTCGGCGTTCCCGATCGGGAGTTCGGTCAACGCCTCGCCGCATTCGTCGTCCGCGCCCACGGGGCATCGATGGACGAGAACATGGTCAAGGAGTATGTCCGGAATCGCCTGAGTCGCTTCTCGATTCCGCGCGACGTCACGTTCGTCGATCAGCTGCCGCGCACCGCGACGGGAAAGGTGTTGAAACGCCAGCTGACCGCCGGACAGTTCCCGCTCGGGTCGGGCTGGCCGGATTAGAGCCGTAGTCCGGCCGGCACCGGTGCGGAATAGGGCCCGTGCACAAGACGTTGCCGCCCGAGGGTGGGACCACCAGACGGAGGCGATGCATGAAAATCGGAATCATCGGGGCAGGTCAGATCGGCGGCACGCTGACGCGCCGGTTCCGCGAACTCGGACACGAAGTGAACGTGTCGAACTCGCGTTCGCCTGAAACACTTGCAGACCTGGCGAAAGAAACCGGTGCGACCGCGGTGTGGGCCAAGGACGCCGCCGCTGACGCCGACCTCGTCGTCGTGAGCATTCCGCAGAAGAATGTTCCGGACCTCGCCGATGGCATCGTCGATGCGCGCAAGCCGGGTGCGCCGGTGATCGAGACCAACAACTACTACCCGCAGCA
Source organism: uncultured Mycobacteriaceae bacterium (assembly GCA_902826815.1). Classification (GTDB taxonomy): domain Bacteria; phylum Actinomycetota; class Actinomycetes; order Mycobacteriales; family Mycobacteriaceae; genus Mycobacterium. The sequence continues at coordinate 39,189 of CADEGF010000002.1, forward strand.
GCGCGACGGTGAGATCTCGGGGATCGAGGACGGTCAGGTCGAGAGCGCATGGGTCGCGGACCAGATCGGGGCACCGGTGTACAAGGTGTTCAACGGGATCTGGTGGAAGCATCTCCTCGACAAGGGAACGCCGAGCGGCACACCGAACCGCATCGCACTCCCGATCGCCGGCGAGGATGGACCGGGCAGGGATCTTGTTCATGACATCGTCGAAAAGCTCGGATTCGAGCCAGTCGATGCTGGCCCGATTTCCGAGTCGTGGCGCCAGCAGCCCGGAACACCGGTGTACGGCAAGGATTTCGACGCGGACGACACCGTCAAGGCGCTCGCCGAGGCGACGCCCGAGCGGACATCCGAATGGAGCGCACGCGCGGCCTGAGTCCCTCTGGCGGTCTTCCTAACTGAAGCGTCCGGCGCTGGCAAGCGCAGCCGCGCTAACTCGCGATCGAGTCGCGGACATCGAGCACCGCGGTGTCCGCCGCCGCGTGTCCGGCACTCGTGCCGATGGGGTCGTAGGCCACAAGCGGGCTGGCGACAGTCGCGGGAAACAGTCGAGTGAACGCCTCGTCGGCCGCACGATTGCGGGCCGCGAGCACGGGCAGCAGCCGCTCGTCGCGCCCCAGTTCGGCCGTTACCGCCGAACTGGCCCCGCTGAGCCGATCGCCGATGCGGTTGGCGTAGGCGATCAGAAAGGAGAGCCGGAATGACTTGGTGCGTGTCTGTCCCCGGACATCGTGCCGGCGTCCGGCCAACAGCATCGCCCGGTTGGCCTGCACCAACAGCGACGTTGCAAGCAGTTCGACCAAGTCCAGGTCAGTCTCCGACCCGACGATGACGACGCAACCCAGATCCTTGATCCATACCGTGCGGCACCGATTGGCTTGGGCGACGGCCTGCACCAGCGCGACCTTGGCCGCCACGTAGGGGTTGTCGATCCAGACCCTGCGTGCCGCGGCGACGGCCGCCCGTCCACTGTCGTGATCGGCGACCGCCTCCCGCAACGAGTACCGCATCATGAGCGCCTGGGCCTTGGCCGAAAGCGCCTCGGCCTCGTCGGGGTACTCGGTGGCCTCGGCCTTGGCCAGTAGCGCGCGCACCCGACCGAGCATCTTCTCGTCTACCTCGCCGGTCACGGTGGGCTTTTGGCGGTGCGCGCCGGGCAATGGAAGCAACGCTTTGATCTCGGGGATCCTGCCTAGCAGGTTCAGTACTTGAAGGACGAGCATCACTACACTGCGTTCATCGGTGGAATGCGAAGCGGCCCAACGCCACATCTGCGGCGCGGTGGGCGACGGTCCAGTGGGCGCGCAAATGTCGGCGAGCTCAGCGCGCCATCGTGGGTGCAAAGTCGCGGCCGAGTACCGCTGAGACTCAAGCACGATCGCCTCGTCGAGGTATCGCGCGCCCGCCGCATCCAACCGGCGGCGAGCGATCTCGTGTAAATCCGTCGGCGACCATCCGTGCTCCCACGCCGCGCGGATGGCCTCTTGCACGGCGAGGTCGGCAGCGATGTCGAGTTCGCGCTCGAACCCGCGGTACTGCTTCAAGAGTTCAGCCGCGCACCACGGGGCGGGATGGTTCGCGGCGGTGCTCATGTCGATGACAAGGCGTTCAAGGATTTGTGTCCGGCTCGGCCCCGTGTCTGTGCGACTGTGTTCACGCGCGCCAGCCGACGTGCACCGGCGCTTCTTCTTGGCGGCCCGCCTCTCGCGGTTGCGTTTCCCCATAGCCCGAAGTCTCACCCAGGGGTCCGACAATCGATGGAAGGCGCGCAGCAGGGCGATTGCTGATTCGTCGGTCAGCGGCGGGGCAGCGTGGTGACGTGCACGTGGTCAAAGTGTCCGTAGCCCGATCCCGAAGGACCGCCCGGCGTGTAGTACGTACCGCGCCAGATCACGTCCTGCATGCCGAATCGGCCCGCGTTGCTCATCACGTACGCCTTGATCTCGTCCCCGAGCGCGATGCCCTCGGGGCTGCTGGGATTGGGAATCATGATGTCGATCGCCAGGCCGTTCGGATGCCATGGCTTCGAGTCCGGTCGTACCCCGTCGATGGTTGCGATCTGGGGAAATCTCGCGCTGATGGCGCGAGCGACGAGGACGGTGTTGGCCTGCAGCCCCGCCTCGTTGGCGACGCCGACGGGCAACGCCTCCGGGACATCGACTCGCGCAACCGCGAGAGCCGGATCAACAACTTCAGGAGGTTGGTCGGGCATCGCGACGATCGGGGGCTCCGCCGGGACGGGCGCACTCTCTGGCGGCGGCGGAGGCACGGCCGCTGCTGCGTCGACTGCTGCCTGCTGTTGCGGTGTCAACGCCGCATACTGCGCCTCCGCGGCAGCGATCTGACGCTGCAGTTCACCGAATTTGGCTTGCAGTTCAGCCCGGACCGCGGCGGACCGCTCGGCCGCAGCGCGGGCGTCGGCGGCTGATGTCTCCGAGGCCCGCGCTGCGGCGGCGGCGCTTTCCCGTGCCGCGAGATAGGCCTTCATCTGATCTGCCGTCTCAGCGGCGATCGCCCGTTGGAGGGACAGCTGGTCGATCAGCTGTTGTGGGGAGGCTGCGGTCAGCACCGCCGCCAGCCCACCGGTGCGTCCACTCATGTAGTCCGCGGCCGCCACCCGGCCGACCGCGACCTGATAGGGCTGAAGTTGCGAGTTCGCGGTCTCGAGAGCCGCCAGGTCGGCACGGTGGCGGTCATCGGCAGCCGTCTGACCAGCCAGTTTGGCCTCGGCGTCACGCTGGGCCGCGGTGACGGCCTCGCGACTCTGCAACGCCTGACGGGACAATTCGTTGAGCTTGGCCAGCGCGTCAGCCGCCGGGTCCGCCATCACGTCGCCCGCCACCGACAGCGCCAGCACCAGGGCCGCGACTGCGGAACCGCCCGCCGTTCGCCGGAGTGAACGGCGCACCCGGGTCATTCGGCTTGTCACGATCCTTCGCTGCAGGGACCGATCCAGGTCCGGCTACGTATGTCTCGGAAAGGCTACGAACTCGCGTCGACGATGTCTACTCATCCGTCAATGTGATCGCCGCACGATCATGCAGTTTCCGCCGACGCAGCTACGCCTTGACGAGCCGCTCGCCCAGTTCCCAGAGTCGCTGCGCCGAGTTCGGGTCGCGGTTGAGGCGAAGGACGCGAAACGGGAACGATATCGGAGGTGGATCAGAAAATGAGCGGTCGCCCACAACGCATACGATCCTGAACCGCTGCGGAGAAGGACAGGGCTCGGGGCTGCCGCTGCGGCGGCGAGCGGTACGGCGGCGGCCAGAGTCATGGCGCCGTAGTCGAGGAGAAGGTGAGGGTTCATCTCGCACCCCCGGGAAAGTTGTGCCATCAGAAGTTCCTCGGCGTCAACTTCGGCTGAGCTCGCCGCCGGATCCGGCACGCGGCCCCGTCCCGGTTGTCCCGCCTGCGCCGGAAGGTAGCGCTGCCGTGGGGATGGCATTGTCGATGAGCACGGCCGCGATGGCGGCGGCGGTGGCGAAGGTGTCGGCGTTGAGGACTCGGTTGCGGGCAGAGGCGCCATCCAAGAGCAGCGCCAGTTGTTCGCCGAGCTGTTCGGGGTTGGTTGCGCCGGCCTCGCGCGCGGTTTCGGTGAGCCGCGCGGCAAAAGCCTTCTTGTAGTCGCAGGCGCGCACGCGTGCCGGGTGGCTCGGGTCGTGGATTTCGACGGCCGCCGCGATGAACGGGCACAGAGGCGCGCGGATATCGAAGGCGGCGAGGAGGCGTTCGCGGGGTGTGAGGTCGGCGCGGTCGAACACCTCGGGCAGGATGTCGGGATCGAATCGGCGTAGGTGTTCGGCGATCAGCTCATCCTTGCCGGTGAAGTGCTGGTAAAAGGTGCGCTTGGACACCTGGGCCACCGCGCAGAGCTGGTCCAGGCCAGTGCTGTTGATGCCTTGATCGCGGAACAGTTGTCGTGAAGCGCCAATGATGCGCTCTCGTGCGCCCCTGCCGCGGCGCAGGCCTCGCGGCCCCTTCTCCAACTCCGTCATCTGTCCAGCGTAACCCAGTTGGGTACCGATCGGTGTACATAGCTTGCGTTCCGCATACCTGCCCGTTACATTAAGCACCCGGATCGGTGTACTTAACATCGGCACTATCAGAGGAGCGATCGTGGGAAAACTCGATGGCAAGGTCGCGGTGATCACCGGCGCAACAAGTGGTATGGCGCTGGCCGGTGCCAAGGTGTTCGTTGACGAAGGAGCTCACGTCTTCATCTCGGGGCGACGGAAGGACGCGCTGGACGAAGCCGTCGAACTGATCGGGCGGAATGTAACCGGCGTGCAGGGCGATTCGGCCGACCTCGACGATCTGGACCGTTTGTTCGACACGGTCAAGCAGGAAAAGGGCGCGATCGACGTGTTGTGGGCAAGTGCCGGGGTGGGCAAGCAGAGCAGCCTCGGCGAGATCACCGAGGAGGACTTCCATGACGCCTTCTGGCTGAACGCGCGCGGCACACTGTTCACGGTCCAGAAGGCGCTGCCGCTGTTCAACGATGGCGGTTCGATCTTCATGACCGGGTCAAACGCCTCGCTGCGGGGCTACCCCAATTGGAGTGTGTACGCGGGAAGCAAGGCCGTGCTGCCCGCCTACGCACGGGTGTGGGTGTCGGAGTTGAGGGACCGCAAGATCCGGGTGAACGTGCTGACCCCCGGCCAGGTGGGCACGCCGGCGTTGGCGGAGGTGATGGACGAGGAGCTGAAGGCGCAGTTCGAGTCCGTGATTCCGCGCCGAGAGATGGGCCAACCCGAGGAGATCGCGTCGGCCGCATTGTTTCTCGCCTCCGACGACTCCAGCTATGTCAACGGCACGGAGCTTGTCGTCGACGGCGGGACCACAGTCATATGACCACCGTCACCCCGAACCGCGAGACCGTGGAATTCTTCGTCGACTGCATGCACGGCGGCGCAGACAAGGGCGCGCTTTCCGGAATCCTCGCCGAGGACGTGGTGCTGTACGGCCCGCTCGGCGATGAGCCAGTCACCGGTCGCGAGGCCGTCCTGGCAGCCATGCGAGGGGTGGGTACGGTGGCGAGCGATCTCACCTACAAGGAAGTCCTGAGCGGAGTGACGCACCACGCCGCGTACTTCCGGCTGCAGATCGACGACACCGTGGTCGACGGGATGGACTACATCCTGCTCGACGCGGACGGCAAGATCGCCGAGGTCACCATCTGGTGGCGCCCGCTACCGTCCGGCGTCCAGATGCAGGGGCACCTTGCTGGTCTCCTCGGCATGCAGCCATGGGAACTTCCCACCGATATGAAGTAACGGTGAAGCCCGACCCCGAGGTGGGCAAGTGGTCCGCGAACTGCATCTCGATAATCGTCAGGGTGTTGTCTCACGAATCGCTTCATTGACTACAGCGATGGCGGCTTCGGCGGTACTGCCAGGTGACACCTCGTGCGGAATCGGCGGGGTCCAGATGCAGCGGCGGAGCAGGTCACAACGCCCCGACCGTACCGGTCCCCCGGACTACCGCGGACGAGACCGCGCGCGATCGTGCGTCCGGCGTTGTCGGCGGGCGAGCCGCCGGGCCAGTACCTGCTGCCCGGGGCCGGCCAGCTCCCCGAGGGCACTGTGCCGACCGGCGACCGCCATCAGCACGGCTTCCGCCGGTCCGGTCAGCTCTGGTCCCCTGCCGTGACTCCAGTCCAGGTCGGTCGTTGTCAGGCGTACGCCGCGGGCGAGGTGCCACCCCGGCAGCTCAGGGGTGTGCAGGCTATCACCCAGCACACAACGCAGCCGTTCGGCCGGGATCTGGCGCGGCAGGCCGAGCGGGCGGCGGATGTCTTGATGATGGATGGTGACGTCGAGCAGCGCGAGCCGGCCTCCGAAGGTCGTGGCCAGCCCCTGCGGCCGCAGCCGAGCCTGCAGCCGGTCGAGGAGCTGTTCGGTGCGCAGCGATGCGAGTTCGTCAACCCACACCTGATTGGCATCAATGATCCGCCCGCGGATGACACGGCCAACTATGCCGAGCAGACTGACGCCGTCGAAGCTCATCACATGAGCGACCACGTCGCGCACGCGCCAGCGCTCACACAATGACTGCGCCGCCCACTGCTCGGGCGTCAGAGTCGCCAGCAGATCGGCCAGGTCTGTCCGCTCGGCGGTGGCCATCTCGAGACCGTCCACAGGATCGACCCTTCCTGACGCCTGTGCTGACTGATTCACCCATCATGTGACCTCGGCACCGGACACGCCAACGTGCCGCGGGCCAGCTTGTCATCGCGCGCCGGGTCGGGCGTGGAATTGTCCTGGGAACGGCGCCGAAGGTTGTATGCCGCAGGCGGCTGGTATCACCACCCGGAAACGGGCGAGTACGCCCTCGGGCCGACAGCAGTCTGAGCCCATGGCACGCATCGAACCCGTCCCGATGGATCAACTGAGCGACGCGCCACGACGGATCGTCGAAGCCGGCGTCGAGGCCGGTCTCTACGCCACTCCGGTGCCACTGCAGATCTTCGCGTATCGCAGTGCCCCGACTGACCACCACGCCATTGACGACGAGATCTATCGACGTCCACGGCACCGAGGCGCCGGTCATCGGGTACTCCTCCGCCGAGGTCGATTCCGCAAAGTAGCTTTGTCACCCACTACGGCGTCGATCGTCTTGGGACTCACTCCGAGTCCACGAAGGCAGAAGCACTGCAAGCGTTTTCGGAGCTCGCCGACGCCGCATTCCTGTCCGGCCCATTGCCGTTCGACGTTGGCCCACACGGCGCCCTGAATCGACATGGCTTCGGTGTATGGGTCTATGTCGCCGAACAGTCCGGCCTCGCGTCCGCGTTCGAGCTGCTCGACGAGCGGGCGAAGGATCTCGCGGTAGGCGGGTCCCACCAATTCGGGAGATGCGAACATCTGCGACTGAGCCTCGATCGACATTTGGCGTAGGTCCGACCGAATCTCGGCGTTGAACGCTAGATCCAGGCGACCGTCGATCCACGCTGCGACGGCGCGAACCGCGTCGGGGGCCGCAGCCATCAGGGCTTCGAGCCGACTCACCTCGGCTCGAGCCATATCGAGGAAAAGTGCTGACACCAGCTGATCTTTGGAGTCGAAATGGCGGTAGAACGCTCTAGTGCCCAGCTTGGCCCTGTCGAGCACCTGGTTGACGGCCAGCGCGCCAACCCCGTTCTCGCGCAAGAGTTCTCCGGCAGCCGACAAGATCGCCGCCCGCACGTGCGGGTCGGGTTCTAGCTTCTTTCGACCGCCCTGCCTAGTCGATTTCATGTCGCCCCGATCAGGCTGTCGCGTCGTAGGTCGCGAGGTAATCGGCGAACGCTTCGTGCACCTGTCCTTCCGTCAAGCCGTAATCGGACAACTCGTAGGTGTGGGTTCCGCGCTGCCCGGGCTTGTGGCCGTCCGCCCACTCCTGGACCTTCGCCCGTGCGGCATCGGAGAACTCGCGGCCGAGCTTTTCGTAACTATCGGCGACGGTCTTGACGGAGTCGGTTTGAAGGTCGGCGAACGAGACGTCGACGAAGCGGTCGTCGCCGAACTTGTCACGGAACTCCATCGCGCGTCCGACGCCCTTGGCCCACCAGGCCAACTGCTCGGCGCCGAGTTCGCGCGGGTCCCTGCGGTCGCTGCTCCAACTCCGGATGTAAGCGATCAGGCTGCAGACCGAACCCAGCACCTTCGCCGGATCACGATGGCTCCACAGGAATTTCGCGTTCGGGTAGACGTCGACGAAGGCGTCGAGAGCGAACATGTGCACGGGTGTGCGTAGGTGCCAGAGGCTCGGCTTGCAGTGCCACTGCAGCAGTTTGAGCACCTGTCGGTGAAATTCGTACGTCTCGCGCATATCGGTTTCCAGCAGCCATTCGACGTAACTGGGAACTCGCACGACGCCGTCGAAGTGATAGGTCCGAAAACTCATGCCCATCAGATCTTGGCACTCGGTGGCGGTCTCGGGCTCCGAGCTCTGCATCGTCTTGAAGTCCGGGAACATCTGGTCGATCATCGCGATGCCCTCGGCCGCCTGCGCGATACGTGGGTCGGTGTACTGGGTGGCCGCCTCGGGTGGAGGGGTGGGTGCTTGTGACTCCCAGGTTCGCAGCGACCGAAACTGTGGGTCGTTGGCCACCAGCTGTCCTAAAGCCGTTGTGCCCGTGCGGGGGAGCCCGAGGATCACCACTGGGCCGTCGACGAGCTCGTCGTCGATTTCGGGGTGCTGCTTGTAGGTTTCGATGATCTTGAGCCGCTGGATCAGCGCGTTGCTGATGGTGGCATGCTGGATCACCCGGCCCATGTCGTTGAGGTCTGCCTCGTTGTTCAAGCCGTCGACGGTCCGCTCGAGACCTTCGCGGTAGTAGGACGTACCGAAGTCGTCAAGACCAGTTGCGGCGCGCGCGCCCGCTTCGAGTTCATCGGCGGAGAAGCTCACCGGTAGAACCTTTCGTGGACGGCGCGCCGGCGCGCTGCGATGATTCGGGCACGCTCCTCGGGTGTGGTCAGTGTGGTCTCCGCCGGCAACGTCGAGAGCACGTCGTCGGCCTTCACGACGCGGGTACTCGGTACGGGCGCGGTTTCCGTCCGTACGCATCGCAGGAGCATGGCACCGTTGCTGAACCCCGCGGTGTCGAGCCAGTTCGCGACTCCGGGGTCCCGCTCGGAGAGCACGAAGCGCACCACCCCATCCGGATCCTCCACCGTCTGGTGGCCGTTGAGACTGGATTGATGGCGCCCGTAGTGAATCGTCTCCAACCACGGATTGCCCAGCGAGATGCTCCAGTACACACCCTTGGGCGGCTCAAACTCGAGCACCAGTGCTTCGTCGGGTTCCAACTCGAACTTCCCTATCACGGGCCGGTTTTCGGCGGCGGCGCCCATCGAGCTCATGTCCATAGGCGGAACGAAGTCATTGGCTTGCGGCATCGCGCCGAAGTCGAGAAAGAATTTCAAGTTGTCGAAGACGAACTCCCCCAAGGCATACAACTGGCGCGCCACCGAGACATCCAGCGCAACAGAGCGATCCTTCGGCTCGACCTCATCGCCGATGCGCTCGATCTGCAATGATGCGAGATTTTCGGTGTCCCAGTCGTAGAGGAAGTTTCGGACCGTCAAGGTCGGATGGTCACCGGCCAGCTTGAGCCAATTGCCCTCGTGTTCATCGGCGGACAGGATCGCCTCGAAGTTTCCGTCGGCGTCCATTTCGAGCTCGTCGACGAGAACATTCGACGTCGCGGCCATGCCGTCCATAGTTTGAAGGCCCACGTATCGCGCGGTGCCCCTGTTGCCGAACAGCCGATAGCTCTCGCCCGCTCGAAAGCTGGCGTTCATGTAGACGCAGTCCGGGCATTCCAGTCCCCAGGTCACGGTGTCGTCCATGCTGGCCCGATTGACTGCGAGGACCGGATCAGGGTCGACCCGCAGCGCTATGTCAATTCCCACTGCGAGCAGCACCATCAGGTGCCGCATCCCCGACGCGTAGTCCTTGCGGTTCTTGTTGACCGGTGTGGAGACCACGAGCTGCTCAGCGGCGGCAAGGCGCTCCTGCAAGTGGGTCCAGGCGGCGGCCAGCTCGGGGTCCTGCCCGTCACCTCCGGAGAGCGCGAACTCGGCGATCGAATGCGGGAGCCACGCCATCGGATTCTTCCACGCCGTAGGGGCAGGCTCGTCGGCCACAGTTCCTCCGTCTCCACGCATGTCTGTGCTGTTTCGAAAACATCGTTTTCAATTCCTGGTTCCGACTATCCATCCAGCGACGAGAGTTGTCAACGACTGCTCAACGCTTGACGTGGAGACGAGTCAGTCGAATGGGTGGACCAGTGGACCACCAGGCGAATTCGTCGATAGCTACCTTCGCGGGTCGATCGGCGAACTTGCCCGCTGCAAGAGAACTCGGTCCGAAGATCTCGCCACGGTAGTGACGCGAGAAGGCCTTCTACATCCACATCGAGGAGCGGCCGGGAAAGAGGACGAGGTCAAGAAGTTGCTGGCAGACACCCTCGCTGTCGTCAACGAAGAGGCGACCACTAGACCTTGGTTCGGTTTCCCCTTCCAGCCCTGGGCGGCCCGTGGCTCCGACAACAACGATCGGGCTCAAGGTCGTCATGGTCAGCTTGCTTCCTTCACGTTGAGATCTGTCGCTGACGGGACGAACTCGCGCGCTCGCGTTGCGCTCTGTTGACGCTCACGCCAGGTCAGCATTTCCTTCAGGGCGCTGAAGTCGTAACCGGTGGCGGGGTCGGGAGCGATCTCGACGATGAACGTCGAAGCGCCGGCACGCCGGTAGGCGTCTGCGCTTTCGGCGCCGAACCAGTGCACCGAGCGTTCGATGTCCTTTCCGTCGCGTCCCGCAGCCGCGGCCAGCTCGTCGACTCGGGCGCTCGCTTCAACGAAGGCTTCCACCGACAGAAAGGTATGCCAGATGTCGGCGTAGCGAACCACAGCGGGCAGGGTCCGCTTGGGGCCGGTGCCGCCGATGAGGATGGGTACTTTGCGGACCGGCGGTGGGATGAGTTGGCCGAGGCGCGCCTCGATGCGTTTCAGCCCATCGTCGAACAGGTCGAAGCGCGACTTCCACGTTCCGAATTCGTATCGGTAACTGGTGTAATCCTTTTCGTACCAACCTGCGCCCAGCCCCAGGATCAGGCGACCGCCGCTGATATGGTCGACGGTGCGGGCCATGTCGGCGAGCAGGTCGGGGTTGCGGTAGCCGATCCCGGTGACCAGTAGTCCGATCTCGGCGCGGTGGGTTATCTCACCCCAGCTCGCCAATGCGGTCCACCCCTCGAAGTTCGTCACGTCGGGCTGGATTTCGTCGAGCACCGGGACGCCCTGGTTGAGCTCGGCGATCTGAGGCCTGTGGAAGTGGTCCCAGCCGAAGATCAGGTCGGCACCTAGCTCTTCGGCCTGCAGAACCGCACTGCGCCAGACGGCGTAGTCGGGGGCGTTGCCAGGTTGCAGCAGCACTCCGATACGAATCGATCGAGTCATGATTTCAGCTCCTCTGGGTTGATGGGAACGGCTTCGTAATCGGTGAGCCGACCGCCTCGCGATCGGCCACCGTGGATCAATTCCGTTGCGGGGACGGTCAAGCCGGTTGGGGTCAGAGTTCGCCGGGGACGGCGAATCGATAGAAGATGCCGCCCTGCGGTCTGACACCCATCTGGAGCCACATCGCGTCTTCGAATTCGCGGGCGCGGGAGAGATCTCCGACGCGCACCGGGTCGTACCCGGCGTCGCGGATCAGCTGCTCGGTGACCTCGCAGGCGTCCTCGTCGGCGACGTACGAATTGCTCGGCCGCACCCGCGGCGAGGGCGACATCTGCGTCGGACTCGTCCCCGCCGTCACGGCCGAGTTCGTCAACGTCGTGTCCTGCGTTTCGCCAGAGGCGCGCCAATCCGCCGCCGATCATTCCTGGTCCGAGGGTGTCGATCTTCATTCGATTCCCTTCGGTTGTACCTTGCGCATTACGGTCATGTGCTGCACAACAAGCGCGTGCGCTGATCGCTTTCCAAAAACGCGTTCATGTTTTCGACTGTTCCTATAAGTTTTTTGGATGCCTTCTCTTCGGGCGTTGGAGTGTCTCGTCGCCGTCGCAGACACCGGATCGCTCACCCAAGCCGCTCGGCTACTGCATTCGTCGCAACCCGCTGTCTCTCACCAACTCGCCGCACTCGAACGCGAGGCGCGAACGATGCTGCTCCACCGCGAACCAAGGGGCGTGACACTGACTCCCGCCGGCAGGGCTGCCGTCGCTGATGCCAGACGAGCGATCGAGGCGGCTGCGTCGGCGATGAGATCGGCTCGTGCGGTTGGCGAAGCGGCCGGAGGGTCACTTCGACTGGGGTGTGCGCAGAGCCTCACCGTGGCACTGCTCGCCCCGGTCATTCGCATGTGGCACCGCCGACACCCGGAGGTGTCGATCACCGTGCGCGAAACGGCCGTCCTAGACGAGCTGCTCAGTTTCGTCGACTCCAGCGAGGTCGACCTGGCGCTCGCCCCGCTGCCCGTGCCTGATCGCTACACGACCAGCGTACTTGCCGATGAAGAGATCGTCTTGGCGGCAGCGTCGAATCATCCTCTAGCCCAACAGCGCGCAGTACACATGCAGGATCTGGAAGGGGCGCGGATCGTCCACTTCGCGCCAGAGAACGGTCTCAGCGGATGGCTGGACCGCTCGCTCGCCAAAGCGGGCATTCACACCGAAACAGTGATGCGGACGGCGGTAAGCGCGGCGGCGCCGCAGCTCGCCGCGGCGGGCCTCGGCATCGCCGTATGCCCCGTGAGCGCAGTCAGCGTTGGTTTTCCGGGCGCGGTCCGATCATTCTCTCCCCGGTGGGTCAGACAACTCGGTGCGGTCACGCCTGCCGCACCGGATCCGCTCACCGCGCGGTTCATCAGCGATCTGCAAACCCGAGGAGTTCACGTGTCTAGCGACGTGCGGGTGCAACTCACAGGCCACGAGTCGCCCGTGGGTAAACGGGCAACGTCCTCGCAAAGGTCCTCACGGCTCAGGACGTCTTAGGGTCATCACATCGGCCTGACAGCCAACTGGCCGTGTGACTTCTCAACCTTCATGACCAATCGTGGATCCATGAACAGCGGCGATGCGTGCTGTCTCACGACGTGACCACTGGGATTTGTCCCACGTTCGTGGCCAATGTTCGTCGAGTCGATTTTGCAGCGGCGGCGACTGCTGCGGCTCTTTGTCGAGATGCAGCGAAGATTGACAAGACACGCTGGGCTTTCTTGACAAAGGTTCGGCATGTCGCGCGAGCTTGTCAATCTTCGTTGCAAAAGTCCAGATCGGAGCCTCTGTTGTTGGTCCTGCTCTGCGGTCGTCGTTGTGTCACGCGCGCCCTCGCAGGGACGACACGTCGTTGAGCGACATTCAGCAGCGCGTTTCGGATGGCTGCTCACCAAAGCGGAGAACTGGATGCGGGAGGCCAATCCGTCGCAGTGCAGCAGTGGACCGTCGTCTGCCCTTTCTCCGACGACGACATCGCTACTTCGCCATGTTGGTGAAGCGCGACAGATGCAGTTGGTGTGCGACGGTGACTGTTTTGGTCGGGCCGTTGCGGTGTTTGGCGAGAATAAGATCGGCCTCGCCACCCCGGGGGTCGTCGCGCTCGAATGCATCGGGCCTGTGCAGCAAAATGACGACGTCGCTATCCTGCTCGATCGCGCCGGATTCGCGAAGGTCCGACAGCATTGGCTTCTTGTCGGTGCGTTGCTCGGGACCACGGTTGAGCTGGCTCATCGCGACAACGGGTACCTCGAGCTCCTTCGCCAAAAGCTTGAGCTGCCTTGAGAATTCGGATACTTCCTGTTGGCGTGACTCGACCTTCTTACCGGAGGTCATAAGCTGCAGGTAGTCGATGACGATCAGCCGCAGGTCATGCTTCTGCTTGAGCCGGCGTGCCTTGGCGCGGATCTCCATCATCATGAGGTTTGGCGAATCATCGATATACAAGGGCGCTTCGCTGATTTCACTCATCCGGCGGGCCAACCGCGTCCAGTCGTCGTCACTCATGCGACCCGACCGCATGTCGGCGAGCTTGATCTTCGCCTCGGCCGACAGCAGCCGCATTACGATCTCCGACTTGCTCATCTCCAGGCTGAAGATGACACTCGCCATGCGGTTCTTGATCGAGCATGATCGCAAAAAGTCGAGTCCGAGGGTCGAGTTATGCGTCGGAATCATCGCGCGGCTCGCCAGATACATTTGGTCGGCGTTGTCGACCTGAACGCATCTCACAGGAACACTCTCGATGGCCTCGACCGCGACGATGAACCGCGAACCCGAGCGCGCTGTTCCTGCAGCATGACGACGTTCCTTGTGCACCAGAGCTTTACGTGTAAGTCCGAACACGTCGTCATCGGTCGAGAAGTTGACCGTGTATGCCACCGAGGATGCCTCGGTACGACCTTTGACACGTTTGGTCGTTATCTGGCATCGGTAGCCGAGGCTGACAACGAGCTCTGTGAAGTCTGATACGAGACGTTTGTCGGTCACCGAGAATTGGATGCCGCCGCCCGTGGTCACAGTGCCGTCCGTGTCGAGCAATCCGGCGAGCAACGCTCGACGCTGGTCTTCGGACGCGCGCAAGTACTGCGGCGGAATGTGCTTGTTGCCCAAGACTCCCAACAACCGCAGACGTGCCTGCAAAGTTCCCTTCGCGTTGCGGCAGGTTTGGCACATCTGAAGCCCGCATGATGGTCCGCCGCATTCCACGCAGGTTGGTGCAGGCACGGGGTCGGACACAAAACGGGCCCGCGCCTCGGGCAGGAGTAGCTGATAGCGGTACCGCGCAGACCGAGATGGACGTGCAACGAAGCCGTCTGCCTCGATACGCATGACGAGTTCAGGGTCGGCGGTGGTGATTTGCGCTGCCGCTGTCGTACCGTCGCCAAGCCACGCTCCGAGCGTGTAGGGCGGAACTGGAAGAACCGCGACCGGAGCCTGAATCGGCTTGGCGTTGACAACGGAGTGGTTGAGCCGGCGATCCGCCGTCGGGCACAGAAGCGTTCGGGCAATTTCGCGAGTGGTACGCACTTCCGCGAACGTGCGCTGATTCTTGTACCGGTTGTATAGCACCGCAGCGGCCTGCGCCGACTTCCTCGACGCCCTCGTGTCCGTCAGCCATTGATGCTCGGCATCGGCGACGATCTCTGTTCCATCGGAGAACTTGACCCGGAAGCACGGCCGGCCGTGCATCACGTCGGTTACGGCGACGACCCGTGTCGGCTTACCGTCCGCACCGATCAACTCGTCACCGATCGCGACTTCACCCATCGTGGTCCAACCGGTGGGCGTCGCGAGCGGCGTATCCAACGACAACGCCTTCCCGACACCGGGCCTGGCCGCGATGACGACCATCTGGCCGGGATGCAGGCCGTTGGTCACCTCGTCGAGTTCCAGGAAGCCCGTTGGCACCCCACGTGCCAGTCCACCGTTCGACGCGATCGCATCGATCTCGTCCATCGTCGGCTGTAGCAGATCCTCGAGCGCCACGAAGTCTTCCGACGTGCGGCCATCCGTGACGTTGTAGATCTCGGCTTGCGCGCGGTCGACGACCTCTGCGACATCGGCGCCCTCCGCGCCGGCATAGCCGTACTGCACGACCCGCGTACCCGCATCGACGAGCCGGCGCAGCAGCGCCTTCTCCGCGACGATGGTCGCGTAGTACCCGGCGTTCGCGGCGGTCGGCACCGTGGAGATCAGCGTGTGCAGATAGGGCGCGCCGCCGATCCGGCGGAGCAGGTTCCGCCGGTCGAGCTCGGCGGCCACTGTGACGGCGTCCGCGGGCTCGCCCCGGCCATAGAGGTCGAGGACCGCCTCGTAGACGCACTGGTGATTGGGCCGGTAGAAGTCGCCGGGCCGGAGCCGTTCGAGCACATCGGCGATGGCATCCTTGCTCAACAGCATTCCGCCGAGCACAGCCTGTTCTGCGGCCTCGTCCTGCGGCGGCTGGCGACCGAAGTCCTCGGGAGGCGGTGGAACGTCGTCGATGCCGGAATGGCCACGGTCGTCAACGACAGCCAAGGCGGCCCACCTCCCCTCAGTGATCGAACGCGCGTTCGATAGTCGTATCGCGACTGTAGGTCACACCCCCGACAGGGACGACCTCCCTGGCGCCGTGACAGTCACGCGGTGGCCAACGCTAGACGTTGCTGGAGAGACTGCAAGGGGGCCTGTTTATGAACTTGTGGATGGGGTGTGGATAACTCTGCTCGGCCGTGTTGAGGCCTTGGGGAGAACCTGTGGACGGACGCCGGGGTCAGCCGCATCCCTGCAGATAAGCGGACCATACGGGTGGGAGTTAGTTGTGGATGACAAATTCATCGGCGTGTCGGGCCGGGTTGCACGTTCGGGCGTGTTGTGTTTCACCTTGGCGCCGCCCAGGTTAACGGCAGGTTAGCTTCGCTGGCGGCATAAGGCCAATTACTGTTCGCCAGAATGACAGCAACGGCGGCGTGAAGGCCGATCATGGCCTTCACGCCGCTAATCAACCGGTGCGTTTACGACTCGGCGACGACATTCACCGACACGGCGGCATCCACCTCGGGATGCAGCTTCACCGCAATCGGATGAGTGCCGAGGGTCTTGATATGCCCCTTCGGCAACTGCACTGTGCGCTTGTCGAGGTTGGGTCCGCCGGCCTTCTTGATCGCGCCGACGACATCGGCCGCAGTGATCGAGCCGAACAGTTTTCCGCTGTCCGATGCGGTCCTGGCGGGCAGATCCACGGAGCCGAGACCCTCGAGCGCGGTCTTCAGTTCGTTGGCATGCTCGACGCCGCGGACCGTCTTGATCTCGCGCGCCCGGCGGATCCCGTCAGCCTGACGCTCGGCGCCCTTGGTGGCCGCGATCGCCAGCCCGCGCGGCAATAGGTAGTTACGCCCGTAGCCGTCCTTCACCTCGACGGTGTCGCCGGCCGAACCGAGATGGTCGACCTCGGCGGTAAGAATCAGTTTCATCTCCGGTGTCTTTCCTTCAGTTCTGCCGAATCAGCGGGTTGACGAGCTGAACGGCAGCAGAGCGACCTCGCGGGCGTTCTTGACGGCAATCGCGATGTCGCGCTGGTGCTGCACGCAGTTGCCTGTCACCCGACGGGCGCGGATCTTGCCGCGCTCGCTGATGTAGGTGCGCAGCAGCGCGGTGTCCTTGTAGTCAATGATCTGGTTCTTGCCCTTCTTGGAGCAGAACACGCACTTGCGGGTCTTGATCGGCTTCTCGGGTGCCGGACGCCTCTTGGTTGAGGACTTGGCCATGTATCTATCTCTTTCTTACTTGCTGAATGAAGTTGGTCAGAAGGGCGGTTCGTCGTCGCTGCCGGAGAACGATCCGGACGCCGGTGCGCTGCCCCATGGGTCGTCCTTGGGCTGCTGGGAGCCGCCGCGATCGCCGCCGCCACCGCTGCTGCCGAATCCGCCGCCACCTCCGCCGCCGCTGCGGCTGGCCTTGTTGACCTTGGCAGTTGCATAGCGCAGCGAAGGGCCGATCTCATCGACCTCGAGCTCGACGACAGTGCGCTTCTCGCCCTCTTTCGTCTCGTACGACCGCTGCTTGAGCCGGCCCTGGACGACTACCCGTGAACCGCGCGTCAGGCTCTCGGCCACATTCTCGGCGGCCTCGCGCCAGATGCTGCACCGCAAGAACAGTGCGTCGCCGTCTTTCCACTCATTGTTCTGCCGATCGAAGATCCGCGGAGTGGACGCCACCGTGAAGTTGGCCACGGCGGCACCCGACGGGGTGAAGCGCAGCTCGGGATCGGCGGTGAGATTTCCGACGACGGTGATGATCGTGTCACCAGCCACGAGGTCCTCCTGCGATTTTGGGGGCGGTGGTTGTCGTGGGCGAGCCTACGCAGCGCCTCCGACTCCCAACAGCCTTTAGTGCTTGTCGGTCCGAAGCACCTTGGTCCGCAGCACGGACTCGTTCAGGCTGAGCTGACGGTCGAGCTCGGTGACGGTGGCCGGCTCGGCCTTGACGTCGATCACCGCGTAGATGCCTTCGGCATGCTTGAGGATCTCGTACGCCAGCCGGCGACGGCCCCAGATATCAACCTTGTCGACACTTCCACCGTCCTTGCGGATGACGTTCAGGAACGTCTCCAGGGACGGTGCGACGGTGCGCTCGTCAAGGGTGGGGTCGAGGATGACCATGATTTCGTATGGACGCATGAGGACCTCATCACCTCCTATGGGCTAATCGGCCACGGCGTGTCCGTGGCAGGAGGGTCGCCTGCGTCGGCAACCGGGCCAGGTTACCCGAACCCCTGCTGATCTGCGAAATCGCGCTGCTCGCGGACTTAAACTTCGGGCGTGTTCTCCGAGACGCGGTACGCCCGCAACGGGGACTTGCGCGTCGCGTACCGTGCGTCGCCGCCGGGCGAACGCGACATCGTGTTCGTGCCGACCTGGTTCACCAACTGCGAGGTCGTGCCTGAACTGCCGTCGAACCGAGAATGGATGGAGTCGATGACATCACTTGGCCGGCTGATCCTCTTGGACCAGCCGGGTACCGGCGCATCAGACCCCATCGCTCCCGATGCGATGCCCACCTTGGAGCAATGGTCCGACAGCATCACGGTGGTACTCGACGATCTCGGCTGCCGCGAAGCGGTACTCATCGCTGTCACGGGCGCGTTCGCAGCTGCGGCATTGTTCGCGGCGGCCCACCCCTCTCGGACGACATCGCTCGTCGCGCTCGAGGCCTTCGCGGACCCGATTGCGGCAAGCGCCGACGGACGGACGCGCGAGGAAATCCGCGCGATATTCGTCGCCATGTGGGGGACAGGAGAGTACGAGCACCTAGTCAATCCGGACATGCCGTGGAACGAGGAGATTCGCTCGTCATGGGCTCGCGCGGAGCGGCTTGGGGCGAGTCCACGCACCGTTGCGCTCATGTGGCCACTCGTTGGCGATGTGGACGTGCGGGCGGTTCTGCCGACGATTCGAGTGCCGACTCTCGTCGTTCAGCACGCCGACGATACCATCGTCACACCTGAGAAGGGCCGGTATCTAGCCGAGCACATCCCCGGCGCGAAATACGTTGAGCTGCCAGGGCGCAACATGTATCACTTCGTCGAGCCATGGCGAGATTCCTTCAGAGAAGTCGCCGCATTCCTGACCGGACACCAGCCCGACGTCGAAGACGACCGCGTACTCGCGACCGTGTTGTTCACCGACATCGTCGGCTCGACGCGCATGGCCGCAGAGATCGGTGACAGCAACTGGCGCGCGCTGCTCGACGCGCACGACGCCGTCGTCCGGTCACAACTGGCGCGCTACCGCGGCCGCGAGGTGAACACCTCAGGCGACGGTTTTCTTGCGACGTTCGACGGGCCGCAGCGAGCCATCCGCTGCGCCATGGCGGTCCGAGAGGCTTTGCAGCCGTTGGGTATCGAAGTGCGCGCGGGCCTGCACACCGGCGAGTGCGAGATTCGTGGCGCCGACATCGGCGGCATCGCCGTACACATCGGCGCCCGCGTCAGCGCCCTCGCAGGACCCAACGATGTGCTCGTGTCGAGCACGCTGCGCGACCTTGTGATCGGGTCAGGGCTCGAGTTCGACGACCGCGGCGCACACCAACTCAAGGGCGTGCCCGGCGAATGGCACCTGTTCGCGGTCGCCAGCTAGCGCTAGCGCGAGCAGGCGTGAAAGCGCCCAAATTGCGCCGTTTTGAGGGGTTTTCGCGTCTGCTCGCGGGGAAGACGCCTCACGCGTTGAGGATAGCCGCCGGTCTCTCTTCGGGAATGGCGATCGCAGTTCCTCTATCGGCGGGCCGCAACCGCTTCGGCAGCCAGGGCGGCGGCCGGTCCGGCGCCCGGTCGAATATGCCGCCCGCCGGATCGTCGATCCGGCCGTGATTGCGCACCAGGTCGAGTTCCGGTCGATAGATCTGCCGAATCACCAACACACACAATGCGATCACCGCGATATCACGCAGCAGGACGGTGACGGTGAACCACTGCTCCGGCAGGCCCCGATTCTGTTCGCCGTACAGGAAGAGCATGCGCGGCACCCACACCAGCGCATCGATGGTCATCCACGCCAACAGGATGCGCCGGTGCGGCAGAGCCAGCACAGCCAGCGGAACCAGCCACAGCGAGAACTGTGGGCTCCACACCTTGTTCGTCAGCAGGAACAACGCAACGATCAGGAACGCCACCTGAGCCAGTCGTGGCCGCTGCGGTGCCGTCAGCGTGATGTAAGCGACACCGGCACAACACAATACGAACAGCACGAATACGACGGTGTTCAGGATCGTCGGCGGCTCCCACAAGCCGAGACCGGTGTCGAAGCCCTGCCAGTCGGTGAAGGACTTCACCACGTTGTACAGCGAGTCCATATCGTCGCCGCGTCGGGTGTTGAGCCGGAAGAACTCCGACCACCCCCGCGGGAACATCACCATGATCGGCAGGTTGACCACCAGCCATGCGGCGAATGCGGCGATGGCCGTCTTGCCCACTTCCCGCAGCCGCCCGGTCCGCAGGCCGAGAAGCGCCAGCGGGATCAGCAACAGGATCGGGTACAGCTTGGCCGCTACCCCGAGACCGATCAGCGCCCCGGCAAGCACGGGTTTTCGTCTGGCCCAAGCCAGCACGGCTCCCGTCGCGAAAGCCGTTGCCAGCGCGTCGAAGTTGGTGAAGATCTGAAAGATCACGATCGGCGAGCCCGCGACAAGGGCCGCGTCCCAGATGCGTCTACCTGCCAGTCTCGACGTCGCCCACACCGTCGCGAACCACGCCATGGCCAGCCCGAGCGCGGAGATGTTGAAGAACATCACCACTTCCGCGATCGACGGGACCGGCACAAGCCTGGTCAATGCGGAGTAGCTCTTGGCCAGCGCCATCGACAGGTACTGGTAGGTGCCGGTGATGACCGGATACTCCATGTACCGCACGGCGGTATTGCCGTCGAACTGCTTCTGCGGCCTACCCTCGCTGTCCTTTTCGATCCAGCTCGACTTGTACGGGAACTTGCCGAGATTCAGCAGTTCCGCGGTGTAGAGCGGCACGGTGTCGGAGTAGCACAGCTCGTAATACGCCCGCTGGTTCTGCCAATTGGCCACCTTCTGGGAGGCGGTGCCCTCGCCGGTGCTCACCAGGCAGGCCGCTTTCGAGGTGTAGCCAAGCGATAGGAAGATCACCGCGATCACCAACATCACCCGCAGCGGTGTGAAGAAGGCCGTCCGCCCGATCAGCGCATGCCTGCCGACCGGCCCACCGACCACCTGCGAGAGCGCTTTGCCCAAAACATCGTTGCGGCTGGGCATATCGCGGTCGTCGGCGCTGCGCAGATCGGCGGCGAGCGGCTGCGGCGACACGGCGGCGGGCCGCTGCGATGGCACAGTGGAACGGAGCGACTCGTGCGTCGCTCCGTCCTCTAACTCTAGGTCACCGCCGTCGGTCACGGGGGCGGCAGCGGCGGTTGCGGACCCGGACCCGGCACGCCCGGCGGAACCGGTGCGCCTGGCGCGACGGGTGCGTTCGGATCGGGCACGACCGCGCCCGGCGGCCCGATCGGCACCACGGTCGGCGGACCGAACGGGATCGTGATGCCCGGTGCCACCTCGATGCTCGGCTGGATCGTCGTCTCCGTCGGTGGGGGAGGGGAGGGAGGCGGCGGCGGCGCCACGGGTGGACCCGCGTAGCCGCCGATCTCCGTCGGCTTGGGGAACGTTTCGTTCTCGGTGTCCTCCAGCGCGCCGTCCATCGTGTTCTTCCAGATGTCGGAGGGCAGGCCCGATCCGTACACCGGGCCGCCCCACTTGTTCTCGAGTGGCTTGTCGCCCTGGGTGGTGCCGACCCACACCGCGGTCGAAAGCGACGGGGTGAAGCCGACCATCCAGGCGTCGCGGTTGTCGCCGGTATCGCCGAGCTGATTCGTGCCTGTCTTCGCCGCCGACGGCCTGCCGCCGGCAAGCGCGTGGCCGTTGGAGTACGCCGCGATCGGCTGCATCGCAGCGGTGACATTGTCGGCGACTGCCTTGTCGATGCGCTGCTCGCCGGAGTTGTCTTCGCCTGCCGCGTCGAACAGCACCTGGCCGTCTGCGTTCACGACCTTCTGCACGAAGTGTGGCCGGTGGTAGACGCCCGACGCCGCGATCGTCGCATAGGCCGACGCCATATCGAGCACGCGAGTCTGATACTGGCCCAACACGATTCCGTTATTGGGTGGGCCGCCCTTACCATCCTCGGACAGCGTGTGCTCGACGCCGGGGAAGCTGTCGGCGATGCCGGCCTCGTGGGCGGCCTTGGCCACATCGGCCGGACCGTTCTTCAGCTTCAGCATCAGCCGGTAATAGGCGGTATTCAGTGAGCGCTTCAGTGCCTCGGCGATGTTGCAGGTGCCGCAGCCGGCGCCCTCGACGTTGGTGATCTTGATGCCATTGATTTCCAGCGGCGAGCTGTCCACCTGATAACCCAGGCCAATGCCCTGTTCGAGCGCGGCCACCAGCGCGAACACCTTGAAGGACGATCCGGTCGGCAGGCCGGCCTGGGCGAAGTCGAAGCCCTGGGCATCGGTGCCGCCGAAGTACGCCTTGACGCCGCCGGTCTTCGGATCGATGGACACCACCGCTGAGCGCATATCCGGGTCCTGACCGTCGAGCGTGTCGGTAACCGCGTCCTCGGCGGCCGCCTGCGCCTTCGGATCGATGGTGGTGGTCACCTGCAGACCCTCGGTGTTCAGGGTCTGCTCGTTGATGTCGAACAGGTCGAGCAGTTCCTTCTGCACCTGCCGTTCGATCAGCCCGTTCGGGCCGGTCGTCTGGTTCTGGTTCTGCGCCTGATCGGGAGGCACCGTCGGCGGAAAGACTTGCGCGGCACGGTCGGTGGGAGATAGAGCGCCGATCTCGACCATGCCGTCGAGCACCCAGTTCCACCGCGCCAGCGACCCATCGGGGTTGACGGCGGGGTCCAGACCCGACGGCTGCTGGATCAGCGCGGCGAGCAGCGCGCCGTCTGCGACCGTGAGCTGTTCGACCGGCTTGCCGAAGTACGCCTTGGATGCGGCACCGATGCCGTAGGCGCCGCGACCGAAGTAGATGATGTTCAGATAGGACTGCAGCACTTGGTCTTTGGACCATTCGCCGGACATCTTCGTCGAGATGACCAGTTCCTTCGCCTTGCGGATGATGCCGCCGAGGCCGGCCCGCGCATCACCGACCAACGCGTTTTTCACGTACTGCTGGGTGATCGTCGAGCCGCCCTGCGTGTCGCCGCCGAAGATGTTGTTCTTGGCGGCCCGCGCGAACCCGGTGAACGAGAAGCCGGGATTGGAGTAAAAGTTGCGGTCCTCTGCGGCCATCACGGCGTCGCGCACGTGCACCGGTATCTGGTCGATGTTGACGTCGACCCGGTTACCTTCAGGCGGAACGATTTTCGCGAGCTCGCTGCCGTCGCTGGCCAGGATCGTCGACACCTGGTTGGTGCGGATATCGCCGGGCTTGGGCACCTCGACGATCATGTAAGCCATGCCGAACGTGATGATCGGCAGCAGGATGAGAGCGGCGACCGCGACATAGATGCCGCGCCGAACCCATTTCCAGTTGATCTGCTCGACGGCGGGCAGCCGACGGGGCGGTCGGCCACCAGGTCCGCCTGGGCCGCCGCCGGTGCCGCCGCCACCGGGCGGCGGACGGCGTGGAGGTTTCGGCGGTGGTGGCTTGGGTGGCGGCGTGCCGTCGAGCGCCGCCTTGACGGCCTCGATCGGATCGCGCATCGGCGGGTAAGTGTCGTCTCTTACCGGCGGGATGATCGCGGTGTGCCGGTCGTCGAAATGGCTGATGGGCCTGCGAATCGGGCGGGGCCGTTGGACCTCGACGGTTTCGCGTTCGTCCACACCGTCAGCAGCCTGTCCCGCATGGACATCCCTGGCTGACCGGTTGTGGCGCCCCTCGCTATTCACTGGCCGTCCGCGCACCATTGCGCGCGGTTCGGGTCGAGCGCGATCCCCGAGAAGGGCCAGTCGGCCGAACCGCGCCGAGCACGTACGACTTCACCAAGTGATTCCAGCTGCAGGTGCGGCATACCTCCACCACATGTACCGAGAACTCGTCGTAACGGGATGCCAGCAGTACGAGTTCCTCGGCGGTCCGCGCCGATCCTGACACCGCGCCGAGGTGGTCGCCGAAAACCCAGGACACCAGCGTGAGCTGTTCCTTGCGGCAGATCGGGCACATCACCGTGCTGGGCTTCCCGTGGTATTTCGCGGCTCGCAGCAGGTACGGATTCGCGTCGCAGACCTCCGAGACGCCGGTGCGTCCCGAGTAGACCTCCGCCAGCAGGGACCGCCGCCGAAGCGCGTAGTCCACCACCTGTCGCTGCAATCGCACGATGACCAGAGTACGTCGGGGTCCCGCGGCGTGGAGGTGTGACGGGGTCAGGCGCCCGGCGCGTCGGCATCTGTCTGCGGTGATGGGGTCCGACCTCCTACGATCTTCGACGTGGCGACGCGGAAGACAACGGGCACCCGCGCACGGGACAGCGACCGCACCGAGACCTGCCAGCTACTCGACAGCGCGCTGGCCGAGGGGCAGCTGTCGATGGAGGAACACCGGCAACGGGTCAGCGCAGCTACCAACGCCGCAACGCTCAGCGAGCTTCACTCGTTGGTCACCGACCTGCAGGCCCCCAGTGCGGTGCAGCCGTTCACGACGTCGCCGTCGACGTTGCGCAACTACCGCACCCTCCTGGTTGGGGTCGTCGGTGTGCTGGTGGTGTGCGTCGCCGCCGTCGGCTGGCTCGTGTTGGGCGGCGACGATTCGCCCGAGGACGTCGCCGACTCGACGCCGAGTGCCGAGGCGCCGGAAACCCACGCGCTCGCCGCGGACCCGTCCGCCACAGCTGCGGAGCCCAAGCCGACCGAGGCGCCCGACGACCCGCCGCCGATCGTGCTGGGCCCGCCCCCGAACCTGCACACCGCGGAGGGCGTGACGCGGGTGCTCGACGAGACGCGCAAGCGGTTCGGCGACACGATGGGCTACGAGCTCGCGATCATGGCCGACGAGGCGATCCTGGCCCGACCGGATCCCACCAACGATCAGTCGAAGCTCATCTACACGTTCGAACGCGGTTGGGGCGACCCCTCCGAAAGGCCGCGCTCGGATACCGACGACCTGACCGACCTCGGCGCTTTCGACATCGCGGCGGCGGTCGCCGCACTGCGGGCGGCGCCCGAAACACTGCGCATTGCACCCGGAGACGTCTCGGAGACGTTCATCGACATCGACCACATCGCGGAACCACCTGGTCCCGGAGGGCTGGAGCTGCTGGTGAAGGTCACCACGACCTCCGGCGCAAACGGATGGATCTACCTCGACGGCGCAGGCAACATCAAGCGCGTCGAATATCCGAGCTGACATCTACGATCATCGCGTGGCGATGGGTGGGGGGCGGCGTTCCCCAGGAACGCGTGCGAAAGACAGCGACCGATCCGACACCTGCCGAGTGCTCGACAGCGCGCTCTCCGAGGGCCAGCTCTCGATGGAGGAACACGGGCAGCGGGTGAGCACGGCCACCAACGCCGCGACGCTCGGCGAGCTGCAGTCATTGGTCACGGATTTGCAGACGGCCAACGCGCCGGTGAAATTGCCCGACCTGACGAGACGGCCGAAGCTTCCCGCAGGCGGCGGCTGGGGCCTCCGGCTCGCGACGGCCGCGGTGCTGGTGCTTCTCGGCATGGGTATCGGCTGGGGCCTCTACGGCAATACCAGCTCGCCGCTGAGCTTCCAGACCGATCCCGGCGCGAAATCCGACGGAGTTCCGGCCAAGGTGCTGACGCCACCTCGGCAGCTTCAGTCGATGGGTGGGCTCAACGGGTTGTTCGAGCAGATGCGGCAGAAGTTCGGTGACACCAAGGGCTTCGAGATGAACATCCGGCCCGACCGGGCCACGCTCTACCGCCCTGACACCGAAGACCCGCGCCGCAAGCTGATGTACGACTACCGCGGCGGGTGGGGCGACCCGTACTCGACCACCACCGTCGACTCCGACGACCGCGTCGTCGACCTGGCGAAGTTCGACTTCGAACAGACCATCGCGGTGCTGCGCGGCGCCCCAGAATCCCTGAGGATCCAGCGCAAGGACATCTCCGACACCTGGATCGACATCGAACCGTCGAAGGATCCGGCGACCCCCGATGCGGTCAACATCCGCATCTATATCAGCAGCGAGTTCGGCAGCGGCTCTATCGACCTCGCGCCGGACGGCGCGATCAAGCACATCAACGAGCCCAGCTAAACCCCCAGGTCAGCAAGTTTCCGTGTCCCCGATGTAGCGGCGTATATATCGACGCGATACAGTTGTGCGACGTGTTGAGTCGTCGTAGCGACGTGGGCCCCAGCGCAGCGAGGGGACAAAGGAGGTGGTTCGATGCTGGAGCTCGCAGTGCTGGGTCTTCTGCTCGAATCACCCATGCATGGCTACGAGCTGCGTAAGCGGCTGACCGGTCTGCTCGGTGCTTTCCGCGCGTTCTCGTACGGCTCGCTGTATCCCGCGTTGCGCCGGATGCAGGCCGACGGGTTGATCGTCGAGGACGCGGCGCCGGACGGCGCTTCCAAGGTGCGCCGTGCACGCCGGGTCTATCAGCTGACCGATGCAGGCAAGAAGCGCTTCGCCGAGTTGGTGGCCGACACAGGTCCGCAGAACTACACCGACGACGGGTTCGGCGTTCATCTCGCCTTCTTCAACCGCACCCCGGCCGAGGCCAGGATGCGGATCCTCGAGGGCCGCCGTCGCCAGGTGGAGGAACGCCGAGAAGGTCTGCGCGAAGCGGTCGCGCGGGCCAGCAGTTCGCTCGATCGCTACACCCGCCAGCTGCACCAGTTGGGGCTGGAGTCGAGCGAGCGTGAAGTGAAGTGGCTCAACGATTTGATCGCGGCCGAGCGAGTGGCGCAGGGTCGTGCAGAGCAGACGCCCAACTAGCAGTACGAGCAGATTTCAAAGTTTTCCAAGGTATTGGATCGGAGAGGGAGAACGTCGCCATGACTGAGAACACCGAGGTGCGGGTCGCGATTGTCGGTGTCGGCAACTGCGCATCATCGCTGGTTCAGGGTGTGCAGTACTACTACGAGGCCGATGAGAACAAGACCGTTCCGGGCCTGATGCATGTCCGCTTGGGCCCGTATCACGTCAGGGACGTCAAGTTCGTCGCCGCCTTCGACGTCGACGCCAAGAAGGTCGGGTTCGACCTCTCCGAGGCCATCTTCGCGTCGGAGAACAACACCATCAAGATCGCCGACGTGCCGCCGACAGACGTCGTCGTGCAGCGCGGCCCGACACTCGACGGCATCGGCAAGTACTACGCCGACACCATCGAGGTGTCCGACGCCGATCCCGTCGACGTGGTGAAGGTCCTCAAGGACAACAACGTCGACGTGATGGTCTCCTACCTTCCTGTTGGCTCCGATGAGGCCGACAAGTTCTACGCCCAGTGCGCCATCGACGCCGGGGTTGCGTTCGTCAATGCGCTGCCGGTGTTCATCGCCTCAGATCCGGTGTGGGCCAAGAAGTTCGAAGACGCCGGCGTGCCGATCGTCGGTGACGACATCAAGAGCCAGGTCGGAGCGACGATCACCCACCGCGTGATGGCCAAGCTGTTCGAGGACCGTGGCGTGCAGCTCGACCGCACGATGCAGCTCAACGTCGGCGGCAACATGGACTTCCTCAACATGCTCGAGCGCGAGCGCCTCGAGAGCAAGAAGATCTCCAAGACCCAGGCCGTCACCAGCAACCTGCAGCGCGAGTTCAAGACCAAGGACGTTCACATCGGCCCGTCCGACCACGTCGGCTGGCTCGATGACCGCAAGTGGGCCTACGTGCGGCTGGAAGGCCGCGCCTTCGGCGATGTTCCGCTGAACCTGGAGTACAAGCTCGAGGTGTGGGATTCGCCGAACTCGGCGGGCGTCATCATCGACGCGGTCCGCGCGGCGAAGATCGCCAAGGACCGTGGCATCGGCGGCCCCGTTGTCGCCGCGTCGGCCTACCTGATGAAGAGCCCGCCGAAGCAGCTGCCCGATGACATCGCCCGCACGCAGCTCGAAACCTTCATCGAGGGCTAGAAGCCGTAGCCGAGGTGGGCAGGCACATCCGTCGCGAATGCCGCGTCCAGCTCAGCTACTAGCCTGGAGTCGTTGCAGCGCAGGCGATTAACGGTCGCGAAGGTCGACGCGCGGTGTCCGCCCATATACAGGCCGCCCAGCACCGACAGGTTCGTGTGGACGTCGGCAGGCGCGTCGGTGAGGACACAGCGTGCCTTCCTGTCGTGCACCTCGAGCGCGTACCTGCCGCCGCCACCGAGCACATCGTCCGAAATGTCAAGCACCACAGACACATCCGATGCATAGGTGCGTGCTTCCAGCACCGCCGGTATGTCGAGCATCCGCAGCCACAGCGCGTCCTCGACCACGAGGGTGCGCACCAGCCGTGGGTCGGTCAGCAGATATGGCAGCACGTCGTCCGGATGCGTCCAGGCCGTCACCGTCTCTATGAGGTCCATGCCGAGCAGGACCCGCCATAGCGCTATGTGGGCTTCGGCAGTGACGGCGGCCAGCTCGACGATCTCGACCTTCTTCTTCTCGTCTGAGCCTTGCGTCCGGTACAAGGCGAAACCGTCGGCGTGCAGCAGACAGAAGAATTCGCTCCCACCGTCCCTGTCTGACTCGCGGTCGGCGAGGAAGTCCTCCCACAACTGCGGCGGGCAGTAGATGCCACCAGGCGTCTGCAACCGCACGCGCTCGTAGATGTCCGCGATCTGATCGCGATGTTCGGCATGATCGACGACTCTGACTCCGCCGGGGTCGGGGACATCGGCGAAGAATCTGGCCTCCCGCCGGTCGACGGTCAGCCGATGTTCGACCGTGGCGGGCCCGTAGCCGAACCGGCCGTAGATTCCTGCCTCACTGGCTTGCAGGCCTGCGATCGGATACTCACCCATCCTGGCGTGCAGTTCGACGAACATCGCCGAAAGCACACCGCGCCGCCTGTGGGTGGGTGAAACCGCCACCCAGGTCACGCCCGCCATGGGCAGCACCGCGCCGCCTGGCACGGTGAGCCTCAGATCCAGGAATGCGGCCACCCCGACAACGTCGGGTCCGTCGCACGCGACGAGGGCACCGTCTGCAGGCATCATCGTGCGCCACATGTCGGTCGTTTCCTGCGGCCGTCGATTGCCACCGAAACAGGTCGCCGCGACGCGTGACATGGCGGGCCAATCCGCATCCTTGGGGCTGCGGATCGACAATCCTTGGGGCGGGCTCGAACCCATACTCTCGACGCTGACACAATCCCGCGCGGATAGCATCTGAATTTCCGCGGTGCGTAGGGTCTAGCCATGGCTGAGATCTCCGACGACGAGCTACTGAATGTCGACGAGTTCGCACTGCTGCCGGAGAACGCCGAACAGATCGGCCACACCGGCCCGCTGCCGCCGGTCGCCCGCATCGAATCAGGCGATATCAGCGCGCTGAAGTGGGGCGACGAGCCGCCGCAGGTGGTGTTTCTGCACGGCGGCGGGCAGAACGCGCACACCTGGGACACCGTCATCCTCGGCCTCGGAGCACCCGCGCTGGCGATCGACCTTCCCGGCCACGGTCGGTCAGGATGGCGCGAGGACGGCGACTACGGGCCGAAGCTCAACGCGGACACGCTGCGGCCGCTGCTTCGCGAGTGGGCGCCGAGCCCGCGACTCGTCGTCGGGATGTCGCTCGGCGGCCTGACCGCTCTTCGCATCGCCGCCGCCGAACCCGCGCTGGTAGGAGAACTCGTGCTCGTCGACGTCACCCCGTCGGCGCCGGAACGCCACGAGCAGATGTCGAAGGCCCAACTCGGCGCTGTCGCACTCGTCCGGGGCGACCGGGAGTTCCCCAGCTTTCAGGCGATGCTCGACGTGACGGTCGAGGCCTCCCCGAACCGCGACCGCAAGTCGTTGCGCCGCGGCGTCTTCCACAACTCGAGGCGCCTCGACGACGGCACCTGGACGTGGCGGTACGACACCTTCCGCGGCAAAAGCACCGCGGCGAGCCGCGACAACAGCACCGCGGCGAGCGGCGACAACAGCACCGCGGCGAGCGGCGACAACAGCACGGAGATGCCGGAGTCCTTCACCGGGCTGTGGGACGACGTTCCCGCCATCACGATGCCGACCACGCTTGTGCGCGGAGCCGACTCGTACTTCGTCAACGACGAGGATGCCGACGCGTTTGCCAAGGGCGCGCCCGGGTTTCAGCGCACCTACGTTGTCGCCGACTCGGGTCACTCGGTCCAGGGTGACCAGCCGCGGGCACTGGTCGACATCCTCAAAGGGGTGCTGGGGTGCTGACGCCCCCGGTTGTTCACCGAATGCTTGCCGTTTGATTGCCGAGCTGACGTAAGTTTCGGCGCGTCCGGCTGCCAGCCCTCAGCCGCAAACGCGCTCGGAAGGAACGCCACCCATGGCACTTGTGCCGTTGAATCTCTTTGTTACCCACGACGGAAAGTCCAAGCGGCAGCATGTGACCTGCCGGTACAAGTGCGGCGACGCGTGCTCCAAACCGGTGCGAAACACCAGCGACAACGAATACTTCGGCGATATCGCCAAGGCGGTGTCACGGCGCGCGATGCTCAGGGCGGGCGGTATCGCGGTGCTGGCGGTCGGCACCGGTTCGGCCCTTGCCGCGTGCAGCAGTGGCGACCAACCCGCCGCAACCCCGACCTCATCGACGGAGCCGGTGCCCGAGACACCCGCTGGCATGAAGTTCGAGGCCGTCGCACCCAACAGCGAGGACGCCGTCGTCATCCCCGACGGCTACCAGCAGGGCGTTGTGATCAGTTGGGGCGACCCGATTCTCGACGGAGCGCCGAAGTTCGACGTGCGCAACCAAACGGCCGCCGCCCAGCGCGGTCAGTTCGGCTTCAACAACGACTTCGCTGGGCTCCTGCCCATCCCGGTCGAATCTGGGGGCCTGCCGAACCGATTCCTGTTGGTCACCAACCACGAGTACGTCACGCCGCTGTTCATGTTCCCCGGTTACAAGGAGGGCGCACCGACCCGTGAGCAGTTCGACATCGAAATCGCGGCGATCGGCATGGGCGTCGTCGAGGTCGAACGGGTGCCCGGTGGCGGCCTCAGACCCGTGATGAGCCGATACAACCGGCGCATCACCGCCGACACGCCGATGACACTCGTCGGGCCCGCCGCGGGCACCGACTTCGTCAAGACGTCTGCAGACCCGGCCGGCCGCACGGTCGCGGGCACCTTCGCCAACTGCTCCGGCGGCGTAACGCCATGGGGCACGGTGCTATCCGGCGAGGAGAATTTTCAGGAGTACTTCGGCGCCGTGGAAGGCACCGCGAAGCCCAACCCGGTGGACGCCGAGCGCTACGACCGCTACGGGATCCCGCTCGAACCGTCGGCGCTGCGCTGGGAGACGTTCGACCCGCGCTTCGACGTGTCCAAGAGCCCGAACGAGCCCAACCGATTCGGCTATATCGTCGAGGTCAACCCGTGGGATCCGAATTCGACCCCGGTGAAGCACTCCGCGATGGGCCGGTTCCGCCACGAGGCCGCCAACATCTACATCACCGACGACGACACCGTGGTGGCCTACAGCGGTGACGACGAGCGCTTCGACTACATGTACAAGTTCGTCTCGAGCAAGAAGATGCGGCCCGGGTGGGAAAAGGCAGACCCCGCTGCCCTTGCGCACAACATGACGCTGCTCGACGAGGGCACGCTCTACGTTGCGAAGCTGTCAAGCGACATCCCACCCGCTCAGATCGACGGTTCGGGCAAGCTGCCTGCCACGGGGTCCTTCAGCGGGACCGGGACATGGCTCCCGCTCCTGCGCTCGGGTCCGAACGGACAGGCCGAATCCCTCGTTGCCGGGGTGACTGCCCAGGAGGCCGCGGTGTTCACCCGGTTCGCCGCGGACAAAGCGGGCGCCACCAAGATGGATCGACCCGAGGACTTCGAGGCGAACCCGAAGACCGGCAAGGTTTACGTCGCGCTGACCAACAACGATGAGCGCGGCGCGCCGGGTGAGGCGTCGCCGGATGCCGCCAACCCGCGCAACGACAACAAGAGCGGGCAGATCCTCGAAATCACCGACAACCATGCGGGTACGGACTTCACCTGGGAGCTGCTGCTGGTGTGCGGCGACCCGGCTGCCGCGGACACCTATTTCGCCGGGTTCGACAAGACGAAGGTCAGCCCCATCTCGTGTCCGGACAACGTGGCCTTCGACAGTCACGGCAACCTATGGATCTCCACCGACGGTAACGCGTTGGACTCCAACGACGGATTGTTCGCCGTCGCGCTCGATGGCCCCAACCGCGGGGAGACCAGGCAGTTCCTCACCGTTCCGCTCGGCGCCGAGACCTGCGGCCCGGTGATAACCGACGACCGGGTGACCGTGTGCGTGCAGCATCCCGGCGAGCACGACGACAACAACCTCGACAATCCGCTGTCCCGGTGGCCCGAAGGCGGCAACGGCACGGCACGCCCGTCGGTCGTGGCGGTGTGGAGAACCGACGGGAATATCGGCGTCTGACCGAACGTACGGTTAGAGCGTGACTTCCCCAATTCGCATCGGCGTGCAACTGCAGCCGCAACATTCCCCTGCCTACAGCCACATCCGTGACGCCGTCCGGCGCTGCGAGGACATCGGCGTCGACGTCGCGTTCAACTGGGACCACTTTTTCCCGCTGTACGGCGACCCCGACGGCGCGCATTACGAATGCTGGACGATGCTCGGCGCGTGGGCGGAGCAGACGTCGCGCATTCAGATCGGCGCGCTGGTCACCTGCAATTCGTACCGCAACCCGGAACTGCTGGCCGACATGGCGCGCACCGTCGACCACATCTCCGACGGCCGGCTGATCCTCGGCATCGGGTCGGGCTGGAAGCAGAAGGACTACGACGAGTACGGCTACGACTTCGGCACCGCGGGCAGCAGGCTCGACGATCTCGCCGGGGCGTTCCCCCGCATCAAGTCCCGGCTGGGCAAGCTCAACCCGCAGCCGACGCGCGACATTCCAGTGCTGATCGGCGGTGGTGGGGAGAAGAAGACGCTGCGCTTGGTGGCCGAATACGGCGACATCTGGCACTCCTTCAGCGACAGCAGCGCGTACCCGCAGAAGTCCGAGATCCTGGCGCGGCACTGCGCCGACGTCGGCCGCGACCCGTCGGACATCGAGCGTTCGGCCGGCGTCTCCGGCAAGGGGACCGACGCGCTGCTCGCCGAAGCCGACGCACTCGCCGACCTCGGAGTCACGCTCCTGACGGTCGGGGTCAACGGTCCCGACTACGACCTGAACGACGCAGAAGCGTTGTGCCGCTGGCGCGATCAACGCCGCTGACAGTAACTCAGCTTAGGCTGCGCGAACCTTTGCAGACACGAATGTGTCTCATTCTGCCATTTTCTGCCTGGCGGCCATCTCGCGTGATTAACTTGCGCCGCTATGCCCAAGAGGTATGGAGTTAAAGAGAAGGACCAGGTTGTTTCGCACATCATCAACCTGGTGCTGACTGGCAAGTTGCGTTCGGGGGATCGCGTCGACCGCAACGAGGTCGCGCACGAGCTCGGGCTGAGCCGCGTGCCGATTCAGGAGGCCGTCGTACAGCTCGAGCACGACGGAATCCTGTCGACGCGCTACCACCGTGGCGCCTTCGTCGAACGATTCGACGAGTCCGTCGTGCTGGAACATCACGAGCTTCACGGCATCCTGCTCGGCCTTGCGTCGGCGCGCGCCGCCAACGACCCACGGCCGCAGGTGCTGTCCCAGCTCGACACGTTGACCGACTTCATGCGCGCCAACCGAGAATCGCGCGCATTTCAGGAAGCGGCCTGGCAGTACCGGCAGACCATCAACGGCGAGTACGCCGGGCCGCGGCTGCTCGCCGAGATCCGCGCGTCGCAGAGCTTCATCCCCCGATCGTTCTGGGTCACCTACATGAGCAACCACGACGAGATGCTGCCGTTCTACGAGGCCGAAACCACCGCGATCCACACCCGCGACCCCGACGGTGCGCGGGCCGCGTGCGCGGGCCGGTCGGAGGCCATGGGGCGGATCATGGTCGCCGAACTGGTGCGGCGCGGCGTGTTCAACCCATCGGGCCTGGCCAGGCAGCCGACCGTCGCGTTCTGAATGAGCTGAAGCCGGTTTCAACGTCCGCGCGGCGGCTACGTTGACTTGAATGACCCCCCTCATGGGCCGGACAGGTAAAGCATTCGTCCTCGCGCTGGTCGCTCTTCTGATCTTCAGCGTCCCGATGGCGACGCCCGCACTCGCCGACGCCGATCAGTGCGCCCCGCCCGGCGTCGACAGCGCGAGCGCCGTTCCGACCAACCTCGCATCCGCCGCTGCCGGACCCGGTGAGGACAAGTACACGACGCCGACGGTTGTGCCGCTCAACACCGTCAAGGCGGGCGCGCTCGGTCTCGGCACACCCGGCGTGCTGACCGTCGGCACCCTGTCTGACGCGCCACCGAGCATCTGCATCAACTCGCAGGGCCAGTTCACCGGCTTCGACAACGAGCTACTGCGCGCGGTCGCCGAAAAGCTCGGTCTGCGAATCAATTTCGTCGGTACCGAGTTCTCCGGCCTGCTCGCCCAGGTGGCGTCGCGGCGCTTCGACGTCGGGTCCTCGTCGATCACCACCACCGACGCACGGCGTAAGACCGTCGGATTCACCAACGGCTACGACTTCGGCTACTTCTCACTCGTGGTTCCGACGGGATCGCCGATCACCGGATTCGACAAGCTCGCCGCGGGCCAGCGCATCGGTGTCGTTCAGGGCACCGTGCAGGAGGCCTACCTCGTCGACTCCCTGAAGCTGGACCCCGTCAAGTTCCCCGACTACAACACCGTGTATGCCAGCCTGAAGTCCAAACAGATCGACGCCTGGGTCGCGCCATCGCAGCAGGCGCAGGGCACGGTGCAACCCGGCGATCCCGCCGAGATCATCGAAAACACCTTCAGCTTGGACAATTTCGTGGCCTATGCGGTCGCCGAGGAAAACAAGCCGCTGATCGACGCCTTGAACTCCGGGCTCGACGCTGTCATCGCAGACGGCACCTGGTCGCGGCTGTACTCCGACTGGGTGCCCCGTGAGCTGCCGCCCGGCTGGAAGCCGGGGTCCAAGGCGGCGCCGGCCCCGCAGCTGCCGGACTTCGCCGCCATCGCCGCCAGCCATCAAGGTGAGCCGGCGGGTTCGACTGCGGTACAACCGAAGTCGACGCTGTCACAGCTGGCGGCGTCGTTTCTCGACTGGGACCTGTACAAGCAGGCGATCCCCGACCTGCTCAAGACCGGCCTACCGAACACGCTGATCCTGACCATCTGCGCCAGCGTGATCGGCCTGCTGCTCGGAATGGCGCTCGCCGTCGCCGGCATCTCCCGCTCACGCTGGCTGCGGTGGCCCGCACGCATCTACACCGACATCTTCCGCGGCCTGCCCGAAGTGGTGATCATCCTGCTGATCGGCCTTGGCGTCGGGCCCATCGTCGGCGGGCTCACGGGCAACAATCCGTATCCGCTCGGCATCGCCGCGCTGGGGTTGATGGCCGCGGCCTATGTCGGCGAGATCTTTCGTTCCGGCATCCAGAGCGTGGAGTCCGGCCAACTCGAAGCCTCCCGCGCACTCGGCTTCAGCTATCCGGCGTCGATGCGACTGATCGTGGTGCCGCAGGGCATTCGGCGGGTGCTGCCCGCATTGGTCAACCAGTTCATCTCGCTGCTGAAGGCCAGCTCCCTGGTGTACTTCCTCGGCCTGGTCGCCAACCAGCGCGAGCTGTTCCAGGTGGGACGTGACCTCAACGCGCAGACCGGCAACCTTTCGCCGCTGGTCGCCGCAGGCCTCTTCTACCTGTTGCTGACGATTCCGCTGACCCACCTCGTCAACTACATCGACGCCCGCTTGCGCAAGGGCAAGCCCGCCGAACCGGAGGACCCGCTATCGCCACTGAACCCCGCGACGTCGCAGGAGATGATCTGATGCCGGCCGCACCTGCACCTGTCTCGTTGGCAGGCAGGGATATTCACCTGGCCTTCGGACCCAACGCGGTGCTGCGCGGGGTCGACATCGACGTGCCCGCGGGCACCACGACCGCGGTGATCGGACCGTCGGGATCGGGTAAGTCCACACTGCTGCGCACGCTCAACCGGCTCTACGAGCCCGATAAGGGCGACATCCTGCTCGACGGTAAGTCGGTGCTGGCCGACAATCCCGATTTGTTGCGGCAACGGATCGGGATGGTGTTCCAGCATTTCAACCTGTTTCCGCACCGCACCGTGCTCGACAACGTGACGCTGGCGCCCCGCAAGCTCAAGAAGCTCAGCGCGGACGAAGCGCGTGCCCTCGGACTGGCCCAACTGGACCGGGTTGATCTGCGGCACAAGGCCGATGCCCGACCCGGCACTCTCTCGGGCGGCCAGCAGCAGCGGGTCGCCATCGCCCGGGCGCTCGCGATGTCACCCGGGGTGATGTTCTTCGACGAGGCCACCTCGGCGCTGGATCCCGAACTGGTGAAGGGGATCCTGGCGCTGATCGCCGACCTCGGCGCCGACGGTATGACGATGGTGGTGGTGACGCACGAGATGGGATTCGCCAGATCGACGTCGGATGCCGTGGTGTTCATGGATCACGGCAAAGTTGTCGAATCGGGTCCGCCGGACCAGTTATTCGACGCCGCGGAAACCGAACGACTACAGAAATTCCTGTCCCAGGTTCTCTAACCGCAAACATTGTGCGTTTACATACCGTCAGACCCTGACAGGTTAGACTAGCGAACTATGGTGGAGACCGATGCGCAGGTCGACGAGCTCGCGGCTGAGTTGCAGCGCGTCCTGTCCAAGCTTTTCTCCGTCCTGCGCCGCGGCGACGCCAATCGCGGCACGGCGGGCGATCTGACGTTGGCCCAGCTGTCGATCCTGTTGACGCTGCTGGAAAAGGGCCCGATCCGGATGACTGATCTGGCCGCCCACGAGCGCGTCCGCACCCCCACCACGACGGTCGCGATCCGTCGGCTCGAGAAACTCGGTCTGGTGAAGCGATCGCGCGATCCGTCCGATCTGCGTGCCGTGCTCGTTGAGGTGACGCCGCGGGGCCTCGTTCAACACCGCGAGGCGCTGGCCGCACGCCGAGCGGCGCTGGCGGCGATGCTGGGGAAACTCAGCGACGACGACGTCGAGACCCTGACCAAGGCGTTGGGACCGATGGAGCGGCTGGCCGATCGAGAACCCGGCCACGAAGAGGCCTAACCCAGCCAGTCCAGAACCGCCGCGGCGGTCCATGACTGCTGCATGCTGCCCAGCGGCTCGCCGGTGAACGGCTCGTAGTATTCGGCGAACGTTCCGTCGCTGGCCTGCCGCAGACCCTCGCGCCGCAGCATCAGCGACCGCTCGGCCCAGCCACGGCGGGCGAACGACCAGGAGAACAACCAGGTCATCACCGGCCAGACGGGGCCGCGCCAGTATTCCCTCGACCTGAAGTCCCGCGACACCGGTGACGTCGACGGGATCAACGAGTACTTCAGGTCCGGGTGTCCGCAGAACCGCGGGCCCTCCAACAGCCGCAACAGCGTGCGCTCCTTGTCGTGCGGCAGACCGCCGCACAGCAGGGGTGCGAACTGCGCGACCGTTTCGGTGGCGACCCATCTGCCCGCGCGGACGTCGTAATCCCTTGCCGCCCCGGTTCGTTCGTCCGTCGTCTCGATGACGCCCGCTCGGAACCGGTCCGCCCACGCGTAGAGGTCCCTGACGTCGGCGTTCGGGCGCTTGTAGTCCTCACCGATCTCGGCGAGCACCGTGCAGGCCACCGACAGGATCGCCGAGACGAAGACGTCCTCGACGGCAAAGCTCATCACCTTGGGCAGGAGTTCGTCGTCGTAGTGTGCCGACTTCATCTCCTCGAGCAGCCACAGGTAGCGGTCGTACTCCGTGTCGGACGGTCGTTGGCTGGCGTCGGTGACGATGGTGTTGTCCTCGCGCTGGTACTCCGGCACGTTGCCCGGAACCACGTTGGCGTACACGGCATCCCAACGGGGTGAGTTGTCCATGCCGGATTCCCACCCGTGATAGAGGGTGACCCTGCCGTGCGATTTCTGGTCGCGCGCTTCGGCGAGCCAGCGGTGCCAGCGCACCAGGTCGTCCCAGCGGCGGTCGAGAAACGCTTCTGCGACGGCGCGGGTCGAGCGACCGCGCGAGCGGGCGTGGTCAAGGATGCGCTGCACGGCGATCGCGTGTACCGGCGGCTGGGTGATTCCCGATGTGTGCCGCGACCGCGGCGCATTGACGGCCAGCGCGGAGGTCGCCCACCGCGCGGGTCCGGGGAAGTAGCCGTCGACGCCGTTGGCGAACACGATGTGCGGGATCATCCCGTTGGCCCACTGCGCCGAGAGCAGCGTGTCGAGTTCGACGACCGCCCGCTCGACGCTGAGCGGCGCGAGGCCGATGGACACGAAGGCGGCGTCCCAGCTCCACATGTGCGGGTAGAGCAGTGGCGCCGCGGTCGTCATCGAACCCAGGTCGTTGCCGCGCAGCAGATACGCGGCTCGTGCCGCGAGCTGCGTCGGAGCGAAGCTGGGATCCGGTGCCATCTCCTCAATGATTGCAGTCGCCTAAGGTGATCGGCATGCCGACCGCCTTCATCACCGGGCCGGCGGGCGGGCTCGGCACGGCCATCGCCGATGCGCTCGCGCCCACCCATACCCTGTTTCTCGGCGGTCGACCGTCGGACCGGCTCGACGCGCTCGCCCAGCGGCTGGGGGCCACGACGTGGCCGCTGAATCTGGCGGACGCCGACGCCATCGCGACGGCCGTCGAACCGATCGACGAGCTCGACGTGCTGATCCACAATGCAGGCGTCGCCTTCCCCGGGCGGGTCGCGGAGTCGACGGTCGACGAGTGGCGCGTCACGATGGAGGTCAATGTCGTTGGGGCGGTGGCGCTTACACTGGCGTTGCTGCCCGCGTTGCGCAGTGCAGGCGGACATGTCGTGTTCATCAATTCCGGTTCGGGCATCAACGCGTCGCCGGGACTCGCGTCGTACACGGCGAGCAAGTTCGCGCTGCGCGGCTTCGCGGACTCGCTTCGCAACGACGAACCCGGGCTCCGCGTGACGTCGATTCATCCTGGGCGGATCGCCACCGTCATGCAGGAAGACCTCGTCGCATACGAAGGAGGCCAGTACGACCCCGCGCGGTTTCTGAGCCCCGAAACGGTCGCGAACATCGTCGTCGATACCGTCAACGCCCCGCCGGACGCCGACATCCGCGAGATCGTCGTCCGCCCACGGTGATTTGGGCGCGCGCGGTCACGCTGAGGGTGACCCAGCGCGCCGAATCGCGGCCCGCAGTATCGTCATCGTCCGTTCCGGGTAAACGGTCAAGTCCAGCCAGGTGAATCGCAACACCTGCCAGCCGCACAAGGCGATCGCGTTCTGCCTCTCGCGATCAACCTGAAAGTCCTCCGCGCCGCTGTGGAATGCAAGCCCGTCGATCTCCACGGCGACCTTGTACTTCGGAAAGCCGAAGTCCACGCGATATCCGCCGACGGGATAGTTCGGCCGCCAGCCGGTGATGCCGGCGCCGCGCAGCAGCCGTGCGAAGAGCCGCTCCGCTTCTGAGCGCGATCCCTCGGCTGCTGTCTGCAGGAGAAGACGCGCCGCCGGAGACCCGTAACGACCCTTGTTACGCAAGTGGGCGTCCCAGAGTTCGTTCAACTGAACGTGTTTCTTCTGCAGTGCAGAGTCGACAATTGTGGCTGACCCCCGCCGCCGCACTGCGGCTTCGACCACGGTCAGGGGCAGCGCAGTCAGCCGGAGGCCCCGACACTCCACGATGTCGGCCCAAGAGAGGTCTCGGCGTCGAGCCCGCGCGCCAGGATGCGCGCGTCCGTGGCTGTTGCGCGGAACTGTCACCTCAATGACGTCCGGCGCGAACCTCGTCAGACCATGCCAGAACGCCGCGGCAAGTCCACTTGCAGCTGCTTCATCGCCGTAGCTCCATACAGCTACCCGCACGCGCGCACTCTCAGTGAATGGTCGGTCGTCAACGAAGTACACTCCCCGCGAGCACCAGCGCCAGTGACCAGACTTGATTCGCCGGTTGACCGCCTGCTTTGTCAAATCTGCTTGGCGCGCATGCTCGATCGTCAGCACTCCATCGTGTTGCCGCAGAAAATCGCCGAGCATCTACCAAAATGACGAGCAAACCCGTTCGGCGGTTCCGTCGGGCGTGGCTTCGGCGCGCGCGGTCACGCTGAGAGCGACCTAGCGCGCCGAAATCGCTAGACGACCAGGTTGACCAGCCGGCCCGCGACCACGATCACCTTCTTCGGTGTCGCGCCGTCGAGGAATGCCTGCACTTTGTCGTCGGCCAGCGCCGCCGCCTCGATCGCGTCGGCGTCCGCGTCGGCGGGCACCGTGACGTGACCGCGCACCTTGCCGTTGACCTGGACGGGGAGCTCGACGGTGTCCACCACCAGGTAGGCCTCGTCTGCCACCGGGAAAGGCCCGTGCGCCAGCGACGAGTCGTGGCCGAGTCGCCGCCACAGCTCTTCTGCGAGGTGCGGCGCCAGCGGCGCGACCATCAGCACCAGCGGTTCGACGGCCGCCCGCGGCACTTCGCCGCTGTACTTTTTGGTCAGGTGGTTGGTGTACTCGATCAGCTTCGCGCCTGCGGTGTTGTTGCGCAGCGACGCGTAGTCGTCGGACGCCCCCGCGATCGTGCGGTGCAGCACGCGCAGCGTCTCCTCGTCCGGCGCGCCGTCGCCGACCCGAAGCTCGCCTGACTCCTCGTCGACGGCCAGCCGCCACACCCGCTGCAGGAATCGGTACGCGCCCACAACGTCTTTCGTCGCCCACGGTCGAGACGCCTCGAGCGGACCCATCGACATCTCGTACATCCGCAATGTGTCCGCGCCGTAGTTGTCGCAGATCTCGTCCGGCGAGACGGAGTTCTTCAGGCTCTTGCCGATCTTGCCGAACTCCTGGTTCACCTCCACCTCGCCGTCGGGCCCAGTCCAGAAGAACTTCTTGTCCCGCTCAACGACTTCCGCGGCGGGCACATACGTGCCGCGCGCGTCGGTGTAGGCGTGCGCCTGGATGTAGCCCTGGTTCACCAGCCGTCGGTACGGCTCCCGCGACGACACGTGGCCGAGGTCGTGGAGCACCTTGTGCCAGAACCGGCAATAAAGCAGGTGCAGCACAGCGTGTTCGACGCCGCCGACGTACAGGTCGACGCCGCCAGGGTCATCAGGGCCGTGCTCGGCCGGTCGCGGGCCCATCCAATAGGCCTCGTTCTCCTTGTCGCACATGGCTTCCGAGTTGTGCGGATCGGTGTAGCGCAACTCGTACCAGGAGCTGGCCGCCCACTGCGGCATGACGTTGGTATCGCGGGTGTAGGGCTTGAGGCCGTCGCCGAGGTCCAGCTCGACGTTCACCCAGTCGGTGGCCTTGTTCAACGGCGGCGACGGCACGCTGTCGGCGTCGTCGGGATCGAACTGCACCGGCGCGTAGTCGGGAATGTCGGGCAGCTCCACCGGCAGCTCGGATTCGGGCAGCGGATGCGCGCGGCCGTTCTCGTCGTAGACGATCGGGAACGGCTCGCCCCAGTAGCGCTGCCTGGCGAACAACCAGTCCCGAAGCTTGTACTCGACGCGGGTGGTGCCCCGGCCGTCGACCTCCAGCCGTGCGGTCACCGCCTCCTTCGCCGACGCCACGCTCAGGCCGTCGAGATAGCCGGAGTTCACCATCTCTCCGTCGCCGTTGTAGGCCGCCTGTGAAATATCGCCGCCCGCAACGACTTCGACGATGGGCAGGCCGAGCTCCGTGGCGAAGTCCCAGTCCCGCTGGTCGCCACCCGGTACCGCCATGATGGCGCCGGTGCCGTATCCGAGCAGCACGTAGTCGGCGATGAAGACGGGGAGGGCTGCGCCGTTGACGGGGTTGGTCGCGTAGCTGCCGAGGAACACGCCCGTCTTGGCCTTGTTCTCCTGGCGTTCCAGATCGGACTTCGCCGCGATCGATGCACGGTAGGCGGTCACCGCTTCCGCGGGCGTGGCGCCGCCATTGGTCCATCGCTCGTCGACCCCGTCGGGCCAGTCGGAGGCGGTCAGCTGCTCCACAAGCGGATGCTCGGGCGCCAGCACCATGTACGTCGCGCCGAACAACGTATCGGGACGGGTGGTGAAGACCTCGATGTCGCCTGCTTCGGTGCCGAACAACACCGCGGCGCCGGTGGACCGACCGATCCAGTTGCGCTGCATGGACTTGACCTTCTCCGGCCAGTCCAGCACCTCGAGATCGTCGAGCAGTCGGTCGGAGTAGGCGGTGATGCGCATCATCCACTGCCGCAGTCGCTTCCGGAACACCGGGAAGTTGCCTCGGTCGCTGCGCCCGTCGGAGGTGACTTCCTCGTTGGCCAGCACGGTACCCAGTCCAGGGCACCAGTTGACCAACGAGTCGGCGTGGTAGACCAGCCGATGCGAGTCGATCACGTCGGCGCGCTCGTCGGCCGACAGCTGCGACCACGGCCTGCCTTCGCCGGGGCTGCGCCGGCCGGACTCGAACTCGCCGACCAGCTCCTCGATGCGCCTGGCTCTGTCGAGGTCCTCGTCGAACCACGCGTTGTAGATCTGCAGGAAGATCCACTGCGTCCACTTGTAGAAGTCGACGTCGGTGGTGGAGAAGCTGCGCCGCGCATCGTGGCCGAGACCGAGCCGCCCCAGCTGACGGCGGAAGTTGACGATGTTCGCCTCGGTCCTGGTGCGGGGGTGCGTACCGGTCTGCACCGCGTACTGCTCGGCGGGTAGCCCGAACGAGTCGAACCCGAGGGCGTGCAGCACATTGCGGCCCGTCATCCGGAAGTAGCGGGCGTAGACATCGGTCGCGATGTAACCGAGCGGATGCCCGACGTGCAGCCCCTCGCCCGACGGATACGGGAACATGTCCTGCACGAACATCTTGTCGGCGGGGACCGGTGCGCCGTCCGGCGGCGCAAGAGAACCCACCGGGTTGGGCACGTTAAAGGTGCCCTGCTGCGCCCACCACTCCTGCCAGGCGCGCTCGATCTCCCCGGCCAGCTTCGCGGTGTATCGATACTGCGGGGTGTCGGTTCCAGCGG
Source organism: uncultured Mycobacteriaceae bacterium (assembly GCA_902826815.1). Taxonomy (GTDB): domain Bacteria; phylum Actinomycetota; class Actinomycetes; order Mycobacteriales; family Mycobacteriaceae; genus Mycobacterium. The sequence goes on from CADEGF010000002.1 coordinate 81,763, forward strand.
CTTGCTGCTCGACGGCGTCGGCTACCGACTCACTACTCACGTGAACAGGGTAAACGGCCGCTGCGGCGCGCCCTTCGGCCACGGGCAGGTATCGGTTCCATTGCGGAGCGGTCAGAGGTTCATTCCAGCTCGGTTCCAGGCCTGGTGGCTAACTCTGCCGGGGGGTTACGGTCGCCCCCTGACCACTGGCATGTCCTGTGCCGCGGCCGGGGATGGATTCTGGTGAAGGGATTCGGGCGATGATCGGAGATGCCCGCCGCTGGCGGATTCTGGCAGGTGGTGTCGCTGCGGGCCTGGCAGGCGTGGTCGGGTTGGCCGGCAACATCGCAGCGGCCGAGCCCATCTATCCGCTGCCGCCGCAACCTGCGCCGGTGGCTCAGACCGTCGGCGTCATGCCCGGCGGTGCGCAGACCTCGCAGTCGACCGGCCAGCTCGGCGTCGCACCAGCACAATCCCTTGCCGCACCCGGCCTCGTGCCTGCCGCCGCCGTTGCGGCACCGCAGACGCTGGTGCCTGCCAGCTCTGTGTCGTTGAACGACTACTTCGGTGAGAAGGGCGTCAAGCTCGAACCGCAGGTGGCCCGCGACTTCAAGGCGCTCAACATCGTGCTGCCCGTGCCGCGCGGCTGGTCGCAGGTGCCCGACCCGAACGTGCCCGACGCATTCGCAGTGCTCGCCGACCGGGTCGGTGGCGACGGCATCTACACCTCGAACGCAGCGCTCGTGGTCTACAAACTGGTCGGCGGCGACTTCGACCCCAAGGACGCCATCACCCACGGCTACATCGACAGCCAACTGCTGCCCGCGTGGCGAACCACCAACGCGTCGCTTGCAGACTTCGGCGGGATGCCGTCGGCGACGATCGAGGGCTCGTACCGGGACAACAACATGTCGCTCAACACCGCGCGCAGGTACACCATCGCGACGGCGGGGCAGGACAGGTACCTCGTGTCGCTCGCGGTCACCACGACGGTCGGCGAGGCCGTCGCCACCGCGAACGCGACCGACGCAATCACCAACGGGTTCAAGGTCAGTGTGCCGGGCGCACCCGCTCCAGCAGCATCTCCCGCGGCGGCTTTGGCGCAAGCACCGCCCCGGTAGCGCGGGACCCGCGCCGCCGCCTAAGGTAGGCCGCATGCTCTATGCGGCTGTCGGGTGTTTGTGCGCCGCCGTCGCGACCGCCGCTCTCGGCGGGTGGACGTTGACACGTCCTCGCTCCGCGGACATCGTCCGTCAGGTTCTGCGCGCAGTCGCCCCGACCCAGCTTGCCGCCGCCGCGATGCTGACCGTCGCCGGAGTGGTGGCGTTGTCGTCGCAGCCGGAGACAGGCGCCGTCGTCGTCATCGTGTGCGTGCTCGGCGCGTTCGCGACGGTCGCGGCAGGCTGCTGGCAAAGCGCCAAGTTCGTGGTCGCTCAGGCCGACGCCGCGCCTGCTTGCGGAACGGCATCGAGCGGCTGCGGCACAGGCGCCTGCGCGACATGCACGCTGTCGCGAAACTAGTTGCGGCTGATATCGATTGGGTGGGTAGCCAGCAGCGAGAGCGGCAGCGGCTGTCGCCGCAGCACGCGTCCCCACAGATCCACCCGGGCCTGGACAAGAACGTCGGATGGCAACGCCGACAACACAATCCAGTCGTCGCGCTCGATCTCGCCTTCGAGCTGTCCGATCGTCCAGCCGGAGTAGCCGGCGAAGATCCGTACGCCCTCGACGAGTGGGGCGATCACCTCGGGTTCGGCGTCGAGGTCCACCATCACCATCCGGCCCTGCACATGGCGGATGCCGGGCACCCCGTTCGCTTCTGTACCCACCCGCAGGGTGGCCAGGCACAGGGCGGCGTCGCGTTTGACCGGACCGCCGATGAACATCGTCTTCGGTTTGGTGGCGAGCTTCGCCCACTGCGGCAACACGTTGTACACCGCGGTCTCGCTCGGCCGGTTCAACACCACCCCGAGGGTGCCGCCGTCGTTGTGCTCGACGACGTAGATCACGCTGCGACGGAAGGTCGGCTCGAGCAGATCGGTGTTGGCCAGCAGCAGAGTTCCTGCGCGCACCCGGTTCGTAGTCGGAGCGACAAAATCCTCCGGATCCTCTGAGGCCGCCACCCCTCCATCATGTCACCAGCGAACGTCATAGGTGGCGAACAAGCGCGGCCCGCCGAGATATTTGTACTGTGAGTTCCTGTGGCTGACCTACACGCACCGATCGCGCTGTGGCGTTCGGTGCGCAGCCTCCGCCACTTCTGGCGACTGCTCGAATTGCGGACCGCCAGCCAGTTCGGTGACGGCCTGTTCCAGGCCGGGTTGGCGGGCGGGTTGTTGTTCAACCCGGAGCGGGCGGCGGGCCCGTGGGCGATCGCGGGGGCGTTCGCCGTGCTGTACCTGCCGTACTCGGTGCTCGGCCCGTTCGCGGGCGCCCTGCTGGACCGGTGGGACAGGCGGTCGGTGCTGATCGGCGCAAACACCGCGCGGCTGGTCCTCGTGCTTGGCGTGGCGGCGCTACTGGCGTCGGGCGCAGGAGATCCCTACATCCTGCTCGGTGCTTTGATCGTCAACGGCTTCACCCGCTTCGTGTCCTCCGGCCTTTCCGCCGCACTGCCTGACGTCGTGCCCCGCGAACAGGTGGTGGTGATGAACTCGGTCGCGACGGCAACGGGCGGTGCGGCGGCGTTCCTCGGCGCCGCGCTGATGCTCGTGCTCCGCTCGGTGTTCGGCGCCGACGATTCCGGTGCCGCCGCAATCATTCTCATCGTCGCGGTCCCGGTGTGCCTCGCGCTGCTGTTGTCGGTGCGGTTCCCCCCGCACGTACTCGGGCCGCACGAAAGTGTTCGGGCCATCCACGGGTCGGTGGCCTATGCGGTTGCGACCGGATGGCTGCACGGCGCGCGCACCGCAGTGGCCGTGCCCACCGCCGCGGGCACCCTCGGTGGACTGGCAACCCACCGCATGGTGCTCGGTATCAACACGATGCTGCTGTTGGTCATGGTGCGACACGGCGACATGGCGAGCGTCGCGGGATTCGGCACCGCCGCGCTGTTCTTCTTCGTCACCGGCATCGGCGCATTCCTCGCGAACGTGTTCACCCCGAGCGCGGTCAGCCGGTGGGGCCGCTACCGAACAGCCAACGGTGCACTGCTTGCGGCGGCAGGCATCCAGCTCGTCGCCGTCGGCCTGCAGATGCCGATGATGGTGCTGTGCGGGTTCCTGCTCGGCGCGGCGGGGCAGGTGGTCAAGCTGTGTGCCGACAGCGCAATGCAGATCGACGTCGACGACGCTCTTCGCGGCCACATGTTCGCAGTGCAGGACGCGTTGTTCTGGATGTCGTTCATCGTCGCGCTCACCGCGGCGGCGGCCGTCATCCCCGCCGACGGTCGCTCGGCCGGACTTGTCGTCGCCGGATCGGCGCTCTATCTCGTCGGCTTTGCGGTGCACGCCGTCGTCGCTCGTCGCGCATAAGCGCCGGGTTAAGGTGACCGCCATGGCGACAGCCCGCCCGATCGTGGATGACCTCCGCGCCGAAAGCGACTACCTCGACGGCCTGGTCGCCGAGCTGCCCGCCGAGCGCTGGGCCGAGCTCACCCCCGCGCCCGGCTGGACCGTCGCGCACCAGATCGCCCATCTGCTGTGGACCGACCGGGTCGCGCTGCTTTCGGTCGACGATGAGGCCGCCTTCACCGAGGTGCTCGGCGCGGCCGCCGAGGATCCGCTCGGGTTCGTCGACAGCGGCGCGGAGGAGATCGCTTCCGCCGCCCCGAATGAGCTGCTGGCTGACTGGCGCGCAACCCGACACCAACTGCACGACGCACTGCTGAGGGTGCCCGACGGTCGCAAGCTGCCCTGGTTCGGCCCGCCGATGAGCGCCGCCTCGATGGCCACCGCACGCCTGATGGAGACGTGGGCGCACGGGCTGGACGTCGCGGACGCCCTTGGGGTGACGCGGCCTGCGACCGCGCGACTGCGCTCCATCGCCCACATCGGCGTCCGCACACGCGATTTCGCGTTCGCGATCAACGGCCTCGCCCCGCCTGCGGATCCGTTTCGAGTCGAGCTGACCGCACCCGACGGCACCATATGGACGTGGGGACCCGACGATGCGCCGCAGCGGGTGACTGGTTCGGCGGAGGACTTCTGCCTGCTGGTCACCCAACGGCGACCACCGTCGACCCTCGACGTGACGGCCGAGGGCGACGACGCGGCGCGCTGGCTGAAGGTCGCACAGGCTTTCGCCGGACCACCGGGGCCTGGGCGTTGACTTCAGGTCCCAAAGCTGCAGTTCCGCGCATCGCCACGAATTTCTGTCGCACTATCTAGGTGGCAGTGCTACCCGGGCGAAACACGCTCGTGCCGGGAAGAGGCAGTCATGGACTTCTACGCCGTGCTCGACGAGGTGGTCGAGCTGATACGAAGCCGCGGCCGGGTGTCCTACCGGGCAATCAAAGAGCAGTTCGGCCTCGATGACGAACGTCTGGAAACGCTGCGTGCCGAGCTGCGGTACGCCCATTCCGACAGCATCGGTGAGGACAGTCTCGGGCTGGTGTGGACTCGCGACAGCGGTCCACACACAGACGCCGAGCGCCGCCAGCTGACCGTCTTGTTCTGCGATCTTGTCGACTCGACGCCGCTGTCGCGACAACTCGATCCAGAAGATCTGCGCGAAGTCATGCGCGCCTACTACGAGTCCTGCGGCCATGTCATCGAGCGCTTCGGCGGTTATATCGCCCAGTACCTGGGCGACGGACTTCTGGTCTTCTTCGGGTATCCCCAGGCCCACGAGGACGACGCGCAGCGCGCCGTGCGGGCCGGACTGGGAATCATCGATGCAATCGAGCAGGTCAACTTGGAGCTCGCCGTCCGCTATGGCGTCGAGCTGGCCGTTCGACTCGGATGCCATACCGGGCTTGTCGTCGTCGGCGAAGTGGTCGGCGAGTCACGCCATGAGTTGATGGCGATGGGAGACACCCCCAACATCGCAGCACGGTTACAGAGCGCGGCGGCGCCGAACACACTGCTGGTCGGGGCGCCGACCTATCAGCTCCTCGGCGGACTCTTCGATTGCCTTCCGCTTGGCACACCGCATCTCAAGGGTGTCGCTGGGCCACTGGACGTATATCGGGTTCTTCACGAAGGCACCGCACGCACACGGTTGGATGCAGCAGCAGGCGCCGCCGGCCTGACCCCGCTCGTCGGGCGCGCACCCGAACTCGCGATGCTCGAAGAACGATGGGCTCAGGCCCAGGCTGGCCGTGGGCAAGTGATCCTCGTCAGCGGCGAACCGGGTATCGGCAAGTCACGGCTGGTGCACGCGCTGACCGAACACGTAGCCGAGCGACAGGCGTGGCTCACCGCCTGCCAGGGTTCGGCGTACCACCAGGACACCGCGTTCTGGCCGTTCATCGATCTCTTCGAACGTGTCGTGCTCCGCTTCGACCGGCCCGAAACCTCGGACGAAAAGCTACACAAACTCGAGCATTTCTTTGCGCAGAGCGGGCTGCCTCTGGACGACGCGTCGCCCGGCCTGTGTTCCCTGCTGTCAATCGCCTCAGGCACCACGCAGGCGTTCAACGACCTACCTCCGGACCAGCAGAAGCAGCAGTCGATGACCGCGCTGCTGAGCATTCTCACGCGCCGGGCCGAGAAGCAGCCCGTCCTCTTCGTGATCGAAGACCTTCACTGGGTGGATCCCACCACAGTCGAGTTCCTCGACCTTCTCGTCGACAGCATCCGCGACTCCCGCATTCTGACACTTCTCACCTCCCGCCCCGAGTTCGAAAACCGTTGGGCTGCAAACCCAATCGTCTGTGAGATGACGCTCAGCCGGCTCTCGCCCCACGAGGCTGTCGAATTGATGCGCCGCGTCGCCCAGGACAAGGTCCTACCCGACGAGATCAGTGCCGACATCGTGGCCAAGACCGACGGGGTTCCGCTGTTCATCGAAGAACTCACCAAGACCCTTCTCGAATCGGGGCTTCTTGAACAACAGGCTGGCCGTTACGAACTGGCGGGACCTCTTCCGCCCCTCGCGATTCCGAGCACCCTTCACGATTCTCTGATGGCGCGCCTGGACCGGCTGTCGGCGACCAAGGGCTTGGCACAGCTCGGCGCGACGATCGGCCGTGAGTTCTCCTACGCATTGGTGCGCGCTGTCTCACCATGGGACGAGGACCTCCTGCGAGAAGGGCTTGCTCAGCTTGTGCACGCGGAGTTTCTTTACCAGCAAGGGACTGAGCCAAGGGCCACCTACCGTTTCAAGCACGCCCTCATACAGGACGCCGCCTATCAGTCGCTACTGAAAAGCTCGCGGCAGCAGCATCACCAACGCATAGCCGTCGCTCTGGAAGCCGAGTTCCCCGAGATCGTCGAGACGCGCCCAGAGTTGATCGCGCAGCACTACACAGAGGCCGGGCTTGTCGCGCAGGCCATCCCCTACTGGCACGCCGCCGGACGACGGGCGCTGCGGGGTTTCGCCAACTTGGAAGCCACCAACCACGCGCGCCGCGGACTGGACCTGCTTGGCAGGCTGCCGGACTCGCCCGACCGGGCCGAACAGGAGCTCGCCCTCCAGTTGGTGCTCGGCCCATCGCTGAGCTTCGTACAGGGACCCCAAGCCGTCGAGGCGATATACGCACGTGCCCGAGAGCTCGCGCGGCACGTCGGTGGGACCCCGGAACTGTTCCCTGCGCTTTCCGGCCTCGCCTATGCACAGATTGTGCGCGGACGCATGCGAGAAGCGCGCGCACTGGCCGACGAGTTCCTGGAATTGGCGGCGGCTCAACCTGATCCGCTCATTTCGGCGGTCGGACACTCGATGGTTGGGTACTCGGCGTGGTGGCAAGGCGACTTCATCAGCGCTCACGACCACAGTGTTGAGGGTTTGGCTCTCTACGACCCGAACAAATTCAGCGCGGGCAAAACCCCCTATAACCAGAATCCTGGGATCATCTGCGGGTACATCAGCGCAATGGCGAAATGGGCACTGGGCTATCCGTCTCAGGCCGACGAGGCGATGCGGCAGGCGATAGGACATGCGAAGCATCTCGGAGATCCGTACGGCGTCGGCTTGACGCTCCTGTTCGCAGCGCAACTCGCCCAGTTGCGTCGAGAGCCGGAGGCAGCCCGATCACTTGCCGGCGAGGCGATCGCCGTAGCGGCCGAACACGGACTTTTCGCAGTGGAGTTGTGGTGCCTGTTGCCTCGCGGATGGTCCACCGTGCAGCTTGGCGATGCACCCGCGGGGATCGCCGACATCCGCGAGGCGATGGCTCGCCGTCAATCGGCGAACATCGGCGCCGTCTGGCCATGGTTTTTTACGGTGCTCGCGGAGACAGAAGGTTGTCTGGGAAATTTCGACGAGGGTCTGCGTTCGCTGAAGGAGGGCCAGGAATGGGCCCGTCGCAACGACGAAGACCTCTACGCCGCCGAATCATTCCGCGTCGAAGGCGAGCTGTTGTTGCAGAAGCCGGCTCCCGACCCGGGCGCAGCCGAGGGGTGTTTCGAGCGCGCACTGGCCACCTCGCGCGATCAGAACGCGAAGTCGTGGGAGCTGCGCGCGGCCACGAGCCTGGCCCGTAAGTGGCTCCGCGACGGTCTGATGGATGACGCCCGCGCGCTCCTGTCGCCGATCTACGGCTGGTTCACCGAAGGATTCGACACCGCCGATCTGCAGGACGCGAAGTCGTTGTTGGAGCAGCTGTCCTGACACGTCGCCGGACCGCCGGGACCCGGAGGCTGATGCGAGTCCCGGCGCCGGGGCGCGGTGCGCTCAGGCGTAGAGCGCTTCCCACGTCTTCTGGCCGACGATGCCGTCGACCGCCAGCGGGACGTTGTCGCAGTCGGTGAGGATGGCCTGCACGTTCTTGACCGCGGTCTCGGTCAGCTTTCCGAAGTCGCCGTCGACTGGGCCCGGGTCGTAGTCCGGGTAGCCCCAGCTCTTCAGGATTTCCTGCACAAGGAATACCGGGTTGCCCTTCGAGCCCTTCTTGATCTGGGGCGGGGTCAGCCGCGACCACGTCATCGGACCGACGATTCCGTCGACGTCCAACGGGTATGAGAACGCGAAGAATTCACCGACGCTGCGGTCCAGCTGATACCGGATGACGCGGTTGCGGGTGATCGGGCCGAAGATCCCGTCGACCTCGCTGAGGTCGACCAGATAGCGCCGGCAATACAGCGCGTGTTGCGCCTTTTTCACCGCTTCGCCTGTGGAACCGATTTTGATGATTGGATCGGCCATGGGAGTGCTCCTTTCGTGAGGTTCGAGCACCACGAAGATCCCGCCGCAGCAGCGCAGAATCCCGAGTAGGCGACTACCTGAATCGGCCGCGTGGGCTGCGTCACACAGCGAGTAACGACCTACAGGTCGTTGGCCACGTCGGCCCTGCCGTCACCGTTGCTGTCGGTCAGCCTGATATCCCAGCGCCCGTCGCCGTCGGAGTCGACGTAGGCGACGCCGTCGCCGAACGCGCGATCGGCCAGCCCGTCGCCGTCGATGTCGAGCAGCCGTAATTGGCCGCCGCGGTCCATGCTCACCGACCAGGTGCCCGAGCCGTCGTCGGTGAAGTAGTCCTGTCCGTCGAGCACGGCGTGCTCGGCGACGCCGTCGTCGTCGAGGTCGGCCAGCAGGTCGTCGACCGTCCCGTCGCCGTCGATATCCACCCCGACCGCGTCGAGGGCGCCGTCGGCATCGATATCGGTGGTCGGGGGCGCGCTCCACAGCGTCGCCGAGCCGTCACCGTCAGAGAGGCAGTAGTCCACACCCGATTCGACGTCGGGTCAGCTCCTGGCGTTCCACCACGCCAACAGTTCGGTAACCGCGTCGTCGTGGCTGAGCGGCCCGCGGTCGAGCCGCAGCTCCTTGAGAAAGTTCCACGCCTCGCCGACCTGCGGGCCCGCCGGGATGTCGAGGATCTTCATGATCTCGTTGCCGTCGAGGTCGGGGCGAACGCGCTGCAGGTCCTCTTTCGCCGCGAGCTCGGCGATCCGCGCCTCGAGGTCGTCGTAGTTGGCCTGCAACCGGGCCGCACGCCGCTTGTTGCGGGTTGTGCAGTCGGCCCGCACCAGCTTGTGCAGCCGCGGCAGCAGCGGTCCGGCATCGGTGACGTAACGCCGCACCGCCGAGTCGGTCCACTTTCCGTCGCCGTAGCCGTGGAACCGCAGATGCAGATAAACCAGCTGCGACACGTCGTCGACCATCTGCTTGGAGTATTTCAGCGCCCGCATCCGCTTACGGGTCATCTTCGCGCCGACCACCTCGTGGTGGTGAAAGCTCACTCCGCCGTCGGACTCGTGCCGACGCGTCGACGGCTTACCGATGTCGTGCAGCAGCGCCGCCCAGCGCAGCACCAGGTCGGGACCGTCGTCCTCGAGGCCGATCGCCTGCCGCAGCACCGTCAGCGAGTGCTGGTAGACGTCCTTGTGCTGGTGATGTTCGTCGATGGCCATCCGCATCGCGCCGATCTCGGGCAGCGCCACATCTCCGAGCCCGCTTTCCACCATCAGATCGATGCCCGCAGGCGGATCCGCGCCGAGGATCATCTTGTCCAGCTCGGCGGCCACCCGCTCGGCCGTGATCCGCTCGAGCTGACCGGCCATCGCCGCCATCGCCTCCCGCACCCGCGGCGCCACGTCGAAGCCGAGCTGCGAGACGAAGCGGGCCGCCCGCAGCATCCGCAGCGGATCGTCGCCGAAGGACACCTCGGGTGCGGCTGGTGTGTCGAGCACACGGGCGCGCAGGGCGTCCAAACCGCCGAGCGGATCGAGGAATTCGCCTGGGCCGTCCGGCGTGATGCGGACCGCCATCGCGTTGACGGTGAAGTCGCGGCGCACCAGATCGTCGTCGAGGCGGTCGCCGAAGCGAACCTCTGGATTGCGTGACACCTGGTCGTAGACGTCGGCCCTGAACGTGGTGATCTCCAGGCGCCGGTCGCCCTTGCCGACGCCGAGGGTGCCGTATTCGATGCCGGTCTCCCACAGCGCATCCGCCCACGGCCGCAGCATCCGCGCCATCTCGTCGGGCCGGGCGTCGGTGGTGAAGTCGAGGTCGGTCAGCGGCCTGCCCAGCAACGGGTCGCGCACGCTTCCGCCGACCAGATACAACTCGTGTCCGGCGTCAGCGAACACGCGACCGATATCGCGCAGTACGGCGGCGTCCTGATTCAGCGCCACCTGGGCAGCGGCGAGCAGTTCAGCGTTGTCGGACACGGTCAATGAGCGTAGAGGTAACGGTCCTGCACCGAGCGGCGAGTGGGGCGGGAGCGAATTCTCATGGCAGCTACTATCGCTTGGGTGTCGGACGGCGAACAGGCCAAACCCCGACGGCGCCGCGGGCGTCGTCGCGGCAGGCGTGCGGCCGGTCCACCCGACACCGCCAAAGCCCAGCACAACAACAATTCGGTGGTGCCGGAGCCCGATAGCACCCCCGTCCCCGACGGTAGGCCCAAGCCGCATAAACCGCGGGGTTCGCGCCGTGGCCCCGACCGGCTGCGCACGGTTCATGAGACGTCGGCGGGCGGCCTGGTCATCGACGGTATCGACGGCCCGAAGGACGGCCAGGTCGCTGCGCTGATCGGGCGGATCGACCGCAGGGGCCGGATGCTGTGGTCCCTGCCCAAGGGACATATCGAACTCGGTGAGACGGCCGAGCAGACCGCGATCCGCGAAGTCGCCGAGGAGACGGGCATCCAGGGCAGCGTGCTCGCCGCGCTCGGCAGCATCGACTACTGGTTCGTCACCGAGGGCAGGCGCGTGCACAAGACCGTGCACCACTACCTGATGCGGTTCCTCGGCGGCGAGCTGTCCGATGAGGACGTCGAGGTCAGTGAGGTGGCCTGGGTGCCCCTCGGAGAGCTGGCGTCGCGGCTGGCCTACGCCGACGAGCGCAAGCTCGCCGAGGTCGCCGACGAGCTGATCGACAAGCTGCACCACGACGGGCCTGCGGCCCTGCCGCCGCTGCCCCACAGCTCACCGCGTCGGCGTGCTCAGACGCACTCGCACACCCGCAATCGCCGTACCGGTGACGCCGGCCCGCCCAAGCCGCGGACGAACGGCTGCGGACAAGGGCCGTGACCGCCTGCCGGGGTACCGGCACGGTGCTGGCTCGACTGCTCGCCGTGGTGGCACTGCTGATCCTCGTCGTCGCGCCGACGATTTCGCCGCCTGCCGCCGCGGGCGAGCCGGGTTCCGTGCCGTTCCTGCAGGTCCGCATCGACCGCGTCACGCCCGAGGTGGTGACGACAACCAGCGACCCCGTCGTCACCGTGTCCGGCACCGTGCTGAATGTCGGCGACCGGCCTGTCCGCGATGTGATGGTCCGCCTCGAGCACGCCGCCGCCGTCAGTTCGTCTTCGGGGCTGCGCACCAACCTCGGCGGTGCGAACGACCAATTCGAAGCCGTCGCCGACTTCATCACCGTTTCCACGGAACTGCAACGCGGCCAGAATGTTCCGTTCCACCTGACCGTCCCGTTGCGCGCCCCGCGGGGACCCTCGCTCGGCATCGACAAGCCCGGTGTTTATCCGCTTCTCGTCAACGCCAACGGCACCCCCGACTACGGCGATCCGGCCCGGCTCGACGATGCCCGCTTCCTGCTGCCGGTGATCGGGGTGCCTCCGGAGCCCGCATCGAACCCCGCGGCCGATGTGCTGACCGACGTGGTCGCACCCGACACCTCGAAACCGGTGCGGCTGACCGTCTTGTGGCCGCTCGGCGACCGGCCGCGGTTGGCTGCGGGCGCGCCCGGCGGAACCACACCCGTTCGGCTGACCGACGACGAGCTCGCCACCTCGCTGGCAAGCGGCGGGCGGCTGGACACTCTGTTGTCAGCCGTCGACTTCGCGACCAGCCCGACGGTCGACCCCGGTGGCCAGGTGCGCAGCGCGGTATGCCTGGCCGTCGACCCGGATCTGCTGGTCACCGTGAATGCGATGACGGGCGGCTACGTCGTGAACGACGGACCCGACGCGGGTCCTTCGACGCCGACGCGCCCCGGTACCGGTCAGGACGCCGCCGTGAACTGGCTCAACCGGCTCAGGACGGTGGCCAACCGGATGTGCGTCGCCCCAGCGAACTACGCGCAGGCCGACCTCGACGCCCTGCAGCGGGTGGGTGATCCTGGCCTGAGTTCGATCGCCACCAACGGCGCAGGCGACATCGTCGACCAGATTCTGGGTATCACCTCGACGCGCGGCGCCACGTTGGTCGGCGACGGTCCGCTGACCGGCCCGGCCATCCAGTTGCTTTCCGCCCAGGGGCCGACTGTCGCGATCGCCGCGGCCGGCCTCACCGCGCACGATTCGCAGAACGGTGAGCGGGCGACGGCCGCCGTCAACCCCGTCCGTTACACCCCCGAGGTCGTCGCCGCGCCGTTCGACCCCGGCGTCTCCGCCGCACTGGCCGGGGCGGGCGACGACCCGTGGACCCCGTCGTATCTCGATGCAGGACTTGATATTCCGCTTCAGCACGACTCTGCGGTGGCGCGCAGGCAGGACGCTCTTGGCTCCGTCCTTTGGCGCTCGCTGGCCCCTGAAGCCGAGCCGCGGAGTCAGATCCTGATGCCACCGATGGAATGGGGTCTTCGGCCCGACGACGCCGCGTCGATCCTGTCCGCGGTGGCCACCTCGATCCGGGCGGGTCTGGCAGCACCGCGGCCGTTGACCGCGGTGATCGCCGAGAGCGAGGCCGTCCCGCAACGGGATATCAGCCCGCTGCCCGACACCGTGCCCGCCAACCCACGGGCTCGTTTCGACGACGCGGTGACCTCGGGGATCGCGGGCACCACCGGCAGGCTTTGGGGGTTGACCGCGGCGCTGACGAGCGACGAGCGCACCGGGCTCACCGGCACGCAGTACACCGCACCGTTGCGCGAGGACATGTTGCGCGCGCTGAGCCAGTCGGTGCCGCCGGACGCCCGAAACGGGCTTGCGCAGCAGCGGCTGACGACGACCAGCGAGACCGTCAGCGACCTCTTCAATGCGGTGACGATCGTGAACCCCGGCGGTTCCTACACGCTGGCCACCGAGCGCAGCCCGCTTCCGCTCGCGCTGCGCAACGACCTACCGGTTCCGATACGGGTCAAGCTGCTGGTCGACGCCCCGCCGGGGATGACGGTCAGCGATATGGGCGAGATCGAGCTGCCGCCGGGATACCTGCCGCTGCAGGTACCGATCGAAGTCCACTTCACCCAGCGGGTGGCGGTCGACGTCGCCCTGCGCACCGCCGACGGATTGCCGCTCGGCGAGCCGGTGCGGCTGTCGGTGCACTCCAACGCGTACGGCCGGGTGCTGTTCTTCATCACCTTGTCGGTGGGTGCTGTTCTCGTCGCGCTTGCCGGTCGTCGACTGTGGCACCGGTTCCGCGGTCAGCCCGATCGCGCCGATCTGGACCGTCCCGATCCGCTGGATACCGCGCTGGCGCACGGCGAACGCGCGGACGGCCCCGTCACCGCGGGCGAAGAGCGCGACCAATGAGTACCACCGGTCGGCCCTTCGGGCCTGCCCAGCCACCGTTCGACCGCGGTGGCGGCCCCGTGGGTCGGCCGCCGATGCCGCCGGGGGGCTACCGGCCGCCTGTGCCGCCCCCCGGAATGCTGCCTGCGGGCCACCTGCCACCTCCACCGCCGCAGCGCCGGGTGCCGCCTGCTCCCCCCCGGCAGCGCATCCCGCGCGGACCGGCACCCCGACGGCGCGCAGGAAGGCCCGAGCTGAGCGATGCGGCAGTGGTATCGCGCTCGTGGGGGATGGCGGTCGCGACACTGGTCAGCCGGATCACCGGCTTCATCCGCATCGTGCTGCTTGCCGCAATTCTCGGCGCGGCGCTGTCCAGCGCCTTCTCCGTGGCCAACCAGCTGCCCAACCTCGTCGCGGCGCTGGTGCTCGAGGCAACCTTCACGGCGATCTTCGTTCCGGTGCTGGCCCGCGCCGAGCGTGACGATCCCGACGGCGGCACGGCGTTCGTCCGGCGCCTTGTCACGTTGGCCACGGCCCTTCTGTTGGTCGCGACGGTGGTGTCGGTGGCGGCGGCGCCGCTTCTCGTTCGGTTGATGCTCGGCAGCGACCCGCAGGTCAACGAGTCGCTGACGACCGCCTTCGCCTACCTGCTGCTGCCGCAGGTCATCTTCTATGGTCTGTCGTCGGTGTTCATGGCAATCCTGAACACCCGCAACGTGTTCGGCCCTCCCGCATGGGCACCGGTCATCAACAACGTCGTCGCCATCGCCACCCTCGTCGTGTATCTCATTGTGCCGGGCGAACTTTCGATCGATCCGGTCGAGATGGGCAACGCCAAGCTGCTGGTGCTCGGCATCGGCACCACGCTCGGTGTGTTCGCCCAGACGGCCGTGCTGCTCGTCGCGATCCGGAGGGAACGGGTCAGCCTTCGGCCGCTGTGGGGGCTCGACGACCGGCTGCGCCGGTTCGGCGGGATGGCCGCGGCGATGGTGCTCTACGTCCTGATCAGTCAGGTCGGGCTGATCGTCGGTAACCAGATCGCCAGCGAGGCCGCGGCCTCGGGGCCCGCCATCTACAACTACACCTGGCTGGTGCTGATGCTCCCGTTCGGGATGATCGGCGTGACGGTGCTGACGGTGGTGATGCCGCGACTGAGCCGCAACGCCGCGGCCAACGACACCCGCGCGGTGCTGGGCGATCTCTCGCTGGCCACGCGGCTGACCATGGTCACGCTGATCCCGATCGTCGCGTTCATGACGGTCGCGGGACCGGCCATCGGCAGCGCCCTTTTCGCATACGGGAACTTCGGCGACGTCGACGCAGGCTATCTGGGCATGGCGATCACGCTGTCGGCGTTCACGCTGATCCCGTACGCGCTGGTGCTGCTGCAACTGCGGGTCTTCTACGCAAAGGAGCAGCCGTGGACGCCGATCATCGTCATCGTCGTCATCACCGCGGTGAAGATCGCCGCGTCGTTGGCCGCACCGCACCTCACCGATGACCGCGAGCTGATCGCCGGATATCTCGGCCTGGCCAACGGGATCGGCTTCCTGGCCGGCGCGGTCGTCGGCTATATCCTGTTGCGCGCCAACCTGAATCCGCCGGGCGGGCGGCTGATCAGCCTGGAAGTGGTTCGCACGGTCCTGGTCGCGACGGCCGCCTCGATCCTCGCCGGGCTGCTGGCCCATGTCGTCGATCAGCTGCTCGGTCTCGAGTCGCTGACCGAGAACCACGGCGGCGGCGGATCGATGCTGCGGCTGTCGGTGCTCGGTTTGATCATGCTTCCGGTCATCGCCGCGGTCATGCTGGCGGCCCGGGTGCCTGACGCTCAAGCCGCGCTCGCCGCGGTCCGGCGCCGTCTCGGCAGGACCCCGAAAGTAGCCGGGTCCCCGGTTCCCCCGTCCGTCCGACCACGCCCAGGGGCGCCTCTCACGTACTCTGATCACAGGAATTCGCTCGCGTCACGGGGCCGTCATAGCCCGCAGGCCGCTTGGCGCGGGCCTCCGGCCCCGGTTGCCGGAGCAGGGATGCGGAAAGGACCAGCGGTGACCGACGACTCCGCAGGCGACTCCGCGCCCCTGCCTGACAACGGCGCTACCACCAAGATTCCCCTCCCCACCGCCGCCGACGACTTCGAACCAGACGTCCCGATCGACGCGCCCGACGACCGCGATGTCGCCGCAGCCGGCGAGGCTGAGCAGGGCGAAAAGGGAACGATGCCGGTCAGCACGGTGTCACCGCCCGCGTCGGGCAGGCCACCGGCCGACTACGGCGGCGACCCGACCCGCGAGGGCCTGCCGTTCGACATTCCCCGCGAACCGGCCATCGAGACGGCGACCTCGGATGAGGACGTGCACCTCATTCCCGGCGCCAGCATCGGCGGCGGCCGCTACCGGCTGCTGGTTTTCCACGGCGGGCCGCCCAACCTGCAGTTCTGGCAGGCGCTGGACACCGCACTGGACCGGCAGGTCGCCCTGACGTTCGTCGACCCGGAGGCGGCCCTGTCTGACGAGGATCTGCAGGAGATTCTGGACCGCACGCTGCGACTGAGCCGCATCGAGAGCCCCGGTATCGCCCGCATCCTCGACGTGGCGAACACCGGGTCGGGCGGGTTGGTCGTGAGCGAGTGGATCCGCGGCGGATCGCTGCAGGAGGTGGCCGAGACGTCGCCGTCGGCGATCGGGGGCGCCCGCGCGATGCAGACCCTGGCCTCGGCCGCCGAGCAGGCGCACCGGGCCGGCGTGGCGATGTCGATCGACCACCCGAGCAGGGTCCGCGTCAGCATCGAGGGCGACGTGGCGCTGGCGTTCCCTGCGACCATGCCCGATGCCACCCCGGAAGACGACATCCGCGGTATCGGGGCGGCCCTGTACGCACTGCTGATCAATCGCTGGCCGCTGTCCGAGGCGGGCGTGCGCAGCGGGTTGGCGCCCGCCGAGGTCGACGCCGCAGGCGAGCCCGTCGAGCCCCGGTCCGTCGACCGCGAGATCCCGTTCCAGATCTCGGCAGCCGCCGCCAGGTCGGTACAGGCGGGCGGCGGCATCCGCAGCGCCCCGACACTGCTGAACCTGCTGCAACAGGCCACCGCGATCGCCGACCGCACCGAGTTGATCAACCCCGTCGACGAGCCCGAATCACCCGTGAAACCTGCTGGAGTCCGCGGTCCCACCGCCGACGAATCGGGGGCCGGGGGCCGCAGGCGTAAGGGGCTGATCATCGGTCTCAGCGTCGCCGCCGCCGTCATCGTCGTCGCCTTGGTCGTGTTGGCGTCGGTACTGAAGGGCATCTTCGGCGACGTCGGTGGATTCTCACAGGACGAGCTCGGCCTCAATGCGCCGACCACCTCCGCGGAGGGCGGCGGGTCATCCGGGTCCGGTGCGACGGTCAAACCCACCAAGGCAACGGTGTTCTCACCGGAGGGCGAGGCCGACGCACCCGATGAGGCCTCGTTGGCGATTGACGGCAACGCGTCGACCGTGTGGCCCATCGACACGTACAGCGACCCCGTGCCGTTCCCCAACTTCAAGAACGGCGTCGGGCTGATGCTGCAGCTGCCCCAGCCCACCGCCATCGGTGAGGTCACCATCGACCTCAACAGCACCGGCACCTCAGTCGAGATCCGCTCGGCCCAGTCTCCGACACCGTCGTCGCTGGCCGATACCACCGTGCTGACACCCGCGACACCGCTGCGCCCCGGCTCCAACACCATCAAGGTCGAGAACGCAGCGCCGACGTCCAATGTGTTGGTGTGGGTTTCGACGCTGGGTCAGGTGAGCGGCGAGAGCCGTTCGGACATCGCCGAGATCACCCTGAAGGCGGCATCCTAGCCCGTTATCCCCAAGGGCAGTCGGCACGAACCGCGAATCAGGAGTCGACCAAACCGGGGGCAGTTCCCCTGGCATTCCCGCCGTAGCGGCTCTGCGCTAGCGTGGTGAGTGCCAACCACACGGGAGCGCACGCCGAGTGCGCTGAGAGGACGGGTAGGCCCGTCGACCGTACGAACCTGACCGGGTAATGCCGGCGTAGGGAGATGACGAAAAGTGCTGCACTCTGACGTTTCCACCCCGACTCCTTCGGTGACGCGCGGCCCGATTGCGGGCAGCACCAAGATCTACCGCGAGGTCGATGGGATGGATGTGCCGTTCCGCCGGGTGAACCTGACCAACGGCGATCACTTCGACCTGTACGACACCTCGGGCCCATACACCGACGCCGATGCGGTGCTCGACCTCCACAAGGGGCTGCCGCCGCTCCCCGGCGTGGTGCGAGATCGCGGCACCCAACTTCAACGCGCCCGCACCGGCGAGATCACGGCCCAGATGGCGTTCATCGCCGCGCGCGAGGGGGTGGCACCCGAACTGGTCCGCGACGAGGTGGCTCGCGGCCGGGCAGTCATTCCGGCGAACCACAACCACCCCGAGGCCGAGCCGACGATCATCGGCAAGGCGTTCGCGGTGAAAGTCAATGCCAACATCGGTAATTCGGCTGTCAGCAGCTCGATCGCCGATGAGGTCGACAAGATGGTCTGGGCCACCCGGTGGGGCGCCGATACGATCATGGACCTGTCCACCGGCCGCGATATCCATCTGACGCGGGAGTGGATCCTGCGCAATTCGCCGGTGCCCGTCGGCACCGTCCCCATTTACCAGGCGCTTGAGAAGGTCGCGGGCGATCCGGCGGCGCTGACATGGGAGTGCTACCGCGACACCGTGATCGAGCAGTGCGAGCAGGGCGTGGACTACATGACCGTGCACGCAGGCGTGCTGCTGCGGTATGTGCCGCTGACCGCCAAACGAGTGACGGGGATCGTGAGCCGGGGTGGTTCCATCATGGCGGCGTGGTGTCTTGCGCACCATCAGGAGTCGTTCCTGTACACCCACTTCGCGGGGCTGTGCGAGATCCTTCAGCGCTACGACGTCACGTTCTCGCTCGGCGATGGTCTACGGCCGGGTTCGATCGCGGACGCCAACGACGCCGCCCAGTTCGCCGAACTGCGCACGCTCGGCGAGCTGACGAAGATCGCGAAATCACATGGCGTGCAGGTGATGATCGAGGGTCCGGGCCATGTTCCGATGCACAAGATCGTGGAGAACGTGCGCCTGGAAGAAGAGCTGTGCGACGAGGCTCCTTTCTACACGCTGGGTCCGCTGACCACCGACATCGCTCCGGCCTACGACCACATCACGTCAGCGATCGGCGCCGCGATGATCGCCCAGGCGGGTACCGCGATGCTGTGCTACGTCACGCCGAAGGAACACCTGGGGCTGCCCGATCGTAAGGATGTCAAGGACGGTGTGATCGCCTACAAGATCGCGGCCCATGCCGCTGACCTGGCCAAGGGGCACCCGCGCGCACAGCAACGGGATGACGCCCTGTCGCGTGCCCGGTTCGAGTTCCGGTGGCACGACCAGTTCGCACTCTCGCTGGATCCGGACACCGCCCGCGAGTTCCACGACGAGACTCTTCCCGCTGAACCGGCGAAGTCCGCGCATTTCTGTTCGATGTGTGGTCCGAAGTTCTGCTCCATGCGCATCACCCAGGATGTGCGCGACTACGCGGCCCAACACGGTTTGGAGACGGAAGAGGACATCGAAGCTGCGATGGCCCAGGGAATGGCCGACAAGTCCAAGGAGTTCACCGAACACGGCAACCGCATCTATCTTCCACTCGCATGACGTTCCCTCCGCTGGCACCACAGGCCAGATGCCGCGGCGTCCTAGCCCGTTATCCCCAAGGCCCGTCGGCACGAACCGCGTAGTCAACAGGTTCTGCGAAAACTGGTGCGAAAACGGGGGTCACGCGGTGCTTAGAGTTCGCTGGTGGGCAGCTTCGAGATCATCGCCGAGACGGAACGCAGCGACTTCGACCTCCTCGCCGCGCACGTCGCAGGCGACCGGTACGCCTTCGAGGAACTGTTCTACCGCCACCACCGTCAGCTGTACCGGCTGGCGGTGATCACCAGCCGCAACCCAGACGACGCCGCCGACGCACTCCAGGACGCCCTGCTGTCAGCGCACCGGGGCGCGGCGTCCTTCCGCCGAGACTCCGCAGTGAGCAGCTGGCTCTACCGCATCGTCGTCAATGCCTGCCTGGATCGGCTGCGCCGCAACAAGTCCCATCTCACGACGGAACTCATCGACGACGCCCACACCGTCGGTGACCACACCCCGAGGGTAGACACCGCGATCATGGTGGAGCGCGCCCTGATGCGGCTGCCTGTCGAACAGCGCGCCGCGGTGGTCGCGGTCGACATGCAGGGCTATTCGATTGCCGAAACGGCTCGGATGCTGGGTGTCGCGGAGGGCACGGTGAAGAGCCGGTGCTCGCGGGCGCGCGCCAAACTCGCCGAGGCGCTCGGCTATTTCGATCGCCGGGCAGTGCCCGACGCCCGTGCCGCCGCGCACTGAGTCACTATTGAGGGATGCGGGCGGACGAAGAGGGGCGTCCTGAGGAGCGGGTGCGAAGCGCGCTCGCGGGACTCGGCGCCGACGCCGCCTCGGCGCCTGAGGTTCCCGCTGCCGTCACGTCCCGGATCAGTGCGGCCCTACGCTCCGCACGGCAGCCACCCGCACACAGCGCGGGGGTCAGCCCCCGGTTTGTCGCCCTCGTGGTCGGGATCGGCGCGGCTCTGGCTGCCACCGCGGTCGGTATCGCGATGCTCCTTCACACCGCGCCTTCGCCGCGCTTCCCGTCGGGCCCGACCGCCGAGAAGATGACCGTGTCCCCGGTCCCCGCCGACACGCCGAAGCCCGTGGTCACGCGTCCGTAATGCGGCCCACCGACGCGGTGGGAACACCCCGGCTTACGCTGGTGTTTGTATGCGTGCCGCAGTGATACCGGTACGCCGCCAGCACGCAGGCAGAAAGGCTCGCATGACTGCTCAATCTTCTTCCGGGGACGATGCCGTGCACGACGTGATCATCATCGGCTCCGGGCCTGCCGGCTACACCGCGGCGGTCTACGCCGCGCGTGCGCAGCTCACCCCTCTGGTGTTCGAGGGCATCCAGTTCGGCGGCGCGCTGATGACCACGACCGAGGTGGAGAACTACCCGGGTTTCCGTGACGGCATCACCGGCCCCGAACTGATGGACCAGATGCGCGAACAGGCGTTGCGGTTCGGCGCCGACCTCCGGATGGAGGATGTCGACGCCGTGTCGCTCGACGGTCCGGTGAAGACGGTGTCCGTCGGCGACGAGACATATCGTGCGCGCGCCGTGATCCTCGCGATGGGCGCCGCCGCTCGCCACCTGGGTGTTCCCGGTGAGGAACGGCTGCTTGGCATGGGTGTCAGCACCTGCGCCACCTGCGACGGCTTCTTCTTCCGCGACCAGGACATCGCCGTGGTCGGCGGTGGCGACTCCGCGATGGAGGAGGCGACCTTCCTCACCCGGTTCGCCCGCAGCGTCACGCTGATTCACCGCCGCGACGAGTTCCGCGCATCCAGAATCATGCTCGACCGGGCCAAGGACAACGACAAGATCCGGTTCATGACCAATACGCAGGTCATCGAGGTCGAGGGCGATAACCGAGTGACCGGGATCCGGCTGCTCAACAGTGCCACCGGTGAGGAGTCGACGCTCGCCGTCACCGGTGTGTTCGTTGCTATCGGCCACGATCCTCGCTCTGAACTCGTTCGCGGTCAGGTCGACCTGGATTCGGACGGGTACGTGATGGTCCGTGACAGGAGCACCAGCACGTCGATCGAGGGAGTGTTCGCGGCGGGCGACCTGGTGGACCACATTTACCGGCAGGCCATCACCGCGGCGGGCACCGGCTGTTCGGCATCGATCGACGCCGAACGTTGGCTGGCCGAAACTGCCACTGGCACAACGCAAACCACAGATACCGACCTGATTGGAGCCCAGTCGTGACCGATACCGCGAAGACAAGCAAGACGGTGAACGTCACCGACGAGTCGTTCTCCACCGACGTGCTGTCGAGCAGCACCCCGGTTCTGGTGGATTTCTGGGCGACCTGGTGCGGACCGTGCAAGATGGTCGCCCCTGTACTCGAGGAGATCGCAGGCGAGAAGGCGGGTTCGCTGACAGTTGCCAAGCTCGACATCGACTCCAACCCGGCAACGGCCCGCGATTTCAAGGTCTTGTCGATCCCGACGATGATCCTGTTCAAAGACGGTGAGCCCGTGAAGCGCATCGTCGGCGCCAAAGGCAAGGCCGCGCTGCTGCGCGAGCTGTCTGACGTCGTATAAAGCCCTGTCGATCCCGGCGGTGACCCGCCTGGCGTTTTCTTGAATCGGGCCTGCTTCTGAGATAATCCCGCTTAGCCTGTCCTGCAATCGTCAGCGCTGGACCGCAGCTGATACGTGTTATCGAAAGGGCCCAGTATGTCGAGTCTGCGTCGAGGTGACCGCGGGGGTGCGGTCACCGAGATCCGGGCTGCGCTCGCGGCACTGGGGCTGGTGGACAGTCCCGACGCCGACCTGACCACGGGCAGGCACGTCGCAGTCGACTTCTTCGATCTTGAACTCGATGAGGCTGTTCGGGCGTTTCAGCAGCATCGCGGCCTGCTCGTCGACGGCATCGTCGGGGAGGCCACCTACCGCGCGCTGAAAGAGGCCTCCTACCGCCTCGGCGCCCGCATCCTCAGCCACCAGTTCGGCGCGCCGATGTACGGCGACGACGTCGCCACCCTTCAGGCGCGGCTGCAGGACCTCGGCTTCTACACCGGCCTGGTAGACGGTCACTTCGGGCTGTTGACCCACAACTCGCTGATGTCCTATCAGCGCGAGTACGGCATGTCGCCCGACGGCATCTGCGGACCGGAGACGCTGCGCTCCCTGTACTTCCTTGGCTCGCGGGTCACCGGCGGCTCCATCCACGCCATCCGCGAGGAGGAGCTCGTCCGCCGATCCGGTCCGCGCCTGTCCGGTAAGCGCATCATCATCGACCCAGGCCTCGGCGGTGCCGACCACGGCCAGATCACCCAGGGCGGTGCGGGCCCGATCAGCGAAGCCGACATACTCTGGGACCTCGCGAGCCGGCTCGAAGGCCGGATGACGGCCATCGGCATGGAGACGTTCCTGTCCCGGCCGCCGAACCGCAGTCCGTCTGACGCCGAACGCGCCGCGACCGCCAACACCGTCGGCGCCGACCTGATGATCAGCCTCCGCTGCGCGGCATACGTCAGCCCGTCCGCCAACGGCGTCGCGTCCTTCCACTTCGGAAACTCGCACGGCTCGGTATCGACCATCGGCCGCAACCTCGCAGACTTCATTCAGCGAGAAGTGGTGGCGCGCACGGGATTACGCGATTGCCGCACCCACGGACGCACCTGGGATCTGCTGCGGCTGACGCGGATGCCGACGGTTCAGGTGGACGTCGGATACATCACCAATCCGCGCGACCACGGCATGCTGGTCACCAGCCAGGCGCGCGACTCGGTCGCTGAAGGCATCCTCGCCGCGGTGAAGCGCCTCTACCTGCTCGGCAAGAATGACCGGCCCACCGGAACGTTCACGTTCGCAGAGTTGCTTGCGCACGAACTGTCCGTCGAACAGGCCGGCCGCAGCTAGTCCGTCAGCAGATACCTGCGCCCGCGCCGACGGGCTGCTTCAGTTTCTCCGATTCCAGCAGCCGTTCCAGCGCGGCCTCCACGCCGGCCTTCCAGCCCAGTCCGCTTTCCAGTTCGAGGCGTAGTCGCGGGAAGTACCTGTGCTTGCTGACCTCGACGAATCCCACCTGCTCGAGGAAATCCACGTCCAAAATGCACTGGTCTACCGAGCAGTCACCGAGCACCTCCACCACCGGCCCGAGTTCTGCAGGCACCAGCCGTGCGTCGGAGAGTTCGGCGCACGCCTCCGTCCTGCCGAACGCCTCGAGCGCCCGCACACCACGGCGCACCAGATCCGCGACGACGGCGACGATCAAGCTCTGCGATAGCCCGTCGGCACTCGTATCGGGTCCGCACCGCCCATGCGTGGTGCCCTGCTCGATCCCCAACGAGGTGAGCAATACCGCGTCTGCGCTGACCGGTCCGCTCGGGAAGGTCTGCGCGCGCGGCACCGCGCCTGGCGGCGCATAGAACGCGTAGCCGAGGCATGGTGCGTCGTCGTCCTTCGCGGAGTCGTCGACCGGCGCGCTCGATGCGATCTGGCCGCAAGATCCCCACTCGAGCATCACCATCGACAGCCAGGCCTCCTTCTCGAATTCCGGGTCGCTCAGGTGATCGTCGCCCCCGAGCGTGGCCGGATCGACTTCCCAGAACACGCATCGGCGTGCGTGCTTGGGCAGCTGCTCGAACGCTTCGAGCCGCAGGGGTGTGATTCGCGCTGACATTAAACTTCCCGGGATCCAGGCGGCGCCATTACATGTGGCCGCCACTCCAGGATAGGAGCATGCGCCGCCGGCGGCCCGTTTTCGGCTCGTTGGCTCACGCGCAGCTGCCCGAAGTGCCGAAGGTAATCAAAAGTCTTGTACCGCATAACGATTCCGTCCCGAAGGGCGCACAGCGGGCGGCGCCGTGATCTTTGTGTCACAGTGACGTAATTTCCCCGTGTCCTAGGTCAGGCTTTTGCAGAGTTCATCAGGTCGACTATGCGCTGCAGATCGTCAACCGACCCGAACTCGACGACGATCTTGCCCTTGCGTTTGCCCAGGCTCACCGTGACGCGGGTGTCGAATGCCGTCGACAGCCGCTCAGCAACATCCTGCAGACCTGGCATGTGGATCGGCTTGCGGCGGGGCGCGGCCGGGGTTGACGTGTCCTCCCGGTTAGCCAGCGTCACCGCCTCTTCCGTCGCGCGCACGGAGAGCCCCTCGGCGACGATGCGTGCGGCGAGTTCCTCTTGTACTTCCGGCCCGCCCTCGAGCGCCAGCAGCGCCCGCGCATGGCCCGCCGAAAGAACGCCGGCGGCGACGCGCCGCTGAACGGCGATGGGTAGGCGTAGCAGGCGGATCATGTTGGTGATCAACGGACGCGACCGACCGATCCGCGCCGCGAGTTCATCGTGGGTGACCTCGAACTCATCGAGCAGCTGCTGGTAGGCCGCGGCCTCTTCAAGGGGGTTCAGTTGGGCGCGATGGATGTTCTCCAGCAGCGCGTCGCGCAGCATGCTGTCATCGGCGGTCTCCCGCACGATGGCGGGGATGGCGGCCAGGCCCGCCTGCTGGGCGGCCCGCCAGCGCCGCTCCCCCATGACGAGCTGATACCGGCCCGGTTGTCCGGACAGACCGCGCACCACGATGGGTTGCATCAGTCCGAACTCGCGAATGGAGTGCACCAGCTCGGCAAGAGCGTCCTCGTCGAACACCTGGCGGGGCTGCCTCGGGTTACGTTCGATCGTGGATGGGTCGATCTCCCGATATACGGCGCCGACGTCGCTCTGCTCCGACGCACCGCCGAGCACGACATCGGCGGCGGCGTCACCCATCCGATGCCCCATTGAAGCCGAGTTGGAATCTTCGGGACCCGTCGGGATCAACGACGCCAGACCGCGGCCGAGGCCGCTCCTCTTGGGCGGGGTCATCGGGTCTGTCCTCTCTGGGCTGCGCCGCGCTCTGCGAGTTCGCGGCTGGCGTCCATGTAGCTCAGCGCACCGCGTGAGCCCGGGTCGTAATTCAAGATCGTCATGCCGTAGCCGGGTGCCTCGGACACCTTCACACTGCGCGGGATGACGGTGCCGAGCACTTTGTCGCCGAAGTGCGTGCGGACGTCGGACGCGACCTGATCCGCGAGCCTGGTCCGGCCGTCGTACATCGTCAGGATGACGGTCGACACATCGAGTTGAGGGTTGAGGTGCGCCTTGACCATCTCGATCGTGCGGAGCAACTGTCCGACACCCTCGAGCGCGTAATACTCGCACTGGATGGGGATCAGCACCTCGGGCGCCGCGACAAGTGCGTTGATCGTGAGCAGTCCCAACGACGGTGGGCAGTCGATGAAGACGTAGTCGAAGTCGTGCTCCTGCAGCTCTGCGAGCGCGGTGCGGAGCCTGCCCTCGCGCGCGACCATGCTGACCAACTCGATCTCTGCGCCCGCCAACTCGATGGTGGCGGGGACGCAGAACAGGCGCTCGCTGTGCGGGCTGCGCTGCAGGGTCTGATGCAGCGGGACCTCACCGATGAGCACCTCATAGGACGAGGGCGTGCCCGGGCGGTGGTCGACGCCGAGGGCGGTGCTGGCGTTGCCCTGTGGATCGAGGTCGATGACGAGAACCGTCAGCCCCTGCAGCGCGAGCGCTGCCGCCACGTTGACCGCGGTGGTGGTCTTGCCGACGCCGCCTTTCTGGTTGGCGATCGTGAACACCCGTTGTCTCACCGGCCGCGGCAGCCGCGCCTCGGCGTGCAGGAGGCGCACGGCCCGTTCGGCTTCGGCTCCGATGGGCGTGTCGATGACATCGTCCGGAACCCATGTTTCACGTGAAACATCGGCGCTCGCCGCCGGCTCGATCGGCGGCACAGCGCCACCCTCTGACACCGGGTTCATCCCCTTCTCCTGCCCGCTCGTGGCGCTCGGCGATTCGCCGAGCGCGGCTCCCCGCGCTGCGCGGCAACCACGGTGACGGGTGGATCCAAATAGTCCGCTCCACATGTCACCACCCTGGCATCCACCGCGCCCAGCATTTCCATCACACGCCGGTGCTCATCGACCTCGGCCTCGGCGCGCTGGCCTTTGAGGGCCAGCATGCGTCCGCCGGGTCGGAGCAGCGGCATGCTCCATCGCGTCAGCTTGTCCAATGACGCCACTGCTCTGGACACGACGGCGTCGATCTCCCCCACTTGTTGCCGTACACCTTGTTCCTCGGCTCGGCCACGGACCACGGCGATATCCACATCGAGGTCGTCGACGACCTCTCGGAGGAAATCGGAGCGCCGCAGAAGCGGCTCGATCAATGTCACCCGCACGTCCGGCCGGGCCAACGCTAACGGTATCCCTGGAAGCCCGGCTCCACTACCGATGTCGGCAATCCGGTCGCCGAAATCGAGCAACTCCGCGAGCGCGGCGCTATTGAGGAGGTGCCGGTCCCATAACCGGTCCGCCTCGCGCGGTCCGATGAGGCCTCGCTCGACACCTGCCCCGGCCAAGAATTGGGCGTAGCGCTCGGCCCGCTCCAGACCGTCGCCGAAGACATCCGCTGCCGCCGTAGGAGGCGCCGAGACATCCCCATGTTTCACGTGAAACATCCTCCGGATCTCCGCTCCCATGGCGGCGACGGATACGAACTACACAGCTGTAACTCCGTCAGTCGACGAGGACGACGACGCGACGCGACGGCTCTGCGCCCTCGCTCTCGCTACGCACACCGTCGACCGCCGCCACCGCATCGTGGACGATCTTGCGCTCGAAGGGGGTCATCGGCGACAGCTGCTCGCGCTCCCCGGACTCCAGCACCCGGTGCGCAACCTTGTCACCAAGGGCGGCCAACTCGTCGCGACGCTTCCGGCGCCAGCGCGCGATGTCCAGCATCAGCCTGCTGCGCTCGCCGGTCTTCTGATGGACCGCCAGCCGCGTCAACTCCTGAAGCGCATCGAGCACCTCGCCCTTGCGGCCGACGAGCTTGGCGAGATCCTCGCCGCCGTCAATGCTCACGATCGCGCGATCGCCCTCTACGTCGAGGTCGATATCCCCGTCGAAGTCCAGGAGGTCGAGCAGCTCCTCCAAGTAGTCGCCGGCGATCTCGCCCTCAGCGACCAGGCGCTCCTCCAAATCCTCGCCGGTGCGCGTAGCCGATTCGTCGCCATTCTGTGACGCTTCCGTCTCCGCGTCTGACGCTTCCGTCTCCGCGACGTCGGTCTGCTCGTCCCGCTCCTGGGTGGCGGGCTCATCGAAGTCAGTCATCTCCAGTCATCTCCTCATTCGCCGGTCGGTTCCGGTCAACGCTTTCGTTTCTTCGGGCGGGCGCCCGGCCGTGGTGTCGGTCCGGGTTTGGGCGTGCCGTTGCCGCTGCCCTTCGCATCCGGCTTCGCAGACGAGTCCCCGCGCGCTTCGCCGTTTGATACTTCACTGCCCGAGCCCTCGGTCACCTCGAAGGAATCCGCGTCGTCGTCGCTCGCAGGCGCCTCGCTCTTGCGTGCACGCTTGGGCTTGGCGCCCGGCGGCGGTGCATTGGACGCTCGCCGCTCGATCGCCTCGAGCTTCTTCGCCTCTTCTTCCTTCTCGATTCTTCCGAACACGTAGTGCTGCTGGCCGAAGGTCCAGACGTTGTTGGCCAGCCAGTAGACGATGATCGCCAGCGGCAGGAACGGACCGCCGACCACGACGCCGAGCGGGAACACGTACAGCGCCAGCTTGTTCATCATCGCGGTCTGCGGATTCGCAGCGGCTTCCGGGCTCTGACGCGCCACCGACGCGCGGCTGTTGAAGTACGTTGCGATGCCTGCGGCGATCATCAGTGGGACGCCGACGGCGATCACCGACGCGCGGTTGAATTCGGTGAACGCGTCCAGGCCCGTCTTCTGAATCATGTTCGCGCCCAGCGGCGCACCGAAGAGGTGGGCGTCCAGGAAGTGCCCCACGTCCTTGGCGCTGAAGACGTAGTTGCCCAGCGACCGGTTCAGCTCCGGGGACAGCTTCGGCTGACCGAAGCCGCCCTGGGTCCGGTTGAACGATCGCAACACGTGATACAGCCCGAGGAACACTGGGATCTGCGCCAGCATCGGAAGGCAGCCCAGGATCGGGTTGAACCCGTGCTCGCGTTGCAGCTTCTGCATCTCCAGCGCCATCCGCTGGCGGTCTTTGCCGTACTTCTTCTGCAGGGCCTTGATCTGGGGCTGGAGCTCCTGCATCTGACGCGTCGTCCGAATCTGGCGGACGAACGGCTTGTACAGAATCGCGCGGAGCGTGAAGACGAGGAACATCACCGACAGTGCCCACGCGAAGAAGTTCGACGGCCCGAGCAGCAAGGCGAACAGCTTGTACCAGAGCCACATGATCGCCGACACCGGGTAGTAGATGATGTCCAGGCTGAACCAGTTAAACAACCGACTTGCTCCTAGCGTCGTCGACGGCGGCACTCTCCGGGTCTGCCCCGTGGCGCTCGGGTATTGGGTCCCATCCTCCCCGATGCCACGGACCGCACTTCGCGAGCCGGACCATCGCCAACCATCCGCCGCGGACGACCCCGTATTCACGAAGGGCATCCACCGCGTACTGACTGCACGTCGGGGTGAACCGACACGTCGGCAACCGCAACGGCGAGACCATGTTGCGATAGAGCTGGATCAGATAAATGAGAACGCGGGCCATCATCGCTTGGTCCCGTCGAGCAGTTGCGCCTTCGTGAGTGCCGCGCGCAGCTGCTGCTCGAGCCGGGCCGAAATGGCGTGCCTGCTACCGGGAAGTGCCCGGATCACGATCCGATCGGCCGGGTCGAGGTCATCGATCACGGCGCGGGCTACATGTCGGAGCCGGCGTGAGACCAGGTGTCGTTGCACCGATCCACCCACCGACTTCGCCACCACAAGCCCTACCTTGGGGCCTGTTTGATCAGGGTCGGCGCATCGGCGAGCGTGCACCACGATATCGGGCTGCACCGCCCGCACCCCTTGATTGACTGTGGAACCGAATTCCGTCGACCGCGTCATCCGGTTCCGCGCCGGAAGCACCGCGCTGGTCCTGCGTCGTTTACGCAGTCAGCTTGCGACGGCCCTTACCGCGCCGGCCGGAAACGATCGCCCGGCCCGCCCGTGTCCGCATCCGCAGCCGAAACCCATGGACCCGCGCACGGCGCCGGTTGTTGGGCTGAAAGGTCCGCTTGCCCTTGGCCACGGCTGTCACTCCTTGTTGCGTCTGGCAACCACATCCGGCGCACAGGCCTGGAAGCGATCCCCGTTGGTAAGCTCTTCGTCTCGCTCGCTAACCGGCGCGGGCTCCGAGTGTTGTTCTCAGACCGCAGCCGTGTCACCACGTACGGGCGACTGTTCGAGGGTACTGACGAGATTTCCCTAGGTCAAACCCACATCCGCGGCCATCGGAAACATCTCATCAGTCACAGTAGTAACCGCTCCCGCGCTGCCGAAAAGTTGCCCCCAGGCAATGTCGCCGAACGGTTGGCGTATGCGCAGAAAACTTGTTAGCTTCTGGCAATGCCGTTCCGACATCGGGCGGCGCCAGACAACGAAGCGAGGAAGCCCGACAGGTCGCGAGCCCACAGCGTGCACAACAACTGTGACGAGCCCAGACCCGCGGCGACCTCGCCGGTAGACAACAGAGCGGCGGCGACTGTTCTTATCCACAGCCTGTGGACAACTATGTGGACAGTTCGTCTTCGTTCCTTTGGTGGTCCCCTGGACCGGCCTAAGGGGGTACCCGGTCATTGACAGCTGACCCCGACCCACCCTTCGTCGCCGTTTGGAACACCGTGCTTGCCGAACTCAACGGCGACACCCAGGTGCCCCGTTCGACCAACGGCGAACCAGCGGTACCGAATCTCACCCCTCAGCAAAGGGCCTGGTTAAAGCTCGTCAAACCGCTCGTCATCACAGAAGGCTTTGCCCTGTTGTCTGTGCCGACCAGCTTTGTCCAGAACGAGATCGAACGTCACCTGCGTGAGCCGATCATCTCCGCATTGAGCCGTCAGCTTGGCCAACGCGTAGAACTCGGTGTGAGAATCGCCAGCCCCGGCCCCGAAGACTCCGACGACGCTGTCGCCCCGCCTGCGGATACCTACACCGATCCCGATGCCGACGAGATCGATGAGGCCAGCGAAGCTCTCGCCAGCGCAGAAGAGAGCTGGCCGACGTACTTCTCCAGCGGGCCCCGCAAGATCCTGGCAAGCGACGCGGAGTCGATCGGGCTGAATCGGCGCTACACCTTCGACACCTTCGTCATCGGGGCATCCAACCGGTTCGCCCACGCCGCGAGCCTGGCTATTGCCGAAGCGCCCGCGCGCGCCTACAACCCGCTCTTCATCTGGGGTGAGTCCGGACTCGGTAAGACTCATCTACTCCACGCGGCAGGCAACTACGCCCAGCGCCTGTTTCCCGGTATGCGCGTCAAGTACGTCTCGACCGAGGAATTCACCAACGACTTCATCAACTCGCTTCGCGATGACCGCAAGGCATCGTTCAAGCGGAGCTACCGCGACATCGACGTGCTCCTCGTCGACGACATCCAGTTCATCGAGGGCAAGGAAGGCATCCAGGAGGAGTTCTTCCACACCTTCAACACGCTGCACAACGCGAACAAGCAGATCGTCATCTCCTCGGACCGGCCGCCCAAACAGCTGGCGACTCTCGAGGACCGCCTCCGCACCAGGTTCGAATGGGGTTTGATCACCGACGTCCAGCCCCCAGAACTCGAGACGCGCATCGCGATCCTTCGCAAGAAAGCTCAGATGGATCGGCTCGACGTTCCCGCTGACGTCCTCGAGCTGATCGCCAGCAGCATCGAGCGGAACATCCGTGAACTCGAGGGCGCGCTCATCCGCGTGACCGCCTTCGCATCGCTGAACAAGACCCCCATCGACAAGTCGCTTGCCGAGATCGTCCTACGCGATTTGATCGCCGACGTGAACAGCATTCAGATCGGCACCGCAGGCATCATGGCCGCCACCGCCGAATACTTCGAAACCACCGTCGAAGAGCTCCGCGGCCCCGGCAAGACAAGAGCGCTGGCTCAGTCCCGGCAGATTGCCATGTACCTGTGCCGCGAACTCACCGACCTCTCGCTACCGAAGATCGGCCAGGCGTTCGGCCGCGACCACACCACGGTCATGTATGCCGAGAAGAAGATCCGCGGCGAGATGGCGGAACGGCGCGAGATCTTCGATCAGGTCAAGGAATTGACCACACGCATCCGTCAACGCGCCAAGCGCTGACTGCATCGCCAAAAATCTTCAAAAAACTCCTGCCCCCATTGCCACAGCGGTCACATCCCACGCCTGTGCACATCGGTGTGGAAACGTGCTGAATATTCTCGGCGCGCGGCGCCGTTTCGTGCACATCACCGCAACCCTCCCCAGGCATCCCGACGGCAGTCGTCGCTCCTACACAAGTAACTCACAGCCCGATACAAGGATCGTCCTGCGTCGACCGTGGTTCATACACAACTTCCACAGGCCCTAATACTGTTGCTCTTATATCTATGTAGTTTTCCCTCAGAAGAGACGGCCTGGGGACACCGCGTCACGACACGTCGGAGACACGTTGCTGACCTCCTTGGTCACCGCGATCGATTAGCTTTCAAGATGAGGCAGAAAGATCTACGGTGGGTCTTCGACAGCCGGTACGGTCGTCGCAGCGACATTGGGGGATCGATGCGAAAGCATCCCGAACGCGCTGGTTGAGCACGAGTTGTGAGTTGATCGAAGGGACACTATGGCTGTGGCGACAACGACGGTTGGTCTCTCCGATCTGAAGTTCCGGCTGGTGCGCGAGGACTTCGCCGACGCCGTGGCCTGGGTGGCGCGTAACCTGCCGACCCGGCCTACGGTGCCCGTGCTCGCGGGCGTGCTGCTGACAGGTTCCGATGAGGGCCTGACGATCTCGGGATTCGATTACGAGGTTTCGGCCGAGGTGCAGGTTGCGGCCGAGATAGCTTCTCCCGGAAGCGTTCTGGTGTCCGGTCGGTTGTTGTCAGATATCACCCGTGCACTGCCTGCCAAACCGGTGGATGTCAGCGTCGAAGGAACCCGAGTGCTGCTGAACTGCGGTAGCGCGAAATTCTCGCTGCCGACGATGGCCGTCGAGGACTATCCGACGCTGCCTGCCCTGCCCGATGAGACGGGCGTCATCTCCGCGGAACTGTTCTCCGAGGCGATCGGTCAGGTCGCGGTGGCCGCCGGCCGGGACGACACCCTGCCGATGTTGACGGGCATTCGTGTCGAAATCTCCGGTGAGACCGTAGTTTTGGCCGCCACCGATCGCTTCCGGCTTGCCGTGCGTGAACTGACCTGGTCGACCGATGCGGCCGACATCGAAGCCGCCGTGCTGGTACCGGCCAAGACGTTGTCGGAAGCTGCGAAAGCGGGAACCGGGGCCGGCGATGTGCATCTATCGCTCGGAGCCGGCTCCACAGTCGGCAAGGAGGGGCTGCTCGGTATTCGCAGCGACGGTAAGCGCAGCACCACCCGACTGCTGGACGCCGAGTTCCCGAAGTTTCGTCAGCTGCTGCCGACCGAACACACCGCCGTCGCCACGATCGGCGTCGCCGAGCTGACCGAGGCGATCAAGCGCGTGGCACTCGTCGCGGACCGCGGCGCGCAGGTCCGGATGGAATTCTCCGAGGATGTGCTCAAACTGTCGGCGGGTGCCGATGACGTCGGCCGCGCGGAAGAGGACATCCCCGTGACATTCGCGGGCGAGCCTCTGACGATCGCGTTCAACCCGACCTATCTGACCGACGGGCTCGGTTCGTTGCATTCGGACCGCGTGACGTTCGGCTTCACGACACCCAGCCGCCCTGCGGTGTTGCGCCCGGCGGAAGACGATGACGATGGCACTGGCGGCGCCGGTGCTGGACCGTTCCCCGCCGCCGAAACCGATTATGTCTACCTGTTGATGCCGGTGCGACTCCCAGGCTAGGGATCACGCCCGCGACGAGAGAGGCGCTACATGCAATTGGGTTTGATCGGCCTTGGCAAGATGGGCTTCAACATGCGCGAGCGTCTGCGCCAGGATGGTCACGAGGTGATCGGGTACGACCCCCGTCCGGAGGTCAGTGACGTGCCGACGTTGGCCGCGCTCGCCGAGGCTCTTCAACCGCCCCGTGTTGTTTGGGTGATGGTGCCGTCCGGACCGATCACCGACGGGACGATCACCGATCTCGGCAAGGAGCTCGCCGAAGGCGATCTGGTCATCGACGGTGGCAACTCTCGCTACACCGGAGACAAACCGCACGCAGATCTGTTGGGACAGAAGGGCGTCAGCTTCATCGACGCCGGGGTGTCCGGGGGGATCTGGGGTCTGAAAGAAGGCTACGGGCTGATGGTCGGCGGCAGCGACGCCGACGTGCAGCGCGCGATGCCGATCTTCGATACCTTGCGTCCGCCTGGCCCACGCGAAGACGGGTTCGTGCACGCGGGTCCTGTCGGTGCGGGGCATTTCGCGAAAATGGTGCACAACGGTATCGAGTACGCCCTGATGACGGCATACGCCGAGGGCTATGAGGTTCTGGCGGCGGAAGAGCTGATCAAGGATCCGCAGGCCGTCTATCAGGCATGGACCAACGGCACCGTGGTGCGGTCTTGGTTGCAGCAACTGCTGGCCAAGGCACTGAAAGAAGATCCCGGCCTGAATGACATCAGCGGTTACACCGAGGATTCCGGGGAGGGGCGCTGGACTGTTGAGGAGGCGATTCGGCTGAGGGTTCCGGTTCCGGGAATCGCGGCATCGCTTTTCGCCAGGTTCCTGTCACGGCAGGATGACTCGCCGACGATGAAGGCCGTCGCCGCACTGCGCAACCAGTTCGGTGGCCACGCGGTGAAGCGGGTCAGCGAGTCCGGATAGCGCTTGTTCGTCCGCCACCTGGCACTACAGGATTTCCGGTCATGGGCCAGGGTCGACCTCGACCTCGAGCCGGGACGAACGGTGTTCGTCGGTCCCAACGGCTTCGGCAAGACGAATCTTGTTGAAGCACTGTGGTACTCGTCGACCTTGGGATCGCACAGGGTAGCCTCCGACGCCCCGTTGCTCCGGGCAGGCGCCGACCGGGCGATCATCTCCACGATCGTCGTCAACGAAGGCCGTGAGCTGGCGATCGACCTCGAGGTGATGGCGGGTAGAGCGAACAAGGCGCGGCTGAATCGGTCACCTGTCCGATCGGCGCGGGAAGTGCTCGGGGTGCTGCGTGCGGTGATGTTCGCCCCGGAAGACCTGGCGCTGGTGCGCGGCGATCCCGCGGAGCGACGCCGCTACCTCGACGAACTCGCCACCACTCGCCGCCCGAGAATCGCGGCGGTTCGTGCTGATTACGACAAGGTGCTGCGGCAGCGCACCGCGCTTCTCAAGACCGCTGCAGGCGCCCGCCATCGCGGTGACCGCAGCGTCGCCGACACCCTCGATGTGTGGGACGGGCACCTGGCATCACACGGTGCGCAGCTGATCGCGGCACGAGTGGAGCTGGTCAACGAGCTCTATCCGGAAGTCGAGAAGGCATATCAACTGCTCGCGCCGGGGTCGCGGCCCGCGGCCATCCACTACCGCAGCAAGGTCGAACAGATCGAGGGGCAGAACGAGACCGTGGAGTTCTTCGAGGCGGCGCTGCTCGACGCACTTGCCCGCAGGCGTGACGCCGAGATCGAGCGAGGTGTCTGCCTGGTCGGCCCGCACCGCGACGATCTCGAACTCCGTCTCGGCGATCAGATCGCGAAAGGCTTTGCAAGCCACGGTGAATCGTGGTCAATGGCGCTGGCACTGCGGCTCGCGGCCTATGAATTACTTCGGTCCGAAGGTGGCGATCCGGTGCTGCTGCTCGACGACGTGTTCGCCGAACTGGACGCCAACCGACGCCGGGCGCTCGCCGAGGTCGCGGCCTCCGCAGAACAAGTGTTGGTGACCGCAGCGGTGGGCGACGACATTCCCGGCGACTGGGACGCGCGGAGAATCGAGATCTCGATGCGCGACGAAGACGGCGGCCGAACCTCGATGGTGGAAGCATGGGTTCAGACAATGACTCCCGAAGACGAGGCCGAGTGAGGATCGCAGCGAGGGACGAGCGAGGACCGGAGGGCCCACGCCCGCAGGGCAGGGGACGAGGGGGAGTCGAGACAATGACTGACGAAGTGCCCGAGGACCGCGCGCCCACTCCCCCGGACCACCTCGCCGGACTGACCGGGATGGACCTCGTGCGTCGCACGCTGGAAGAAGCCAGGGGCGTGGCCCGCAGCCAGGGTAAGGACGTCGGCCGTGGCCGCAACTCTCCCACCCCGCGTCGGGTGGCAGGCCGGCGCCGGACTTGGTCGGGGCCTGGGCCCGACAGCCGCGACCCGCAGACGCTCGGTTCGGTCACAAGCGACGTCGCGAAGACCCGCGGATGGTCGGGACGGGTCGCCGAAGGCACGGTCTTCGGGCAGTGGCAGGCCGTCGTCGGTGAGCAGATCGCTGCGCACGCGACGCCGACGTCGCTGCGCGAGGGAGTCCTCAGTGTTTCCGCCGAATCGACGGCATGGGCGACCCAATTACGGATGGTTCAGGCCCAACTTCTGGCTAAAATCGCGGCAGCCGTGGGCGACGGAGTGGTGACATCGCTGAGAATTGTCGGTCCGGTGGCGCCGTCCTGGCGGAAGGGCCGCTATCACATTGCGGGCCGCGGGCCGCGCGACACCTACGGATGACGACCGTTTCGCCAGTTGGCTGAGAGCCGCGAGAACGCCGTAAGGCTCGTTCTCAAGCGTCCTGACGCACCTTGGATCGAGAAATTCCACAGGCGGCGTAAATAGGTGTGTAGAAACGCGGCCTCAGAATCGGTCCTGTCGCTAGTTGCCGGTAGACTGAACGAGTGACTTGCCGGCGGTACCAACACCGCCAGAGCCCCACCCCCAGCCTCACCCCACCGAGAAGTAAGGATGCCGGCGAACGTGCCTGCCGCTAAGAAGACCGCGCCCACCGCAAAGAGCTCAAAAAAGAAGGAGTACGGCGCCTCCGCGATCACCGTGCTCGAGGGTTTGGAGGCGGTCCGCAAACGACCGGGCATGTATATCGGCTCCACGGGTGAGAGAGGTCTGCACCACCTCGTATGGGAGGTCGTGGACAACGCGGTCGACGAGGCGATGGGTGGCCACGCGACCAGAGTCGACGTGCGGATCCTGGAAGACGGCGGCGTCGAGGTACGCGATGACGGCCGCGGTATCCCGGTCGAGATGCACGCCAGTGGGGCCCCGACAGTCGACGTCGTGATGACGCAGCTGCACGCCGGCGGAAAGTTCGGCGGCGAGAACAGCGGTTACGCGGTCAGCGGCGGCCTGCACGGGGTCGGCGTCTCCGTGGTGAACGCGCTGTCAACCCGGCTCGAGGTCGACATCTCGCGTGACGGGTACGAATGGTTCCAGTCCTACGACAAGGCGATGCCAGGCACCCTCAAGCAGGGCGAGGCCACCAAGAAGACCGGAACCACGGTGCGGTACTGGGCGGACCCCGATGTCTTCGAAACCACGAACTACGACTTCGAGACGGTGGCCCGGCGCCTGCAGGAAATGGCTTTCCTCAACAAGGGGCTGACCATCACGCTGGCCGATGAGCGGGTCACCGCCGACGAAGTCACCGACGAGGTCGTCAGCGACACCGCCGAGGCGCCGAAGTCCGCGGACGAGAAGGCGGCAGAGGATGCGGCTCCGCACAAGACGAAGAACCGCACCTTTCTCTACCCGGGCGGCTTGGTCGACTACGTCAAGCACATCAACCGCACGAAGACCGCGATTCAACAGAGCATCATCGACTTCGAAGGCAAGGGCGAAGGCCACGAGGTCGAGATCGCCATGCAGTGGAACGCAGGCTATTCGGAGTCGGTGCACACCTTCGCCAACACCATCAACACCCACGAGGGCGGCACCCATGAAGAGGGCTTCCGCGCGGCGCTGACATCCGTCGTCAACAAGTACGCCAAAGACAAGAAATTTCTCAAGGAGAAAGACCCGAACCTGACCGGCGACGACATCCGCGAAGGCCTGGCGGCCGTCATCTCAGTGAAGGTCAAGGAGCCGCAGTTCGAGGGTCAAACCAAGACCAAACTCGGCAACACCGAGGTCAAGTCATTCGTTCAGAGAATCTGCAACGAGCAGATGAGCCACTGGTTCGAGGCGAACCCTGCCGAGGCGAAAACCGTTGTGAACAAGGCGGTCTCGTCGGCACAAGCTCGCCTGGCGGCTCGCAAGGCCCGCGAGCTGGTTCGGCGCAAGAGCGCCACCGACATCGGCGGGCTGCCCGGCAAGCTGGCCGACTGCCGGTCTACCGATCCGCGCAAATCCGAGCTCTACGTGGTGGAAGGCGACTCCGCAGGCGGCTCGGCCAAGAGCGGTCGCGACTCGATGTTCCAGGCGATCCTGCCGTTGCGCGGCAAGATCATCAACGTCGAAAAGGCCCGCATCGACCGGGTCCTGAAGAACACCGAAGTCCAGGCGATCATCACCGCGTTGGGCACCGGCATCCACGACGAGTTCGACCTCACCAAGCTGCGCTACCACAAGATCGTGCTGATGGCCGACGCCGACGTCGACGGCCAGCACATCTCGACGCTGCTGCTGACGCTCTTGTTCCGCTTCATGAAGCCGCTGGTCGAGAACGGGCACATCTTCCTGGCACAGCCGCCGCTGTACAAGCTGAAGTGGCAGCGCACCGAGCCGGAGTTCGCCTACTCCGACCGCGAGCGCGACGGGCTTCTCGAGGCGGGCAAGAAGGCAGGCAAGAAGATCAACGTCGACGACGGCATTCAGCGTTACAAGGGTCTTGGCGAGATGGACGCCAGGGAACTGTGGGAGACGACCATGGATCCGTCGGTGCGGGTGCTTCGCCAGGTCACGCTCGACGATGCGGCCGCCGCCGACGAGCTGTTCTCGATTCTGATGGGCGAGGACGTCGAGGCCCGCCGCAGTTTCATCACGCGCAATGCCAAAGACGTTCGCTTCTTGGATGTTTAGCGATATTTCGCCGAAAAACTAGGACTGAAATCAAATGACTGATACCACGTTGCCGCCAGGCGACGAAGCAGGAGACCGCGTCGAGCCTGTCGACATCCAGCAGGAGATGCAGCGCAGCTACATCGACTACGCGATGAGCGTGATCGTCGGCCGGGCGCTGCCGGAGGTCCGCGACGGCCTCAAGCCGGTGCACCGCCGCGTGCTGTACGCCATGTTCGACTCTGGCTTCCGCCCGGACCGAAGCCACGCGAAATCCGCACGCTCCGTTGCCGAGACGATGGGTAACTACCATCCGCACGGCGACTCGTCGATCTACGACACGTTGGTCCGGATGGCGCAGCCGTGGTCGTTGCGCTACCCGCTCGTCGACGGGCAGGGCAACTTCGGTTCGCCGGGAAACGATCCGCCGGCCGCCATGAGGTATTGTACTTCGGGAGATTCGTTGGTACGCTTGCCCTTTGGACAAGCGGTGCGCATCGGGGACTTGGTTTCGGGCGCGCGTCCCAACTCGGACAACACGATTGAGCTGAAGGTCGCCGGACGGCATGGAGACCCCGTACTCGCCGACCGCCTGTTCCACTCCGGCGAGCACCAGACATACACGGTTCGCACCGCCGAAGGCTACGAAGTCACCGGTACCGCCAACCACCCACTGCTCTGCCTGGTAGACATCGGCGGCGTCCCCACGCTGCTGTGGAAGCTGATCGAGGAAATCCGACCGGATGACCGCGTTGTTCTGCAGCGCACGCCACCCATGGAACTGGGTCCCGCCGACTGGCGCGACGCGATGGAAGCGCTGCTGGTGGGGGCATTCATCAGCGAGGGCTACATCTCAGAAGCTCGAGCCGGTTTCGCCAATCTAGATTTGGACTATTTCAACATGGTCGTCGCCGCCTACGACGCGGTCGTGGGTGGCAACCGATGTGTCTGCGTAAAGGCTAACGGGCCGTATTCGCCGATACACACGCTCAACGTGGGTAACGCGGCAGAGCTCAAGAAGAGCCGCCTTTGGGAAATGCATGGGCAGCGATCGGCCGATAAATGTGTGCCAGAGTGGATGTGGCATCAACCGGCCGCTGTGAAGCGCATCTTCCTACAGTCGCTGTTCGAAGGCGACGGATCTTGCTCGGCGTTGCCGCGCAATACGATTCAGATCTCGTACTCCACGCGCAGCGAGCGCCTTGCCAAGGACGTCCAGCAAATGCTGCTGGAGCTCGGCGTTGTCTCCAAGCGTTACCGGCATGCTGTTGGTGAGCACAAGGTGGTAATCACCAACCGGGCGCACGCGGAAGTCTTCGCCGCACAGGTCGGCTTCGGCGGTGCGAAGCAAGAGAAACTGATAGAACTTCTCCAAGAGCTGCCCGATACAGCTAGGGGCTTGGACAGCGACCACGTCCCGGGCCTCGCCCAATTCATCCGCAGGCATTGCGGCAGCCGCTGGGTCGACAAAGACTGGCTGAACAGACACAATATCGACCGGGTGTCTCGCTGGCGGATGCACGGCGAGGAGATCCTCTCGCGCATAGCCGATCCCGATGTACGTACTATCGCCGCGGACCTCACCGACGGCCGGTTCTACTACGCCCGCGTCGCAGGCGTGACCGATGCGGGCGTCCAGCCCGTCTACAGTCTGCGCGTCGACACCGACGACCACTCGTTCGTGACAAACGGGTTCGTCAGCCACAACACGGAGGCGCGCCTCACGCCGCTGGCGATGGAGATGCTGCGTGAAATCGACGAGGAGACAGTCGATTTCATTCCGAACTATGACGGACGGGTGCAGGAGCCCACCGTCCTGCCGAGCCGCTTCCCCAACCTGTTGGCGAACGGCTCGGGCGGTATCGCGGTCGGTATGGCGACCAACATGCCGCCGCACAATCTGCGCGAGCTCGCCGAGGCGGTGTACTGGTGCCTGGACAACCACGACGCCGACGAGGAAGCCACGCTCAAGGCCGTCACCAAAGTGGTCAAGGGCCCGGATTTCCCCACCTCGGGCCTCATCGTCGGGTCGCAGGGGATCAACGACACCTACACCACCGGCCGCGGATCGATCCGGATGCGTGGTGTGGTCGAGATCGAGGAGGACTCGCGCGGCCGGACCGGCATCGTCATCACCGAGCTGCCGTATCAGGTCAACCACGACAACTTCATCACCTCGATCGCCGATCAGGTCCGCGACGGCAAGATGACCGGGATCTCGAACATCGAGGACCAGTCCAGCGACCGTGTCGGTCTGCGCATCGTCGTCGAGATCAAGCGCGACGCTGTCGCCAAGGTGGTGCTGAACAACCTCTACAAGCACACCCAGTTGCAAACCAGCTTCGGCGCCAACATGCTGTCGATCGTCGACGGCGTGCCGCGCACCCTGCGGCTGGACCAGCTGATCCGGCACTACGTCGACCATCAAATCGACGTCATCTTCCGGCGCACCACCTACCGGCTGCGCAAGGCCAACGAGCGGGCCCACATTCTGCGCGGTCTGGTCAAGGCGCTCGACGCGCTCGACGAGGTGATCGCCTTGATCCGTGCATCGGAGACCGTCGATGTGGCCCGGCAGGGCTTGATCGAGCTCCTCGACATCGACGACATCCAAGCGCAGGCGATCCTGGACATGCAGCTGCGCCGGTTGGCCGCTCTGGAACGCCAGAAGATCGTCGACGATCT
This sequence comes from uncultured Mycobacteriaceae bacterium, assembly GCA_902826815.1. Taxonomy (GTDB): domain Bacteria; phylum Actinomycetota; class Actinomycetes; order Mycobacteriales; family Mycobacteriaceae; genus Mycobacterium. Next base: position 122,391 of record CADEGF010000002.1, read on the forward strand.
GGCCAAGATCGAGGCCGAGATCGCCGACCTGGAAGACATCCTTGCCAAGCCCGAGCGGCAGCGGTCCATCGTCCACGACGAGCTCAAGGAACTCGTCGACAAGTACGGCGACGACCGCCGCACGAAGATCATCGCCGCCGACGGTGACGTCGCCGACGAGGATCTGATCGCCCGCGAAGACGTGGTCGTGACGATCACCGAAACCGGCTACGCCAAGCGCACCAAGACCGACCTGTACCGCAGCCAGAAGCGCGGCGGCAAGGGCGTGCAGGGCGCGGGCCTCAAGCAGGACGACATCGTCAACCACTTCTTCGTCTGCTCAACCCACGACTGGATCCTGTTCTTCACCACGCAGGGCCGCGTCTACCGCGCCAAGGCATACGACCTGCCCGAGGCGTCGCGGACAGCCCGCGGCCAGCATGTCGCGAACCTGCTGGCGTTCCAGCCGGAGGAGCGGATCGCGCAGGTCATCCAGATCAAGACCTACGAGGACGCGCCCTACCTGGTGCTGGCCACGAAGAACGGCCTTGTGAAGAAGTCGAAGCTGACCGACTTCGACTCCAACCGCTCCGGCGGCATCGTCGCGGTGAACCTGCGGGACGGTGACGAGCTGGTCGGCGCCGTCTTGTGCGCGGCCGACGACGACCTGCTGCTGGTATCGGCAAAGGGCCAATCGATCCGCTTCTCGGCAACCGATGAGGCGCTGCGGCCGATGGGCCGCGCGACCTCGGGCGTGCAGGGCATGCGGTTCAACACCGACGATGCCCTGCTGTCCCTCAACGTGGTCATTGCCGGCACGTTCCTACTGGTCGCGACGGCGGGTGGGTATGCCAAGCGCACCGCGATCGACGAGTACCCGGTGCAGGGTCGCGGCGGCAAAGGGGTATTGACCATCCAGTTCGACAAGCGACGTGGCAGTCTGGTTGGAGCGCTGGTGGTCGATGACGAAACCGAGCTCTACGCGATCACGTCGGGCGGAGGCGTCATCCGCACCGCCGCGCGCCAGGTTCGCAAGGCCGGACGCCAGACCAAGGGTGTTCGGTTGATGAACCTGGGCGAGGGCGCGACACTGATTGCGATAGCACGCAACGCAGAGGAGAGCGACGCCGACGAGGCCGAAGAGTAGGCCAGCCGACGTGACCGACGTTAAGGAGCCGTAGTGACTTCACCGAACGAGGCGGGATATCCGCACTCGGCCGACGGTAGTGGCAACGGCTCCGTACCTGAGGATCCCGAAACGGGCTCGCTGGGCAAGGCGATAGGTCGTGACGTTCCGCCGTGGCAGCGCGGCCCTGCGTCGCGGGCGGCACAGAAGCAGTCTCCTCGTACGCCCAGCAGGCCGGAACCGCAGCGCAGTGCAGGCCAGCCCGGCCACGCTCCTGGAGCCGATGCCCGGCTTAACAGCTTCATCTCCGGTGGAACGTCGGCACCGGCCGAGCAGGCGCCGCCGCGCAACGATCCGGCGATCAGCGAGGCGTATGCCAGTGAGCTGCCGGATCTGTCGGGTGCGTCGTCGCGTGCGCCGCAGCGTAAGGCAGCACCCGAGCGCAGTGAGCCGATGGTGCGCCCGGCCGCGTCCGGCCGTGTCCAGGTGGCCGGTCGCACGCATTCGGGCCCGGTGCGGGCGAGCATGCAGATCCGCCGGATCGACCCCTGGAGTGCGCTGAAGGTCTCACTGGTGCTGTCGGTCGCGCTGTTCTTCGTCTGGATGATCGCGGTCGCGTTCCTGTATCTGGTGCTCGGCGGCATGGGCGTGTGGAGCAAGCTCAACAGCAACGTCGGTGACCTGCTCACCAGCGCAAGCGGCCAGGCAGGCGGCGAGCTGGTGTCCAGCGGCACGATCTTCGGCGGTGCCGCGCTGATCGGGCTGGTGAACATCGTGCTGCTGACGGCGATGGCGACCGTGGGTGTGTTCATCTACAACCTGACCACCGATCTGGTCGGCGGCATCGAGGTCACGCTGGCCGACCGCGATTAATCCGGTTTGGGTCAAGCGTCGCAATTACGGTAATCTCGGCGCTCGGCCACATGCGTTACGGGCCTATAGCTCAGGCGGTTAGAGCGCTTCGCTGATAACGAAGAGGTCGGAGGTTCGAGTCCTCCTAGGCCCACGGAAAGGGTCACCATGAAACGGCTGGTTCTACTGGTCGCGACGGTGGCGCTGGCGGTACTCGTGGTGCGGTCGCGACAGGGCGTGGAGGTGTGGCACGCAGCTGCCGATCTGCCCGCCTGACAAGGGGCCTTAGCTCAGTTGGTAGAGCGCTGCCTTTGCAAGGCAGAAGTCAGGGGTTCGAATCCCCTAGGCTCCACAAAATAGCTCCTCGCATAGCGCCCGCCACCCCTTGAGGGGATGGCGGGCGTGCAGAAGGCTTGCTGCTACTTCTTGAAGGCGTCTTTGATCTTCTCGCCTGCATCCTTCAGGCTTGACTTCGCCTGATCGGCCCGGCCTTCATTCTCAGTGCTCTCGTCGCCGGTGGCCCTTCCGAGGCCTTCCTTGGCCTTGCCGGCCAAATCCTCGATCTTGTTGTTTGCTTTGTCGTGTGCGCCCATGGCTCATCGCCTCCTGTAAGTGGGAAAATCCGGCTCGGAACTGAACCGATGCCACGGGATACCTCGGTGAAGGTGCCTTGAAACGCACACCAGGGCTGTGAATCGGGTGAATCAACGACCCTGGTGTTGAAAACGAGGCCGTGCAGCTCAGGGTTTCGGCGTCACCTCGACGCTCGGCGGGCGCGGAGACGGGTCGGGTTGCATGGACCGGCGGATGATCGAAAATGTCACCGCGCCAACGGCAACCACCCCAACCGCCGCGGCAGCCAGGACGAGCGGACGGGGCCGCCGCTTGGTCTTGCGGGCGTCCGCGATCGCCTGCGGCAGGTTGGCGATGACCTCCTGTGCCGCGGCGAGTTCGTGCGCGATGGTCTCCTGTGCACCCTCCAACTCCTTGGCGAGTTCCTTGGCCAGCCTGCTCTTCTCGAGGCGCTGACGGAGGCTGTCAACCGCCGATGCCGCGCCCTGCCAGGTGAGTCCGGCACTGCCCCGCGTCACGTCGACGGGCCCGACAGCGGTGTAGCGCAGGCCGCGCGACAATCGCTGCCCTGGGGTCAGCCGGGCGTCGCTCTTCACGCTCATCTCCACCTCTTTCGCGGTCATGTTGCGCATCGATACCACCCTGCCATCATCGGCAACACAACGGTGCCCGGTTCGCCGTCAACTCCGCGTGGCAGACTGGCTTCCCGTGACGAGCCCCATTCAGACAGCGACCGCGACCCTGCACACCAATCGTGGTGACATCAAGATCGCACTGTTCGGAAACCACGCCCCCAAGACCGTCGCGAATTTCGTCGGCCTGGCGCAGGGCGATAAGGACTACAGCACCGAGAACGCCGCCGGCGGCACCTCCGGCCCGTTCTACGACGGCGCCGTGTTCCACCGGGTGATCGACGGTTTCATGATTCAGGGCGGCGACCCGACCGGAACCGGTCGCGGCGGCCCCGGCTACCAGTTCGACGACGAGTTCCATCCGGAGCTGCAGTTCGACAAGCCCTATCTGCTGGCGATGGCGAATGCCGGGCCGGGCACCAACGGCTCGCAGTTCTTCGTGACCGTCGGCAAGACGCCGCACTTGAACCGCAAGCACACCATCTTCGGCGAGGTCGTCGACCCGGAGTCGCAGAAGGTCGTCGATGCCATCGCATCCACCTCGGTCGACCGCAGCGATCGGCCGACTGAGCCGGTCGTGATCGAGTCGATCACGGTTTCCTGACCGCGCCGAATTCACTGACCGGCTGACTAGCGGCCCGCCAGCCCGGCCGCGGTCAGTGCGTCGAGTACGTCGAGCGGGTCGGCGCCCAGATCCCACCGGGTGAGGACGAACAGCCGATCGTCGTTCGTGTCGATCTCGAGTAAGCGGACTTTTCGGGCGATCCGCCGGAATTCGGTGATCCGGATGATCTTGATGTCCGCCTTGGTAAGTCGGTGTGCGCGCAGCGCGCCACGTATTAATAGACTGCCGTCGCTAATTGCCAGCTTTGGCCGCGCGCGCCACGAAAGCGTTGCAAACAGCAGCAGTCCGGCAGCGGCAATGATCGCGAGGACCCGGCCGGGGGCGTCTGTGACTAGGGTCACAGCGGCGGTAGCCATTATTAGTCCGATTACGCCGCATGCTGCGACTCCGGCGGCGGGCGGACTCCACTCAGTTTGCTGCACGGGTAATCCACACCCCTTTACCCCGGTTTATGGGGTTATCCACAAGTGCTATCCCCAATGGGGATGAATCACAACGGTGTGATTGGGTGACCATCAAGTTGCCAAACGGGTAACGCGCCGAGTCCAAGATAAATTCATCAGGACCTATCCGGCCGTCACCGCCAACGCATTGTTAGCAACAGACCGGTGATCATGAAAGCAAAGGCAATCGCGTAGTTCCACGGTCCGAGTCCGGCCAGGAACGGAATCGACGACGATGCCAGCTGGAACACCAGCAGCCACGCGAGGCCGACGACCATCAACCCGAGGAAGAAGACGACGAACCAGACGCTCGACGGGCCGGCCTTCACCTTGACCGGGGTACGGCTAACCGTGCTGGTGGTGAAGTCGTTCTTCTTGCGGACCTTTGACTTGGGCATGTCTACCTTTACAAACACTCGGCGCCACAGGTGCGACGATGAAGCAGGATTCACCTACGAGGTTAACGTAGGTGGGCCGCAGGTAGAGAATGCGACGGGGGAGCAGCGATGACGGAGTCCGGTCGGCGGTCGGCGTGGCGCTTCGGCGTCCCGCTGGTCTGCCTGCTGGCCGGGCTGCTGCTCGCGGCCACCCACGGCGTCTCCGGCGGCGACGAGATCAGGCGCAGCGACGCGCCCCGGCTGGTCGACCTGGTTCGCGAGGCCCAGCAGTCGGTGGATCGGCTCAGCGGGCAGCGCGACGGACTCGTCACCGAGATCGACTCCCACCACGGCGGCTCGCCCGGCGCCCACGCCGCGCTCGAAGCGATTCAGAAGCGCAACACCGCCCTGGCCGCCGACGCGGGCCTCGACCCGATGCGCGGGCCAGGGCTGGTGGTCACGCTCACCGACGCCCAGCGCGACGCCAACGGCCGCTTTCCGCGGGATGCGTCGCCCGACGACCTGGTCGTGCATCAGCAGGACATCCAGGCCGTGCTCAACGCGCTGTGGAGCGGCGGCGCCGAGGGAATCCAGATGCAGGATCAGCGGATCATCGGAACGTCCGCGCCGCGGTGCGTCGGCAACACCCTTCTGCTGAACGGCCGCACCTACAGTCCGCCGTACGTGATCACCGCGGTCGGCGACGCCGCCGCCATGCAGGCCGCCCTCACAGCCTCTCCACTCGTGACGATCTACAAGCAGTACGTCGTGCGGTTCGGACTCGGGTACGCGGAGGAATCCCGAGCGTCCGTCGATCTGGTCGGGCACACCGATCCGGTGCGGATGCGCTTCGCCAAGCCCGCGGGGCCCATCGGCTACTGAGCCGGCCTGCACGTCACCAAGTGAATCGGGCGCGGTGAACGACGCTGAACGTCGCAAGGCGCGCCCGATTCGCCCTGGGTACGCTGTGCTGATGAAGGTCCTGGTCGTCGACAACTACGACAGCTTCGTGTTCAACCTGGTGCAGTACCTCGGCCAGCTCGGGGTGGACGCGCAGGTGTGGCGTAACGACGACGAGCGCCTCGCGGGCGACACCGAAATCGGCACGGTCGCCGAAGGCTTCGACGGAGTCCTGCTCAGTCCGGGACCCGGCACACCGGAGCGCGCAGGAGCCTCCATCCCGCTGGTGCGCGCCTGTGCCGCGGCGAAAACCCCGCTGCTCGGGGTGTGCCTCGGGCACCAGGCGATCGGCGTCGCCTTCGGCGGAACGGTCGATCGGGCACCGGAGTTGCTGCACGGTAAGACCAGTACGGTCTTCCATGCCAATGTCGGTGTCTTACAGGGTCTTCCGGATCCGTTCACCGCGACGCGCTACCACTCGTTGACGATTCTGCCCGATACCGTGCCCGCCGAACTGGAGGTCACCGCCCGTACCGAGGGCGGGGTCATCATGGGTGTGCGACACGTCGAGCTGCCGATTCACGGAGTGCAGTTCCACCCCGAGTCGATCCTCACCGAGGGTGGACACCGGATGCTGGCCAACTGGCTTGGCTACTGCGGTGCGGCGCCTGCCGAATCGCTGGTGCGCACCTTGGAAGACGAGGTCGCCAACACCGTGCGGGCGGCTACGCAGCGAAGCTCAGCGTGATCGTCTGGTCGACCCGGACCGGGGTGCCCGGCGCCGGGTCCTGAGTCACGACACCATTGGACGGCACGCCGCTGTTCTGGGCGTTGGGCAGCTTGACGAAATTGTCTCCGCTGAGTTGCCAGCCCAGCGACTGCAGCAGCGGATAGGCGTCATCCCAGAACATGCCGCGCAGCGACGGCATTACGAATTGGTTGCCCTTCGACACCTTCACCTGGATCGGGGTGTCTACCGGAACATCCGCGCCGGACGGCGGCTCCGTTTCGACCACCTGGCCGCTGGTGCTCTTCGGTCCGTCGACCTGAACGACTATGGGTGGCGCGGTGAAACCGCTACCCGTCAGCACCTGCTGCGCCTGGTCGGGGCTGATGCCCTTCACATCGGGCACGGTCTTGGTGTTCGGGCCGCTGCCGACGGCGATGGTGATCTCGTTGGTGACCGCCGACAGCTGATTAGCAGGCGGAAGTGTGCCGATCACCTTGCCCTTTTGTTCGGGAGTGGACGCGGTTGGCGCCTGCTTGAACCTGCCAAAGCCTGCGGCCTGCAGCTTTTCGATGCACTGGGCCGCGGTCAAGGCCGCTGTCGAGCAGTCGGGAACTTCACGCTGTTCAGGCCCGCTGGAAATGTTGACCAGTATCGTGTCGCCAGCGCTGACAGAGCTGCTGGCCGCGGGATCGGTGTCGATGACATGGCCGGGCGGCACCTTGGAATCGGATTTGTTCTGGGGGTCGACGTTGAAGCCCGCGTTCTGCAGCGCCGCGATGGCGTCGTCGCGGGCCTGTCCGCTCACGTCGGGCACCTGCACATCGCGCGGGCTCCCGCCGATCATGTTGATCGCGATCGTCACCACGACGGTGAGCACCACCAGCGCCGCCACCGCGATGGCCCACCGGCCGACAGATCCGCCGCGCTCGCGTTCGCGGTAGTTGGGGGGCTGGTGGACAGGCAGCTGCTCGGTCGTGGGCGTCTGGTGCATCGGGCCCGTCGACGCCATGAACGACGTGCGCTCGGCGTCGGTGAGCACCTTCGGCGCATCGGGTTTCTCACCGCTGTGCACCCGGATCAGATCGGCGCGCATCTCGGCCGCGGTCTGGTACCGGTTGTCGGGGTTCTTGGCCAACGACTTGAGCACGACGGCGTCCAGCTCCGGCGATATGCCCTCATGACGCTGTGACGGTGGAACGGGATCCTCGCGCACGTGTTGATACGCGACGGCGACAGGCGTGTCACCGACGAAAGGCGGTTCACCGGTGAGGATTTCGTACAGCACGCAGCCAAGCGAGTAGACGTCGGAACGTGCGTCGACCTTCTCACCGCGGGCTTGTTCGGGGGATAGGTACTGCGCCGTGCCGATGACAGCGGACGTCTGCGTGACGCTGTTGGCATCCGAGAGCGCGCGGGCGATGCCGAAGTCCATCACCTTCACAGCACCCGTCTTGCTGATCATGATGTTGGCGGGCTTGACGTCGCGGTGGATGATGCCGTGCTGATGGCTGAAGTTCAGGGCCTGGCACGCATCGGCGATGACCTCGATGGCGCGCTGCGACTCCATCGGGCCATCGGAATGCACGATGTCGCGCAGTGTGACGCCCTCGACGTACTCCATCACGATGTAGGGCAGCGGCCCGTTCGGCGTCTCCGCCTCTCCGGTGTCGTATACCGCGACGATCGTCGGGTGGTTCAACGCGGCCGCGTTCTGGGCCTCGCGGCGGAAACGCAGATAGAAGCTCGGGTCGCGGGCCAGGTCCTGGCGCAGCACTTTGACCGCCACGTCTCGATGCAGGCGCACATCGCGCGCGAGGTGGACCTCGGACATGCCTCCGAAGCCGAGAATCTCGCCGAGTTCGTAGCGGTCGGACAGGTGCTGCGGGGTTGTCATTCCAATGTCTGTTCTAAATCCGATGACGCCGCCCGCAACGGTGCGGACGGCGCGCTCGCGTCGGGGCTGTATACCCCTATTTGCTGTCTACCATTACCGATGGACCCCTCATCGGTCCAATCCGGCACAATGACCAGCGGCGGAGCGCCCTGCGGGGTGGTGGTCTGGGTGACGGTGTCGGTGATCGTCGGGGGCGTCGTATCGCGGTCCTTCTTGTCCTGGGCGTTGAGCACGATCAGGATCGCGATGGCGATGGCGAGGGCGCCGAGCACACCTGCGGCCCACAGCAGGGCACGCTGGCCCGACGAGAACGTCCGTCGGGGCGGAGGGGGGCGGTGCCCACCCGTCGCAGGCCGGGCGCGGGGCGCAGGGGCTGGCCCCCGCGCGGTCATGGCGGCACTTGGAGGGGCGGATCCGACAGCCGTCGGCGCGGCCCGCCCGAGAGTGGGCGATGCATTGGGCCTCGGCGGACGGCGGCCGGCTCGGACGGCGGCCACCGCATCCGCGAACGGGCCGCCGGACCGGTAGCGCATGCCCGGGTTCTTCACCAGGGTGATCTCGATCAGCTCGCGAACATTGGGCGGCAGATCGGCGGGCAGCGGCGCGGGCGTCTCCTTGATGTGCTTCATCGCCACCGTCAGGGCGCCGTCGCCGGTGAACGGCCGCTTACCCGAAACCGCTTCGTAGCCGACGACGCCCAGCGCGTACACATCGCTGGCGGCGGTGGCGTCGTGACCAAGCGCCTGCTCGGGGGCGATGTACTGGGCGGTGCCCATCACCATCCCGGTCTGCGTGACGGGTGCGGCGTCGACGGCCTTCGCGATGCCGAAGTCGGTGAGTTTCACCTGGCCGGTCGGGGTGATCAGGATGTTGCCCGGCTTGACGTCTCGGTGAACGAGGCCAGCGGTATGGGCGACCTGCAGGGCCCGCCCGGTCTGCTCGAGCATGTCCAGCGAGTGCCGCAGCGACAGCCGCCCGCTGCGCTTGAGCACCGAGTTCAGCGGTTCGCCGTTGACGAGTTCCATCACCAGATAAGCGGTGCGACCCTCACCGTCCATATCGGTCTCGCCGTAGTCGTACACGCTGGCGATGCCGGGGTGGTTGAGCATCGCGACGGTGCGCGCCTCGGCACGGAACCGCTCGACGAACTCGGGGTCGGATGAGAACTCGGCCTTGAGCACCTTCACCGCGACCCGGCGACCCAGCCGCGAGTCGACTGCCTCCCACACCTGGCCCATACCGCCGGTGGCGATCAGCCGCTGCAGGCGGTAGCGGCCCGAGAGAGTCACTCCAACGCGCGGGCTCATACGCCCTCCCGCAACGCTGCCTCGATGGCGGCTCGGCCGATGGGCGCAGCAAGTGCGCCGCCGGTCGCCGAGAGCCGGTTACCGCCGTTCTCCACGAGCACTGCGACAGCCACCTTCGGCGCGCGGGCAGGCGCGAACGCGATGTACCACGCATGCGGCGGCGTGTTGCGCGGGTCGGTCCCGTGCTCCGCTGTGCCCGTCTTGGATGCGATCTGCACGCCGGCGATGGCTCCCTTCTGCTGCGTAGCCTGCTCGGCGTCGACCATCAAGTCAGTAAGTGTATCTGCGACCTGCCCCGACACCGCACGGCGCTGTTCGTGGGGTGTAGTGGTCGCGATGTTCGACAGGTCGGGCCCCTTGAGGCTGTCGACCAGGTACGGCTGCATCGATATCCCTTTGTTCGCGACGGTGGCGGCCACCAGCGCGTTCTGCAGGGGTGTGAGTGCGACGTCCTTTTGCCCGATGCTCGACATCCCCAGGGCGGCGGCGTCGCTGATCGGGCCCACGGTGGACTCGGCGACCTGCAGCGGAATCGGGTCTGGACTTTCATCCAGGCCGAAAGCCTGCGCGGTGGTTTTCAATTTGTCGGCACCGGTGTCGATGCCGAGTTGAACGAATGCGGTGTTGCACGATTTGGCGAACGCTTCCCGCAGCGAGGCGGACGGCCCGCCGCCGCACGGCGAGCCGCCGAAGTTCTCCAACGTTGCGGTGCTGTCCGGCAACGGAATTCGAGGTGCGGACGTCAACTGAATATCCGGTGTGGCACCGTTCTGCAGCGCCGCGGCCGTCGTGATGACCTTGAACGTCGACCCGGGCGGGTACGTCTCCGAGATCGCCCGGTTGAGCAGCGGGTTACCGGGGTTGTCCCGCAGCTGCTGCCAGGCGTCGGACTGCTCGTCGACGTTGTGGCTGGCCAGCAGGTTCGGGTCGTAGGACGGCGCCGACACCATCGCCAGGATCTTGCCGGTCGACGGCTCGAGGGCGACGACGGCGCCGGTGCACGGCCCGTTGCAGCCCTCCTCCATCGCGTCCCAGGCGGCCTGCTGCACCCGAGGGTTGATGGTCGTCGCCACCGTGCCGCCCCGCGGGTCGCGCCCGGTGAAGAAGTCGGCCAGCCTGCGGCCGAAGAGCCGCTCGTCGGAGCCGTTGAGGATGGTGTCCTCGGCACGCTCGAGGCCGTTGCTCGAGAACCGCAGCGAGTAGAACCCGGTGACCGGCGCATAGGTGAACGGGTTCGGGTAGACCCGAAGGAACCGGAAGCGACCATCGGTGGACACCGAATACGCCAGCAGCTGTCCGCCCGCAGAAATCTGGCCGCGCTGACGTGAGTACTCGTCGAGCAGCACGCGCTGATTGCGCGGATCCGAGCGCAGGCCGTCGGCCGTGAAGACCTGTGTGAGCGTGGCATTCGCCAGCAACAGCACGATCAACACCATGATCATGACCGAGATCCGGCGTAGCGAGGTGTTCATACGCGCTCGATCACCTCGGTGGTTGCCGCTGCGATCGGCGATTTGTTGGGCGGCTTGGTGACGATCGGCCGCCGCGCGGCGTGCGAGATACGGATCAGGATGGCCAGCAGCACATAGTTGGCCAGTAGCGACGAACCACCGTAGGACATCCACGGGGTGGTCAGGCCCGTCAGCGGGATCAGTTTGGTCACGCCGCCGACGACGATGAACAGCTGGATCGCGAGCGTGGACGCCAGGCCCGCGGCAAGCAGCTTGCCGAAGCTGTCGCGGACGGCGATCGCGGTGCGCAGCCCACGAATGATGACGATCGTGTAGAGCATCAGCACACCGGCGAGTCCGACCAGCCCCAGTTCCTCGCCGACCGCGGCGATGATGAAGTCGGTCGAGGCCGCGGGCACCACACCGGGCTGACCGTTGCCGAGCCCGGTGCCGAAGATCCCACCGGTGGCGAAACTGAAGAGGGACTGCACCATCTGGTAGCCGGCACCGTCGGGATCGGCGAACGGGTCAAGCCAGTTCTGCACGCGGGTCTGAACGTGGGTGAAAAGGTAGTACGCCGCAACGCTTCCCGCCGCGAACAACGCCAGGCCGATAACAACCCAGCTGAAGCGGTCGGTCGCCACGTACACCAGCACGAGGAACGACGCGTACAGCAGAAGCGACGTGCCGAGGTCCTTCTCGAAGACCATCACGCCGATCGAGATGATCCACGCCGCCAGCAGCGGTGCCAGGTCGCGGGGCCGTGGCAGGTCCATCCCGAGCACGTGCTTGCCCGCGCTGGTGAACACACTGCGCTTCGAGACGAGCACCGCGGCGAAGAAGATCAGCAGCAGGATCTTTGAGAACTCGGCGGGCTGAATAGAGAAGCCGGGCAACCGAATCCAGATTTTTGCGCCGTTCTGCTCCGACATCGACGACGGCAGCACGGCGGGAATGACGAGAAGCGCGAGGCCGACTGCGCCGCATACGTAGCCGTAGCGCGCCAGCATCCGGTGATCGCGCAGGAGCACCACAACCAACGAGAACGCGATGACGCCGACGAGGGTCCACAGCATCTGCTGGTTGGCGCTCGGGCCCGTCGTTGCACCGGCGGTGCCGTCGCCCGCGTCGAGGTCCAGACGGTGAATCATCACCAGCCCCAAGCCGTTCAGCAGCGCCACCACGGGCAGCAGCAACGGGTCGGCGTAGGGCGCGAAGCGCCGGATCGCCAGGTGCGCGCCGCCGAACAGGGCCATGTAGGCGAGCGTGTAGGTGGCAAGGTCCCAGCTCAGACCCTGCTCCTGGTTGGCCTCCACGATGAGGAGCGCGACGGTGGTGATGACGGTGGCGAACCCCAGCAGGGCGAGCTCGGCATTGCGCCGGTTCGGCAGAGGCGGCAATACAGTGACAGCCGGCTGGGGCTGTGTGCTCATGACACTGTCCGGCAGGTCTTCCCCGGTTCGGAAGGCGGCGCAGGCAGTGTGGTGACTTGCGGCGTCGGCGACGGGGGAGCGGTGACGGTGCTGGGCGTCTCGGGAGCGGGGCCGGGCAGCGGCCCGCGGGGCAGGTTCTCCTGCGGGCTGTTCGGATCGCTCGGCGTTCCCGGTGCGGGACCCGGTGATTCGGATGCGCCAGTCGGGGGCGGCGGTGCCGCGGTTGGTGTCGGCGGCGGTGTGGTTCGCGTCGGACATGGCGGCAGCACCGAGTCGCGGGCCAGCTGCTCGATCTGGCCGATCGCGTTGTCCAGGCTCCCCGACGGTAGACCCGCGACGATCTGGGCGCGCTCCGACGGACGCATGTCGTTGACGTTCAGCATGCGGCAGTCCAGGTTGTCGCTGGACTGCGCGGCGCTGATGAGCGACAGGTCGTTTCGATCGTTCAGACAACCCAGCAGATAGGGCTCCTGGAGCTGGTATCCGAGAAAGGAACCCTGAACACCCCGCATGATCGACACCGTGCCGTCGTGCTGGGTGACGTAGTAATTGCTGCGGACGATCTCTCTGCCGACGGCAAGGCCCGCGAGCACGGCGAGGATCAGCACAGCGGCGGCGATGAACATCTTGCGCCGGGACCGCGGCTTCGGGATCTCCTCCGGTTGCGGCACAACACGTTTGGCCTCGGTGCGACGCGGGTTGAAGGCGGACGCGCGGCCCGCGGCGGTGTCAGGCGGGGCGGTTTGGTCGTCATCACCGGAGACCGCGCCCGCAAGGATCGGCTGGGTCTGCCCGTAGTCGTAGTCGATTACGTCGGCGACGACGACCGTGACGTTGTCGGGGCCGCCGCCGCGCAACGCGAGTTCGATGAGCCGGTCGGCGCTCTCGGCGACATCGGCGATCTGCAGGGCTTCGAGGATCGTGTCGTGGCTGACCGGATCGGAAAGGCCGTCGGAGCACAGCAGGTAGCGGTCGCCGGTGCGCGCCTCCCGCATGATCAGCGTGGGCTCGACTTCGTGTCCGGTGAGCGCGCGCATGATCAGTGAGCGCTGCGGGTGGCTGTGTGCCTCCTCGGCGGTGATCCGGCCTTCGTCGACCAGAGTCTGCACGAAGGTGTCGTCCTTGGTGATCTGCGCCAGCTCCCCGTCGCGGAGTAGATAGCCGCGCGAGTCACCGATGTGCACCAGTCCAAGTCTGTTGCCGTCGAACAGGATTGCGGTGAGCGTCGTGCCCATGCCCTCGAGTTCGGGATCGGCTTCGACGTGTGCGGCGATCGCGGTGTTGCCTTCGCTGACCGCCGAGTCGAGCCGCGACAGCAGGTCGCCGCCGGGCTCGTCGTCGTCGAGGTGTGCGAGCGCGGCGATCACCAGTTGGGAGGCCACCTCACCTGCCGCGTGACCGCCCATCCCGTCGGCTAGGGCCAGCAGCCGCGCACCCGCGTACACGGAGTCTTCGTTGTTGGCGCGGACCAGACCGCGGTCGCTGCGCGCGGCATATCTGAGTACAAGGGTCACGGGCGCAGCTCGATCACCGTTTTGCCGACTCGAACCGGCGTGCCTAATGGAACCCGTACCGCCGTAGTCACCTTCGCCCTGTCAAGGTATGTGCCGTTGGTCGATCCTAGGTCTTCCACATACCATTCCGAGCCCCGCTGCGACAGCCGGGCGTGCCGCGTCGAGGCGTAGTCGTCGGTCAGCACCAGCGTGGAGTCGTCGGCGCGGCCGATCAGAACGGGCTGGCCGCCGAGCGTGATCCGGGTGCCGGCCAGCGCGCCGTCGGTGACCACCAGGGTGCGGGCGATGTGGCGTTTCTGCCGCGAAGGCAGCAGAGATCCGCGCAGCGCCAAACCGCGCCGAACCATCACCGCCCCGGTCGGTGCGTAGATGTCGGTGCGCAGGATCCGCAGCACCGACCAGATGAAGAGCCAAAGGAGAAGAAGGAATCCGACGCGCGTCAATTGCAGCACTAGACCCTGCATCTGACGTCCTCTCCGTCCCCGCCCGTCGGCAACGTCACGATACTTGGACAGTCAGCGGCATGAGGGGGAAGCCGACAGCTTGTACCCGTGCCGTGACCGACCGCGCTTCTCAGTGGACGCGGACGATGATCTCGGAGTGCCCGAGCCGGATCACATCGCCGTCGGCCAACTGCCACTCCTGCACCGGTGCGTTGTTCACGGTGGTGCCATTGGTGGAGTTGAGATCGGCGAGAAGCGCGACCTGGCCGTCCCAGCGGATCTCCAGATGCCGACGGGAAACGCCGGTGTCGGGCAACCGGAACTGGGCGTCCTGGCCGCGACCGATCACGTTGGCGCCTTCGCGCAACTGATACGTCCTGCCGCTGCCGTCGTCGAGCTGAAGGGTGATCGCCGCGCCACCGGCCGGGTAGTCACCCTGTCCGTAACCTGCGCCGTAGCCGCCCTGCGCACCGCCGGGAGCGCCGTAGTCGTAGCCGCCGCCTGCGGGCTCGCCGTAGCCGGGTTCGCCGTAGCCGCCGGGCGGCTGGCCGTAGTCCTGGCGGCCGTAGTCCGGCTGCGCGTACTCCTGGCGCCCGTACTGTCCGCCGCCAGCCGGTTGGCCGTAGCCCTGATCGCCGTAGCCGCCACCCTGATCCGGATAGCCGCCCTGGTCGGGGTAGGAAGGCTGACCCTGGTCGGGGTATGACGGTTGGCCCTGGTCGGGATAGCCGGGCTGGCGCCCGTAGTCATCCTGGCGCGGCGGGCCGGGCGGCTGCCCGTAGTCCTGGCGGCCGTAGTCGCCGCCGTAACCGGGCTGGCCACCTTGCGGTGGGTAGCCGCCGGGGCCCTGACGGTAGCCGCCCTGCTCGTAGCCGCCACCCTGCGGCGGGCCGTAGCCGGCGGGCGGGCGCTGCTCATACGGCTGCTGCGGTGGGTAGCCGCCCTGGCCCTGGTCCGGGTAGCCGCCCTGACCTTGATCGGGCGGGCCGCCCTGGTCGGGGTGGCCACCATGCTCCGGATAGCCCTGACGCTGGCCTCCCTCACCCGGCGGCGGGTAACCGCGCTGGTCGGGCGGGTACTGCCCACGGGGGTCCTGGCCGGCCTGGTCCTCGGGACGCCCATACCGTTCGTCGTAATAGTCGTCGGGTCGACCCTGTCCCTGGCCTCCGCGGTAATTCGGGTTGTCGGTCATCGGTTGTACTCCTGGTTCTGCGGTGTACGCGCGGTCTTGTTGTGCTGGGGCAGGTTCGCCGGTGGTGGAGTCCGGGTTGACGGCACCACGCGCGCGAAATTGTCCGGTGTGCAAGTTCGCCGACTGCTCGAATCTAACGACCACATCACCATACGTTTGCCACCCCTGATCATGGATGTAACCCTCCAAGTGCCGGGCAAATGTGGTCGAAGTCAGGTCCGGGTCAGCGCTGACCTTTTGGTAGTCGGACACGCTGAGGGTAATGAAGTAGTCGTTGGGCGCCAAAAGCCTGCCGCCCGCCAACTCCCGTACGCCGGCCTCTGCTTCTCGGTGCAGCATGGCTTCGACCTCTTGCGGCACAATCGATCCGCCGAACACCCGCGCGAAAGCGTCGCCCACGGTCGACTCAAGCTTGCGCTCGATGCGGTCTGCGAGACCCATCTGATCGCCTGCCTTCGTCGCCGTCGTCGTTATTACTGATCAGATGTCGGGCCACCCGCGTGTCGCGTAACCACACCTGTCACATTGCATGGTATCGGCACAGCACACGGATGCGGGACCAACAGAACTCTGAGAATCGTCTAGGCGCTGGTGGCGGGCCTTCGGGCCGGATGGGTACGGTTGGGGATCGGGGTCCGAAGTTTGATAGGCTCCCCCGGTTGTTGGGGCGAGTGGCGGAATGGCAGACGCGCTGGCTTCAGGTGCCAGTGTCCTTCGGGACGTGGGGGTTCAAGTCCCCCTTCGCCCACAATTGAGCGGTGCTACTTACTGCGGGCGCAGAGGTCACGAACTCGAAAGAGGACGTGACCTTTGTGCTTTGGTAGGGCCGAACTATCCAAGCAGAGATTGCTTCTCGACATCGCGTGTCGAAACCGCGTGAAAATCATCAACCCAGTTCGGGTCCTTCGTCAGGATGTCGACGACCATCCCGATGGTCTGGCCAGCGGTGGCCGGGAGTACTTCGCGCGCGTTTGCGAATACACCGCGGCCTGCGTGGCGCACGCCGAACACCAACTTCTTCTCCTGCGGGAAGTAGCACGCGAACTCTCCGCCATCAGGAAAGTGTTCGGTGGCTTGTCTACGAACATCGTCGAGAAGGTCTGACTCGACGCAGACGTAGACGTTTTTGAGTCGCGGAAAGCGACGCCGAAAGCCCGGATCCCGCTGGAGTCGCGCGAAGGCGAGCGTGGCTACCGTATGTGGATCGGTCTCAGCCATCGAGCCATCTCCTGATGCGGTGGGGCCATTCGCGGGCTAGCAACTCGAGCTGCGTACCGTATTCTCTGTCCACTGTAACCTCGTCACCTGCAGAAATCGACCGCAGCGCTCTCCGTCGCCCTTGGTCGTCGAGTGGGTCGTCGCTTTGCCGGAAGTCGTGGACGTGGATCTCCGAATGGCAGATGTCGATGCGCTCGACACGCCGACGGATGACGTCTCCGTTCCCATCGATCCGGTAGACGTCGATCATGATCGCCCAGTCGACGCAAATGGCTTCGCGGATCAGGATCGAGAATCTATAGACCAGCTCGGGAATCCAGCCGTCGACCGGAGCTCCGAGCTGTCCCACGACCTTGTCGGTATCCAACTGCTCCGGCCGAAATCGACTCGGGTCGTATTCGTCGCCGACGGATTGATGGGTTGTCTCCCTTCGCCGCTTGCCACGGTTGCGACGCCCCTTTCCCATGGCGGCGAGTGTGCCAGCAGACGTCGACATTGGCCTTGAAGGGCAAACCTGTCGGTGCCGGGCTATATACGGTTCCGTTCAGATCAGGATGAGTGAGTTGAGGGGGCGCGGCCGTGATCACCGGTGAGTTGGAGAGCCGCCTCACCAGAATGCGTCTTAGACTCGATCGACCTAGTCGCGAGCCCCTGGGCCGTGGCCTTCTGCGTGTGTCCGGCCTTCCTGTCTCAGGTAGCACCGCGGTG
>CADEGF010000002.1:139887-241252 GCA_902826815.1 uncultured Mycobacteriaceae bacterium
GGGCCGTGGCCTTCTGCGTGTGTCCGGCCTTCCTGTCTCAGGTAGCACCGCGGTGAGCAACAGGGCTCGTCGCCGTCGGCGGGCGCCTCGATCGCCTGTGCGGCCCGCCGCATGGTCAGCAGCAATACCGTGATTCCGATCGCCGCCCCGACATAGATCCAGCCAAGCGGCGCCTGCGACGACTCCGGCAGCCACGCCACCATCGCCATCGCGATCGTGATCGCCACGTAGCAGACCGTGCTGATCAATCCGGTGATCAGGCCGATGTTGCGGTTGAACACCCCCATCGCCAAGCCCTTGCTCAGTGGGTCGAGCACGCCAGTGCTCAGCATCGCCAGTGCGGCGCCCGCGGTGATGAACCAGGCGTTGAACCCGACGGCCTCGGCGGACACCACGAGGACGACCCCGCCGAGCGCCAATACCGCTGCGCCTGCCATCGCCAACCGCGGAGTCGACGTCCGCTGGGCCAGCGCGCCGCACGCCGCGGCTCCGACGAAGTTGGCGGCCCCGACCCCGAGTGCAATGAAACCGTATGTCGCAGAGGCGAATCCGAGGCCCACCTGATACAAGAAGGGCCCGGCGACACCGAACACCATCTGCGCGGCGCCGACGAGGCCGAACATGACGGTGAACCCGATGAATACCGGATGGCGCAGCGCCTGGCCGAGCACGCCGGCGGCGGCACGGAGATCGATCGGGGTGCGGCGGTCCGGTTCGAGCGTTTCCGGCAGCGCAACCGCGACCAGCAAGGTGACCAGAGCGACGATCGCGGCCAGCACGACGAACACCAGCTGCCATGATCCGAACTGCACGATGAAGCCGCCGACGGCGGGTGCAAGCACGGGCGCCGCACCCCACGCCGCGCCGAGGATCCCCAGCACCGACACCAGCTTGGCGCCGCGGAAGCAGTCCGCCGCCACCGTCGCGGCCAACAACAGGCACGTTCCCGCACCAAGGCCCTGAACGAAGCGCAGCCCCAGCATCAGCGGCAGGCTGTTGGCCAGCGCGCAGCCGATGCTGGTCAACAACATCAGGCTCAACCCGGTGAGCAGCACCCGCTTGCGACCGATGGCATCGGCGATCAGCCCGACGGGCAGCACGATCACAGCCATGCCAAGCATGTATGCCGTGACGGTGTTCTGCGCCAGCGCGTTGGACGCCGCGAAGTGCTCGGCGATCTTGGGCAGTGCGGGCGCATAGATATCGAAGCCGACCTGCTCGAGGGGAGCGACGACGACCAGCACGGCGACCAGGCGTCGACCTGCGCGCCCGCTCCACCTCGCGGGCTCTGGGGTTGTCATACAACGACTATCCGTGTTCTGCGGTCGAGTCACAGTGCAATCAATTCAATTCCACGCCGATCGCCGCATCAGAGGACCTTCGCCCCTAGTTGCCTGCCGCGGGTCAGTAGAGATTGGAAGCAGGCAAGTCCCGATGAGTGAAGGGCCGCAGAACCAATGGACACGGTTTTCCCGGATCGCGAGAGCATCCACACTGCGTTGTCGCTCGCTACCCGGGCGCCGTCGATCCACAACTCGCAGCCCTGGCGGTGGCGGGTGGGCACTCAGACCCTGCATCTGTACGCCGACCTGGACAGACATCTGCCCAACACCGACCCCGACAGCCGCGACCTTCTGCTGAGTTGCGGCGCCTGTCTTCACCACGCCGTTGTCGCGTTGGCGGCGCTCGGCTGGGACTGCAAGGTCAACCGGCTTCCCAATCCGGCAGAGCCCGATCACCTGGCCGCCATCGAGGTGTATCCGCAACCCGCCAGCGAGCTTGAGGTCGCCTTGGCGGCGGCCATCCCGAAACGGCGGACGGACCGCAGGGTCTACAGCGACTGGCGCGTGCCGCACTCGGACGTAGCGCTGATGGGTGCAAGGGCGGCACGCATGGGGGTGATGTTGCGGCAGGTCGCGTCGCTGCCGAAGCTGCAGCAGATCGTGGCACGGGCCGTCTGGCAGCACGTCAAGGATTTTGACTACCTCAGCGAGTTGTCGACCTGGAGCGGAAGGCACGCCGCGGTGGCGGGCGTACCGGCCCGCAGCACGCCGAAGTCCTACCTGGGCGCTCCGCTGCCCGGCCGGTTCTTCGCGGGTCCCGCGTTGGCGCAGCCAGACGTCTCGCCCGCCGATGACGCCGCCGTCGTGTTGGCGCTCGGCACCAAGGACGACAGCCCGCTTGCTCGGCTGCGGGCAGGCGAGGCCACGAGCATGGTGCTCCTCACCGCGACCGCGGCCGGCTTGGCGAGCTGCCCGGTCACCGAGCCGCTGGAGATCGCCGAAACGCGAGCGGCGGTAAAGGCGGATGTCTTCGGCGACAGCGGATATCCGCAGATGCTGCTGCGCATCGGGTGGGCGCCGATCAATGCCGACCCGCTTCCGTGCACGCCGCGCCGACCGCTCTCAGATGTCGTGGCTGACTTCGGGTAAACGCCGCTACGCCAACGGCGCCGACCAGCGCACCACGGTGCCGCCATCGGCTCCCGGCCCGACCGCGAATCGACCGCCGACCTCTTCGGCGCGCCTGCGCAGGTTACTCAGTCCGCTGCCGGTGATATCGCCCGCGATACCCCGTCCGTTGTCGGCGACTTCGATGGTCAGGTCGTCTTCGACCCTGACGCTGATGGACAACGCGGTGGCGTCGGCGTGCCGGACGGCGTTGCTTACGGCTTCCCGCAGAACGGCTTCCGCGTGGTCGGCCAGGCCTGCGCCGACGACCGAAAGCGGCCCGACGAACTGCACAGTCGTGCGCAGATCCGGGGTGGAGAACTGGTCGAGGGCTTCATCCAGCCGTTGCCGCAGCGTGCGCGAGGGCGCATGGTGCAGGTCGAAGATCGCGGTGCGGATCTCATGTATGACTTCCTGCAGATCGTCGACGCAGCCCGACAGCCGTTGCTGTACCTCGGTCGACCGAGCCCGCGGGATGGTGCCCTGCAGCGCCAGGCCGACGGCGAACAGCCGCTGGATCACGTGGTCGTGCAGGTCACGCGCGATTCGGTCCCGGTCGGTCAGGATGTCCAGCTCGCGCATCCGTCGCTGCGATGTGGCGAGCTGCCAGGCCAGGGTGGCCTGGTCGGCGAAGGCGGCCAGCATGTCGAGCTGATCGGCGGTGAAGGGGTAAGCGTCGGCGGCCCGCGTCGCAATCACCACGCCCGCGACTGAGTCGGCGGCCCGAAGGGGTACCACCAGCGCGGGACCGGCGCCCGCGCCGACGCCGACATCGACCGTGTCGTAGCTGCGGGGTGATCCCGTGGTGAAGGTCTCGCGCAACGGTGCGTGGTCGGCGTCGAGCGCGGTGTCATCGATCCCGGACACCGCGCCCGCGGCCGCGGCGACGACGAGCTCGGGTGCTTCTGAATCGGCCACCTCCACATCGGCAGCCACCGCGACCACCGCGGCCTCTGCTCCGGTCAGGCGCAGCGTTTCATCCGCGATGAGCCGGAAGACCGTTGTCGGATCGGCGCCGGACAACATCTCGGTGGCGATATCGCGGGTGGCCTCGATCCACGACTGCCTGCTTCTGGACTCCTCGTAGAGGCGCGCGTTGTCGATCGCGACGCCCGCGGCGGCCGCCAGCGCCTCGGCAAGGATCTCGTCGTCTTCGCTGAAGGGCCTGCCGTCGATCTTGTCGGTCAGATAGAGGTTGCCGAACACCTCGTCGCGGATGCGTACCGGTACTCCGAGGAAGGTCCGCATCGGCGGGTGGTTGGGCGGGAAGCCGACGGATGACGGGTGGTCCCGAATGTCTTCCAGCCGAATGGGTTTCGGCAGATCGATCAGCAGCCCGAGCACTCCGCGACCTTCAGGTAGATGGCCGATCATCTCGCGGGTCGCTTCGTCGATTCCCTCGTAGACGAACTCGACCAGGTCGTGTCCGTCTCCGCGGACCCCCAGGGCCCCGTAGCGCGCGTCGACCAGCTCGATGGCGGTATGCACGATCGCGCGAAGGGTGGCGTCGAGTTCGAGGCCCGATGTGATGGCGAGCATCGCGTCGATGAGCCCGTCGAGACGGTCGCGGCCCTCCACGATCTGGCCGACGCGGTCCTGGACTTCTGCGAGCAGTTCGCGAAGCCTCAACTGGGACAGCGTGTCCCGCAGCGGACGGTCACCGCGGGCCTGGCCCGGCCGACGCGCGTCGGTCACGGCATCGTCGTGGGCGGTCGGCGCTGCTGATCCAGCCTGGAGGCAAACACCGCGGCCTGCGTGCGGCGCTCCATCCCGAGTTTGGCAAGCAGGCGCGACATGTAGTTCTTCACCGTCTTCTCGGCGAGGAACATGCGAGCGGCAATCTGCTTGTTGGTCAGTCCCTCGCCGAGCAGGTCCAGCAGCGTGCGTTCCTGCTGGGTCAATCCCGACAACGGGTCGTCGCGCTCGCGCGTGCTCTGCAGCTTCGCGATAAGAGCGGCACCGGCGCGGTTGTCCAGCAACGACTTACCCGCGCCCACATCCTTGATCGCCTGCGCCAGCGCCATGCCCTTGATGTCCTTGACGACGTATCCGCTTGCGCCTGCGAGGATCGCGTCCATCAACGCCTCGTCAGAGGTATAGGACGTCAACATGAGGCAGCGCAGGCCCGGCAGATCGGACAGCAGGTCGCGGCACAGCTCGATCCCGTTACCGTCAGGAAGCCGCACATCGAGCACCGCGACGTCGGGGCGCGCGACGGGAATCCTGGCCATGGCCTCGCCCACCGAGCCGGCCTCGCCGATGACCTCCAGGTCGGGATCCGAAGCCAGCAGGTCGATCAGGCCGCGACGGACGACTTCGTGGTCGTCGACCAGAAATACGCTGACCATGCCAACCTCTCCGTTCGCCGGTTGCCGTCGAGTCTCGCGGACCTAGCGGTGAGTTTCCATCACTTCCGACCCGTAACGGTCGCTCACGGCGATGTCGTGCGTTCGCCGACGGCGTGGTAGTGCGGCCGGGCGCGGTCCCGGAACCGGCGTCCTGTCATCTTCTCCGTCCGGATCCGCACGAAGTGATCACGCGGCCCGTCTACCCACGGCTGCAGGAACGTCCCCGCCAGTTCCACCAGGGCGTCGACGTCGGTGATCGGCTCTGCGTGCCCGACGACGGTGACGCTCCAGCCGGTGCGCAGGTCGGGGTCCACCTCGTCGGCCTCGAACGCCACCACCTGGTTGCCGGTAGCGGCGGCCAGCTTGGCCCCGCCGGATACCCGGATCACGACGTCGTCGCGCCACAGCCGGTAGTTCACCGGCTGGATGGCGGGCAGCGCGTCCTCGGTGAAGACGAGGCGGCCGACGCGAGGTCCGGCCAACAGGTCCAGACATTGCCTGCGGTTGAGTTCTTCCAGCGGTCGCCCTTTAGGCATTTCAACCTCCTTGTACCAGTGCGAGAGTTCCTACCGGGGTGGTGCGCCAATGGGTGGTCGCGAGGGCTGCCAACCGCGCGATCGCGCGCTCGATCCCGCTCGCGAGTTCTTCGACATCGGGCGCAGCGTCGTAGTCGCCGATGATGCCGAACGACAGGTGGTCGGCGTAGCTCAGTATTGCGATCCCGGTGCGCAACTGAAGGGCAAGTGGCGGGACCGGCAGCAACCGGACGACCTCACTGCCCGCGATACGCATCCGCTTACGCGGGCCGGGAACGTTCGTCGCCAACGTAACGACGCCACGTTGGGGCAGCCGCGTCAACGCCCGCACCGTCCACGCCGTCAACGCGAACGGAAGCGCGTTGGCGGCGGCGAGGAACACGTTCCCCGCCTGGCGTTGCCCGCTGCCCTTGGCCCTTGTCAGCCGCGCGTGCACCGTTTGCAGTTGCTGGACGGGGTCGGCGTGGTCGACGGGCAGGTACGGCAGCATGACCGAGACACGGTTGCCAGGCTTGTCGGCCGCATCGTTTGACCGCACCGACACCGGCACAAGGGTGCGAAGGGAATCGCGCAGGGGCTGCTCGCCGCGTCGCATCAACATCGTGCGGAAGCTGTCGGTAATCGCCGCCAGCGCAACGTCGTTCACGGTTACCTTGAACCGGTCGCAGATCTGGGCGACGTCGGCGAGGGACGCCTCGACCGAGGCATAGCGACGCATGTTGCCGACCGGCCCGGTCAGCGACGACTGCGCAGCGGGACGGACAAGGCCGGCGGCGAGCCCTGCTGCTCCGTGCAGGACCTGGGTCGCGGCGGTCGTCACGCCCGCAGACGTCCGCCACGCCGTGGTCACCCAATCGATCGGATTGAGGCTAAGCGCAGGCAGCCGCGGACCGTGGCGGGAAGGCGCGCTGGCCGCCGGGATACCGGTGGCGAACGTCTCGCTGCCGCCGTCGTCGCAGAGCGCGCCGAGCACGTGTGTCGCCGCGACACCGTCGGCGATGCAGTGGTGCAGTTTCATCAGGATCGCCCACCTGTTGTTCGCCAGCCCGTCGACAACCCAGCATTCCCACAGCGGGCGGTCGCGATCCAGGCGCCGCTCCATCACCTGGGCGGCCCACCGGAACAGCGCAGCGTCGTCGCCGGGTCGTGGCAGCCCGGCCCGCCGCACATGGTGGAAGATGTCGATGTCGGCGCCGTGCACCCACTGCGGGGCGCCGAGATCGAGCGTCTGCCTGCGCAGGACCTGGCGCAGGCGGGGCACGGCCATGATGCGTTCGGCCAGGTCGGCGGCGAACGAGTCGAAGTCGGGCATCGGCCCGGCAAGGACCGCGACCGCCCCGATGGCAAGGCTCACATGACGATCGGAGTCCTCGGCCTCCAGAAATCCCGCATCCAATACGGTCAACTGCTCCATACCTCCACCCTTCGCTGTCGACGAAAACCGGAGTAGGGACATTGGTCCCTACTTCGGAATCGGGCGGGGCTGCTGGGCGATGACCGTGAGCAGCACCACCGAATCCTGAAGCGCCGCCAACGCGTGTCGTTCGGGCGGGATTGTGACGAAATCTCCCGCCTTTCCTTCCCACGCTTCGGTTTTCGTGCTGAGGCGTACATGCCCGTGCAGCACTTGGGCGGTCGCCTCTCCCGGGCTGTCGTGTTCGGCCAGCTCGTGTCCGGCCGCCAGCGCCAGCAGCGTCTGCCGCAATTCATGCGCGCGACCGCCGTGAACGGTGTGCGCCGCCCGGCCGCTGTTCGCCCGGCGGGCCAAGGCCAGCTTTTCCTCAGCCATGTTGGTCAGCGAGATGGATTTCACGCGATCGTTCCTCTCGTGAAAAGCCAGCCGGCGGTGGGGCGATGGTGACTGCCCGGACGGAGGCTCATGAAGTACCACGCATCGGCGTCACGTGGGCGAGGCACAGGTCCGGCTCAACGAATGGTTCCAACCGGTCGACCGTCAGCGGTGCATCCCATTCCTCCAACGCACCCTGCATGAGCCCGAGGTGAATCGGGCAGACGACCGAGGAGTGCTCCTCGGCCAGTTCAAGGAATGGGCAGTGTCGCAGCCCGACTTGTATCTCGCCGTCGGCGGTGCGTCGCTGCGGTGCAAAGCCGAGTTCGTCGAGCAGTCGGACCAGGCGATCGATCGACGCCCGCGCGCCCGGCGCCTTGCCTGTCGTATGCGACACCCGCTTTGCCCACGCACGACCCGCCTCGATCGCCTTGGCGCCGGTGTTGCGGTCGCCGGCCAAATTCAAGGCGAGGATCTCGGCGAGCACCCGGTAACGCCGAGGCCCACCGGGATCCATCCCGCGGACCGCGCGGTACAGCAGCGGCGGGCGGCCGGGACGACGACGGTCCGGTTCGACGCGCTCGACCCTGCCATCGCCGACCAGCGTGTCCAGGTGGAAGCGGACGGTATTCGGATGCACCCCAAGCTGATCGGCGATCGCAGCTATCGTCAT
The DNA here is from genome assembly GCA_902826815.1 of uncultured Mycobacteriaceae bacterium. GTDB lineage: Bacteria > Actinomycetota > Actinomycetes > Mycobacteriales > Mycobacteriaceae > Mycobacterium. The sequence continues at coordinate 147,684 of CADEGF010000002.1, forward strand.
CGGGCTGGTTGCACCCCTCAACGCGGCCAGCACGTTCTCGCGGCGACCGCCATCGGACGGTCCGGATGTATCAATCGCGTCGGCCATAAGATAGCGTTTATACAATAAAGCTTGTAAAAACCAGGAAAGTGGGTTCTCATGCCGGCCGCCACCCGCGACGACGATGCGACCGGGTCGCACCTTCCGCAGGCATCGCGACCGGCTGACTGCGGCCGCTGTCATCGCACACAAGCCGATGCAGACGGGCCGAGCATGACCGCCTGCGGTCGCCCGGCGACCGACCTGGCCAACCGCGCCGACGTCGAGGCGTTGTTGCGGCGCTTTTACGGCCGAGCGTTCGATGACGACATACTCGACGAACCGTTTAGCGAGTTGCGGGCGCAGGGGCTCGATGCGCATCTTCGGGTGATGTGCGACTTCTGGGAAACCGTCCTGTTTCGCGCCGGCCTCTACCGCGGCAACGCCCTGACAGTTCATCGACAGCTCAGTGAGCGGCATCCGTTGGGCGCCGAGCACTTTGTCCGCTGGCTCACACTGTGGGATGGCACCGTCGACGAAATGTACCGAGGCCCTGTCGCGGAACGGGCGAAAATCCAGGCCGCCAGGATCGCTAGATCGATGCATCGACGCCTGACCGCCAGCGTCTCGCGCGAACTCGACAGTTTCGTGCTGCGCTGACGTCCGCCGACGTCACCACCCGCGGCGGCGCGGATGCGAGCCCACGAGATCGCCGCGGCCAGCGTCCTCCCGACTCCGGTAGACGATGTAGGGCCGGAACAGGTAGGCGATCGGCGCACTGAACGCATGCACCAACCGGCTGAACGGCCAGAGCGCGAACAGCCCGAGGGCAATAAGCACGTGCAGCTGGTAATAAAGCGGCGCCTCGGCCATCAGATCGCCACGCGGCTGCAGCACCCAGATGGAGCGGAACCAGACCGACACGCTTTCGCGGTAGTTGTAGGCCTGACCGAGGACGCCGGAGCCGCGCGCGGTCGCGTACAGGCCGGCGACGATGGCGAGCACCAGCACGACGTACATGATCTTGTCGTTGACGGTGGTGGCCATGAACACCGGTCCGCGGGTGCGTCGCCGGTAGATCAGCAGCGCGGCACCGGCCAGCGTGGTGACGCCTGCGAGGGTGCCGAGCACCACGGCCTGTACGTGGTATGCGTGCTCGCTCAATCCTGCAGCGAGGGTCCACCCCTCGGGGATCACCAGCCCGATGAGGTGGCCGACGATGACCACCAGGATGCCGAAGTGGAACATCGGGCTACCGATCCGAAGCAACCGCGACTCATACAGCTGCGATGAGCGCGTCGTCCAACCGAACTTGTCGTATCGGTATCGCCACCACGTCCCGACGATGACGATGGCCAGCGTCACGTACGGCACCACGTCCCAGAAGATTTCGCCAAGCATTCCGTCCCCCTATGCCCGCCTCGGCGGCACTGTCAACGTGAACGGTTGCAACCCAACGGATTCCGCAGGCGGACCGGCCTCGACCAGCCGCTTCGCCCGCACCACATCCCGGTCGGTGGGCACGGGCAGCGTCTCGCATACCGCGGCCACGGCGCCGGCGTACGGTGATCCCAATTCCGTCAGCGCGGTGTGAAGGACCTCGATCGGCACGCGGTGCGCCGCCAGGAGGCTGCGTCCGGCATCGGCGTCGACGGTGGCCGCGAACTCCAGCACCACCGGCAGGAAGTCGGGCGCTTCACCCTGCGGCGGTTGCGTGCCTGCGTTCTGGTAGGCCACCGTGAACTCCAGCATCGCGGTGCCGCGGTTACGGGTGTCGCCTGCGGTCCAGTACGTCAGATACATGGTGGTCCGCCGCTTCATATCGAAGGTGTCGACGTAGCCCGTCGCGGCGTGCAGCGGATCGGCCGCCTTCAGCGCGTCGGCGGTGCGCCGCAACAGATTCGCCGCGGAACCGTCGAGGTTGGCGAGCAGTTCGTCGGCGATACCGATCCTGGCATCGTCGGGGTACGACAGCAGCAACGATGCGCATTGCCAGACCAGCCTGTCGCGCAACGTGTTCGGCGGGCGGCGCAGCGACAGCTTCACTGCGCACCCCCTGTCGGGAACAGGCCCGTCGGCGCTCCGCGGCCGTCCCAGTTCAGCAGGTTCACCCGCGACGGGTTGTCGGCGTTGGCGGCCATGCCCTCACCCTCCTGCCGTTGTTTGAGTGCGTGGAAGGTTTCCACCGCGACGGGCACCGGCCCGCCGCTGGCTTCGCCGAACGGGCCCGACTCGTACATCCCCGGTCCGCCGTCGAAGGACAGCGGGCAGTCGGTAGCGGTCTCTTCCAGCCGGTGCCCCTCGTCGGCGTATGCCGACGGAATAACGTAGCGCTCTTCGTATTTCGCGATGGCGAGCAGCCGATACATGCTGTACATCAATTCCTCGGTCATGCCGACCGACTCCGGGATGTGCGGCTGGGTTTCGCGGCCCAGGCTGACGTCACGCATGTAGGACCGCATCGCCGCGAGCCGGCGCAGCACCGCCTCGACGGGGGCGACATCGCCGGCGGTGAACAGCCCGGCCAGATACTCGATCGGGATGCGCAGCGCCTCGAGCGCGCCGAACAGGTTGCCGAGGTCTTCGCCGTCATGGCCGTCGCGGCTGACCGCGTCGACCACCGGCGACAGCGGCGGGATGTACCAAACCATCGGCATGGTCCGGAACTCCGGATGCAGCGGGAGCGCCACCCGGTAGGTGTTGATCAGCGCGTAGATGGGGGAGCGTTGCGCGGCTGCGATCCACTCGTCGGAGATGCCCTCGGCCCGGGCGCCCGCGATCACCTCTGGATCGGCCGGGTCGAGCAGGACCTGGCGCTGCGCCTCGTAGAGGTCGGTGTCCTTGTCCACCGAGGCCGCCGCCAGCACCCGGTCCACGTCGTAGAGCACCAGCCCGATGTAGCGCAGCCGGCCCACGCACGTCTCGGAGCACACTGTGGGCAGGCCGACTTCGATGCGCGGGTAGCAGAACGTGCACTTCTCGGCCTTGCCGGTCTTGTGGTTGAAGTACACCTTCTTGTACGGGCAGCCCGACACACACATCCGCCAGCCGCGGCACCGGTCCTGGTCGACCAGCACGATGCCGTCCTCGGAACGCTTGTACATCGCCCCGGACGGGCACGACGCCACGCACGACGGGTTGAGGCAGTGTTCGCAGATCCGCGGCAGGTAGAACATGAACGTCTGCTCGAGTTCCAGGCGGACCTGCTCGCTCACCTGCTTGAGGATCGGGTCGCCCGGCACGATCTCCGGGGAGCCGCCCAGGTCGTCGTCCCAGTTCGCCGACCACGACACCTTCATCGGTTTGCCGCTGATGAGACTGCGTGGCGGCGCCACCGGCATGTGCTCACCGAGCGGTGCGTTGATGAGGTTCTCGTAGTCGTAGGTCCACGGCTCGTAGTAGTCGTCGATGCTGGGCAGCTTCGGGTTGGAGAAGATCCGAAGCAGCTTGTGCAGCCGGCCACCGTCGCGCAGCCGCAGCCGGCCCTTGCGATCGCGTATCCAGCCGCCGCGCCACCGATCCTGGTCTTCGTAGGTACGCGGATAGCCTTGTCCTGGCCGGGTTTCGACATTGTTGAACCACACGTATTCAGTGCCGGCCCGATTGGTCCAGGTCTGCTTGCAGGTCACTGAGCAGGTGTGACAGCCGATGCACTTGTCGAGGTTCATCACCATCGCCATTTGCGCCATGACCTTCATCAGTACGTCACCTCTTGACTGCGACGGCGAACCACCGTCACCTCGTCGCGTTGGTTTCCGGTCGGGCCGAGGTAGTTGAACGCGAACGCATTCTGTGCGTATCCGCCCGCCAGATGGCTTGGCTTGATCAGCAATCGGGTCAGCGTGTTATGGATTCCGCCACGCCGTCCTGTGGTTTCGGTGAGCGGCACGTCGATGGTGCGCTCCTGTACGTGGTAGACGTACACCACGCCCTCGGGCATCCGGTGCGATACCACCGCACGGCAGACCAGCACCCCGTTGCGATTGACCGCCTCGATCCAATCGTTGTCCCGGACAGCGATTTTCGCGGCGTCTGCGGGACTCATCCACATCGTCGGGCCGCCCCGCGACAGCGAAAGCATCAGCAGGTTGTCCTGGTACTCCGAGTGGATCGACCACTTCGAATGCGGGGTCAGGTAGCGCACCGTCAGCCCGACGCCGTCGCGGTGATCACCGACCTGCGGTTCGCCGAACAGGCGTGCCATGTCCAGCGGGGGTCGGTAGGTCGGCATCTGCTCACCGAGTTCTTCGAGCCAGTCATGGTCGACGTAGAAGTGCATGCGGCCGGTCAGCGTGTGAAACGGCTTGAGGTCCTCGATGTTCACGGTGAACGGCGCGTACCGGCGGCCGCCGGTCTCGCTGCCCGACCATTCCGGGCTGGTGATCACCGGGACGGGCCGCGCCTGGGTGTCGGCGTAGGTGATGCGGCGTTCCTCGCTGCCCTCGGCCAGGTGCACGAGGCTTCTGCCTGTGCGCTTCTCCAACTCGCGGAAGCCCTCGACCGCCAGTCGTCCGTTGGAGGTTCCCGACAGGGACAGGATCACGTCGGCCATCCGCTCGGCGGAGGTGATCGCCGGGCGGCCCTGCGCCGGACCGGAATCCAGTACCCCGAATTTGGCGCCGAGCTCGGTGACCTCGCGATCGGGTCGGGTGGTGACGCCCTTGGTCGTCAGGCCGAGTTGTTCCACGAGCGGACCCAGCGTGGCCCACTTGTCAGCGACGGCGGCGTAGTCGCGTTCGACGACGGCCACCGGACCCATCGTCTTACCCGGCACCGGGACCTCGCCGGTGACCCGCCAGTCGTGCTCGCTCCCGCCGGGATACGCCATCGCGCCGGGGGTGTCATGCTGCAGCGTCCCGACGACGACGTCGGTGCGAGTGCCGAGGTGGGTCTTGGCCAGCGCGCTGAACGCCCGTGCTATCGCGCCGAAAGCCTCGTAGTCCGATCGCGTCTCCCACGGCGGGTCGATCGCAGCGGTGAACGCGTGCACGAACGGGTGCATGTCGGTACTGGACAGGTCGGCCTTCTCGTACCACGTCGCTGCAGGCAGCACCACGTCGGACAGCAGCGTCGTCGACGTCATCCGGAAGTCGATCGACATCACCAGATCGAGCTTGCCCTCGGGAATGTCGTCGGTCCACGCAACATCGTTGGGCCGCAGCGCCTCCGGGGTCGGCTGCGCCTGCAGGTTCGAGTCGGTGCCGAGCAGGTGACGAAGGAAGTACTCGTTGCCCTTGCTCGACGAGCCCAACAGGTTGGCCCGCCAGATGTCCAGCACCCGAGGCCAGTTCGCCGGATTGTCGGGATCGGTGACAGCCAGCTTGAGGTCTCCCGACGCCAGTTGCTCGGCGACGTAGGCGCCTACCTCCGACCTTTCGAGACCCGCGGCCACTGCCTCGTCGGCGACGTCCAGGCTGGACCGATCGAACTGCGGGTAGAAGGGGCTCCAGCCCATCGCCACCGCGGAGGTGAGCACGTCCATCGTGTGCTTGTCGTTGAACCGGCCGCGGCCGAGCGGGCTGGCCAGGGCATCGGCCCGGTAGCCGTCGTAGCGCCACTGGTCGGTGTGCGCGTACCAGTAGGAGGTACCAGCCATCTGGCGCGGCGGCCGCGACCAGTCGGTGGCCATCGCCATCGTGGACCACCCGGTGAGCGGTCGGCACTTTTCCTGGCCGACGTAATGCGCCCAGCCACCGCCGTTTCGACCCATCGACCCGGTCAGCAACAACAGCGTGAGCACCGCGCGGTAGGTGGCGTCGCCGTGGAACCACTGGCAGATGCCTGCGCCCATGATGATCATCGAGCGGCCGCCGGATTCCTCGGCGTTGCGGGCGAATTCCTTGGCGATCCGCTCCGCCTGTGCTGCCGACACTCCGGTGATCGGTTCCTGCCAGGCCGGGGTGTACGGGTGGTCCGCATCGTCGTAGCCGGTGGGCCAGTCGCCGGGCAGGCCGGGCCGCGCAACGCCGTACTGGGCCAGCATCAGATCGAAAACCGTGCACACCAGGTGCTCGCCGACGCGCCGGACCGGCACACCGCGGGACAAGGCCTCACCGTGGCCGTCGGTGGTGTCGAACCGCGGCAGCTGGATCAGCGCCGTCTCACCATCGGCGCCGTGGCGCGCGACCGTCAGCGCGGGCACCACGTCCCCGAGGTCCAGGTTCCACTTGCCCACCCCCTCGTCGCCAAAGCGGAAGCCCAGCGACCCGTGCGGCACCGCCACGTCGTCGGTGGCGCCGTCGAGCAGCACCGGCTTGAACGCCGCGTTCTCTTGATTGCTGAAGTCGGGCCCGAGATCGGCTGCGGTCAAGTTCTTTCCGGGCACCAACGCGTCACCGCGCTGCTCGAGTTTGACCAGGAACGGCAGGTCGGTGTATCGGCGCACATAGTCCACGAAGAACGGGATACGTTGGGAGACAAAGCATTCCGACAGGATGACGTGACCCATCGCCATCGCCAGCGCACCGTCGGTGCCCGCCGCGCACGGCATCCACTCGTCGGCGAACTTGGTGTTGTCGGCGTAGTCGGGGCTGACGGCGACGACCTTCGTGCCGCGGTAGCGCACCTCGGCCATCCAGTGCGCGTCGGGCGTGCGGGTGACCGGCACGTTGGAGCCCCACATCATCAGGTACGACGCGTCCCACCAATCGCCCGACTCCGGCACATCGGTCTGATCGCCGAACACCTGCGGAGAAGCCACCGGCAGATCGGCGTACCAGTCGTAGAACGACGTCATCGCGCCGCCGATCATCTCCACGAAGCGCGACCCTGCGGCGTGGCTGACCATCGACATCGCCGGGATCGGCGAGAAGCCTGCGACGCGGTCGGGTCCGTAGGTCTTGATGGTGTGGACGTGTGCCGCGGCGATCATCTCCGTCGCCTCGGCCCACGTCACCCGCACCAGGCCGCCCTTACCCCTGGCCCGCTGGTAGCGGCGGCGACGCTCCGGATCGGCCTGGATGTCGGCCCACGCCAGCACCGGGTCACCGAGGCGCGCCTTGGCTTCCCGGTACATCTCGACAAGCAGGCCGCGGGCGTACGGGTAGCGCACCCGGGTGGGGGAATAGGTGTACCAGGAGAACGCGGCGCCGCGCGGACATCCGCGGGGCTCGTACTCGGGGCGGTCAGGGCCGACCGACGGATAGTCAGTCTCCTGGGTCTCCCAGGTGATGATGCCGTCCTTGACGTAAATCTTCCACGAGCACGACCCGGTGCAGTTGACTCCGTGCGTGGAGCGCACCACCTTGTCATGGCTCCACCGGTCGCGGTAGAACACGTCGCCCTGCCTGCCGCCACGGCGGGTGACGGTCCGCAGGTCGGCGGAGAATTCGCCGGGTGTGAAGAACCGCCCGCTGCGTTCGAGAAGTTCCTCGACGTGCCCGCCGGTACGAGGTGGCGTGGTCACGTCGCTGTCTCCTTGCGTTGAGCTGCGGGTTCGTTGGCGTGCAGTCGCAATGCGGTGTAGGCGAGCGCGACCAGCGCGGTGGCCACCAACAGCAGCAACCCCAGCGTGTAGTCGTTGTCGACGGGGTCATACGTCGCGCCCATCACCAACGGCGGGAAGTAGCCGCCGAGGCCGCCCGCCGCCGCGACGATGCCGGTCACCGAGCCCACTGATTGCGCGGGTGCACGCCGTGCCACCCACGCGAAAACCCCGCCGGTGCCGATACCCAAGAAGATCGCCAGCGTGATGAACGTGGTGGCCGACCACACGTCGGGCGGGGGCTGGAACACTGCGACGAACGCCAGCGCCGCGGTTCCCGCAAACGACGCGAGCACCACGTATTTCGGTGCGATCCGGTCGGAAAGCGCGCCGCCGACGGGCCGGGCCAACACGGCGGCAAGCGCGAAACCGGCTGTCCGGGCGCCCGCGTCGACGGCTGAGAACCCGTAGACGGTCTTGATGTAGGTCGGCAGATAGTTGGCGAACGCCACGAATCCGCCGAACACCACCGCGTAGAGAAACGCCATCTCCCAGGTCACCGGCAGCCTGGCGGCGGCAATCAGTTTCGGCATCACCCGGTCCCGGTTGGGGATGAACTCGGGAGAGTTCCGCATCACCAGCACGCACGCCGCCGCGGTCGCGGCGAGCGCGACAGCGACGATGACGTGGGTGGGGAACAGACCGAACCAGTCCACGAATCTCGGCGTGAAGAACGCCGACAGCGCGGTGCCAACCATGCCCATGCCGAACACACCCGTTGCCAGGCCACGGCGGCCGGGCTCGAACCAACTGTTCGCGAACGGGATACCGACGGCGAAGATCGTTCCGGCGATACCGAGGAAGAAGCCGCACACCAGCAACATCGGGTACGAACCAGCCGCCCCGGCCGCCCCGACGGCGAGCACCGGCACGATCGACGCCACCGACACGGCGATGAACATCGTCCGGCCGCCGAATCTGTCGGTCAGCGAGCCGACCACGATGCGGCCGAGCGAACCGACCAGGATCGGTGTCGCGACCAACATGGAGGCCTCGGTGCTGCTCAATGAAAGGTCGCCGGCATAGGTGGTCGACAGAGGGCCGATCATGTTCCAGGCCCAGAAGTTGATCGCCGAGACCCAGGTGGCCAGCACGAGGTTGACGCTTCTCGCGCCGGTGTCCGGCGAAGCCGCCGTGTTCACTTTTCCAGCCAACCATCCCCCCATCACCTCGGCCCCACTTTCGCGAAAAGTCGTGCGGCCGCTGGGAAGACGGGCAGCACCACAACGGTCTGCTTCGGACAACCTGTGGTAACCAACGCCGACCCTTCCGCTCGGATCGCGGCTCAGGGGCACCGCGACACAGGCATCAGTGTTTGCCTGGCCGCTACGCGGTGGATAGGGACGAAAGTCACCAGATCGGCGACGGGCGCGTCGATAGGACCGAATTGCGGCGTTCAGTAGCGAAACACGTATGACGCCGCGGTGATCGGCTTGTCGCCGTTGCCCTCGTCGTGCAACACGGCCCGCGCCGCGACGGTGCCGTCGGCTCCTTCTATCGGCTGCGCCTCGACACGGAACGGCCCGACTTTCCCGCGCGCGAGGAACATCACGTGTGACGACGCGCCCTGCAGTCGGTCTGTGCCCGCCGCGCCGCACGCCACGTCGAAAGCGGCGGTTTCGAGGATGACGAACTGCGGGCCGATGTGCAGCGCGGCGTCGGGGGAGGCCACCTCGGCCGACAGCTCAGGCAAGACCCAATGCCCGTCGGGTCGGCAGGCGCCGCCGAACGCCTGCCACAGCGGCGGAAGGTCGGGGGAGTCGACGATCTCGAGGGGGACGTGCTCCATCTTCTGCAGGCCTTCGGGGGGAACGCCGATGCTGACGCCCTGGCCCTCGGTCAGGGCGAGGACCCGCTGCGGGTTGTCGGCGTCGACGATCGTCGAACGGCTGTAGGCCATCTGCCTGCCCTGCTTGAGGACCTCGGTCCTGACCTCGAAGCGCTTGACGTCGCGCCCAGGATCGAGCACCTGACCGGACCAGATGACGGGATTGGGCACGGCCTCCAGGTCGGAGACCCCGCCGCTGTCCGGTGACGCGATGCCCAGCACCGCGAGCAGCAGGCCTCCGCTCGGGTTGCGCAAATCGCGGCGCATCGTCACGGTCTCGTCGGCCTCGCCGTTGTCCATCGAGGCGTGGAAGCGGCCGATGTAGCGGTAGCTCAGCAGCCCGCCCCAGCGGCTGCGGAGTTCGGCGGCGTATGCCTCGGGGTCGCCAGCCAGTTCCCTGATGTCTCTGAGCACACGCTCAGCACACCGTGCAGAACGAGATCGGTCAACTCCTTCGACGTTCATCGACGAACCGTCGGGCAACGGGGCGCGCAACGGCATCCCGGTGACCGCCACCCCGGCGCGAACCTGAAAGTATCTCCTCCGTGGGCAACAACGAACGGGCGAAGATCGTCATGTCCGACGAGGAGATCGCCGAATTCATCGAACGCAGTCGCACCGCCACCATGGCCACCGTGCTGCCGAACGGGCAGCCGCACCTGGTGGCGATGTGGTACGCGGTGGTCAACGGCGAGATCTGGTTCGAGACGAAGGCCAAGGCGCAGCAGGCGGTGAACCGGCGCCGCGACCCGACCATCACCGTGATGATCGAGGACGGCCAGAGCTACGACACCCTTCGCGGGGTGTCCATCGACGGGACCGCAGAGATCGTCGACGATCCGGAAACCAATCTGCGCGTTGGGATCAGCGTGTGGGAGCGCTACACCGGCCCGTACAGCGACGACATGCGCCCGTTCGTCGACCAGATGATGCGCAACCGGATCTGCGTGCGGGTGGTACCAGGCCGTCTGCGCAGCTGGGATCACCGCAAGCTGGGCATGGATGCGATGCCGATCGGCGGCAGCACCGCGCAGCACCTGGGTTGATGGCATGGACGCAGACAAGAAGCCCAAGCAACTGAACGCACCGTTCGTCAAGACGGCGATGCGCTATGCGGGCCGGGCGCACGCGTGGGCCTACCGCAAAAGCGGCGGCAAGATCGGTGCCAACTGGCGCGTCGGCGCGGGAGCGAAGAAGCCGGTGCCGACGCTGCTGCTCGAACATCGTGGCCGCAAATCCGGCAAGTTGTTCGCCTCGCCGCTGGTGTACATCACCGAGGGCGACGACGTGATCATCGTGGCGTCGATGGGCGGTCGCGACGAGAACCCGCAGTGGTACCACAACCTCGTCGCCGATCCCGATGTGCACATCGAGATCGGACGCGACCGGCGGGCGGTGCGCGCCGTGCTCGCCGGCCCCGAGGAGAAGGACCGGCTCTGGCCGAAGCTGGTCGACGCCTACGCAGACTTCGACGCCTACAAGTCGTGGACCGACCGGGATATCCCGGTCTTCATCCTTAAGCCGCGCTAGCCGCCCTAGCCGCGTGACGGCGGCCGGAAGCCAGGATTGGCGAGTCCCGTCGCGATCCCTGAGCCGATCGGGCCGAGGTGATCGAACAGGGTCGCGGTTCCGGTCGCGACGCCGGCATGGCTGTAGTGCGTGAGCCCAGCCAACCCGATGAACTCGCCGTAGGGGAGCCGGCTCAGGGTCAGCGTGTAGTCGGCGTTGATGTAGTTCAAACCGCTTGCGCTGGAATGGGTTAGCGAGCTGGTAACGTCGCCGGCCATCGCGGCGCGGACGAACGGCGAGACCTGTTCACCGGTGACAAGCGGCTTGACGTCGCGTACCCACGCGTACTTCTGGCCGCCGTGCCGCCACTGGCTGAGATCGTTACTCGGGGCGCTCAGCTCGGCATTGGAGCTGTACGCCCAGAGCTCCATCGTGAAGTCGCCAGACACGTCGGCAGGCTGGCTGGGCGGCGGCGGCATCTCGATCGGCAGGGTCCATGCCGGGTCGGGCGGTTGCTCGCCTCGGCGCAGGAACAGCGCGCTGGCCCGGGCGACGACGGTGCCGTTCTGCCGCATTGTCGCGTCCACCAAGCGGATTCGCCTGCCCTCGCGCTCGACTCTGGTGTCGACCCGCACCGGGTCGGCCAGCGCGACAGGTCGCAGCAGGTCGACTGTCAGCCGCGCGGGCTGCAGGTCTGGGTCGCCGCCTGCGAGTTCGATGGCCCGCCCCAGCAGGCCGCCGATGTAGGTGCCGCTGATCGTCGATCCCCACGGCCCCCGCGCCAGCGGGCTCGGCACCAGCACGTCCCCGTCGGCGGTGAAGAACGCCTGGTCATGACTCGTCATCGAGAAAGACGATAGCGGGTCTAACTTCCGTCCTCGTCGCGGTACTCGGGGTGCTTCTCGACGTAGCCGACCACCATCGGGCACTCGGGGACGATGCGCAGTCCGGCGTCGCGGGTCTGCTGCAGTGCCTCGCCGACGAGAATCGTTGCCAGCCCGCGGCCTCCGTAGTCCTTGTCCACCTCGGTGTGGGTGAAGACGCGCTTCTCGCCGCGGTCGAGGAACTCCGCCTTGCCGACCGTCTTGCCCTCGACGGCGATCGTGAACTGGTCCGGTTCCTTGGTGACGGTGGTGGGTGCGCCGGTCTTATCTGATGTCATGCCGTTGGTGTTCCCTTCGGGTTCGGCCGTGGCCGCAGTGTCGCATTCGGTATCGGGGGAGCGGGCAGCCGGTCCACGGAGCCTTGGTAGCCCTCGACGGCGCCGAAGCGGGCGTCGTGTTCCTGCCACAGCCTGCGATAGGTGGCGATGTCGTCGTGGCTGCGGCCGACGAAGTTCCACCACATCACGAGTTCCTCGGCGAACGGCGGGCCGCCCAGCAGTATTGCGCGCGCCGGACCGTCACCGGTATTGCGCAGCGTCAGGATGTCGCAGCCGGTGTGCTGGTAGGCAAGATCGGCGACGTCGAGCGTGGTGCCCGCGGCGTCGAGACTGCCCGCATCGAGCAGGACGCCGTGCTCGAAGGACGGGTCGATGTCGAGGTCCACTCGGGCGCCCTGGTCGATGTCGATCTGCGCGCCGAGCAGCGGCGTGAAGGTGTGCACCGGCGATCGGCTACCGGCCAGCGCGCCGAGGAACACCCGCAGCGTCGCGCCCGGGACCGTCACGGGCTCGGGTGCGTAGTGGGCGAAGTCGCGGCCAGTGTCGCGATCGGAGTCCGGCAGTGCCACCCACAGTTGAACGCCGTGCAGCACCGTCGTCGCCGCGGTGGAGACCTCCGAATGGCTGATGCCCGCACCCGCCGTCATCAGGTTCAGCTCGCCGGGACGGACGAACGCGTGCGCGCCCGCGCTGTCGCGGTGCTCGACCTCGCCCTCGAAAAGCCAGCTCACCGTCTGCAACCCGGTGTGCGGGTGCGGCGGCACGTCCATGCCGATGCCGTCGCTCACGTCATGCGGGCCGTAGTGATCGGCGAAGCACCACGCGCCGATCAGCGACCGCTCCCGCTGCGGCAGGGTGCGTCGCACCCGGATGGCCCGTGGACCGCCGAGGGGGACTTCCCGCGGATGCAACACACCGGCGAATGCCGATGCCGCGCAAGCCACTTCGGCGGGTGCGGTATCGGTGTTGCTCATCAGCTGACCTGATACGTGTCCGAAGACAGCCGGAAGAAGTGTCCGGTGCCGCTGTCGGTGCAGGTGATGCCGTTCTCTTCGCTGCCACACGTGATGGCGCCGAAGGAGCGGGTCTGGCCGTAGGCCAGGATCTCCATGTCGGGGCTGTCGATAAGGCTCGCCCCCTGGAAGCAGCTCACATTCGCCGCCGCGCCTGGCGCGAGGTTGAAACGCTGGCCGCCGAAGGCGAAGTCGCAGATCTGGCCGTTGGAGCTGGCAGGTGTCGGCCACGCATGATCGCGGATCTCGCAGCTCGCGACGCCACCGATGTTGGGCGCGATGTCGCAAGCGATGTTTCCGGTCGGCGACTTGAACGTGATGTCGCCCGGCGCGTCCGACCCGGCGTGCGCGGCCGCCGCAAACGAGAGACTGAGCGCGGCCGCGGCAATCATCGGCGTAGCGAGGTTGGCGATCTTCATGTGGACCTCCCTTTACCTATCCTGTCATCGCCGACCGGATCACCTCCAGGTCGTGGTCGTCGATCCGAAACACCCCGAAGCGGAACTTGTATCCCCACCGCTTCTTGTCCTCGATGAAGCCGAGCCGGTCGATCAGCGGTCTGATCGGCGTCTCCGTACAGGACAGAAAGTCGACATTGCGCCGCCACGAGTGGACATCATCGGGCAACTCCACCTGATAGGGCTCATCGTCGGCCACCTGCCCGATCGCCGTGAACGCCTGCAACGGGCCGCCGTCCGGGTAAACGGCCTTCGGCGAATAGAAGACGATCCAGTCGCCTCGGGCCATCTTGCGCAGCATGTGCGGCTTACCGTGGTTCGCCTGTGTGAATCGGCCGCGGACACCACGTTCGACGTGGTCGCGGCTGACGGTGTTGATCCAGTTCGTCATATCTGCACGCTAAGTCGCCCGTCCGACACCTGCCCCGTCCGCAGAAGAACCTGTGGATAAGTATGCTGATAGCAGTGATATCAGGAGGTGAGACGAGTGAGCGACGTGCTGATTCGGGGACTGTCCGAGGATGCGGTGGCACGCATCGACGCCGACGCGACCGCACGCGGGCTCTCCCGCCAGGAGTACCTGCGCCAGCGGTTCGAGCGTGAAGGGACGGTGAGCCCGGCCCGGCGCACGCTGACGCTCGACGACCTGCGCCGCGCTGAGGCCGCCGCCGCCGACCTCGACGATCCAGGCGTAATGGACTCAGCGTGGCGGTGACCAACTGGATCATCGACAAATCCGCCTACACGCGTATCTCGGCGTCGCGCGACGCCGCGACCTGGATCGAACGCATCGAACGCGGCCTCGTACGCATCAGCTACCGTGACCCGGCTAGAAATCGGCTACTCGTTTCGCACCGGCCAACAGGCACGCCACGAAACAGCGTCCCCTCCCCTGACCCTGATGCCGGTCGAACATTTGACACCGGCCACTGAGGATCGCGCCGTGGCGGTGCAGATGCTGCTGGCCGATCGCGGCCAGCACCGCGCCCCCGCCATTCCCGATCTCCTCGTCGCCGCCACCGCCGAGGTTGCGGGACTGACCGTGCTGGCTCTGGATAGGGACTTTGATCTCATCGCGCAGATCACCGGGCAGCCCGTCGAAAGCCTGCGCGTGTGAGGCACAGCGAGCCCGCGCCATCCAGACCATGCTCGACACCGGCGTCTCGCCCACCAAGGCTGCGAGTCTCCCCGTCGAGCGGCTCGTTCGCCATCTCTGCACACAGACAGGTGTGCCGATGCCGGATCTAGCCGCACTCGCCACCACCGAGGTGTCCGATAACGTGCGGCAACTCGTCGCGGCGGCCAACAAGATGGGCGCCATCAAGGCCTACCGCACCGAGGCCAACGTCGACCTGGCCACGGCCAATAAGGTCATCGACTCGCTCTACGGCGGCTAGAACGGGCTGCTGTTCGACTGCCGGCGGGCATCGTCTGGACGCGGCCCGTATTTCGCGATGTAGGCGTCGTGGTAGCGGGCGTTCTTCTCGCGGGCGATGTCGTCCAAGAGCTTCGGGTCGAAACCGTGCTGCGCGAGCCGGTGGCGGCGCCACACCTTGTTGAGCGCAAGCGCCATCAACAGCGCCCAGATGTAGATCGGCGCGGTCATCTCCAGATGAACGTAGAAGGACGCGGGCAGCAGCCAGAACGGCGCGAGGATCAGCAGCGGCGGGATGGCGTAGCGGATCATGTGCCGGCGGACGGCGCCGGGACCGGTGAGGTCGTTGCGCACCCAGTCGCGGAGCTCAGCGGGAAGCCTGCGGCCGAACACGTAGCCGATGTACTGAATTGCGTTGGGACGCTTCATGATCGTTCTCCCTCGATGGCGCCCGCAGCGAGCGCGGCTCCGTTGATGCGGGTGAGCACCGCGTGGAGGTGCTCGAGTTCGTCCAGCCCGACGCCCAGTCGCTCGACCACGGCAGGTGGAATCTTGAGGGCGCGTCGCCTCAGCGCAATGCCGCCCCTGGTGAGCTCGACGTTCATCGCACGCTCGTCTGCGGCAGACCGTGTCCTGGTGATCAGGCCGAGCGTTTCGAGCCGTTTGAGCATCGGCGACAGGGTGGCCGAATCGAGCTGCAGTGACGAAGCGATCTCCTTGACCGACAGCGGGCGACCATTCTTGCCGGACCGGTGATGGTCCCAGAGCGCCAGCATCACCAGATACTGCGGATGGGTCAGCCCGAGCGGCTCCAGAAGCGGCCGGTAAATGGCGAGCACGGCTCGATTGGTGACGGCCAGCGCGAAGCACACCTGACGTTCGAGCGATAGCGGGTCGACGCGCTCGTCAAGGACGGTCATACCAGGATCGTACGCTAATAGTTAGGGCATTAACTAAAGGGTGATAGGCCTCACCACCTCGTTGTTAGGCTCAGCGCCATGCGAGACGATCTCACGGCCCAAGAGGTGCACGGCCCGATCCGTGACGACCACGCCGAGCTGCTGCGCCGTCGAGCGCTGACCGAGGACGCCGCACGGCCCGACGCGGTCGAACGCCGGCGTAAGTCGAACGGGCGCACCGCGCGCGAGAACATCGACGATCTCGTCGACCCCGGATCGTTCGTCGAATACGGCCGCTTCGCGATCGCCGCCCAGCGGTTCCGCCGCGACCTCGACGATCTGATCGCCCGCACCCCTGCCGACGGTCTGGTGGCAGGCACTGCGCGGATCAACGGCGAGCATTTCGGCGTCCAGCGCAGCGCCGCGGCCGTGCTGTCCTACGACTACACCGTCCTGGCAGGCACTCAGGGCTATCTCGGGCACCGCAAGAAGGACCGGCTGTTCGAGCTGATCGAGCGGATGCGATTACCGACCGTATTCTTCGCCGAAGGTGGCGGCGGCAGGCCCGGCGACACCGATTTCCCCACGGTGTCGTCGCTGGAGACGCGCGCGTTCAAGCTGTGGGCGCAGCTGTCGGGTCTGGTTCCGCGAATCGCGGTGGTGAAAGGCCGCTGCTTCGCGGGCAACGCCGTCATCGCGGGCACCTCCGACCTGATCGTGGCCACCAAGGATGCGTCGATCGGGATGGGCGGCCCGGCGATGATCACAGGCGGCGGCCTTGGCGACGTCCATCCCGACGAGGTCGGACCCATCTCGGTGCAGGAGCCCAACGGCGTCGTCGACGTCGTCGTCGCCGACGAGGCGGAGGCGGTCAGCGTCACCAAGCGGTTGCTGGGGTACTTCCAGGGGTCGCTTTCCGCCGGTGCCGCGCAGGACCAAACCGCCTTGCGCGCTATCGTTCCCGAACGGGACCGGCGCGCCTACGACGTCGCCCCGGTCATCGAGACGCTGGCCGACGAGGGGTCGGTGACATTCCTGCGGCCGCGGTTCGCCCGCGAGATGGTTACTGCGTTGGCACGCATCGAGGGCCGGGCGGTCGGCGTAATCGCCAACGACACCCGATACATGGCCGGCGCGATCACCGCTGCCGCGGCCGACAAGGCCGCCCGCTTCCTGCAGCTGTGCGACTGCTTCGGCATCCCGGTGCTGTCGCTGATCGACTGCCCCGGCTACATGGTCGGTCCTGCCGCCGAGGGCGAGGCGCTGGTGCGCCGTGCGTCGCGGATGCTGGTCGCGGGTGCCGCGCTGCGCGTGCCTCTGGTGGCGGTGGTGCTCCGGCGGGGTTACGGCCTTGGCGCACAGGCGATGACGGGCGGAAGCCTGCACGAGCCGGTGCTCACCGTGGCATGGCCGGGCGCGCATCTCGGCCCGATGGGGCTCGAGGGTGCCGTCCGGCTCGGGCTGCGCAAGGAGCTGGAGGCGATCGCCGACGACGATGAGCGAGAGGAACGGGTCAGGCAGGCGACGGCCGCCGCGCAGGAGAACGCCAAGGCGCTCAACGCCGCTGCGATGTTCGAGATCGACGATGTCATCGATCCCGCTGACACCCGCCGGATCGTCGCCGAGACGTTGACGGCTGCGACCGCGCACACGGAGGTGTTACCGCCGCGGCGCTTCGTCGACACCTGGTGACGCGGGGAATGCCTCAGTCGCCGGAGTCGGCTGGCGGCCGAGCAGTAGGAACAGCGCACCGCCGACGAGCGCGGCGCCGCCGGCGAAGACGAGAAATCCGTTGAAACTGGGGCCTTCTCGCAACGTGCGGCTGAGGATGGCCGCACCCAGCGCGGACGAAACCCCGATGGCGGCCATCAGCACGCTGAGGACGGTGCTGTAGATCTCCAGGCCGAATCGCCGTGACACCAGGTAGGCGATGACGTCACCTTCGGCGCCCCATGCGGTGCCGAGGCAGAAGACCGCCACCACCAGCACTGCGAAGCTGTCCCATGACGATGCGATCAGAAAGCAGCCGATGCCGGGCATCCCCATCGCGACCGCGGCGACGACGTGCGGGGGAAGGCGGTCGAGCGCGACGCCGCAGACGAATCGACCCGCGATCACGGCCACCGCGAAGATCGAAATGAGCAGGGCCACCACGTCTTCGACACCCAGTGAGTCGCCGAGCACGACGCCGAGTTGGGCGGTCGTCACCGTGTGGTAGAGGTTGCACAGAAGCACACCGGACAGCAGGATCCAGAACACCGGACTCTTGCCGATCACCCGGTAGTCGTTGCGGGCCTTGCGCTCTCCGCGTTCGCGTTTGACGGCCCGATCCTCTGCGGGTATCAACACGAGCGCGACGGCGCCGATGACGGCGATGACGGCGGCGATCGCGAGGCACCCGAGCCGCCAGCCGTAGTTCCGGTTGATCGCGTCCAGCGCGGGCGATCCGATCGCGCCGAGCAGCGGCGGCCCGGAGATCGCGATCGCCAATGCGAGCCCGCGGGCCTTCTCGAATCGCGTTGCGACGATGCGGCTGTAGATGGCGGGAGTCGTCGTCACGCCGAGCGCGATGATGGCGCCGTTGATCGCGAAGTACTGCCAGATCGGGCCGGACATCATCGAATACGCGACCCAGCACGCGGGTAGGCCAACGGCGCCGATGACCGCGACCCGGCACACCCCGACGAGGTCGGCAAGACGCCCGTAGAACGGTAGGAAGACGAATGTGAGCAGGGCGATGACACCCGTGAGCACGAACTCCGACCGGTCCCAGCCGAACGCCTCCAGGAACTGCGGCGCCATCGCGGCGTTCGTGTAGGCGCTCAGGCTCAGGCCCGCGCTCAGACCTGCGGTGGCGGCCGCCAACGGCTGCCAATTGGCCCGCAGCTCGCCGAGATAGCTCATCGGACTGTCAGGCTACGGGGCGAAGGCAAGTGGGGCTGGGAGCCGACTATTCCACCGCGAGCGTGCGCGTTGCGCCGGGTTTCCGCGGTGTGTCGAGAACAGACACGCACGCTCGCGGGGTTAATTGATCGAGAGTGCGGCGGCGATCGCGCGGCGCATATCGTCGTCGTTGACGACAAGATCGGCGGCGGCTGCCTGCGCCAGTAGCTGCGGAGGAGTGGTGCTCAGCCTGCGGGCCCGCTCGTGCTTGCAGTGCACGATGACCTTGCGCGCGAAGCGGCCGTTGCCCGCGGTGTCCAGCGCGGTGCCCTGCTCGATGGGGGTCTCGCGCAGCCGCGCGGCCTCATCCCTCAACAGCGGCCACGCTGTCTCCGCGATGACGATCTTCTCCTTGCCCGCGATCATCCGACCGATCTCCACGATTTCGTCCGGCGTGTAACTGGTGAACGACAACGTCAGGTGGAAGCGCGACGCCAGGCCCGGGTTGGCCCGCATGAAGCGCCGCATCTCCTTCGGGTAGCCGGCGACGATCACCACCAACCGGTCGCGGAAGTCCTCCATGTACTTCAGCAGGGTGTTGATCGCATCCTTGCCGAACGAGTGCCCCTCCTGCTCCGGTGCCAGCCGGTAGGCCTCATCGATGAAAAGCACACCGCCAAGCGCGGATTCGCAGACCTCCTTCATTCGGGCGGCTGTCTGTGAGATGTATCCGACGACCAGGTCCTCCTCGGTGACCTCGACGACGGTGGGGTGTTCGATTTTGCCAAGCCCGAACAGGATCTCGGCCGCGATGCGCGCGAACGACGTCTTCGCCGTCCCCGGTGGACCTTCGAGGACCATGTGGTTCTCGTTCGTCGTCGACGTCTCTTCGCCCCTGTCGGCGAGGATCTGGTCGATCTGGATCTCGGTGCGCCACACCGTGATCTGTTCCTTCGGACCGGTCAGGCCGATCAATTCGTCCAGCTTGCGCTGCGCCTCCGCGAGCACCGTGTCCTTCTGCTCTTCGAGTGCGTCGGCCGCGCGCTGCGCCTTGGACGTCTCGGTGCTGGGATCCCACGGGTCGGTACGGCTGGCGATGGTCTCGGAGTCGGTGACGATCAACCGGTAGCCGGGGTTGCTCAGTGCCTGCCCTGCCGCATCGAGCAGTACTCCGTTGTTGGTGGCCTGTTCGAACGATGCCCTGGCGGCGTCCTCCTGGCCGAGTTCGCGCAGACACCAACCGCGGGTCAACGCGGCGTCGGCGGCGATGTACTGGTTCTTCGTTGCGACGGTGTGCGCGCGGTCCAGTGCGGTCTGGAACTGCCCGATGCTGGCCGCGGCCGCGGCGGCGAGCGTGTCGACGGCCGCGGTGAGATCGTCCACGACGTGGGTGGAGTGCGCAGGCGGCGACTTGGCGGTGACCTTGAGGACGTCGGGCCACCTCTGCGACAGATGGTAAGTCGCGGCGCCGACGAACTGCGCCCACTGCGCCGCCATCGCATCCCCTGAGACGACGTGATCGTCGAGGACGTCGATCGCGTCGGCGAACCGGCGGTCGGCGATCATTGCGCTGGCGTAGGCCAACGCAATCGTCGAACGAGACCAGACCGGCATCGTGACATACAGCGGTGCGTCGAGCCGGGCATGCAGGTCGCCGTCGACCAACCCGATCCGCCGGGTCTCCCGGTACAGCGATCGCGAGTTGCGATGCGCCGCCTCCAGCACGTCGATGGCGTGGTCCCCGCAGGCGATCCTGCCAAGCCACGCATCCGACATCGTCGGCTGTGCGGCGGTTATCTCGACGAAACCGGCCAGCGCACCGCGGGTGTCGCCGCCCTTGAACCGCTCGATCGCAGTGTCGAACGAGCGCCGCTGATCGGTCGCTGCGGTCAACTGGTGCTCCTCACGTCCGCGCAAGTCATTGAAATGCGTGCTCTTCTATGCGGTCTGGCCTGCGGCGCCCAGGAAGGGCTGCTCCGCCTTGAACGTAGCGATCTGGACGTCGGTGGTGAATGCCGAGGTGGCGATGCGAACCGTCGATGCGGAGATCTGGGTGAACGACAGATCCGGTGTCGCAGCGCTGCGATCGGCGTCGGCGAGCGTCACCACCGTGGAGGCCAATCCTGCGGGAGGCGGTCCACCGGCCCGGTCGCTGACGATGATGGACGGCACGAACTCGGGTGGATGTCTGCGGTCGACGATCGCGATCAGCGGTTGCTCGAGCTGACGCCATCGTGCGGGGTTGTCGGTGTAGATCGCGATGCGTTCGCCGACTGCCGCCGCGCGCACGAGCAACTGGCACGCATAGGGCATGCCGGTGTGCAGTGAGATACGGGTCGCCTGGTCCGGATCGGTCAACGACAACAGCAGAAGATCGCCGCGTTGAGTGGTGCCGACGAGCACACCGGAAGAGGCGACGGGCAGTTCGAGCGGCGTGCCATCAAGGGGGCGGCCTGGCATCGCATCGAAACTGCGTGGCAGTGGGGCCGACCGCATCGCCGCCGGTCCCTGATGACCTGGCAGTGCATTGAGATACAGCGTCGGAGGCCGGGTCGGCGCCTGCGGGTCGTTGAGCCGCACCAGCGCCGACACCCATGCGCGACCTTCGGTCGGCCCGCGCTTCTTGGTCAGCGAAATCGTCTGCACCACCGCGTCGGAACGCAACGCCCACATCTGGTTCAGTGTGTTGGTGGTGATGTCCTCAGGCGAGAAGTAGTACGAGGTCAGGTAGCCGGGGTGGGCCTCGATCGACTTCCACGCCTCGGTCGGAACCACCGGGGTCGGGATGCGCGGGCCCACGGGTGCGTTGTCAGGTTCCGCTTCTTCCGGCACGACGGCCAGGTTCGCCCCGAGTTCCACCAGGGCAGCGTCGATGTCCTTGGCGGTCAACGGCTTTGCGCGCACACCGCGCTGCAGTAGCGCGTTGACGATGCGTTCGGTGGCCGCCGCTGCTGTCGCACCCACCGTCGAGCGGTAGGTCAGGCCGCGGATCGAGTTGGCGATGTCGAGACGCACCACAAGGTAGGTTCTGCGCTGCCCCGCGGCAGGCCGGTCGGCGAGCAGCGTCGAGTACAGCGGCGGGTAACCGGTGCCGCGGCGCACGCGCAGGCCGCTGGACACCACGTCGATCCCGGACAGTTTGATGCCGCCGGGCTGATCGAGCAGACCGGTGAGCGCATCCAACGGCAGGCGGTTGGGGGTCAGCGCGGTGGCCGAGCCCGTCAGCAGTGTCGGAGAGTAGGCCTGGCCCGTCACCTCGATCATCGAGATCGCTTCCCCGGCGAAGCCTTCGGGCACCCGCACGCCGTAAAGCGAAGCACCGTGCGGGATGTCGATGCTCGGGGCGGGGGATTCGGTGCGCGTACGCCGCCGCCGCCAGCGGATCCGGTCGAGGAACCACTTCACGAAGTTGCGTCGGTACACCGTGAGCATCAGAAGAAGGATGGCCACGAAAGCGGCGGCCACCGTCGGCCACCATGACCACCTTGCGGGCGGGAAGATCAGGATCGCGGCGAGCGCCGCCACCTCGACTCCGACCACTGCGGGGATCGAGGCGTTGATGCCGATGGTGCGCGCCTTCATGCGCGCCTCCGCCGGACCGCCGCAGCTGCTGCCACAACCACGGCGAGCGCCGCGACGATTCCCGCACCGATCAGCGCGGTGTGCCGGGGCCGCAGATCCGGCGGCGGTGGCGGCTGCGGCACATTCAGCAGCTTGGTCAGGTGTTCCGGCGGCAGGCGATCACCCGGCGGCACGTCGAACGTCAGCGCCGCGACGGGATCGACGACGCCGTAGCCGACCTTGTTGTCGATACCGCGCGGCGGATTGTGCGCGGTCTCGGTGATCCGCCGAATGATCTGATGCGAGGAGAGCTGCGGGTATTTCGCTCTCACCAGCGCGGTCACCCCGGAGGTGTATGCGGTGGCAAAGCTGGTCCCCGACAACGGCACTGCCTTACCTGGTTCGCGGCCTGGCAGCGCGTTGATCGGTGCGCCGTTGACGCTGGAAAGGCCCATGATCTCTAGGCCGGGCGCCGCGACACCCACCCACGGACCCGCGATGCTCTGCGGCAGCGGTTGGCCGTCGGGGGAGACCGCGCCGACCGCCAGCACGTAGTCGGAGTACCAGGCGGGTGTGACGATGGTCGACACGTCCTGCCAGTCGCGGGGGTCGTTCGACCGCAGCGGATTGAACAACGGGTTCTGTGCGCACGCCGACCCCTCGCCCTCGTTACCCGCGGCGGCCACGATGACTATGTCCTTGTCGACGGCCGCGTAGCGGATCGCGGCGCCGAGCGCGGCCTGATCGATCGGCTGTGCCGCGTTGATGCAGGCCGTCACCGAGATGTTCATGACCTTGACACCGAGATTCGCGAGGTGCACGACCGCGCGGGCAAGCGTCGCGATATCGCCTGCCTTGCGGCGGATCTCGTCGTTGTCACCCGGCTGCGGCCGCGCTGGCCCGAATGCCGACGACGATTGGCGCACCGAGATCAGCGCCGCGTCGGGGGCGACGCCGACCACACCGTCGGGGCTGCCGGGCGGCGGGCCGGGCACCGGCGGCATCTCGCCCCCACCGGGGCCAGCGGCAGGCGCGACGCCTTCCTCAGGAGGAGGCGGCGGTTCGGCCGGGGGCGGGGGTGGCGCGGTGACCGTCACTGTGCTCGGTTTGGGAGGCGCAGCCGGCGGTGTGGTCGGGAACGGGGACGCCTCGACCTCGGGTGGCGGTGCCGGTGGTCCGATATTCGCAGGCATCGGCGGCGGCTTGGCCTCGGGCTCAGACGGTTGCGCCGCGATGATCGACGCCACGACGGTGCCGTGCGAATCGCAGTCGAACAGGCCGCCGTTCTCGTCGCCCATCACATAGTCCCCGCCTGCGAACAGCGCCGGTAACCGAGGGTTGGGGGTGACGCCGGTGTCGATGAGCCCCACGGTGACTCCCGCACCGGTGGAGTACTTCCATGCCTTGGTGATGTCGAGCATCACGTTGCCGGGCGCGGCCGCAGCGACGTCCGGAGTCGCCACCGTCAGTGGATCGGCGCAGGTGTTCTGCTGCTTCATCTCCTGATCGGGTCCTGGCGTATCGTCCGGTGGCAACGCGGCAGGGTCGACACCGGGCGGTTCGATGGCCACGGCCGCCGCGGGCAGCATCACGTTGGCGCCGAGCAGCAGAACAGCCACTGCCGCCGCAGAGGAGGTCCGCGCCGCGCGGGCCATCAGTGGTAGCGGATGTATTGCAGGATGCCGAGCGCCCAAGCGGCGAACGGAATCACCAAGGCCAACAGGATGTATTCGGTGTATTCGACGACCTTGCGGATCGGCGGCGAGAAGATTCGCGGCGGCACCGCTGTCGCGGCCACCAGGCCCAGCGCCGCGATGCCGAGGGCTGCGCCCGCGGCGATCAGCGTCATGGTCGTGTCATCCGCCGCGGCCTCGAGCCCGTACTTCGCGGCGGCGCCGATCAGCGCGGTGACCGAGATGCCGACCAGGATGATCGCGTGGCGCCGGTCGCGAAATGCCCTGGCGCGCAGGATGAGAATTGCGGCGACCGCTCCGAGCACCACGAGCTGCGCCCACTCCCGCTCGCCGTGCGGCGTCACGGCGAACCAGGCCGCGGGCACCGCGACGGCGGCGACGCCGAGCAGCACCCCGGTCAGCACCGTGTTGGACTTGCGCGCGGCGGCGGCGACCTGTTCGCCGGTCAGCGTGACGTCCGACGGCGGACCGTCCTCGACGGGTGAGACGGTGTCCTCGGGTTGACCGGGTGCGCGGGCGAAGATGTCGCGGCCGGTGATGGACCCGAAGGTCTGACGCGGAACGTTGGCCATCCTTAGCGCGATCGTCGGTGCGGCGGAGACTGCGACCAGGACGGCGACCAGGACGGCGATGCCGATCCGGGATCCGGGCACCTCCCAGTACATCCGCACGAGTGCGACCACGGCGGCGCCGAGGCCCGCAGTCATGACCGCCGCGGCCGCAGTCCAGTAGCGGCCGGTGAACCGGACGAGTAGCCACATACCGGCAAGGGCGGTGGCTGCGGCGAGGAAGGCGTGCGGCGCGCCGGGCGAGCCGCCAGGCGGAATGGTCGCCGCCGCCAATCCCGCGGTGACCAGCGCCGCCCACGCTGCGCCGTCGGTGACGACCCGGCCCGCTCCGACCCGCGCCCCGATCGCGACCGTGACGAGCAGGCTGATCGTGGCGGCGGCGAACAGAATCGGGACCAACAACGCGCTCTCCTGGGCAAAGCGCAGCCGCCACAGCAGCATGCTCGCCACGCCGAGCGCACCGCCGACGATGACCACCGCCACCGCAACGGCGGTCCGTGCCGTCACCCGGACGAAATGATCGGATGCGTACTGCGCAAGAGCGGTCGAGACGTTCTCGACCACCGGCCCGTACCGTTCGGCCGAGCCGGCGGGTACCAGCGCAAGCACGTCGCCGTCGGCGATGGTGTGGCCGGCGAGGGAGACATCCGATGCCAATGCGGTCATCCCCGCGGCCCGAGCGAATTCATAAGCCGCGGGCGGCAATTCAGCCGCGCCGCGACCGCGCAGCACCTTGTTGATCGCGATGACCGTTGGGTCGAGCAGTGTGGTGAGTGGTACCGCCGACGGCAGCACGAGATCGATCTGGTTGGAGTCGCCCGCGAGAATCGACACCCGGCACGACGGCGGCACCTCGATCGGTGTCGAGGTGCGACCGGTGGAGGTCGATTCGCGAACGGTCGTCACCGGCGCTCCCGCGGCCCGTCTGTCGTGGAGGCGAAGTGCTCGGCGAGTGCGGCGGTGATCTCGATGAACCGCCGTCTCGTCAACGGCGACATTTCCGACGTTACGTCGATGACACCGCCAGGCCGCAGATGCGAGTCGAACGGAACCTCGACCACCACCTGACCGCGACTTGCAAACTGCTGCACCAGGATCGACCGGGTGCGCTTGTCGGCATGCCCGTCGGAGTCGTTGAGCACCACCACGGTGCGATGCAGAAGCCCCGTGTATCCCCGGTTGGCGAGCCATTCCATGGTCTGGCCCGCCGCAGAGGCACCGTCCACCCACGGCGAGGACACCACGATCAATGCGTCGAGATCACGCAGCACCTCCTGCGCGATAGCGGAGTCCATCGTCGAACCGCAGTCCACGATCGAGATCGTGAAATGTCGGTCCAGCCGACCCGTCGCCTCCCGGTAGATCGCGGGATCGAGTACCCGTCGCCGGGCTGTACTGGATTCGCCCGCGAGTACGAACAGGCCCGCTGCGTTGTTGCCGACCCGGCTGCGAACGTCGGCGAACGAGTCGAGGTGTTCGTCGGCCGCCAACTCCCAGTACGAGCCCGCCGCGTTCGGGTCGATGCGACTGCCGAGCTTGCCGAAGGCGGTGTCCGCGTCGATGGCCACTACGCGGTCGTCCTGGCGGAACTCGGCGAAGATCGAGCCCACACTGGCCGAGACGGTCGTCTTGCCGACACCGCCCTTGCCGAACACGCCGATCTTGTAGTGGCCGCGCAGCAACGAGCGGATCTTGTTCTCAAGGTCGGTCAGTCGCTGCTCATCCGGCGACGGTCCGAGATTGATCAATCCGAAGGTTCCGCGATGGATGACTCGTCGCCAGCCCTTCTTCGGCGGCATCTTCTTGCTTGGCACGAGTTCGCTGGTGCGGATGCTGTCGACATAGGAATAGCCGGTCGACGGCGGCGCGGCGGCGGGTGCGGCAGCCCAGTTGGTCGAGGACGACGCGGACGACGACTGCGACGACCAATCCTGGCCTGCCGGACGCGCAAGCCTCTCCCGAGACGACTCCTGCTGCCAGCCGGGACGGGCGCCGGTCGGCGGCATCCCCCGGGTCGACTCGGCCTCGGTGGCTTCGCGAGGCCTGCCCTCGGGCGGTGCGCTCGACTCGCCAGGACGGGTGGTGGGCGGCGGAGCCTGCCGAAAGCCGCCGGGCGCGATGCGTTGAGCTCCGCCTGGCCCCCGGCTGGTATCCGCCGTCCAGCGTGGCCGGGGGTTGTCGGAGCCTGCGGGGCGGCCCGTCTCCTCCGGTGGCCGACGAGCGGCGTCGTCGCCGGCACGGCGGCCGTCGGCGTCGGAACCGCCCGACCGTGGCCCGTCGTCGACTCCGTTGCGGCCGGGACCCTCGTCGCGCCCAGGTGGACGGGGCGGCTCCGTCGGCCGGGGCGCAGCGGGTTCACCCGCATCCGAGGGCGGCGAAAGGTGTTCGCGCAGAAAGTCGTCGCGGTCGGTCACGGCGCCAATCCCGACTTCGTGTCCATGGTTTCCTCCGGTGCTTTTAGTTGAGACTTCGAGTTCATTGCGGTCCATTCGCCTGGTTCAGCGGAGCGGCATCCGCCGGAGGTGCCAGGGTGTCGTGCTGCGTCATCGCGTCGCTGCGACTGAGCGCGGGTCCGGGGGCGAAGACCCGGATCAACGGCCACGGCGCCTGCCGAGCCTGAGGCGGTGAAATGCCCAGCGCCCGCAGGGTTTCATCGTCCAGCGAGATCCCATACCGCACGCCCTGGTCGCTGATCCACCACATGGATTCGCGGCTGGTGGCGTCCGGCGCCGCACCAGTGGTCATCACCAGGTTTGTCGCCCCCGGTGACATATATACCTGGTCGGCCTCGATGCTTTCAGGTGACCGGTCATTCTTGACTAACCGCATCAGCCGGTTGTCTGACCCGATCGGGATCGGCAGCCCCTTACCCGACAGCACGACGGTTTCAGAGGTGCGATCCGTCGACCCCTTCGACCAGGTCAGGCACGTGACCGGATTGGAGGCCGTGTCGACGAGGTCGAGCCGGGTGGTCGGGTAGTAGTCGATCGGAAGACTTTCCACGACCGGGACGCTGGCCAGCCGGTCCGGCGCGACGACCAGGGGAAGTTCATCGCCGAAGGAGTTGGCGGATCGCAGTAGCGACGCGACGAACGGTGAGATCCGCTGCACGCCGTTGCGCAGCAGCACATAGAAGTTGTCGGCGTCCGTCTCGAGGTCACGGACCGAAAGCACTGAACCGATCACGGCACCCCGCGCGACGTTGAACTGCGACGGGGCACCTGAACCCGGGATAACCGGGGAATTCAGCGGTTCGGTTGCAGGCAGCGCATCGAACAGTGGTGTCGAGATCTGCACCGGCTCCGGCGCGTCGGTGTCGACTCCGAGCGCTAGTGCGACCGCCTTGTTGGACAGGTCGATCTCCGACCGCTGCCCGTTCCAGATGACGTACGTCTTTCTGGCGTGCTCGGTGAGCACCGCTTTCGACGCGTCCAGCGGCGTGGTGCGTGATCCCACCGAGAGCGGTCCGCCGATCGCGGTGACCAGTGGTGCGGCGTTGGGATTGTCGGGCGCGCTGTCGCAGACCGTCCACTCCGAGCGGTCGGCCGTGCGCAGCGGCATCGCAGCAGGCGCCCCGGCAATGCCGACCGAGGGGCCCTGGGGGTACTTGGCCAGCTCACTGGCCTTGACGAAGGTGGGGTTACTCGCCTGACCGGTGATCAGCCGCGCGCTGACCAGGTTGACGGCCGGGTGCAGCCTGCCGTCGACGAGGACGAAGACCGCACCGGTGTCGCGGTCGGCGAGTATCGCCGACTGTCCGACCTGTCCCGCGGGCTTGAACCAGGACATCACGAACATCAACGCGACGGCGAGGATCGCGAAAATGAAGCCGAGGATCATCGATGCGCGTTGCCGCTGCACCGGGTCGAACTCCATTCGCACACCGTGATGCGACAGCGCAGCGGCATTTCGCCGGTTCCAGAAAAAGTGCGCCGACACCTGAAGTCCGCTGGCCAGATTCAAAGCCATGAGTCAATACCTTACTTGCGGGTCTGGCGTGTTGAACCGCAGATTCTCCGGAGCGAGGTGGCATTCATGGGTGCGCTTGTTTGTGTTTGCTGCGGTGGCTACCGCATGGCGGGCTGCGTCGGCGCCTTTGCCGAGTTGAGAAGTTTTACGAGGTCGTGTCGAAGAGCCTCTTCGGAGGTCGGCCAGATGCTGGTCCAGCGGGTCCCGTCCGGTCCGGCCGTGTGGCTGATCGTGATGCGCCCGAGTTCGGAGTCCACCACGGAGATCACATCCGGGTGGAAGTGGTTCTGGATGCCGTGGTCGATGACTGAGACGACCGCCATCGCCGATTCGTCGAGGTGACAGGCGGCTGACAACACCGCGACCTGATCAGGCGACAGTCCCAACCGGGCCAGCGCCGCCGCGAGAACCGGGCGACCCTTGGGCACGTTCTCTTTGAGCGTGCTCTCGAATGTCGCACTGGGCACGTTGAAGCCCGAGATCGCCGCGGCCGCACCGCGGGAGAAGGCATGTAGGACCGTGTCGCAGATCAAATCGGTCCGCTCGTCGTTGCGCGCGGCCTCGCCGAGCGGGGCGAGTACCATTTCGTCTCCGCTGCGGGCGATCATGGCCAGCCAGCGGTCGCGCTGGCAGATGGACATCACGCGCTCGTCGATCAGCGCAGGCGGTTCCTCGCCTTCGGGCACCGATCCGTCGAGCGGTTTGGGCCGACGGATCACCACGAGAACTTCTCGCTGCGGTCTGCTGACGACGGCCATCCAGTCGCGAACCGCGCCGTCGACACGACCGGCTTCGTCGATGACCCCCGCCGCGGCGAGCGAGTTGTACTCAGCAGTCTGAGACCACGGGACGTCGCCGATTTCGGTCGCGACGGTGCCGTCGCCGTCGACCGACGGGATGAAGGGACGCAGCCGCAGCGCGGTCGGCATCTTCTCGACGCCGAGTAGCGCCTGAAGCATCCAGATTCCGTTCGGTGTCGTCGTCAGATCAGCCATCGTGTCCCTCCTCCGGTGTAGACGTATCAAGGGAGGCCAACACGTGGGTCGGCCTCCCCTGCGTACGCGGATGCGGCGGTCTGACTAGACCCCGAACGAGTTGCCCGCGGCGACGTCGGTGTTCATCATCTCGTCGAGCACGTGCATCACGGTGCTGGAATGCCTGTTGCAGACGTCGACGCCTTCGTCGATGCCGCTGTTGATCAGCATCTGGGCTTGTTCGAAGGAGCCACCGCCGGTTCCTTCGAACTCCTCGCGGACGGCGACGAGGGCGTTCGTCGCCGACGACCGGATGTTCTCGAGATGGCTGGCGGCGCCACCGATGCTCTGGGCGAAATCGGCCATCTCGCCTGGGCTGTACTGAAACATTTGATGGTCCTTTCTGAAGTCGGGTGATTAGGCCTGCGAGACGCCTTGCATGGCGGCGCGTGCGGCCGCTTCCTGCTCTTCGTATCTGGTTGCTGCGGATTGCAGGGCATGGATCAGCTCGCCCCACTGGGTGTTGAGCTTCATCTGGGCGTTGTGGATCTCCTCGGTGGTGACCACGTTGGCCGCCGACGCGTCGCCTTGCCATCCGCCACCGGCGATGTTGTGCGAGGACTGCAGATAGTTCGTCAGAACGCCCTCGGCCTCGTTACGCAAGTTCTCGAGCTGGCCGGCCGCGGCGCGCAGCTTATCGGCGCCGACGATAATGGTTGATGCCACTTGATATTCCTCTTCCTCAATTTGCTGACGGGATGTCTAGAGCCTATTCCGCGTTAGCGGAGGTCTTTGCACCAATTTCTCGGTCAATCCTCCCTTCCGGAGCGTGGACCAACCGTTAGCTGCATGGTCCTACCCTCGGCGGAGCCTTCCCTGCCGCGCTCATCGCGGCCCATCGCACTGGCTGCGCCTGCGGCGGCAGGCGCGCCGTAAAGTCCGCCACCGCCACCTGCTGTTGTCGGCCCTGCCGATGCCGCAACCTCGGGCACCCCGGCTCCCGGCGTCCAACCGGTCGGCAGCTTGGGCGCACCGGGTGCGTTGAAGCTTCCTGTGGGCCGGGTGAAGCTGGACATCACCCCGGCTCCGGAACCGAAGCCGCCACCGCCGCCGCCGCCGCGGGCCGCGGCATCCGTCGTCGCGGCCAAGGGTGTCTGGTCCAGGCCGCCGGCCATCTTGTCGATTCCGGCGGCGCCACCGCCGGTCATGCCTTGGCTCAACGGTCCGAGCATGCCCATCGCCATCTGCGGCATCTGGCCGAGCATCTGCGGGAACTGGCCCAGCATCTGCAGCGGTTGGGAAGCCATCTGCGGCAGCTGACCGAGCTGGCTCATCATCTGCATCGGCATGGAGGCCATCGAGTTGGCGGGCGCGGCCGCGGCCTGGGCACCCGGTTGCACGGCGCTCGACGCCTGGTTGACCCCGTTGAGGCTCTGCGACATCGCGGCGCTGGCTGCACCGCTTGCCGCCGCATGGCCGACCGCGGCGGCCTGGCCGGCCTGGCCCGCGGGGTTGGCCGTCAGGGGCGCGGGCGGTGGCGGCGTGAGGAGCGCGGTGAGGATCGCCATCACGATCCCTTCGTAGCCGCCCATCTGCCCGGCGTTGTTGATCCAGAACCCCTCGTAAGCAGCGTCGAGGACCCCCATCGGCGGAAAGTTGATGCCGCAGAAGTTCGTCATGGCGAGACCGGTCCAGGTGTCGCGGTTCACGTTGCAGACCGGCACCTGAATCATCGACATCTTGGCGGTGACGTACGCCTGCTCGATTCCGGCCGCCGAGACTGCCGACTGCTGCACCCATGCGGCGAGAAGCTGTAGCGCGGCGACGTAGGGCATCGCGGTGGCCATCATCGCGGTTCCGCCGACGCCGACCCATCCGGTCGAAGCGGTGATGCCCGCGGTGGCCGCCATCTTGGCGCCCTCTGCGGTGAGCGCCGCGGCAAGCGCCTCGTACGCCGCCGCTGCCGCGGCGATGCTGGCGCCTTGGTCGCCGAGCATCAGCTGGCCGGCGTTAACCTCGGGTGGAAATAGACTCCACTGGCCCGCCACGAGCGGCTAAGCCCCTCCGATGGTGGCCGCGGCGGTGTTGATGGCCTCGACCGCGGTGTACGTTGCGCCGCTTGAGCCGATCGCGCCAGCGAACAGTTCCCGCATGGCGATGTACTCGGCCAGGATGCCCGTGGTGGCGGCGCTGCGGGCAACCAGCGCCGCTGCCGCCCGCACCGACACGTCATCGGCGCCAGGAGGGAGAACGGCGGAGGTGGGTCCTGCCGCGGCGGCTGCCGCAGCCGCCAGAGTGGCGGCGGCGCCGCTCTCCGAGCTGGCCGCCGCTGCCAAGATCGCCGGATCGACGTTTATTAGCATGTTTTCTCCCGACTGACGTAGCTGAGGTATGCAGTCTAAGGCTGGTGCAGGCTGCTCTCCAACGCTAATTTCAAAATCGGAACCACCGTCCGCCTAAGTTTGCGGGCTTGCCGGAGTCGGTGGAACAGGAGGAGCACTCCACCCGATAAGAGCACTTGTAGTGCCTGTTCGCGTGAAGAAGATGGCTTTGCCAGAGCGCTGCGGTTCGGCATAGATGTCCGCGACGATCTTTCCGGCGTCGCGGCGCCCGTCCATGACCAGGATCGGTGCGAGTGAAGCGCGGAGTTTGCCAAGTACGGAACTGCCGATGGCCACCTGATTCCAGTTAGCCACCGCGGTGGCGGCAAATACATGCAGCCCGGTATCCCTTGCGCCTTCGACGTGCGGGCCCAGGTTCATCAGCGGGTTGTCCATCGATGACCACACCCCGGCATCGTCGACCACGACGAAGATTTCGGGTCCGGAGTAGAACTTCTTCGTCATCATCTCCTCCTGCGTCGTGCCCGGAGGGGGCTGGCGACCGTCGAGTTCAGCAACGAGATCGCGGATCGCTTCGCGGATCGCGGTCTGGGTGTAGGCGTAGTCGCGCAGATGCGGCCCCTGCACGACACCGAGCAGGGTCCGGCGGGGGTCGAGCACCAGGATCTGGGCCTCTTCGGGGGGATAGAGGGACGTGATCGACCGGCACATCACCCGAAGGAAGTTCGTCCGGCCAGACCGCGGCGCACCGACCGCGATGGCATGCGGGTGATCCGCGATGTCGATGTAGGCGGGCCCGAGGTCGGTCTCGGAAAGGCCGAACGGGACAAGGCTGCGCCGGGCGACCGGCTGGGCCAGTCGCTGAACCTCTTCGAACGGCACGGACTCGGGCAGCCTGCTGACGGTTGCCGCCTTCTGCACACCCGAGACCTGTGCGATCAGCGCGCCGATATCGCGCGTCGCCACCCCGCCTTCCGCACGTTCGCCGAGTTCCGGGACGCCGATCAACAGATGCATGCCGGGCTTGGTCAACCCTCGGCCCGGCATCCCTTTCGGGACCTTCTTGGCGAGCTGACGATTCATCTCGGAATCGCCTGGGTCGGTCAGCCGCAGCTCGATGCGTTCGGTCGCAAGCGGCTTGAGCGCCTGCTTGAAACCCTGCAGATAGCTCGTGTGCGAGACGACGATGTGCACGCCGTAGCCCAGGCTGCGCCCCAACGCGACGATGTGGTCAACGTACTGGGGAAACTCGGTGGCGAAGGCCGCCCAGCCGTCGATGACGAGGACGACGTCGCCGCCTGCGACGGGGACCTGTTCGGGCTTGTCGCTGAACTTGCGCCGCCGAACCTCCTCCATATCCAGCCCGGACTTGGCGAACACCGCCTCACGTTCGGCGACGATGCCCTGCACCGACGAAATGATGCGGCCGACGCCCTCGCGGTCGACCGCCGGAGCCAGGCCCGCCACGTGTGGCAACCCTGCGACGGCCGACAGGCTCGGGCCGCCTGCGGCCACGCAGTAGAACTGGACCCGCTCCGGCCGGTACATCAGCGCCGCTGTGGTCATCATCGTCGCCAGGGTGGTGGTCACACCCGACTGCGGTCCGCCGATCACCAATGCGTTGGCGCCGAGCAGATCGAGCGCGTGCACGTCCTGACGGTGCTGTCGCGGGCGGTCCTCGATGCCGACCGGGAAAGTGAGGCCGGGATTGCGGCCGTAGTCGACATCCCACGGCTTGCCGCGCACGAGTCGGACCAACTGGTCGGCTGTCGGCGACTGTTCCAGCGGGGGAAGCCAGAGCTGGCGCGGAGGCCGCGCGCCGGTCGCCTTCAACGAGTCGACGATCGTGTCGACGACCGTCGGCGGCAGCTCGCCCGGCGCCAATGCCGTAGGCGCCTGCTCCTCGACCGGCGCGGGCTCCTGGTCGTTCGTCTCCGGGGGTGCCAGCAGACCCTCGACGTCGGGTACCTCGGTGGCGGTGAACGTCCGTGGGGTGAACCAGGTACCGGCGGCGGCCACCTGTGCGGGCCCGCCGTCCTCGGGTGGCGGCACGAACGGTGGCGACGTGTAGAACGCCCGGAACTCGCGGGGCGGCCGCATGCCCTCGCGCAGGTATCCGGTGCCCTCCTTGCCCTTCTCGGGCAGGTGGGCGGCGATCGACGAGCCGATGGCTTCGCGAGAGTCCTCTTCGGTGCCTGTTCGCAGCGCCATGAAGAAGCCGATGAGGCTGCGAATCTTCATCAGGCGGTGGGAGTCGACGGTCTGACCGGCCAACTGCAGGAAGACGTGCATCGATCGACCCTGGCGCACGATGCGCCAACAGAGGTCGACGAACTCGGCGCCCAGCTCGCTGCGGAACAGCTCCTGGTACTCGTCGATGATCACGACGAGACCCGGCACCGGCTCCAACGACGGGTCGACCATCCGCTTTTCGTTGTAGACGTTGAGGTCCTTGCAGTTCGTCGCGGCACAGAGCGCGCCTCGACGGTCGAGTTCTCCCTCGAGCGCCTCGAGCATGCGCTCGACGAGGTGCGTCTCGTCACCGAGGTTGCTGACGCTGGCCACCACATGCGGAAAGCGTTCCAGCACAATGCCTGCCGACTTCATCTTCCAGTCCAGGAAGGCGACGTTGACCGTTTCGGGCGAGTGCGTCAAGGCCAACGAGGTGACCTCAGTGATGATGGTCTCCGACTTGCCTGAGCCCGAGAAGCCGATCAGCACCGAGTGCATGCCCATCCCGTATTGAGATGTCTCCTTCAGGTCCAATTCGACGATCTCGCCGGTCGGATCGAGCCCGATCGGGAAGCGCATCCACAGCCGATTCTGGGTGCGGCGGGCCGACCATAGCCGGTCGACGTCCAGCTTGCGCGCATCGCGAATGCCGAGAACTTCCAACAGGTCTCGACCGGGGCCGTCGGAGGTCGCAGCAGCCGACGCCGCGCCTGCGGGCCGCCACGGAGCCATGCTGCGCGCGAACCTCTCGGCCTCGGCGATGCTCATGGTGTCGGCGACGGCGTAGAAGGCGTCGTCGAGTTCCTCGGGCAGTGATGTCACCGGTAGCCGACCCCCACACGCTTGCGCAGCACCCCGTTCGACAGCCGGTACGTGGTGTCGGGATCGAAGCCGACGCCGAACCCCACTTCTGGCGCCAACCGGACGAAGCACACGCGACCGACGCCGCGCTTACCGGTGGCGCCCGCCCAGTCCTCGGCCGCGCCGCAGTTGTCGTCGATGATCACCCAGAGTGGCGGTGCGGACGGATCCGGGCCGCCGTGCAGGCCGCTGGCCGGCGGCGTCCACTCCTTGCGATCAAGGAGTTCGTCGCCTGCGAAGGCTTCCAGTTCGGTGGGCGAGGTGAACACGAGCCTGCGCTCACCGCATCCGTCACGGGCCTCGCGGTGCTGGCAGTGCGGCAGCCACTTCAGCCAATCCCAGCTGCCCGGCGCCGACGTCACCACCATGATCTGCAGATCGGCAGGGCTGTGGAACGCGGCGAGCTGGCAGACCATCGATCGCGCGACGCTGCGCACCGAATCCATCTCGCCGACCAGGGAGATGCCGGGGCTGCGCTCCAGCCACAGCACCCGGGCCATCCCGCGGACATGACGTTGTTCGAGCAGGAACTTGCGCAGTGCGTGACCCGTCGCTGGTTCGATCTTGGAGGCCGCCGCTATCTGCGGCTTGTCGACGGTCATCGCCAGCTCGACGCGCCCGGTGCCAAGGCGCACCACACCGAACTCCGGGTCGCCGGGGCGACGCTCCCACATCCGTGGCGAGCCCGCGATGCTCACCAATTCTGAAGGCGCCCAATGGCTGTGCTCGCGGTGCTCCCACTGCTTGCGGGCGGCCTCCTGCACTTCGTCGCGCACCTCGTCGAGGCGGGCGAAGTACTCACGGCGGTACTGCTCGAGCTGGCTCCACGGCATCTTCTGGGCGGCCCCGCGTCCGCGGAAGAGCATTCCGCCCATGCTCATCAGCATGATCAGAGGGAAGATGGCAAACCCGGTAGCAAGCGATCGCTGGCCCGATACGTACATCGCGATGATGAATCCGAGGACGCCGACGATGAGGCCGATCGGCAGCACGATGCCCCAGATGCTTCGCGGTGGCGGGACCGGTGCTGCGATCGGCGGTTCGACCGCGATCTTGCCCCCACCGGCCTCGGGAGGTGGCACACGCGGTGGTGGCACGAAGGGGCGGGTGGTCACTTCGTAAACCTAACCGAGATTCGCCTGTGAGCAGGTCGGCAACCTTTTCGAGGGCATCAGCGGCTGGCTTTCCAGGACTCTTGAGCAACCACATTTGCGCTAGCAAGTAAATCGTTGAGCTTATCCTCGAGGGCGAGGTGGGTGAGCCTGCCAGGGACCGACTCGGCGATGGCCAGGCTGAGCAACCGACCGTCGGGGCCGAGTTGGATACGGATGTCGCCGTCGGGGTCGAGCGCGTCTGTGCGAAGTGCGGCGAGACGGTCCAAGACGGACGTCAGCTCGTCGTAGGTCGCCGCCAATTCAGCCTGGCTGTACTTGACCTTGGCGGCGTCATCGAGGTCATCGAATCCGGTCATCGTCGGCGATCTCTCATCAGTGACGACCATCGTTCAACGGCGCCAACGTGATTCGGTGCATGATCGGCCCGCGCGGCGGCGGGTCGCCGTCGGAGTTCGTATTGGAGTCGGCGCGACTACGAGAGGCCTCGGCGGCCGCCGCGGTGCGGTCGGCGACCCTTCCGGTCACCGCCTCGGTGTGCGGCGTAGGCGGCGTGACGACCTTCTTGTCCGCTGCGACTGCGACCTTGTCGGCGCCGTCGCCGCCACTCTGGCCGTGCCCCATCAGCCCGCTCATCGGCATGCCCATCGGCATCCCGCCCATCGCGGAACCGCCCGATGGTGTCGGCCCCGTCGTTGTCGGAGGGGGCGCGGCGCCCGGCGGCATGGTCGGCGGCGTGTGCGACGTCGACGGGGTGACGGGCGGTCCGAGCGCACCGGCCGGATGGGTGTCACCGACACCACCGCCTCCGCCCGCTCCACCGCCGCCCCCTGCTTTGGACAACTCGTCCGATTTGACGACGCCCGCCTTCTTGGTCAGCTCGGCGTCCGTGGCGTTCTTCGCCATGAGCCCGCCCAGCCCCTGTTGGGCGGCCTGTGCCAGGCCCTGACCGCTCTGCATGAGTTGCTGCGGGACCTGCCCGGCCATGCCGGCCATCCCGCCCGCCATCCCACCGATGGCCTGAAGCGCCTGAGGCAGCATCTGCGCCAACTGATCGGCCCCCTGGCCCGCCTGGGCGGCTTCCGTTGCACCTGTCGCGCCTGTCTTGGCCAGCTGCTGGCCCTGGCCACCGACCGCGGCGGCTTGTGCCGGGGCGACTGCCCCTGTGCCCGCGCCCGCGGGAACGCCGCCACCTGTCGGTACGCTCGGCGCAGGCGTCGACGGTGTGCCGATACCCGTGGTGGCGTCTGTCGTCATGGCATACCGCGACGCCTCTGCTGTCCCGAGCGCTTGAAGCCTGCCAAGCTTCATGCCCGCTTGAGACCGACTGATCTCGTTGGTGGCCTGCGCGAATTCATCCCTGGCAGCCTGGAACTCCTCCGGCTTCGGCGTCGCGGACACCGTCTGGCCAAAGTCGTCGGCGTGCCTGCGCGACTGGCTTGCGATCTCGAACCAACGATCCGAGATCGTGTTGAGGTTGGTGACGTACTCGTTGAGCCGACCCGCCAGCGCGGCGGTGCCCGTCGGGCTCTCCCACATTTCGGGTACCGCCGCGGCGATTTCCCGAACCGTAGTGGCCGCAGTGTCGATAGCCGCGCCGTTATCGGTCGCTGTGCTGGCAAACCCGACTCCGTGGGACGGCGACCCGGCGTGCACAAGTTGCGAGAACCCCTCTCCGCTCAGTGGCGTGCCGGGCGACATGGGCAACCGCACGTCAGGCGGGATCATCGGCACGGGGGAAAGAGTGGCAAGGGCGACATCGTCGGTGGCTTTCGACACGCCTACCAACATCGTCAGCCCGTAGGCATTGATCTCCTCCTGGGTGCCGAACTTAGCCGCGATCATCGCCAGGTGCGAAGCAGCCTTCTGAAGGCTGGCGGCCTGTGCCTTTGCCGCGCCCCACAATTCCAGAGAGGCGGTGTCGAGGCGCGCAGCCGCACCACCCGACGTGGGGTCCCCGGCGAGCGGAGTCATCTGTGCAAGCGCGCCCTGCGCCGAAGTCGCCAGGCCCATCAGCTTCTGTGAGGCGGCCATCAGCCCGGGTACGTCGACCTTGATCGTCATCGGCGGCCTACAGCTCTGCCAGCTTCCGCTCGGCGTCGGCGAGGTCCTGCTCAGTCGGCATATCGTCCACCGGAATCGACCTCCCCTCCAGCTCGGCACGGATCACCAGCTGCCCCCTCAGATACGCAACATCGTTACACGCCATGATGCCCTGTGCGATTTCGATGGCCGACCGCTTCATGGCGGCGGGCTCGATCTGCACCCCGAGCGTATGACCGGCGAGTGCCACCCGGACGAAGATGGTGTTGTCCGGTGTTGCGGCGGTGAACGACTCCTCAGTCAAGGCGGACCGCCGCGGCGTTGATCTCTTCTTGGTCGGCGAATCGCTTCGCGATGGAACGCAGGTTGTCGGCGGCGGCGCGGTGCGCCGCCTCATGGTCGGCGAAGGCCGATTCGCGACGCTGGATGACGTCGTTGGCCGCCGCCTTGAACTGATGCATGATCGGCCCGTGGGTGGCCACCGACGCGAGGATCTCCGATGACGCACCGCGGGCCACCGCGATCTCATCGGCGACGCTTTCATGCTGTAGGGCAACCTGATTCAGCAATGATGGGGTGATACGAATGTTTGTCATGTGTGCTCCTACAGGAGGCGGGCGGGCCGGGTCTGCGCGGGACCGTTCTCCGGAGGCTCGCGATCGCTTGGCGGGCTCGGCTCGGTAGCACGGTCTTCGGTGTCGTCTTCGGGGGCTTCGTCGTCTGACTCGCTGTCAGCGCTTTCGTCTGCGTCTCCAGCCTGATCAGCATCGCGCGGTGCCTCGGCGCGATCCTCGGGACTGTCGGATTGGCCCGCGCGGTCGAGAAGGCCCGAGGCCATTCCCGCCAGCGGCGTTGCGGCACCGGTCAGACCGCCCGCCCCTTGAGCCGGAGCCGCAGCTGCGCCCTGCGCCGCCTGAGGCAATGCCCCGAGCGCTGAGCCGACGGCGGGCATCATGCCGCCCGCGGCCTGGTCGGGCGACTGCGAAGGAACGTCGCGCGCCGTGCTGGATGGAGGGGCCGGTAGTAGGTAACCGCTGCCGAGCGCGCGGGTCAGCGCGGCGTGATCCTCGTCGGTGAGAGAGCCGGTGTCGACGACGGCCTGGATCTCGGCGATCTTGCCGCGCAAGAACATCAGGAAGTGGCGCTCGCCCGCCGGAGTGTCCAGCGCCGCTACCGGATTGGTGATGGCCTCGATCAGCTGCCGCTGAATGTCCTGCAGCTTCGTGCGGCCGGACACCGTCACGGCGTGCGCGCTCAGGATCGCTTCGGTGAGTTGGATTTCCGCCGACCGCAGCTCGGAGTAGTCGGCACTCAGCTCGGCCTGCAGGGTTCGAACCGCATCGGCGGCCGCGCCAGACTGCGTGGTTTCGACAGACTCCGTGGTTTCGGGGAACTGCGTGGTTTCGACGGAAGGGTATGTCACATCAGCCCGCCGCTGAGGTTGTCCATGAGGTCGGGCCGCGGTGCGAATTCGTTCGGCAACGTCGGACTGCCTGCGCCGTCATAGAGCTCCTGGGCATGCGAAAGTGCCGTCAGCACGATGCTGACCTGCCCGAGCAGCCATCCGTCCACGTCCGCCCCTTTCCTCGCGGGCCAGCCTAACCCGCTGCGTGGGGGCCTTTCTGCGGCAATTTCGAGTGGCCTCCGGTCAGGCGTCGAGGTCCTGCTCGACGAGGTCGGCGACCTTCTTGAGCGTTTCGTCGTCGTCGGAGTGCACCGTCACCTGCGTGCCGTTGCCCGCCCCGAGGGTCATGATCATCAGGGCCGACCCGGCGTCGACGGGCTCGCCGCCATCCATGGAAAGCGTCACGGGCACACCTGCGTTGACGACGGCCTCGGCGATGATCGCCGCGGGACGGGCGTGCAGGCCGATCGCCGATCCGACGGTCACGGTCTTGGTTGCCATTTTGAGCTCTCCTTGTGTCGTTGAGTTGATTCTGCGGACTAAGCGGTCGCCAGCGCGGGGGTTTCGTCGACCTCGGCACTGGGCTTCGCGAACTGCTTGGCGGCGATGACGGCGACTGCACCCGCGACCGAGCCGACGAGGATCGCGATGATGAACCAGATCAGGTGGCCGATCGCGAAGAACACGAAGATTCCGCCGTGCGGTGCCCGCGAGGTCACACCCGTGGCCATGCACAGGGCGCCGGTGATCGCGCCGCCGAACATCATCGACGGGATGACGCGGAACGGGTCGGCCGCTGCGAACGGGATCGCGCCCTCGGAGATGAAGCACGCACCGAGAAGCACAGCGGCCCTGCCGTTCTCCCGCTCAGGCTCACTGAACAGCCGGGGCCGGACGAAGGTCGCAAGCGCCATCGCCAACGGCGGCACCATGCCCGCGGCCATCACCGCGGCCATGATCTCGAACGACGCCGTGGTTGCCGCGGTGAGGCCTGCGGTGGCGAAGGCGTAGGCCGCCTTGTTCACCGGGCCGCCGAGGTCGAAGCACATCATCAGGCCGAGGATGATGCCGAGCAGTACCGCCGAGGTCCCGGACA
The DNA here is from genome assembly GCA_902826815.1 of uncultured Mycobacteriaceae bacterium. Classification (GTDB taxonomy): domain Bacteria; phylum Actinomycetota; class Actinomycetes; order Mycobacteriales; family Mycobacteriaceae; genus Mycobacterium. Next base: position 188,170 of record CADEGF010000002.1, read on the forward strand.
GCCCGCTCAGCCAGTTGGTCATGCCGGTCGTCGCCGCCGCCAACGGGCGGCCGAGCAGCATGAACATCAGCAGGCCGACGATGAGCGACGCGCACAGCGGGATGATGACCACCGGCATCAGGCCCCGGAACCATTGCGGCACAGCCCATTTACTGATCCATAGGGCACCGAAACCGGCGATCAGGCCGCCGACGATGCCGCCGATGAAGCCGGCGCCGACGAATACGGCCACCGCCCCTGCGGTGAAACCTGGTGCGATACCCGGTCGGTCGGCGATCGCGAAGGCGATGTAGCCGGCGAGTGCAGGAACCAGGAACCCGAAGGCGAGGCCACCGAGACTGAACAACACTGCGCCGAGGTACTGCGCGAATCCGCCCGGCGGCAGATTCCACAGCGTGTTCTCGAGGGCATACATGTTCGCGAACGACTGCGTTCCGCCGTCCGGCTTGTTCGCGATCTCGTAGCCGCCGAACAGGAAGCCAAGCGCGATGAGCAGACCACCGGCCGCGACGAACGGGATCATGTAGCTGACGCCGGTGAGCAGGATCTGCCGGGTGCGGGTGCCCCAGCCGACGCCGCCAGCGGGCGCCGCGCCGGCGGCCGCGTCGGCGCCGGCGCCCTCGACCCGGGCCGCGTTCGGATTGTCAGCCGCGGCAACGGCTTCGGCGACCATCTTGGCCGGCTCGTTGATGGCGCGCTTGACGCCGGACGCCACGACCGGCTTGCCTGCGAATCGGCCCTTGTCCTTAACCCCGACATCGGTGGCGAAGATGACGGCGTCGGCTCCGGCGATCGTCGACGCGTCCAGCGGGGTGCTGCCCGACGAGCCCTGCGTCTCGACGTGCAGCGTCACTCCGGCTTCTTTGGCTGCGGCGACGAGCGAGTCCGCGGCCATATAGGTGTGGGCGATGCCGGTGGGGCATGCGGTGATCGCCACCAGCGTCTTCGGCTTGGCTGCAGCAGGTTTCTCGGCCGGTGCCGCGGGCTTCGGCGTCTCGCCGGGGTTGAGTACCTCGTCGACAAGGCCGACGACCTCGTCGGCGGTGGACGCGTCGCGCAACGAGGCCACGAACTCCTTGCGGACAAGTGCACGAGCGAGACTCGACAGCAGCTTCATGTGCTCGGCGCCGCCCGCCTCGGGTGCTGCGATCAGGAACGCCAGATCGGCGGGCCCGTCGGGGGCGCCGAAATCGACGGGTGGCGCCAACCGCGCGAACCCGATGGACGCGGTCTCGACGTGCGGCGAGCGGCAGTGAGGGATTGCGATGCCGCCGGGCAGCCCGGTCGCCGACTGCTCTTCGCGAGCCAGCGCCGCGGCGATCAGCCCGTCGGCATCGCCGGTGCGCCCTGCGTCGGCGAGCCTGTCGACGAGGCGGGCGATCACGGCCTGTTTGTCGGCGCCTGCGTCGACGTCGAGCAGCACCAGATCGGTGTCGATGATGGGGCGGGAGGCGGTGCTTGTCATGGCGAAACCCTCGGTTGGTTGGTACGAACTGGCGGAGTTGAAGACGTCGGCGTCACCGCGACGGCGTCGAGGTCGATTTCGGCGGGGGTTGGCAGTGCGGAGCCGGGCAATGCGGCCGCGGCGCTGCCATATGCGACGGCCATCTGCAGCCGCTGCGGCGGCTGGGCACCCTCGACGTCGGCGCGGACGTAGCCCGCAAGGCTTGAGTCGCCTGCGCCGACCGTGCTGCGGGGCACGATGGGCGGTGGGGTGGCGAGCCAACTGCCCGCATCGTTGACGAGTACCGCACCCGCTGCCCCGAGGGTGGCAAGCACGGCGCCGACGCCGCGGTCGACGAGCCGCCGCGCCGCCGACACCACTGGTGCCGGATCGCCCTGAGCCACCGCGGCTTCCAGCGCTTGCGGGGAGTAGCCGATGACGCTGGCGAGCTCTTCGGCGTTTGGCTTGATCAGGTCGGGGGCGCCCCGATCGAGTCCGTCGACCAAAGCGGTCAGCGGTCGGTCCGAGGTGTCGATGGCGACCTTGCACGGGTAGGGGGCGAGCAACGCCACGACCTCGGCGTACCAGGTGTCCGGCATACCCGGCGGCAACGATCCCGACATCACCACCCACGACGCATGTTCGGCGCTGCCGACAACGGAACGGGTGAGGGCTTCGACGGCAGCGGCGTCCATCGCAGCGCCGGGCTCGTTGATTTTGGTTGTGGTGCCGTCCATTTCGGTGACCGCGATGTTCGTCCGCACCGCAGCGGTGATCGGAACGCAGCGGAACGGTACGTCGATGTCCTTCAGGGCGGCCACCATCGGATCGGTGCCCGATGCAGGCAGCAGCGCGATGGCGTCGACGCCCGCGAGAGACAGCGCACGTGCGACGTTGACACCCTTGCCGCCGGGCTCGGTGGTCACCGAGTTGACCCGGTGCACCGCGCCGCGGGTCAGCGGGGTCGCGAGGGTGACGGTGCGGTCCAGGCTCGGATTCGGTGTGACGGTGACGATCATGCGATCACCACTTCGATGCCCCGCTCGGTGAGCTGGTCGCGGTACGCGCCGCTGAGCTCGGAGTCGGTGATCAAGGCGTCGACGCTCGACAGCGGGGCGAAGCTGATGAAGTCTTCGCGGCCGACCTTCGATGAATCAGCGGCCACCACAACGTAGTTGGCGCTGGCTATCATCGCGCGCTTCACCGCCGCCTCGTCGCTGTCCGGGGTGGAAAGCCCGTGCCGCACACTGATGCCGTTGGTACCGATGAAGGCGATGTCGACGCGCAAGGTGTCCAGCACGTTGAGCACCTGGGCACCGACGGCCGCCTGGGTGAGGCCGCGCACGCGCCCCCCGAGCAGCTGCAGCGACACCGACGGCATGGCGGCCAGGCGGGCCGCGATGGGGACCGAGTTCGTCACGACGTTCAGCTCGCGGTCGGATGGCAGGGCCGCGGCGATCCGGCCGGTGGTGGTGCCCGCGTCCAACAGCACGCTCGCGCCGCTGAGCGGAAAGAACTCTGCGGCCGCCGCGGCGATGGCGTCCTTGTGCTCGGCGCGGGTGTTCTCGCGCTCCCCGACGCCGGGTTCGACCAGTCGCAGCGCCCGCACGGGTACGGCGCCGCCGTGCACACGGCGCACCAGCCCGGCCCGGTCGAGGACTGCGAGGTCGCGGCGGACCGTCTCGGTGGTGACGTCGTAGGTCTCGGCAAGCTCGGCCACAGACGCGCGGCCCTGGCCGATCACCAGCGAGGCGATCGCTTGCTGACGCTCTTCTGCGTACATGGCGCTCCGTTTGTGTGGGTTTAAGCCCGCATCGATGTTGATATCTGTTGTTTTACCCCTGAACGTGTTGACTTGTCAATGGTTGGTTTGTAACCTGCTTCACATGACCGCCTCATTGCCGTCCACATCACGCGCGTCGACGCCCGCTTCTGACACGCCTCCGGCAGGCACCGTTCTGCAAGGTGTTCCGGTTGTTGCGGGCATTCAGTACGGCCCGGTCATCCGGCCCGGCCGCCTGCCGACGCTCGAGGACGTCGACGCCCCACTCGAGGTCGAAGAAGAGGAACGCCCGGCGGAGGCGGCGCGCTTCACCGCGGCAGCCAATGCCGTCGCCACCAGGCTGCGGGACCGCGCCGCCCACGCCACGGGTGCGGCGTCAGAGGTGTTGGCCGCGACGGCCACGCTGGCGCAGGACCGCGCCTGGCTGGGGGCCGCCGAGAAGCTCATCAACTCGGGCGCGCCTGCCGCCCGCGCTGTGGTCGCCGCCGTCGACCAGTTCGTCGACCTCTTCACTCAGCTCGGCGGGCTGATGGCCGAGCGCGTCACCGATCTGCGGGATATCCGCGACCGCGTCATCGCAGAACTCAGCGGGCTGCCCGAACCGGGCGTGCCGCTGCCCGACGTCCCGTCGGTGCTACTGGCCGACGACCTCGCCCCGGCCGACACCGCAGGCCTCGACCCGGCACTGGTCGTCGCACTGGCCACCACGTTGGGCGGCCCGACCAGCCACACCGCGATCATCGCCCGCCAGCTCGGACTGCCCTGCGTCGTGGCGGTCGACGGACTCGACGTGGTCGGCGCGGGCGCCATGGTGCTCGTCGACGGCACCCGCGGCACCGTCACCGTCGCACCCGATCCGGCGGCAGCGGCCGAGGCGGTGGCCTCCGCCAAACGCGAGGCGGAGCTGGCGGCCAAGTGGACAGGGCCCGGTGCGACGTCGGACGGTCACGCCGTGGCGGTCCTCGCCAATGTGCAGGACGGCGCCGCCGCCCGAAGTGCCCGCGAAACTCCTGCCGAAGGGGTGGGGTTGTTCCGCACCGAACTGTGCTTCCTGAACCGCGACACCGAACCCAGCGTCGACGAGCAGGCGCAGATCTACGGCGAGGTGCTGGGGGCCTTCGCCGGACACAAGGTCGTGGTGCGGACGCTGGACGCCGGCTCCGACAAGCCGCTCAAGTTCGCCGGGCATTCCAGCGACACTCCAGAGGCCAACCCGGCGCTCGGTGTGCGGGGGATCCGGATCGCCGAGGGCAACCCGGGGATCTTGGCGCGCCAGCTCGACGGCATCGCCGCCGCAGCCGAGAGCACCGGCAACGCGCCGTGGGTGATGGCACCGATGATCGCCACCGCCGACGAAGCCAAACGGTTTGCCGCACAGGTCCGTTCACGCGGACTCACGCCGGGGGTGATGGTCGAGGTGCCCGCGGCCGCGCTGCTGGCCGACCGGATCCTGGAGCACGTCGAGTTCCTGTCCATCGGCACCAACGACCTCGCGCAGTACACGATGGCCGCCGACCGCATGTCGGCCGAACTGGCCACCCTCACCGACCCGTGGCAGCCCGCGGTGCTCGCGCTCGTCGCGATGACGGTCCGGGCGGGCACGGCCGTCGGCAAGCCCGTCGGTGTCTGCGGTGAGGCGGCAGCAGACCCGTTGCTCGCGTGCGTGCTGACCGGCCTCGGGGTGTCATCTCTTTCTGCGGCCTCAGCAGCGGTCAACGGCGTCGGCGCCAAACTCTCGCAGGTGACGCTGCAGCAGTGCCGCGACGCCGCCGACGCCGTGTTGGCGACCAGAAGCGCTGCCGACGCGCGAGCCGCTGCACTGGCAGTGCTCGGCTGAGGAAGTACGCGGGCAAATGGTGCGCGGCGTCGCCGAGGCTTGCTGTTAGCTTCGATGAGGAAGCAAACCCGCCACTCACACGACCGAAATTGAGGGAGAACTGTGCCAATCAGCAATTCGCGGCTGATTCTCGCAACCACCGCAGCCCTGGCCACCGCCGGACTCACCATTGCACCGACTGCCAGCGCCGAGTCGACGACTCAGCCGTTCGGCAGCCAAGGCAAGCTGACCAATGGTGATGTCGTACAAGGCTGGACGATCAGCGATCTCAAGCCGAGTTCGGACACCATTTCCCACCAACCTGTCGGCACGCTGTGGGAAGCCACCGCAACAGACCAGGCCATCGAAGGGTCCGCGACACCCATCGTCTCCAACCTGAACGCCCGCGCAAGCAACGGTGATACCTACCGCGTGCTGTTCCAGGTCCCGACATCGCAGGGAGTCAACCCGGCAACGCTTGGGGAAGGGGACAAGACCTCAGGCAAGGTGTACTTCGACGTCACCGGGCCTTCGCCGGATTCCGTGGTGTACATCGCGGGCGGAGAGGACCTGCTGACCTGGGTCGGCGCACCCGCCGGTGCGTCGGAAGCAGCGTCTCCGTCGCCGCGCACCTACCAGGGCACCCCGTCACCGGCGCGGGCACCGGCCGCCACGGCGGCCACCCCTGCCGCCACGGCCGGAACACCGGCTGCCGCCGCGGGCACTCCGCTTCCTGCGGGCAGCGCGGGCACTCCGCTTCCTGCGGGCAGCACCGGGACTCCGGCGACCGCGGGCACCCCGGCCGCCGCAGCGGGCACTCCGCTACCTGCGGGCAGCGCGGGCACTCCGCTTCCTGCGGGCAGCGCGGGCACTCCGCTTCCTGCGGGCAGCGCGGGTACGCCGGTCCCCGCCTCGGCACCCGCTGGGAGCGCGGGTACCCCGGCGGCACCGGCCGCGCTGGCGCCGGCCCCGGCAGGAAGTCAGGGCACGCCGGCCGAGGGTGCGCCAACGCCTGCGGGCGAGACGCCGCCGACGGTCGTTCTCATCCCGGGGCAGCAGCCGGCAACCACGACAGGCTAACGAGGCCGGAAGGGGGATTCGCTCGTCAGGAGTGACTCGACCACCAGCGATAAAGCTGGTCGAGGTTGGGTCCGCGCGGATCCCCCTTGACGACTGCGAGGAGACGGTCGCTGTCGGCCGTCCACGCCACCACCGGTCGGTCGCCCTGCATACCGCACACCAGCGTGCCCGCGACCTTCTTAGGCGTGGCATTGCGTCGCCAGGGCCCGGGTGACTGGATGTTGCCGGGGCACACGACGACGGTAAGTGAATTCACGGTGCTGTCGAACACCGCATTCAGCGAGTCGTTATCTGTGGCAAGTGAATACGAAGCCGACGTCGGGCCAGCGGGGTCGGCATTGCGGCCGCATTCGACCGTGGCTGCGGTGCCCGCAGGCTGCCGTCCCGGTTTGCATGCGTCGCCCTTGTAGCCTGCCGGCACCAAATCTGAAAGTTCTTGTACCGCAGCCTTGTCGGGGGTTGAAGGCGGCTCAGGGGTGGGTTGGGCCGTTGCGGACTCCTTCGAGCCCGACGTCAGCCACAACGCGAGCCCGGTGACGAGTGCAGCCACCATGAGCACGCCGGCTCCGGCCGCAAGCAGGATCCGAATGCGCCGCGCCCTGGCTGCTTTGGCCGCCTTCGCGTCGTCGAACAGTTGCCACCAGCCGTCAGGGCCATGCGGGGGATATCCCGGTTGTGGCGGCATGTTCACGACAGCGTTCTCCTTTGCGCTCGGTCGGTCAGCTTGCGATCGTCTAGCGTGTGTCGGCGATTTCGACCGTCGCATTCATCGATTGCGATGTTCGAGCGCACCTTCTGGAAAATACTGGGCGACCGCCGCGGCGATCTGCAACAACGACAAGCGGGTCGCCGAGGCAATCCCGTTCGTCGTGTCGATGATGCCTCCGGACCGGAGACTTCCGTCAAAGGGGAGATTGAACACCGGATGTCCCAGCTCCCCGAACCGGCCGACCAATTCGGCTTTGTTCCGCTTGACGCCGTGTCCGTCGGAGTCGTTGACCACCACGATCGTTCGGCGCAGCAGCTCGCCGTAGCCGTACACGGCGAGCCAGGCCATCGTCTGACCCGCGACCGACGCACCGTCAGCCCACGGTGATGCGACGACGATGGCGGCGTCCAGATCCGCCAGCGCCTCGTGGGTAACGGGCGTATCCATCGTGGCGCTGCAATCGACCAGCACAACGCCGAAGTGTTCCTCCATGCGGGTGGCCGCGGCACGGTAGACCGCCGGGCTGAGCACCCGGCGCCGCGACGCCGTCCGCGGATCACCGGGCAGGACGAACAGCCCGGCAGAATTGGCGCCGAGGTGGCTCTGCACACCGGCGAACCCGACGTCTGCATCCTCGGCGACCAGTTCCCAATATGAATTGACCGCGCGGTCGTCGATCCTGCTGGCCAGCTTGCCGAAGCCGGTGTCGGCGTCGATGGCGACGACGGGGTCGCCGTGACGCACATGCGCCAGAATCGACCCAACGCTGGCGGTGACGGTGGTCTTGCCGACGCCGCCCTTGCCGACGAAGCCGACCTTGAACGTGCTGAGCAGGGGTGCGCGGATGCGGCCGTGCAAATCCATTTCCTGCCGCTCCTGAGCCGACGGGCCCAGTGCGACCAAACCGAACGTCGAGCGCCGAACTGTGCGTCGCCAGCCTCGCGTCGCGACCGACGGCGGCTGTCGCAGAAGCTCAGAGTTGGCCGGGAAGAAGAAGGACGGCTCGGCTACCCGCGAGGGCTGAGGCTCCTCAGGATGACCCGGCGGCGAGGGCAGCGGCCTGAACACCGCGTTGTGTGGCAGCCGGGGCGGCAACGGCGGCGGCAACGGCGGCCGCAAAGGCGCATGGCGTTGGTCGAAGTTAGCTGACGCCCGCGTCAGCGCTCCATGGATGGACTGGAAATCGAGTGGAAAGGTGTCCGGGGCGTCGTCGCTAACGGAAAGCCCACGATCGGTATCTGTGTCATCGACGTCGGGTTCAGCGAACCGCGTATCGGACGCATCCTCGACGTCGCCAGGCGCCTCCTCGGAGATCGGCGGCTCGTCGGCATCACTAACGGCGGTTGGGTCCGCCGGTGCGTCGGCTTCCTCGGGTGGCAGCTCGAGATTCGGCAATCGCCCAATGGGAAATGAACCCGGCGTCGGCCTACCGAGCGCGGTCCCGGTGATTCGGGCGCGAGCTTCGGGGCCTGCGGCAACCGGCAGTCCCGAATAGGGGTCGGTGCCGCCGGGCGCGACAGAGGCGTGCCCGTGCTCGGCAGGGGCGGAACGCGGGGCGTCGTCGGAAGGGGGGTGCGGGGCCGGAGCGGCTCTCTTGCGCGGCGGCACACCCTTGGACTGCTCGCTCACCTGTAACCGATTTGGTTGGGCGGGTGTCCTGAAAAACCGTCGGCGACGGTGGCCGCGAGTTCGAGGAACGCTTGACGGGTCTTGCGGTCGAGCAGATCCAGGTCGATCTGTGAGCCCTCGGCGAGGTGTTCGTCGAACGGGACAACGTGCAGTGCGCGTGCCCGGCTGAGGAAGTTGTGCGCAAGCTGGTCGAGGTCCAGGCCCAGTTCGCCCGGCCTCGATGCGCTGAGCACCATTACGGCCGTCGGCACCAGATGTGAATAGCCATGGCGCGCGAGCCAATCCAGTGTGGCCAACGCGCTGCGAGCCGCGTCAACCGCAGGTGAGGCGACCACCACGATGGCGTCGGCTTGGTCGAGTACACCGGCCATGGCCGAGTGCACAAGTCCGGTGCCGCAGTCGGTGAGGATGATGTTGTAGAACCGCTGCAGCACCCGCAGCACACCGCGGTAGTCGGCTTCGGAGAACGATTCGGAGGTCGCTGGATCACGCTCCGACGCGAGGATTTCCAGTCGGCTGGGGCTCTGCGACGTGTGGATACGCATATCTGAATAGCGCACGATGCCGTCGTCGAAGAGCACATCGCGCACCGTGGATGCGGACTCGTTGGGACCCCGCTGAGACAGGGTGCCGAAGTCCGGGTTGGCGTCGACGGCGATCACCCGGTCACCGCGGGTGGCCGCAAGGGTTGCGCCGAGACCGACGGTCACCGTCGTCTTGCCGACGCCGCCCTTCTGGGACAGCACCGCGATGCTGTAGGCGCCCCGCACCGGCTGGTTGACCCGGGAGATGAGCGAGCGTCGGCCGTGCTCCTTGTTCGACTCGCCAGGATTGAGTCCGGTCGCCCGGTGCACGGCCTTGCGCCATCCGCTGCGCGGCGCGGGCTTGCTTCGGACGAGCCCGAGATCGTGGCTCGTCGGCACCGGCGCGCCGGGGCTTTCCGCAGGACGGGGTTCGGCCTGTGTGAACGGCGTGGCCGTGGGCGGATGCTGTGACACCGCGCCCGACGGGTCATAGGCTTCCCGCGGTTGGCGCGCAGGAGGTCTTGCCGGTCGGCGGGCGGCAGGCGGCGCGTCCGGCCGGATGATCGGCAACGGGTTGGTGTCGGGGTCGTCGTCGAATCCGGGCGCGCCGGGGTGTGAGCGGTCGTCACCCGTCACGTGGATGCCCCCCGTTAGTTCAGCGTCAGCATGCCGAGCACCTGTTTGAGTGCCGCTTGCATGTCCGACTGTTCGATTCGCATCAACGCGCTCTCGTCGAGGTCACCCACGTCGACGCCGTAGTCTTCGCTGAGACGGTACTCCCGCTCCTCCTCGGCCGCCTCGACGACGTTGCGGACGAAGCGTCCGTTGCCGGCGAGGTCGATGCCGGGCCGCACATTGCCCTCCGCGTCGGTCGCCTGACCGGTGCTCAATGTCCGGCAGGCGGCGATCAATTCTTCGTACGCCGCCTCGGAAAGTTCGGAGTCGCGCGTTTTGGCGATGAGCCTGCCGATGTCGCCGAGTTGCAGGGGATCGTAGGAGTGGAACCGGATCCGTTTGGTGAACCTCGACGCCAAACCCTCGTTCGCCCCGAGGAACCGGTCGATTTCGGTGTCGTAGCCGGCGATGATCACGACGAGCCTGTCCCGGTCGTTCTCCATCCGTGCCAGCAGCGTGTCGACGGCCTCACGACCGAACGCGTCGCCACCGGACAACCCGGTCTGGATCAACGTATAGGCCTCGTCGATGAACAACACTCCGTCCATCGCCGAGTCGATGAGGGCGGTGGTCTTGATGGCTGTGCTGCCCAAGTGTTGGCCGACGAAGTCGTGGCGCTTGGCCTCGACGACATTAGGGGTCTTGAGAAGGCCCAGGCCACAATAGGTTTGGGCCACCACCCGCGCGATGGTGGTCTTACCGGTGCCGGGTGGGCCTGTGAACGCCAGGTGCAGGCTGCGCGCGGCGGCGTTGAGGCCCTTGTCGCCGCGCACCTTGGCCAGCGTCGCGGCCGAGCGGAGCTTGGCTACCTGCAACTTCACGTCGTCGAGACCGATCTGACGGTCCAGTTCCTCCTGCGCTGCACGCAGATACTCGTTGCTCCGCTCGGTGAGGCTTTCTGCGATGAGTTCGTCGGCACCGCGCGCGCTGGTGGGATCCCACCGGTCGGTGCGCGAATCGATCGTCTCCTTGGTGGTGATGACCAGGCGGTACTTCGGGTCTGCCAGCGCCGCTGCGTTGGCCTCGAAACCCGGCTCCTCACTGTAGATGCGCTCGAAGATGGTCCGTGCCTCTGCCTCGCTGCCCGTCTCCCGCAGGGTCAGGCCCTTGCAGAACTCCGCGGCGCGCCGCGCAGACGGAACCGGACCTTCGACGGCCTGGTCCAACCGCCGGATGCCTTCCCCGAAGAGGCCCATCTGCGCGCAGGCCGACCCGACCATCAAGTTGGCCCCGGCGCTCAGGTAGGGATCGCCAAACGACGCCGAATCACTCAGCGCGGTAAGCACATCGGGCCAACGCTGAGTGGTGAAATGCAGTGAGCCGAGGATGTATGCGCAGATTTCGTCGGCGCCGGCGTCGCCGCCGGCCATCGCGGCGCGCGCCGTTTTCAGTTCGTCAAGCACCCGCTCGGCCTCGTCGAAATCCTTGGTCGCGATCATGCTGGATGCATAGGCGAGCCACATCTCGGTCTTGGATGCCAGCGGGTAGTCGAGATACAGCGGGGTCTGGAAGCGGCCGCTGAGCTGTCGCGGCGCCAGTCCGAGTCGACGCTGCTCGCGGAACAGTGACGACGTGCTGGTGCGGTAAAGGTGGTAAAGCACCTCGGGGCTGGCGTCACCTGCGGCGGCGCGGCCCAGCCACGCGTCGCACATTTCGGGGTCGTACTCGGTCGCCCTTTTGAACGCCAGTGCGGCGTAACCGAGGTCGGGTTCGGTTTCCATCCCGTCGATCGGGATACCGAGCGATAGCACTCCGGCGTCGAAAACCCGCTGGGCGTCACTGGTGGCGCTCATCGAAAGTGTCCTGTCTCCTCATAGAGTCCGGTGTTGGCGAGACCTTGACGACGCGCGGGCAAGCACTAGATTGCCCCGCATCGCCGGCGGGTGTGCCGCCCGGCTCCACAGACGACCCGATTGTACTAATTTGGAACCTCGGTAGGCAGCGGTGAAGTGACCGGCCCCGCGAGGTCTGAAATTGCGAGGAGAACCAGCAGTGGCGCAGCGAGCGGTGCGCTCGGCCAACGGAGCCGTTTCGGTGATGACGACCGAGAGAGGTCTGCCCATCGCCCTTAGGCTCGAGCAGAGCGAATTGACCAAACCGCCAGCCGAGCTCGCGCGCGAAATCCTGGCGCTGTGCCGGCTGTCGGCGGCGCGCATGCAGCTGGCCCGCAGACGCGAACTGGAATCGCGAGGGTTCGGTAACCACATCATTCGGGACCTGAACCTGGCCACCGACGACGACGTCGCGTCGGCCGAGGAGGCCGCGTACCCCTCCGACGAAGATCCGCCGCAGAGCTGGATGCGGTCGGTATGAGCGGCGGGCTGGCCGATTCGCTCATCGAGCGCATCCGTAGACAGCGCGACCTGATGGCCGCGATGAACGAGCACTGCAAGACGATTACTGCGAAGGTGAGCAGTCGCGATCAGTCCGTCAGCGTCGAGGTCGACGGCCTTGGCGCGATGACTGGACTGTGGCTGGGGCCGAATGCCCATAAACTCGGAGCGGAGGGTCTTTCGAAGCTCATCGTCGAGACCGCGCAGGCTGCGGCAAAGGTCGCCGCAGACCGGCAGGCCTTCCTCGTCGGCGAGTTCAACAAAAGGCTCAGCGAACTCCAACACTCGCCGCTGACCCGTTTCGACGGGGCTGTGGTCGAATTCGCCGATGACGACCCCGCACCGCAGTGAGCGTCCCCCAGCAAACATTTGCTGGGGGACGCCATCGGCTATTCTCGGCTACACTCCAATTGGTGCGCCGAGCACCCTCGGAGAGCAACTAGAGTCAGATGCACGGGGCATTAGCCCGAGTATTACGGGGAAGGGTTCTTCATGAGCGACGAATTCACCGCGATCCCGGAGGCGATGATGGGCTTCTCCGGCCTCATCGATGGCGCGGGTGCAGTCATCAGCGCCGTAGGATCAGCCGACTCGATGGCGATGCTGTCCGAGGCGGGCACGGCCATCGGCCCGATCGGCGCCGTCTACCTGGGGCCTTATGCGGGAGCGCAGGCCTCCAACCTGGCCGGCACGCTGATGGTGGGTGCGGTGCACGCCGCGATCGGTGCGGCCACGGCTGGATCGCAGGCCGCCATCGTCGCCGCGGACTCCATTTCCCTGTAACCCGACAGGAACCTTGATGGCCGCCACTCCCCCGGCCCCGGTCAATCCGACGGGCCAGCTGGCGCAGGCGATGCCCGGCTATGACGCCGCACCGGTGATCGCCGCCCAAGAACAGAACCTGCAGGATTACCTCAACCTGCCCGTCCAGGACATCCTGGCCCGTCTCGGGCTACCGCCGCTGCCCAACGGCGCGCCGCCGGGAATGCTTCCGCCGGAAGCCGCTCCGATCGAACAGGCCGCGGGCAACGTCGCTGCCAACCCGATGCAGCCGGACTCGCTGATCAAACCCGTCACCGACGCGCTCGGCACGCTGGGCACGGGCGTGTTCCAGAATCTGGACCCGACGAAGATGTTCGAAGGCATCTCCAAGGCGTTCGAATCCACCAGCCAGTCACTGCAGCAAGCGATGGGGTCACTGGAAGGCATCTGGAAGGGTGCCTCGGGTGCGGCCACCGGTGCCAAGACCGGCGCGGCGATGGCCAACGGCGCCGAAGTCGGTGCGCAGGCCACCGGAATCGGCGGCAGCCTGACCGCCGCCACCTCCGACGTCAAGCAGGCCGAATCCCGCCTGATCGAGATCATCAACGAGTTCCACGCCAAGATCGAGGCGATCGGGCCGAACATCATCTTCCCGTGGGGCCAGGCAGCCGCCGTCGAGGCCGCCACCCAGGCAATCTCGATGACGACCGAGTGCATCACCGAATTGCAGAGCATGCTGGCCGCCCAGGGCGGTGAGGTCGCCGCGATCGGTGCGCCGGTTGCGGTGACGGCCGCGCCCCAGATGGGCGCCGAAATGATCGGACCGCTGATCCAGACGGTCACCGGGCTGGCAGGGCCGATCATGCAGGCAGCCACCGGCGCGATGTCGACCGGCATCGGCATGGTCACTCAAGGCGTGCAGACGGGCGTGCAAACGGCGACCGGGCTGGCGTCCTCGCTCGGCGAGGCCGGGAGCGACGCCGCGACCGCGGGCGCCGCGCCGGCCGCCCTGGCATCCAAGATTTCGCCGGCCGGGATGGGCGCAGGCGGAGTCGGTGGTGGAGTCGGTGGCGGTGGTGGTGGCCCGGCGTCGACCATGGCTTCCCGCGTCGAACCCTCGCCGATGGTGCAGCGCGAGACCAACGCCGCAGCGACGTCCTCTCTTTCGCGCGCCGCAGCTCCCACGACGGGAGCGGGCGGAGCCGGCGGAATGATGGGCGGCGGCGCACCCATGGCGGGCCATGGTGCAGGTAACAAGGGTGGCAACAACCACAATGCGGCTGCCTTCCTGCACACCTCAGACCAGGGTGACGAGATCGTCGGCGATCTCGGCACCGTGACACCGGCGGTCATCGGCGGCGCCGACGAAGCCGAACCCCCCGACGTCGAACTCCGTATCTGACAGCCACTTTCATCTATCAAGGAGGAATTGCCATGGCCGATAACACCGGGATGACGATCAAACCCGACGAGGTCGCCGAGGTCACCAAGCAGCTCGACGCGCTGGCCGACCGACTGCAGCACACGCTGTCGACCGAGGCGCCCAACCTGGCGCCGACGGCATCGGCACGCGACGAGGTGTCGCAGCGCGTCGCGTCGACTCTGACCGAGGTGCACGAGTCGTTCGGCACCTCGGCTGACAAAGGTGTGGCCGAGATCCACGAGATCGCCGCCACGCTGCGCGCGCACTCCAACAACATCGCCGACGCCGACTCCGATTTCGTTCGTTAGTCGAGCATTCACTAGGTCAGCCTGGACTGAGCCAGAAGGGAGGTCTGAGCATGGGATTTACCGGTGTGGTGTGGGACTCGCGTAGTACTGAACAGCTCGCGCGAGACCTCACCGAGGGTCCTGGCCCGGCATCCGTCGGCCAGACAGGCGCCGCGTGGGTGCGGGTGGCCAACGAATTCGCCGCTGTCACCGAGGATTACAGGCGGATCCTAGACCGTCTGCGGACGGCCTATGAGAGTACGTCGGCGAGTGCGGCGCTGAGCCGGCTGGAAGAGTTCGGCGAATGGTTGCGTGCGGCGAGCCTGAGCGCCGCGGCGAACGGGCAGAAGGCCGAGGAAGCCGCCGTCGCCAACACCGTTGCGGTGCTTGCTATGCCGAGCGTCGCCGAGGCCGTGGAGGCCAGGGCCGCACACGACATGATGGCGTCGCTCGCCGCGTACAACGGCGCCGTCCTCAACGGCACATTCGCAGAGTTCGACGAGTCCGCCACCGCAGACAATGCAAACGCGGCCGCGGTGATGACGCAGTACGAAGAGGCCTGCGTCGACCTGGCGCAGCCGTGGGAGCAGCCTCCTCCGCCCGATGTGACGAACGGAAACGCGCTCAAGGCGGAAAAGGACGCCGAGAAGGGCTCCGAGGGAGCCGGTTCCGGTGCAGGAGGTGGTGCCGGTGGCGGAGGCGGAGTCGGCACACCGCTGTCGCCGATGCTGGCAAACGGAATCAAGTCCAGCGGCGAGGCAAAGGCTCTGACGAAAGCCGGCGCGATCGGCGGTTCGCTCGGATCTTCTGGCGGGATGGGCGGCGGCGGTTACGGCCCGATGGCCGGTATGCACCGCGGCAGCGAGAATGGCCGCGACTACTCGTCGTCGACGCCTGAAAGCACGCTCGAAGGCGGTGGCGAAGAAGGCGCAGGCGTTTCCGGCGGCGGTGAGGGCTGGCTGCCGGCCGCGGCACCCAGCGATGCGCCCTTCCAGGTGTCGAACGTCAGTTGGGGACCGAACAGTTCGGTGTTCGATGAGCTTGCGGTGCCCGATGAGCCCGCGGCGCCGGGCTATGCCGAGGAACCGGAGGGCACCCTGGAACAGGTGTCCGGCCGGTGGACGTCCCCGCCGGTGATCGGCGTCGACAAGGAGCTGTCGGTATGACGGCCGCCCTGACCACCCCGCAGCTGACGTTGACCGATGACGAGCTGCAGGTGGCTGCCGCACGAGTCGGCATCCAAGGCCTGCCCGTTGTGCTGAACCTGCGGTCGAAATACGGTACGGCCGAGGCGCATTCGGCGGCCATCGACCGCGCCACGCACGATCTCGTCGGCCGGGGGTTGATTCTCGACGGTGCGGTGGCTCCGGAGCTGGTGGGCCAGATGCAGGTGCTGCAACGCCCCGACCGCGAGCTTGCGATGCGCATGGTCACCCCTGATGGCTCCGTCCGGCTGACCGTGGTGCGCCAGGGCCGGCAGTTGGTGTGGGCTCGTCGCGTCGGCAACGACATCAGCATTGGCACCGGTGACGGCGGCCCGAGCCTGGGCGAGGCTGGCCGAGTGATCCTTGCGACGCTGCCCGCAGGCGCAGCCGCCGATGTCACGCCGGTCGGTGCCCCACTCGAGCAGGCCGCCCAGGCGTTGAGCTTCACCCACGACCCTGCGCAACTGGCCGACCGCATCCGTGCGCTCGGCGCTGACCAGCGGGCCGCAATGCTGCTCGGCTCGGCCCTGTCCACGCGCCAGGCCTTCGCCGAAATCGTTTACTACACACTCGGTTCGGAAGATGGCCGGGTGAGTCGCCAGCCCGGTGCCGTCGGTGTTTTCTACACCAAGCGTGGCCGGCTGGTCGGCGCACCGAGCTCGTCGCCGAGCGGTCAGTTGTGGGCCACCCTCAAGGGCGGTTCCGATCATGCGATCAAGCAGGCCCTCGGCCAACTCGTCGAACTCTCCTCCGACAGATGGGAGGAGCTCTAGTTCAGGCGATCAGGACTACGACATCCGAACCAGACACGCGGCGGTACCACCGCCGGTCGACAACGAAATGGAGATGATCAATGGCAATCATGCAGCTGTCCGTGGAGGAAGCGAACAACCGAATGGGCCAGATGGACGACGGCGTTCATCAGGCCGAGTTGCTCGCCAACAAGATCCTGGACCGGGCCACCGAGATGACGGCCAGCTCGTGGCGGGGCAACAAGTCGCAGCTGTTCGCCCAGACGATGATGAACCATCACGACGACTTTCAGGCCGTCGTCAACAACCTCAAGCACATCGCCGCAACGGGTAAGGAAAACATCAACGCCGTCGTCTCGCACGAGGGCTGAGAACGTCGACCGCGACCACACCAAAGGAGACAACAAATGACCGAAATCCATTACAACTACGCGGCCAACTTCGACAGCCTGGACGCCATCACTTCCACCATCGCCGACGTCAACCAGATGAAGGACGAAGTGAGCAAGGTCGTCAAGTCGCTCGACGGCCTCTACGACGGCGATGCCCGGATCGCGTTGGAAGCGGCGCATGATCAGATGCAGGGCAAGCTGGATGACGTCATCCAGCAGCTGACCGGCACGACAGGCCACGGCAACGACGCACAGCACGAGAACGCCGACCTGGACAAGCATCTCGCCGGCCGCATTCAGATTTAACTGTCCGTCCCGCCGCGCCAGTCACCCATCGTGCCTGGCGCGGCGTGGGCTGCAGCACTAGTCAGGACTGACACGTGACGACGATCGACGAGCTGACCAATCAGCTGACCGACCTGAAGAACGCCGGTGAGCCCGACTTCCAGTTGTCACCGGCGACCCGGGACAGCTATGTCAGGGCGATCACTACTTTCCGGGATGCGGTGGAAGCCCAGAAGAAAGCCGTTCTCGACAACTTCGGCGACGTCGGCGGCTACGGCTCCGCGCATCAGATGAAGGCGGCGTTCATCAACGACGCGCACGGCCCCGAGGGTCTGATGGCCGTGCTTGACGAGTACACGAAGTACCTGGACGAACTGTCTGCCGCCGTCGCCGCGGCGTGCAACCGGCTGATCGCACACGACGGCGGCTGACGGTCCAATGCCGATTCGAGGCCACTGACCGATGTCCGGCGGCGACGACCAGCCCCCTCCACCCCCTCCACCCAACGGGCTCTACGAACAGAGCAAGTTCACAGAGCTGTTTCCCGGTGCGAAATTCGAGTACACGCCGCAGGCCACGGGCCTCGACTGGGGCCCATACCAGGCGTTGGCCGCCGAACAAAACGCGGCGCGTATCGGCATGGAGGACTTCAGTGGCGTCACCTTCACCGAGGCGCGCGACAACTTCGCGAACGTAAGCTCAGGCCAGGTAGCGAAACCCGTCGCCGACAATTGGCGGAACTTGGCTAACGAATTGAGTTCCGCAAGAAGGAATTTCAGCACTACGCTGGAGGGCCTCGAAGGTGGCACGCCCGAGAACCGATGGGTCGGCTCCACCCACGACGCGACCATCGAGAATCTCAAGACCTCGCAGAAGACGCTGGACCGAGCCTCTGCCAGCGCCGCCGCGATGGTCCCGGTGTTGACCAACTTCGACAACCTGATCAGCACGATCCATGCCAGCTTCATGGATCTCGACAAGCTCTACCAGGCGGATCTCGCGAAATACCCCGACCAGAAGTCCAGCGTCGACAACCTGTACAACCATGTCGCACGCCAGATCATGGGGGGCCAGTACGTGCCCGGAATGGTCGACATCGCGGGACGGAACCCCGATTTCGACGGCACTCCGCCACCCGCCGTCGGGCCGCCGGCCGCCGGGGGGCCCGGCGGGAGCCCGCCGCAAAGCCCGAAAGGAAAGGTCGAACGCGCCGGGATGGGCGACCCCGCCCAGACGATAGGACCCGGCGGGACCACGACACCGCAACAGGAACGGACCGAACCCAGCCAGGGCTCCGGCACGCCGTCGAGCGGAGACGGTGGGTCGGGCGACGGCGGCGGTTCCGGCTCAGGCGACGGCAAATCGGGCGGCGCACCCGAAGCGCTCGCCAAGGTGGCCGACGGGCTCACCGACGCGCTGGGCGCGACCGGCACCCCGCCGGAGGGCGTACTTGGCCTCGGACCCGGCGGGCTGGCTGGCATGTCGCCGGGCAGCCAGGTCGGTAAGACCGGAGGCGGCGGGGTCGCGGGCGGCGGCCGCGCAGGCACCCCCGATCGCACGGCGCTGCGGCCGGCGACCGCGTCCACCGCGGCTGCGACCGGACAGCAGGGCGCGGGCCAGCCGCGGGCCGGTCTGTCCAGCAGCACGGGCGGCGGTGCGGGCGCCGGCGCTCCCGCTGCGGGCGCGCGCGGCCGTGACGGCGCAGACAAAACGCACCGCACGTCGGATGCCTTGCGCAGCAAGGACAACGCGGAGGAGATTCTTGACGACGGCGAAGCGGCGCCACCCGTGATCGGTGATGAGCAACCCAAGCGCTGAACGCTCCACCTCATACCTGAACGCGGTGGGCGTCCTGCTTCCGCGCCGCCGCCCCGTCGCACCCGAAGAGGTCGCGTCGGCACCGGCGTGGCGCGGGGTGTGCAGCCTGCCCGGCATTTCACCCGCGGACATGGCCGTCACCGCCGGGTCGGCCACCTTGCTGAGGTCCGGGATCGACACCCACGACGTGGCGTGGGTCGTTCACACCGGTTCGGGCTATCAGGGCGCCAACGGCTGGCCGGTGCACCACCACATCGCCAACCGAGTGATCGGTCCACACGCGAACTCGTTCGAGTTGCGCCAGTATTGCGCGGGCGGTCTCACGTCGTGGCTGGTCGGCGATCGGCTGCGGGACACCGGCGCAGCCCTGTGCACAGGCGCCGACAACTGGTCATGGGCAGACCGCTTCGCGGTGGCCCGCGAGCATGGCGGCGAACCCCTATCCGATGCCGCACACGCAGCGGTGTTGTCGCAGCGCCGCGGCTTCGCCGCTGTCCTCGGTACCGGTCAGGCCAGCTGTCCGGGCCATGCGGATCTATGGCGCACCCGAGAAAACCATTGGGAAACAACAGGTCCCGAAGACCTCCGTGATGCGTTCGGCAGAGCTGCCGCGCAGCGTGATGCTTCCACCGCCGAGGCGACGGTCGCCATGGTCACGCGGGCCGCCACGGCAGCGCTGGGTGTCTGCGGGCTCAGCCCGAGGTACGTCACCGATTTCGTCCCACACAGTTCGGCCAGCGGGCGGTTGTACCGCAACCTGGCCCGAGCGCTCGGGCTGCCGTGGCGGGAAGCGCTGCAGGATCACTACCTCGAGCACGGCTATCTCGGAACAAGTGTCGCGTCGGCCGGACTGATTCATCTGGCCCAGTCCAGTTCCCTGACAAGGGATTCGGTCGTTCTGCTGTTGGCGGTCGAATACAACGTCAGCGCCTCCGCCGCCGTACTGCGCATCACGAACACCCCTCGTGTCGACGTCGACGGGGCGGTTACAGTCATCTCGTGACCGAACAGGAGATGCGCCCCATCGGCGATATCGACCTGTTCGATCTGGATTTCGTGTGCCGCCAAGCCGGCCGTGAAATGTTGCCCTTCCCACTCATGCTGACGGGCCCGTCGCGGTTCGCCACCCACGCCGAGTACCTGGCGCATTGCCGCGAGATACCCGACCGGCTACGTGACGGTGACCTCGCCGAACTCGCGCCAGTCCTGGAGAACTTCGTCAACGCCGACATCCGGGTGGAGTGCAACACCCACCGGCTGACGCACGACCGAAGCGTGGTGCGCGTGCTCGCATTCCGCCGCGGCTCGTGGGGCTACCTCGCGACCCAGGGGGAGACCTCGGTCGAAGTGTGCTCGCTGTCACCGTTCGAACTGGGCCGCGCCGTCGCCGACGCCGCCGGACTGACGGGTGCGGGGGAGCAGGAACGCATCGTGGTTCCGGAGTTCGCGTCGGTTGCCGGGGCAGACGACGTGACGTCGGTGACCGAGCAGCACAGGCTCGCGCGGCGAGGGCCGACGGCTGTTGCCCGAGCGGACCTGGCGGCCTTCGGCACGGTCCAGACGCACTGGCGACCGACCCGGCAATGGGGGGTCGATCCCGGCAAGCGCGTCATCGTCTGGATCAATGCCGCCGACGACGGCGACTACCTGTTCGAGCCGCAGCTGCGCTCCGCGACCCCGGTGACCGCCGGCCAGCTGGCGGCCGCCATTGATACGTCGATATCGGCGGATGCCAAGGCGCTTCGCGAATTTCGCGCCACCTAGCGATCGTTGCGACCATGCGTCAGCTGACGCCGCCTTCGGGCCAGCCCGGGCTGGGCGGCAACGTCGGTGGCGGATCAACGCGGTCGTACCTGTCGGTGGGCCAGTCGGGCGGGACGCCGGGCAACGCGGTCTTGCCGCACTCCGACAGAAGTGCGTCGCCGAACTCGAACTTGGTCAGGATCCAGGTTCCGAATACGTTGTCGGTGGGTTTGGGAGCCGGGCCCCGTTGGTTCGATGTTGGCGACCGCTGTCGGTCGGCGGGCAACCCGGGGTCGGGACCGAAGGTAAACCTCTCGGCAATGAAATTCTTGGGATTGCCCGACCCCTTGTATCGGCCATCGTTGGTTCTAGCCGCCACCAGGAACGAGTAAGCGCACACCGCGATGGCGAATTGATCGCCATTACGCCTCGACGACACTACTTCTTTGATCGAGGTACCAACCCATTCTTTCGACCTGTCGCCGATCCCGCCCCAGACCTTCGGATCGTCGGCGTTGTTGAAGGCGTGAACGAACCCGGGATATCCGGCATCTTCGAACGCCGCCAACCCCGTGCCGTTACCGACCGTGACACGCGCGAGCGATTCGGTCATTGCGCGTACGAACGTGCCCTCCGGGGCCATCAGATCCACGATGGCGTTGTCGACCCACACCGTCGAGAACTGGTTGACGTCATCGACGGTGCGTTGCGCGCTCGTGGTCGTCGGCGCGGGAGTGGGTTGTGGTTGCGGCGCGCTGGTGCACGCAGTCAGCCCGACGGTGACGGCACAGACAAAGGCCCAAACTGCCTGTGGCGAGCGAGAACTGACGGAGATCATACGGTGAACCTAATGGCTCCAGTTGTTGTTGTCCCGGCCGGCGATCCGCTGCGCTGACCAGTCTTCGGGATCGTAGCCGTACTGCTCGGCGTTGTCGGCAAACCACTTGCTCAAGGTCGTGTCGGCATCTTTAAGCTCGCCCACAGTGACATTGTTGCCATTGAGGAACGGCGCGAGGTTTGGATCGGCGGCGATCTCGGGGTGCGCGTTGATCAACCCCTGCAGCGCGGTCGCGTAGTTATCGGTGGTGTTGTTGAACCGGCCCTGGCTGAGCTGGTCGGTGAAGTAGTCGTCGCCGGTGATCAGGGTGGGGTCGCTGTCCGGCAGTAGCTCGCTTTTGAACTCCGGGCCGAGCACGCTCAACGCCGCTGCCGGAAGCTGTCCGCCGGGAACCAGCCCGGCTAGCGCGGTGAGCGCGCCGTAGCCGGTGTCGAACGCGGTGCCGGCACGGGCATTGTCCGACGCGACCTCCCACTGGTGATTGGCCTGACCGAAATCCTTGGCGTCAATCGCACCCTGCGACATCGCCTCACCCAAACGGGTGGCGACTTCGATCTCGTTGCCGTGAATTCCGTTCTGGGCGGCCGTCAACTCGAGGAACTGCTGCTGCTGGAGGGCCGCATTGTTGACGGTGGTGCCCGCCTGGTGATCCTGGTCGAACACCGAGAACATGTCGCGCATCGCGTCCTCGCTGGTGAAACGTTCGATACCAGGCGCGGTGAAGCCGCTATCGCCCGAGTAACCGGCCAGCTGGGCCATATAGGGGGCGGTGCCGTCGGCCATCGCCTGCAGCAGCCCGCCGTTGACCGATCCGAACGTCCCCCCGCCCGGCATGTGCTGAAGGTCGACCTTGTGCTCGCTGAGATAGTGCGCGACCTCGCTGGCCGTTTCGGAGTTGATCGCGTTGTGCGGATCCAGGCCTGTCCACCGGAACGCATCGCCGACCTTCGAGGACTGATCGCCCCAAGTCTCACTCGTCAGGCCGCGCAGGAATCGGTCGCCGTTCGTCTCGACGCGGCCCTGGGGGTCTGTTCCCGCGCACTGGCTGTCGTCGGTGGCGAGGTCGTGCACGCCGACGTGGTCGTTTGCCGCCACCTGGATCACATCGGCCAGCGCTGTGCGAGGATCCGAGCCGCCACCGCGCTGGTCGCTGACCAGCTGTGAGCCCGCATCACTGCGATGCGAGCCGTCGGCCGCCGCATACTGGCTGGCCGCGTCGAGCATCGACTTCGTCGCCTCGCTCCCGTTGAGGTACGCGCCGTCGGCGGGTTTGAAGATGTCGGCGACATCCTGCAGTCCCCCGACGCCGTTGAGTGTCGTCGTCGCGGGCAAGGTCGCGGGAAACATCGTGCCCGTCGCGATCGTCTTCGACGGCTCGTTCTGCACCCGGTCCGTGCGGGTGAGTTCGCTGGCCACGCCGGAGGGCAGATTTGCCAGACTTCCCGCCGCGGGGATGAAGGTGTCGCGGGTTTGGTCGGTCGCCCCGTCGCTGTTGGGCACTCCCGAAAGCGCGTTGTGGTTGGACACGATTGCCATCCCCTGCGCGAACGCCGCACGAGCCTCCGGTGGCAGTTGCGCCTCCATCGCGGCGATCTCTGCGGCAGATTTCCCGTTCAGCGACTGCGCCAACTGATAGAGATACGCCATCCGAGCGGGTCCGACGTCAACTTTCTCGCCGCGTTGCAACGCAGCCAACTGGTCGGCGGAGAGGGTTCCTGCCGCGATCAGCCGCTGCTGTTCGTCCTGGCTCATCGTCCCGTCGACGAGGTTGTGTCCGTCGCCGCGACCCGCCGATGCGTTCAGCGCGCCCAGCATGTTGAACTTCGTCGGCAGACCGCCCTTGTCCCGGTTGATTTGGTCGGCCACCGACTGATCGGAGTTCCACCACTTCTGGGCGGCGCCCTGGATGTCGCGCGCCCAGCGCTCGGCGTCTTCCTTCTTCTTCGGATCGGGGGGCCTGGTGGCCGGGTACGTCACCGACAGATCGTCGTTGACGGTGAATCCGGCGGCCTCGGCGGAGGCGATCTTCGCCCGCACATCGTTGAGGTTCGGAATGACGGAGTCGTTGATCGAGTTGACCGTCGTGTCCGCCATCGAGTCGATGGCCTGGCGCAGGCTGCTGACGGCCTGGTGGTCCTCGCCCGCCATCTTGATCGTGGCATCGGCGGTCTGCCCCGACCACGGCAAGCCGCCGGGGTTCTGGATGCTGCGCTGATACGAATCAGCGGCGGTGACCATGCCGGCGGCCGCCTTCTTCCAACTGTTGGCCATGCCGACCACCGTGTCGGGTCTGGCGTGGTCGATCTGCGCGCGCGTCACCACCGAAACATCATCCCGTCATCGGCGGAGCCGTCGTTACTGCGCAGCAATGGCATCTCCTCGCTCAGCAAATTCCCAAGACGTCGCGGCCGCGTCAGCGCCCAGGGGGTAGCAGGCTTCCTGCGCTGGTGATCACGGCGCCGCGGTCATCCTCGAACTCTGCGAACCGCGTCCGCGCCACGTCCACCAGATCTCCCACCTCAATGAACCTGTCTCCCACCGTGCCCTCCAGGTCGGGGACAGTCTCTGCGCTGACAGGCTTGGCGGCGACCAGCGATGGCATGTCGGTGGCCGGATCTGGGCTGGCTGAGGCGCCGGGGGCATCGCTGGCGGTTTTCAGGCCCTGCCCGAGGGTATGCAGATCGGTGGTCAGCCGACCCAACGCATTCAACTCGATCTCCAACTCGGTCGCCATTGCTCTGTATCGCCTTTCCAGATGGCCGGACACGCCGACGGTGGCAAACGAACCCGTCTAGTTTAAGCTAGCGTGGCACCGGCCATGTGCGGCACTTTCGCGCCGCGGAATAGCCCAGCACGAAGGCGAGATGTCAGTCAGCACGAAAACACCCGTCGGCGCGATCACCGTTTCCGATCTGACGGCGCTGCACTGCGAGATCGGATCCGAAAATGCGCCGTATCCGTTCGCGCCGACGCAGCAGACGACCCTGACGAACCTTGTCAGTAGCGGCGACGTCGCCGTCTTTCGCGAGTGGGTGAACGCGTATGTCACCGCCGACGTCTGGGTGGCAGGGCGTGTCATATACGCCGCCGACGATGCGCTTGACCGGAGATTTCTCGGCTACCGGGACGGCGCGTCGGGGTACTTCGCCGCACAAGCCAACGACGACGATCTCGTCGAGGTCTTCAGAATCAGGCCGGACGATATCGGTCCGACCATGGCCGACGCGATAGGACTGACCGGGGCCGGACGCCGCGAACGCATCGTCGTTCCCGGTTACGTGGGGCGGCTCGGGGCCGACGGTGCCTGCGACGACTTCGACGACGAAGACCGCTTCGAGGTCTCGGCGCGCGCACCTGGACACTTCAGCGACGCCCCGACCGGCGTCGACGATGAGGACGTGTCGTTCATCGCGACCGTCCAATCCCGGTGGCAGCCGGCACGCCGCTGGGGACTCGACTGGACCAGGCACGCGCTCGCCGTCGTCCACCTCGACGGCGATGGCGACTACATCTACACCGGCGATTTCAGCCACGCTGTTCCGGTCACGGGGGCGGCAATGTGCGACCGCATCAACCAGATGATCGCCGACGATCTCAGGCATCGACGCCGAGGCGGTTAGGGCGCGACGAGAGACACAAGGTCCTTGCCTGCGCCGTCGTAGGCGATGAGCGTGTCGGCGACGCGCCAGGCGCCGATCTCGGCCCTGGTCCATAAGGTTGTGCAGGTGGCCAGGTCGACGGCGGTTATTCCGACATTGGATGCCATGTCGTGGCTGAGCATCACCGTGCCGTCTGTCCCGATGTAGCCCTCGCGATCGAAAGCACAGTCCGGCCCCCTTGCGCCGGTGTCGAGGTTGACTGTCTGCCATTTCGTCGGCGCGGCGATATCGCCGGTGACATCCGTGGTGTAGAAGAGTGTGTCGGCCGAGACGTCGAAAGTCGCTACCGGCGCGTCGTCTGCGATCTCGACCCGCTGTTGCCCGTCGGGGCGGAAAACCAGCCAGCGTCCATTCGCTTTCGCGATCGGGAGTCGCGATGTGTTGTCACCGGCGAAGCTGAGGTCCTGTCCCGGCACCAGCACCCGTGCCAGTTGCTTGCCGCGGTTGTCGAAGAACAGCAGGCCGCGGGTACCGCTCGCCGCGTCCTGGAAGTCGTAGCCGAACCCTCCGTCGAACAGTTGGGCGCCAAGCAGGCGGTCGCCGCCACCGTCTCTGGGTGTCAGGATTGACCCGTCGCCAAGTGAGAACACCACATCCGGGGCATCGCCCTTCACGTCGACGACCTGGTAACCCGCCGGTGACCGTGGATAGTCGCCGGGGCCTATGTCGCCGTAGGCCAATCCGTAGCCAGGCACGAACCACGTCTTCTCCAGGTGGTCGCCGAGGCCGTAAACGCCCTCTCCGGCATGGGTTTCCAACAGGTACTGGCCTGCGGGGCGCAGATAGGGCAGGCCACTGCCCTGGCTCGAGCGCAGTGCCGTTGTGCCGGCGAACAGCACTGTGCCTGCGCTGACGTCGACAACCCACGCCGGAATCGGATCACCGGCCGGAATGCGCACGTCGTTGTTGATGCATACGACGCGGGTTGGCCCGTTGAGCTGACAGTTGACGTCGACTTTGCCGCCTAGCCCGGTCGCGGGCAGCACGACCTTTCCTGAGGTGTCGACGCCGTAAACGTAGGATTGATCGAGCGACTCGCTCATCGTGACGAAGTAGGCGCGGTCTTGCACCGCGCCGATGAAATTGCCCTGCGACGCACCTGCTGGCAACCCGACCTGCTCGGCGGTCAACCGCCAGCCCGGCACCGGTTCCTGACGCATCGGACTGGACAACAGCGTCGGCCCCCTAGCTGCAGTCTCCTGCTGCGCGTCGGGAGACGCGCTACGCCAGGGCCGCCAAACGAGTACGGCCCCGGCGGCCACCACCATCACGACGACGACCGCCGGCACGATGAGCCACCAACGCCGTCGACGCGGCTGGGCAGGCTGCTGCCATTGGAAACCCTGCTCGGGTTGCCAGCCGCCGCCGCTCACGAACGCTCCACTTGTATTGACAGACCGATCATTTCGCCGGCGGGACCGGTGCGTTCTGCAGGCCGCACAGCCGGGCTTCTCCTGACGCGACCTGCACGGTCGCGACCATACCGAAGCCTTGCACGCCCCGGTCGACGAACACGCTCATCGACCAGTTGTCACCGTTGCGGACGAAGTTGCCCGTCCCCTGTACCAGCCAGCGTTCCGGTGGGGCGCCGACGTTCTGCAACGCTCCGACAGCCAAGGGCAGCCATCCCGGGGCAGGCGACGGACACGTCAACGCCAACACGTTGGGCAGGTTGGCGGCGTCGATCTCGCGAACCCACAACCGAAACGTGTTGTCGGCCACCGCATACGCCTGCTCGTCGGTCATGCTCTCGTCGGCGGCCAACGGCCGCAGCGTCGCCCCGCCTCCCCACGGCCCCGCACTGCGATGCACGACGGCTACGACGGCGGCAGCCACCAGGCCCGCGGCCACCACCGCCGCTGCCGCGGCTGCGGCCAACCCCAGCCATCCGCCGGCCCTGCGTGCGGTCACGGCCCGCACACCTGCAGGTCGTCACCACTGCCGGTCAGTACATAGTCTTGGTAGAAGAACCCCCCACGCCTCTGGTTTTCCGCGGATGCCGCTTTGAGCTCATCCGACAACGGATGGGCCCGAAACATCGCCCTTGCTTCGATCGTCTGCCCATCGTCGGAGAACCCGGTGATGCCGTCGACATACATGATCTGGTCCGGGCCCAGCCGAGCAAGGGTATTGGTCCAGGCGTCCATGAACGGACCCAGCGTCGGGCACGCGAGCGCGCGCATGGCAGCCGTATCTCCGCGGGAGGCCGCATCTGACCACTCAGTGATTACCTTCAGCGCCAGCTTCTGGCGCTCAGACGGCGGTGCCACCACAATCGCCTCGGCGCGCGGCGGCGGCGTTGGCCCCTTCGGGCCGAAGACGAATACCGCAACCGCCGCCACCGCCAGCAGCGCGGCCAGGCCGATCAGCGCCCAGGTGGCGCGCCGCAGGGCGGGCGCCCTTCCGCCGCGATCAGTGTGCACCGACAGTCGCCCGGTGCGATCGCAGTCGATAACCAGACGCCGCCACGGTTCACCCAGTTGAGCCGACCGGTCTTGGTGAAATGTGATGTGCTGCAGAGCCTCCGGTGGAATCGGAAGAGACACCGGGCCACCCGGAGTGTCCGCATGGGCGCTCGCGGACGGCGGGACGAACTCGGCGTGCAGACTTACCCAGTCCGACGGGGCGACTTGTGCCAGTTCCGCGACGGCGGATTCGACCAACCGAGCCCGTTCGTCTGTCGATACGTTCACATCCCCGCCGTCAGACCGGGCGACGGCGCGCAGCATTGAGCATCGGGAAGTGCTCGGCTACCGCGCCTGCGAGTTCGATGTACGCCGCGAAGGTGTCGGGTTTGAGCAGTGTGAAGTCGACGTCGGCGCCTTCGGCCAGATGCGGGTCGAACGGAATGAGGTGGATCGACCGGCAGCGGGCCTCGAAGTGTTCGTAGACCTTGTCCATCCGCAGAGACGCCGAGCCCGGCCGGGAGGCGCTCAGGACGACGTGCGCTTCGCGTACCAAGCGGGCATGCCCGTGCTGGTTCAGCCAGTCCAGCGTGGCCGAGGCGCTTCGTGCGGCATCCATGGCCGGTGAGCTGACGAGGACGATCGTGTGTGCGAGGTCAAGCACACCCGCCATCGCCGAATGCATGATGCCCGTGCCGCAGTCGGTCAAGATGATGTTGTAGTAGTGCCGGAGAATGTCGACGGTGCGGCGGTAGTCTTCCTCGCCGAACACCTCGGATACTTCTGGATCTTGTTCGCTGGCAAGGACTTCCAACCGGCTAGACGACATCCGGGTGTGGCTGCGGACGTCGGCGTAGCGGTGGATGTTCGGGTCGGAGAGCAAGTCGCGAACGGTGGACCCGGTAGACGTGTCACGGACCCGCTCGGCGAGGGTCCCGCGGTCGGGGTTGGCGTCAACCGCGATGATGCGGTCAGTGCGCACCAGGGCCAGCGCCGAGCCGAGGCCCAGTGTCGTGGTGGTCTTGCCGACGCCACCCTTGATGGACAGCACCGCAATTCGGAAGTCGCCGTGGATGGGTTGGCGGATCTGCGCGAGCAGATCCTCCTTCTCGCGTTCACGTTTGGAGTCGCCGGGGCTGAGGTGACCGGCCGTGGCGACATAGACGGCCTTGCGCCAACCTGCCTTCGGGGCGTCCCTGCCACGGCGCACGATCTCCGCTTCGTCCAACGACGTCGGCGTCTGAAATGCTTGTGGCTGACGGTAATTGGGCGGCGGCGCCGCGACGTGCGGGGGCGGAACCCAGCCGGGAGGTGGCGCATCCTGCCGGGGCGCCTCTGCGGGCGGTGCCTGCAGGTTCATCGGCTGTTGTTCGGGGCCAACGTGATCGGGCTTCTCATGGCGTCGACGGGACCGCGCCCGCTCGGTCCGCTGCCGCGGCGGCGGTGGCGGTGGCGGCATCCAGCCGGGTGGCGGCGGCGGCGGTACCCAGCCAGGCGGTGGGGGTGGAAAGCCCTGCCACGGCGGTGGCGGTGGTGGCGCTGGTGCTGGTTGTGGCACTGGTTGGGGTGCTGGCGGCTGTGGTTCTGCTGCCCGCATCCACGGCGGCGGTGGCCTGTGGCCGAGCAATGAGGTCTCGCCGCTACTCTGCGGACCAAGCGAATCAGCTACGCGCCTTTCGGTGTCCGACGGCTTCTCGATAACGGGTTCAGGCGCCTCGTCGACAACCGGAGCTTCGTCAACAACCGGAGCCTCGTCGGCGAGGGGTTTGTCCGTGACTGCGGGAGCCTCGACGATTTCCGGGGCCTCAACGACCTCGGCTGCCTTGTCGTCGTCGGGTGAATCAGCAGCCGAGGGTGCATCGGCGACCTCGGGTACATCTTCGGCAGCGGGTGCTTCCTCGACGGCGGGTGCTTCGTCGATGGCAGGGACGGGCTCGGCGGGCAGGGGCTCGGCCGGCGGCGGAGGGTCGTCTGCGGAAGCCTCGGGCGCAGGTTCGTCCGTTGCTGCGACTGCCGCAATGATCTCCGGCGCCTCATCCACGACCACGGCAACGTCATCGACCGCGGGAACGTCGTCGACCACCGACCCGGTGTCGGGCGGCACCTCAGCGTCCTTTGCCGGATCGTCCTTAGCCGACGATTCGGGCGGCTCAGGGGGTGTATCGACGACATTGGACCGCTGGTCGCGCTTGTTCGCCACCTCGGCGCGCCAGGTTCGCATTTCTTCAAGCAGGGCGGCGGCGGCAGGCTCGATGTCAGCAGGCGCGACAGCAGGCTCGCGCGGCGGCGGCTGCATGGGCGGCGGTATCGGCCGCCTGGCGGCTAGCGGCGGAATGCGTGTGGACGGTGCGGGTGGTGGAGTCGCCGGTGGGCGAAGCTTCCACTCGGGAGCCGGTGCGTCGGCGCCGGCATGGCGCGGCCGCGTCGGGGCGGGTGGCGGCGGCATCTGGGCCCGTTGAATGGGCGGCTCGGGTCGCGCAGGAAGGTCGGGCACCTCGCGCGCGGGCGGAGCCTCGTTCGGCAAACTTGACGAAGGCCGACCGTTGACCCTCCTGCCCCGTCTCCGGCGGGGCGTTTCAGCGGCCTTTGAGGGGCCTGGATCGTCGTGGTCGTCGTCGAAATCATCATCGAAGTCGTCGCCGAATGCGGGATCCGGCACCTCGCGACCTCGTCGGAAGCGAGGTGACGTGCTGCCTTCGCCCGGCGCGAGCCAAGGGGGATGTGCCAGCGAACCACGTTCGCCGCTCGGCGGCTTCTTCTGGGCCATGTCACCCCCTGTCAGTTACGCACGACAACCTCTCCGATCCTACGTATGGATCGAAGCTACTGCCTTCACCGATTTGGCGCGGGTTCCGTCCGACGGCGCCGCGCGGCGGCATAGGCTGCGGCGCCGGCCATCAGTGCGATGCTCGTCACCGTCACACCGGCCACGATCAGCCCCGCGCGCAGGCTCTTCGGATCAGGCTCAGGGCGACCCCCGATCGGTGTTCCCCGGTCCACGTTCGGCATCTGGTCAGCCGGCGGGAGGCGATAGGTCAACGCCGCAAGTGGATCGATGATGCCGTAGCCGGTGGACTCGTTGGGCCCGTTTCCCGGCGTCCTTGCCGTTCGTTTTACCAGGTCGATGACTTGGCTTGCGGTGAGTTCGGGGTAGCGCGACCGAATCAACGCGACGAGGCCCGAGACGTACGGCGCCGCGAAGCTCGTCCCGTTGATAGGGACCAGACCCTGCTGGCTCAGAACCGCATTGATCAGGCCCGGTCCGTTGGCATCCAGGGATGTCACGCGCTCGCCAGGCGCCGCCACCCCGAGCCACGGGCCGTGCAAACTGAAGTCCGCGGTCACCGCCGACGTCGTGACGGCCCCGACCGTGAGTACGTAGTCGTCGAACCAGGCCGGGCTGGCGATGGTGCGCACCGACTGCCAGCCTTCCGACAGCGGCTGGTTGGGGTCGGGCATCTTGTTCTGCGCGCTGCACAGACCCTGCTCGCTGAAGTTCCCGGCGGCCGCGACAACCACGACATTGCGCTCGAACGCAAACCGCACGGCGCGCCCCAGCTCGGCGTCGTCCAGGCCGGAACCCACTGGGGCGCAGGCGACTTCGGAGAGGTTGATCACCGTGGCGCCCAGGTCGACCGCCCTGGTGACGGCCCACGCCAGCGTCTGCGTGTTTCCGTAGCCGGGGGAGACGGCGTTCGGGTCGCTGGTCTGGCTGGTCCCGCCGTACCCCGCGAGCCCGAACACCCCGCTGTTCTGGCGGATAGATATCAGGGTCGCGTCCGGCGCGACGCCGGCGAAGCCGTCTGTCGGAACCGGTGTCGCGGCGATGATCCCCGCCACCAGCGTGCCGTGCGAATCGCAGTCCTGCAGACCGTCTGTGTTGGAGACGTAATCGCCGCCGGCCTCCAGCCTGGGCAGCCTGGGATGCGGGTTCACCCCGGTGTCGATCACCGCGACCCGCTGGCCGGCGCCGCGGGAGAACCGCCAGGCGGCCTGGTAGTCGAGCATGGCCTCGGCCGCTGTGCGCGCGGAGAAGTCGGTGGCGGGCAGTACCCCGGTCGGGATGCCGCAGACGGCCTTGAGTTCGGTTGCCTGGGGCGGTCCGACGGGTCCGCTCGGTGGCGGACCGGGGTCCACCACCGGCGGAGAGATGGCCGCGGCTTCGGGCACCGGAGAACTCGCGACGGCCAACAACACCGCCCCGGTCAGGGCGAAGATCCGCCGGATCACCCTCACCACAGGCCCGGGCGTTCGAACCACCCCAGCACCCAAACCGCCAGCGGCACCAGCGCAGCGACCGCGGCGTAGTCCAAGTACGCCTCGGCGGTACGGACGCGATTCGACACCGGTGCAGCGCGTAACCGCAGCCCGGTCGCCGCGGCCGCCACCCCGACGACAGCCAGCACGCCAAGCCCGGCATAGGGCAGCCCGTGCTCGCCATGAATGGCTTGCGTGCACGCGAGAAGCACGACGACGACGGCGGGCACCGCGACCACCGCCCGCTCGGCGGCGGTGCGACCCTTCCGCGCCCGCAATGCGAGGACAGTCGCGGTCACCAATGCGAACGCCAGTGCGGGCCAACCGGGCTCGATGTGAGCAAGCAGCAACGCACCCGCTGCGGCCGCGATCGCCAGCCCGGCCCACAGCCCAGCTCGCAGCGCCGAGGCTGCGCGGAGTCGCGCCCACACTTCGTCCACGTCAGCCATCGCGTCGGAACCGATCTGCGGATTGTCGTCGCGAGGCGGCTCAGCCGTGGCGAACGGATCGTCGAAGAACATCGGCTCGTCTTCGGGAGCAGGCGCGGGAACCGTCGGCACCGGGATGCGCCCCAGCCGCATCGTCAACGACGGCAACGCGACGGCGCTCACCGCGGCGACGGTGGTGACGACGGCCGCGATCACCTGCGGTGGCCCACCGAGCGCCCAGCTCACCGCTGCTGTCGCGCCGAACACCATCAGCACCAGAACGGTGGCGTAGAGCGACCGGCCGACACCGACCAACCGATACATCAACATGCAGAAGGCAACAAGCACCACCGCGGCCACCGCGACGCCGTACGGACCGAAATGCCGCGCCACCGTCCAACCGATCGCGACGCTGACGACCAGCGCGGGCAGGCTGACCGCGGCCGCGGCAAGAGGTTGTCCCAGCGCGCGATGCGCCAGCGCCGCACCGCCCATCGACAGCATCACGGCGAGGGTCGCACCGCTGATCACGATTGCCCGATGCGGTTCGAGTGCGTCGGCCACCAGCAGCCACGCCCACGCCCCAGCAGCCAGCCACAACCCCACGAACGCCATGGCTGCGGCAGACACCGAGTCCCATGGCGCATACGCGGCCCTGTTCAGGCGGGCGGCGGCGTCGACGACGTCGTCGTAGAGGACCGGCGGTGCGAGCGCGCGTCGTGGGGCGATCCGCAGCAATTCGCCGCCGTCGATCCCGGCGCCACGCAACGTATCGTCGGGCATCAACGCGGCGCCCCCAACCCGGGACAACTCCCAGAAGGTGCGTCGATCGTCGCGGGACCGGGTGTCGTCGGCGTCCCGGGATTCGACCAGTCGGGCCAATTCCGGCAGGAACTCAGCGATCGGAAGGTCGGCGGGCAGTGCCACGTCGAGTTGTGTTCGGCCGCCGAGCACCGATACGCGTACCTGCTCGGGAGCGGCGGGTAGCAACTGCACGCGAGCCAGTTCGTCGGCCCCGGTCACAGATCAGGCATCCGCGACAACTGGATGATGCCGCTGTGCATGGTGCGCGACAGTAGCATTCCGCGGCCAGGTGGCAGCGGCGCTGCTTTGTAGCCGCCGAACAAGGCGCCTTCCTCTTTACTGCCACTCATCACCAAGGCGTTGCAGGACAGGTCTCGCAGCCGCCCGACGAACGGATCCATCATCGCGCGGGCGGCGCCGCCGCTGCGTCTGGTGACGATCACCCGCAGTCCGATGTCGCGGGCCTGGGGGAGGAACGGCGCCAGCGGAGCCAGCGGATGGCTCAGCGAAGCACCGCCGATCAGGTCGTAGTCGTCGATCATCACAAACAGGTCGGGCCCCGACCACCACGACCGCTCCTTGAGTTGCTGCTGCGTGATGTCGCTGGGCGGTAACCGTTCCTCGAGCTTGGCGGCCAGAGCCGCAGCCAGCTCGGTGCACGACTGCGCGGTGGTGGCGTAGCCTCCGAGATATTCGTCCTCGACGGCGCCGAGCATGGAGCGCCGGAAATCGATCAAGATGATCTTGGCCTCCGCCGGGGTGGCGTTCTCCATGATGCCGGAAGCGATGTTGCGCAACAGCCCGGTCTTGCCGCATTCGGCATCGGCGAGCGCAACGAAGTGCGGCTGGGCGTCGAAGTCGACGACCACCGGAGCCAGCTCTTCCTCGTTGATGCCGATCGCTATGCGCGCCTTGCTCAATCCCGAGGGCTGTGCGGCGCGAATCACCGCCGAGCGCGGGACGTCGAGCGGAAGCATCCGCACCCGCGGCGCCTCCCGCGGTTCGTAGTGTTCACGCACCGCTGCCACCGACTCCGATACGCCGGTCGGCAGATCCTCCACACCCGAGCTCGAATCCAGCCGCGGCAGGCCGACCAGAATGTGCAGCCGCTCAGAGCTGATGCCGCGCCCAGGCCTGCCGACGGGAACCAGTTCGGCGAACTTGCGCCCGACCTCGCTGTCGATGGCGTCGCCGAGTCTCAGTTCGACGCGGGTGCCCAGCATGTCCTTGACTGCGGGCCGGATCTCCATCCAGCGGCTCGCCGAGATCGCTAGGTGGATGCCGTAGGACAGGCCCTGGATGGCCAGCGACTGCAACGGCCCTTCGAGGATCTCGAAGTCACTACGGATCGACGCCCAACCGTCGATGACCAGCACGACGTCGCCGTATTTGTCCTGGCTCAGTGGGTCGCGGGCCACTTCCTGCGGGGTCAGGGTCGCCAACTCGGCCTTGCGCTGGCGAAGGTCGCGCATCGACTCGATGCTCAGATCACGGAAGCGCTGCTCGCGGGCACGCAGCAGGCTGGATACCTCGGCCACCGTGCGGCGGATCGCGTCAGCATCCATCCGGCCTGCCACCCCACCGACGTGCGGGAGCCGCGACAGGCTGGCGAGTGTCCCGCCGCCGAAGTCCAGGCAGTAGAACTGCAGCTGCTCGGGGGTGTGGGTGGCCGCAGCCGCCATGATCATGGTGCGCAGCGCGGTCGACTTACCCGATTGCGGACCGCCGACGACTGCGACGTTGCCCTGCGCGCCGGACAGGTCGATGGTCAGCACGTCGCGGCGCTGGTCGAACGGGCGGTCGACGACACCGATGGGCAGCCACAGCGCCCCGTTGACGTTCCGCGGGTCGCGCCAGTCGGAGTCGGGAAGCAGTTCGTTGACCGCTGGGCTCTCTTCCAGCGGCGGCAGCCACACCTCGTGGGCGGGTCGACCGTGGCCGCGCAGCCTGCTGACGACGACGTTCAGCAGTGTCTGCTTGGTGGATGCGGCTGAGGTCGTCGCGGCTTCTTCGGAGACAGTCGGTTCGATGACAGGCGCGGGCGTGACGTCCTTCTTCACCGGCGTGGCGGTAAAGAGCTTGGGTGCCAATTGGCCGAGTTGCGAGCTGCGGCCGATCCGGCCGGAGCTGCGAGGTTTGACGTATTCGCCCGATACGTAGCTGGTGTTGAACCGAACGGGCTCGTCGGCGTCGCATTTAAGGAAGGCCGACCCGGGCACGTTGGGCAGGTGGTAGGCGTCGGGCACGCCCAGCACGCTGCGAGATTCGCCGGCCGAGAAGGTCTTCAGACCGATCCGGTAGGACAGGTGGCTGTCGAGCCCACGCAGCTTGCCCTCTTCAAGTCGCTGCGACGCCAGCAGCAGGTGGATGTGCAGCGACCGGCCAAGGCGGCCGATCATGACGAACAGCTCGGCGAAGTCCGGCTTCTGGGCGAGCAGCTCGGAGAACTCGTCGACGATGATGAACAACGCCGGCAGCGGGTCGAGATCGGCTCCGCTGGCGCGCGCCTTCTCGTATTCGCTGACGTTGACGAAGTTGCCCGCCGACCGCAGCAGCTCCTGGCGTCGGTTCATCTCACCGGCCAGCGCGTCGCGCATGCGGTCCACCATCGTCAGCTCGTCTTCGAGGTTGGTGATGATCGCCGCGATGTGGGGAACCCCGTCCATCCCCAAAAACGTTGCGCCGCCCTTGAAGTCGACGAGGACGAGGTTCAATGCCTCCGGTGAGTGCGAAGTGATCATCGATAGCACGAGGGTGCGTAGGAACTCCGACTTACCCGATCCGGTGGCGCCGATGCACAGTCCGTGCGGACCCATGCCGCCCTCGGCGGACTCCTTGATGTCGAGTTCAAGCGGCTGACCGTTGGGTGTGATGCCGATCGGCACGCGCAGCCGCTCACGCGGGGACCTCTGCCGCCACACCTGCTCGGGCACGATCTCGGCGGCATCGGGAATCTTCAGCAGCGACATCAGGCCCGGATCGATGGCGCGGGAGTCGGAATCCAAGCTCACGATGTGGGCGGCATTGGCCGGCCGGTACCGCCCGATGCGCCGCGCGGTGGTGGCCGCCTCGGCGACGCTCAGCGCGTCAGGGGTGGCGAACCGCTCGACGCCGACGGCCGTGCGCGCGGCCACGTCCTCGCCCTCCACCACCAGTTGCAGGCTGCGCCGCGCGGTGGCCGAGTCGGCGGGGCCGTTGAGATCCAACACGGTGACGCTATCCAGGCCGGCGTCGGTCGAGAGCCGTTCGTCGCCGGATACGTAGCCGTCGTCGATCACCACGACGAGCTGACGCATGCCTTGGGTCGGCTGCGCGCCGCGGGCGAACCGGCCGCGTTCGGCGAGCTCGGTGGCCAACGAGTCCTCCAGCAGTTTCAGGCTAGGGAACAGCAGTCGCATCGTGCCCATACCGTCGCGCGCAGTCGGGTGCTGGGCGTGCGGCAACCACTTCGCCCAGCTCCAGTTGACGCTGTCGGGATTAGCGGTGACGATCGCGAGCTGCACGTGGTCGGGGCCGTGAAAAGTGCACAGCTCCAACACCATTGACCGCACCAGCTGCTGAACCAGCTTGCGGTCGCCGTCGAAGGTGACCGTGGGGAACGCGCGTAGCGAAACCGCAGTCGGCAGCGCGTGCACCACCGAGTGGGTTTTGACGAACCGCCGCAGCGCCACCGTGGACACCGGCTCGAGATCCTCGGGCGGCCCGGTCTCGGGGGCCAGCAGCCTGGTGGCGAGGCGGTGAGTGCCGACCCCGACCCGCACGTGGCAGTAGTCGGCGTCGGTCGGCCGTCGTTCCCACATTCGGCGAGTGCCGACGACGTCGGCCAGCGCGCGGGGGTCAGGATGACTCCACTCCAGGGCCGTGCGCTGGCCTTCGCCGGTGTCCTCGGCGTCGTCGCGCAGGTTACCCAGATAGCTGAAGTAGTCCTTGCGTTCCTCGTTGAGTTCGGCCGCGGCCTTCCCCGACCGTTGGCCTCCGCCCATGAACATGCCAGCCATCGACATCACCATCATCATGGGGAAGATCAGGAACATCGGGTTCTTGGTGAGGTCACGCCCGCCGACGGTGACCATCAGCGCGATCATGCCGACGACGGCGACGATCATCACGAACGGCATCATCTTCATCAGCAGGTTGCCCGGGATCACCCTTGGCACCTCCGGCGGAGGCTGAAGATTGACTTCGCCCCCGGGCATCCGGGGCGGCGAAACCCGCAGTCGGCGCACGAACCCCTGCGTGCTCACTCCTTGACACCCCCGCGACGGTTTGGAGACCACATTGCTCCGGCCGGGCATGGGTATTGTCTGCGACAGCTAACCCATCCTCAGGAGGCCGACAGCGTTGACTTTACCGCCGTCTTTAGAGGACCTGGAACCCGAAACCGAATCCGAGCACGAGCTGAGCAGGTTGACTCTCGTCGTCGGCGGCTTGCGGCTGGACCTCGGGCTGCCCGGCAACGTCGCGATTGCGGCATTCATCGACGATGTTATCGACATCGCGAACGAGCAAATCGCGATCCGCCAGCCCGACAGCGACGTCGAGTACGACGACGAGGCCGGCCGCTGGACACTGGCCCGCCTTGGCAGCGATCCCATCGACCCGCATCGCTCACTCAGTGAGGCGGGCATCTACGACGGCGAACTGCTGATGATCCGCGAGGCAGGCAAGCCGCTGAGCCCGCTACTTTTCGACGACATCGAGGACGACGACGCCGACAGTTCGCAGCAACCGGTGTTGACCTGGCTCGCCGACAACGCCCCGATGCTCACCTGCTACGCCGTCGCCCTGGCGGCCAGCACCACGGTGGCCCTGCAGATGCCACGCTGGTCGGGCGTCGCGTGGGTACCCGCGGCGGTGCTGGCCCTCGGCGCGATCGGTGTGATCGTGGCTTGCGCGGTGGCGCTGCGGGCGGGTCAGTCGCAGCGCTCGGCGTGGCTGACGGCATCGTCGCTGCCGCTGCTGTTCGCCGGCTCGCTCTACGTCGTGCCCGACGGGTTCGGCAGCACCTCGCTGCCGATGGCGTTCGCGCTCACCGCGCTTGCCGCGCTGCTGATCCTGTTGATCACCGGGCACAACAGGGCGCTGTACACGGCGGTGATCGCGGTGTGTGTGTTCGGCGGGGTGGCCGCCGCAGCGGACCTGCTGCTCGATCCGCCGCCGCGGGCGGTCGGCGCGGTCATGGCGACGGTCGCCGTTATCGTCGTCTACCTGGCGCCACGGGCGACGATCCTGCTGTCCAAGCTGCCCATTCCTCGTGTGCCGACCGCGGGTGAACCGCTGGACGACATCGAAACCCAGGGCGGCACCACAGTGGAAGGTGTCTCCGCGGTGGGCAAGCAGGTGATCCCCACCGAGGAGGGCTTGATCGCCAGAGTGCGGCGGGCCAACGGCTACCTCACCGGAATCCTGATCGCCGCGGCGCTCGCAGCCGCGACGGGCAGCTATCTTGCCGTTGACGTCAGCGATGGATTCTTTTGGCAGGGAACCGTTTTCGCTATCGTCGTCAGTGTCGTGCTGTGCCTACGCGGACGCAGCCACCATGATCTGATCCAGTCGGGCGCGCTGATAAGCGGCGGAATGATTATCGGATTTGCGCTCGTCGTCAAGACGGCCTTGAACCTCGACGGCTGGCAGGTCTACGCGGTGGCCGCGCTCGTCGTACTGAT
The DNA here is from genome assembly GCA_902826815.1 of uncultured Mycobacteriaceae bacterium. GTDB lineage: Bacteria > Actinomycetota > Actinomycetes > Mycobacteriales > Mycobacteriaceae > Mycobacterium. The sequence continues at coordinate 226,887 of CADEGF010000002.1, forward strand.
GGCGATCCTGGTGGCCTGCGGACTGGTGGCCCCCCGGTTGGAGTTTTCACCGGTGATGCGGCGTCAGGTAGAGATCGTCGAATACATCTCGATCGCCCTGGTGTTCCCCTTGTGCTTCTGGATCATCCGGCTGTACGCCTTCTTCCGCGAGCTGCGGATCTGACGTCCAGCACCGGCTAGCTGCGGGGCACCTCGACGGCGACCGAGTGCGGGTCAGCGGCCAGCCCGTCGTGGGCGACCAGAGCCCCCTGCTGAGACAGGTCCGCGCCGGCAGGCAGCAGCGAGAGCACCGACCACGGCGCCTTCTGCGGGGTGGTGGTCGGTTGGTCGGCGACCTTGATGCCAGTGACGCCCAGCGCCTCGGCCGTCGGGATGTCCTGGATGTGATGACGCAGCCCGGTGTCGGACACATAGAACAGCTGCCCGGAACCCTGGCTGTCGGCCACTCCGCCGGTGGACTGGACGAATTCGCCGCTGCCCGGACTCAGGTAGGCGAAGTCCAGGCCGGGGCCGTTGCCGTCCGCGGTGGCCAGCCGGACCGGCTGGGCGTTGGTGGGCATGGGGAGGCGATTGCCGACCAACAGCGCGATGGTGGCCTCGCCGGCGTTGTTGGCGCGCTGCCAGCCCATACAGAGCACCCGGTCCGGGTTGGGCGCCACGATGCGTGGCGAGTCGACCGGATAGTCGTTGACCGGCAGGGTGTCGACGATCGGCGCGTCGGCGACGACGGCAGGCGCGACGTCGACAGCATCGTCGGCGGCGGTATTGAGATCCGACAGCCCATAGCGGATGACGTCGGCCGTCGCAGGCGTCACCTTCTGCAGGCCGTCGCGCAGCACGACGTACAGCTGCGCGCCACGCGAGTCGGCGGTGCGCACGACGGTCCCGATCGGGTACTGCGCGGGCACCTCGGCGCTGGGGGTCCCGGCGCCGTCGATCGGCACGCTATTGATCGGGTCGACAAGCGGGAAGGCGTTGAAAAGGCCCAGCGACACCGCGCGCGGCTCGGCCCCCTGCAGGTGCAGACCGTTGACGACGGCGGGGTCACCGAGGTCGATTCGCGCGCGAACGCCGTTGTAGATCAGGTAGGTGGCCCCGTCGACTTCGGTCAGCACGCCCTGCGATGGGTCGGCGGCGCGGATGTCGGAGTCGAGCACGGGGTCGTTGGCCAGCACGGTGGTCTGCAGCAGCGGTAGGCCCGTGGTGGCGGTTACGGCGGGGGTGTCCAGGGTGTCGCACACCGTCCACGACGACATCGCCATGTTGTCGCCGCCGCGGATGCTGCTTGGGGCGCCGATGATGCCGACCATCGGCCCGCGCGGCAGCGTGTTGAGGAATTTGTCGTCGACCTGTTTGGGAGTTTCGGCCGACCCGACGATCAGCCGCGCCGACGCCAGGTTGAGGACGGGATGGACCTCTTGGCCGATCCGGACGTACATCGTGCCATTGGATTTGCTCAGCAAGATCTGGGCGTTGCCCAGGTTGGGCGTGGGCTTGAAAAATGCCAACACACCGCAGGCCCCGGTGATGAGCACTGCTATCACCGCCCCGACGAGCAGCGCACGCATGTGGCCGCGCATCGGGTCGTGAATCATCCGCGAATCGCCGCGGATGAGCGCGTGCTCGAGCCTGCGGATCAGGAAGCGGTATCCGTTGACCTGCGCACGCGTGGTAACTTGCGCTGGCATAGCCGCTCCAATCAGCGTTCGGGTCCCACGCCCGCAACCGGTAGCGTATAGCACGCTGGGAGGCGTGCGCCGCACCGGTTTACCTACGTACCGAACAGGATTGAGACTGTGGCCCGTGGTCGACGCCGCTCGTCGCGGCCGGCTCAGCGAACCGACAAGCCGCCCGCCAACCTGCGCACTTCGGTCGACGTCGCACCGCAACGCGCGTTGCCGATCGCTGCCCTTTTGGTGGTCGAGTTGCTCGTCGTCGCTGGGTTCGCCGTTGCCTGGCTGATCCATCAGCCGGGCTGGCGAGGTGCCGCGGTCGGTCTGGCGCTGGGCTTGGTGCTCGTCGTGCGGTTGCGCGGGACCACCTTGCCGGCGCTAGTCGGGTTGCGGTGGGGTTTCGGTCGTCAGCGACGCAAGCGGGCCAAGGTGCAACTTCCCGCCGAGCCATTCGACGTCACCGGCGGCGACGGCACCCCCGTCGGGTTTCGGTGGGACGGGCAAGAACTGCTCTCGTTGATCAAGATCGACGAGAACCCGCGGGCGATGACGGTGCTCGAACCGGGGATGACGGTGTCTGGCGAGATGGTGCCGATCCAGGTGCTGGTCGACTCGCTGCGCCAGTTCGACATCACCCTGTCGTCGATCGATGTCATCAGCCAGGGCGCGCGGTCGTCGGGGCACTCCGAAGTTGCGGCGGTTTACGATGCCGTCCTTGGTCCGTTGCCCGCGATCGCGCAACGAACCGTGTGGATCGCCGTCCGGTTCGATCCGTCCCGGTGCACCGATGCCGTGACCCGTCGCGGCGGCGGCCGCGACGGAATCGTCCGGACGGCGACGACCGCGACGAGGCGGGTGGCCAATCGGCTCACCGAGGCCGGGCTGGCGCCCAACATCATGTCGGCCACCGGCATCGCCCAGGCCACAAACCAGTTGAGCGACGGCGTGAATCTTACTTCCGTGGAAGAGAATTGGCGGATGTGCCGGGAGGGGCAATTCCAGCTGCGCAGCTTCGCGGTCAAGGCCAACGCCTTGACCACCGCGGGGCTCGGTCTGATGTGGACCGTCCCCAGCTATTCGACGACGGTGTGCTTGTCGCTTCGCGACCACGGCGACCGCGATTTGATCGAGGTACGTGGCCTGGCCCGCTTCGACAGCCACGGCCGCAGCCGGATTCGGGTGCGCGGCCTGACGCATCTGCGGGGTTTCCAATACTCCGCGCTCGTCAGCAGCCTGCCGATGCCCGTGCAACGACGGCCGGTCGGGCAGTGGGCGTACGGGCGGCGCGAGGTCGACCTGAAGTCGTTGGCGGTGCCCGCGTCGGGTTGCGGACAGGTGATCGGGGCCGACGAGTACGGCCGCGCTGTCGCGCTGCCGCTGTTCGGCCCGCAGATCAGCCGGGTCGAGATCTGCGGCACCCTGCACCTGGCCCAACAGGCGGTGCTGCGGACGCTGGCACTGGGAGCGCGGGTGCTGGTGCACAGCCGCAGGCCGGCGCTGTGGCGGGAGATGGTCGAGGAGATCGGCGACCAGGATCTGTTGTGGGTGGCCGATTTCAACCGGGGCACAATCCAGGCGGGTGCGGATCGCAACTATTCGGTGGAGGTCTTCGACCGGGTCATCGAGCAGTCGGTGCGGGTCGGTGTCACCGCGATGGTGGTGTTCCCGACGCACACTCCGGTGACGCCGAACGCCGACGTGTCGCTCGAATTGATCTCCTATGAAGAAAACCTGGTGAAGGTGAGCACGCGCGCGGGTTCGGCAACCGTGACGATGGTGGCCACCGACGAGGAGATGCGCTATATCAACGCTTCGGAGAGCCTCGCCGACTGAGTGCCGCCTGCGATCGGCGACGCTGCGCTAGCGTGAACTGGTCTCCGGGAGCCGACCTAGAGGAGTGATCGTGTCGTACCCATCCGGCAATAGCGGCTACTACACGGGCTATTCGTCCTATGGTCCGGATGCCTACGACCGTGAGGACACCCCCGACGACCCGCTGCCACGGCTGCTGTTGGCCGCAGTGGCCGTACTCGGTGTTGGCGCATACGGATTCAGCTTCGGCCCGGTTTTCGACGGACAGGGTTCACCGGGTTGGTTCGTCCGGTTCGGTGTCGCGGCTGCGGCGGTCGCGGTGTTCGGACTGCTTCCCGGCAAGTCTCCGCGCACGCTGGTGATCGCGGTGCTGTCGGTCATCGGATTCCTCGATGCGCTGTCGACGGCGGTGACGGACGGAGGAGTGCTCGTCGCGGCAGCCGATGCGTCGACGGGTTGGGCGATGACGGTCATCGCCGTCGTGACAGGCCTGCAGGCGGTGGCCGCGGTGGCGGCCCATCTGCTGTGGCCCGACGTCGAGGACGACCACTCTTCGGAGGCGAGCTATCAGGCCTACCTCGAGTACTACAACCGGATCACCCAGCAGTACTACGGACAGCAGGGTGCGGCACCCGAACGCGAGCAGCGCGGCGGCTACGGTCAGGCCGCCGGGTACGGAGAAGCAGGCGGATCGGCTTCTGCACGGGCGCCGCGGGTTTCGCAGGAGGCAGACTACGGCGACTTCGCGTCACAGGCGGCACCGCCGCCGCGAGCGAGCTTCCAGCAGGCGACTACCGCGGCGCCGCTACCGACGGCACAGGCGGGAACGGCCACTCCGCCAACGGGTATGCCTCAGTTCGGGGTGCCGCGCGCGTCACAGCCCGGCGAGCCTTCGGCGGGAGAGCAGCAGTCGTCGCAGTGAGTCGTTGCGCGGCGAGCGAATTGTCGGGCCGATCGTCGCGAAATCTCACGTCGGAGCGGCTACGTAGACCCTTTCTGCGCGAATTATCAGTGCGCCGAGCGCGCCGTCATACCCCCACGAATCAGCAATCACCCGGCCCATACCCATGGTGCGTTCTGCAGGCGAGGGCAACACGTTGCTAGGACATCGTCACCGACTGCCCCGCCGCGTTCGTCCGCGACGCCAACCTCCCCATCGCGTCGTAGCGGTACCGGATTGATTGTGCGGATCGCAGGCCGCTGACGCTATTCGGGAACCGAATCGATAGCGGTAGTGAGCAGTTCGTCAAGGGTTGCTCTAAGCCGTAGTTTCCATGCTCCAGAGTTCATCTCTGCGGTGGATCGCTGCGCGAGGTTGATGCAAAACCGAATCCGGCCGTCAGCAAACGACGAATGACTTCTATTCTGCGCGTGTGCTGACCCATCGATCACCGCGATGTCCAGCCCAGCAGTTAGATCAAGCGGCGAAAAGTAGTACCCGCAGTACACGGGTAGGAATTCCAAGGTCCATCCCCATCCAAGATCTACAAACAGTCGGGCAGAGTCCTGTTCTACCCTGATAGAGGGGAGGTCGTAATAGTTATCCCAAGGTCGGCCCAGCCAGCCGGTTGGCAACACCACTCCAATCACAGTCTTCTCATTAAAGTGCTCGAAGAACTTTTCGATCGCTGCGCCAGTGCGGACTGAGCCGTCGAATGTGGGGCCGGAAATCATTTCAGCCAACTACTTGGCACTCTGAAACCCGGCTCGAATACGATCTGGCTGCCTCCACCGATCAACACGCCTCCACCGTAAACGTGTTGTGGTGCCGCTGTGCCTTCGAAGAAGGTTATGCCCGCAGGCACCTGGATGGTGCTCACCGCAGTCGCCTGATTTCCCCAAGCGGGGTTCAGCGCACTGTCGATGCGCGCCTGAATCGGTCCAGTTGGTGCGTCTCGACTCCAGTATCCGCCGAGTGGGTGCGCGCCAGCGGTGTACGCGCGGTAAAGAGTCATAGGCTCTGTAGTGACTTTCTCGCTGTAGCTGCCGCCCGTGAAGGTGTTTGCCGGTTCATCAGCGGCCTGCCATCTTCCTGGGTCGGAAGGCGTCAGTGGGCCCACTTCGTGGGGCCCGTACTTCCTAATGGTCTGGGAGCATTCGCTGAGTCCTAGCGGATCGATGAATGTCGTCGGGTTGTCTGGATATCCGTAGGGGTTGGGTGCGGGTGCCAGGCCGAGGGGGTCGGGGGTGAGGTAGCGCCCGGTTGCGGGGTGGTAGTAGCGGAACCGGTTGTAGTGCAGCCCGGTTTCGTCGTCGTGGTACTGGCCGGGGTAGCGCCACGGGGTGTCGACACCGGTCCAGGAGGCCCGGCCCCACATCGTGCTCGTCGACTCGCCGGCCAATTGTCCCGACGCTGGGTCCAGCAGCGCCACCGGTGTATCGATCTGATCGGTGACGATCGCATAGAACCGCCGGTCGACCTCGTCCTGCGACAACTCCGCGGATGTCGACGAACCCGGCGACAGCGACAGCTCTCCCGGCCGCGCCGCATCGACCGCGCCGCGACTGTGGATCTGCGCCTGCGGGGTGAACCGCCCGGGCAGATACACCCATGACGTCACCTCCACGTCGCTCTCGGTCAGGACCTGCTGCTCCACCAACTGCGAACCGCTCCAGGCGAACTCGGTCACCTGGCCGTCGCTGGTTTTGCTCATCCGGCGACCTGCGGCGTCGTAGGTGTAGGCCACCGTGCGGCCATCGGGGGTGGTGACCTCACGCAGCCGATCCCACACATCCCATCGGTAATGCCACACATCGGCGGAACGACCCAGCCGTTTGGTTACCACCCGCGACAACCGGCCGGCGGGGTCGTAGTGGTACCGCGACCGGCCGTCGTCGACCAGCCGCACCCCGTCATAGATCCAACCCGAACCCGAATCCGGGCCACTGACCGTCGGATTCACCGATGCGTCGAACACCGTCGTCTCCACCACGCCCCCAGCCGTGGTCCGCGACGTCAACCGACCCAAGTCGTCGGTGTCGAACCGCGCCGCCTCGCCCAACGCAGGCACACTGGCGTCAACCGCCGCCACCGACGCCAGTGCGTCGTCGGGCCGGTACGCGTAATCCGCACCCGCCAAAAGTGATTCGGTGCCCACCGGCCCGCTGCCCAGATCCAACACCGAAAAGTCGCGCACCCCTGCCAGCACCCGCCGGCCGGTCAACCGCCCGATCTCGTTCCACGCCGAATCCACCGCGGTCGTGCCGTACTGCACACGCGTCGCCCGCCCTCGCACGTCCGAGGTGATCTGGCAGCGCTGCCCGCCCGCAGTCAGCGCGTCGACCACACCGCGGCGGTCGTAGGTCAACGAGCTGCGCAGCCCTGACGGGGTCAGCATCTCCATCGGCTCACCGGCGATGTTGAACACCGTCACCACGGTGCGGCCCTCGACCGCCTCGGATACCACGCGACCTGTCGGGTCGTAGGTGAATTCGACACGGCCCCACGGCATATCGCAGGCAACGCGCCGACCCACCGGATCGTAGACATGGTCGACGCGCTCACCGCCGAACACCTCGCCGGTACTGACCTCCGACACCAACTGGCCCGCCGCGTCGTAGGACATCGCCACCGACTGTCCCGCCGCGTTCGTCCGCGACGCCAACCGTCCCGCCGCGTCATAGCCGTAGGTGGTGGCGGCGCCGTTGAAATCTGTCTCGGCCGCCAACTTTCCGTCCGGGGAGTAGCGGTAGGTCCACGACAGCCCGGCCGGGTTCGTGACCGCCACAAGTCTGCGGGCGCGGTCATAGTCGAACCGGGTGCGCGATCCGTCGGCGTCGATACGCGCCACCGGAAGATCGAAGAACCCGTACTCCCAGCGGGTCACCGCACCCAGCGCATTCGTGTACGCGACGCGGTTACCTTCGCCGTCGTACTCCCACGACTCCACCGAGCCGTCAGGTCCGGTGCGCGACACCATCCGGCCCGCCGCGTCATAGCCAAACGCGGTGCCCGCCCCGTCGGGTAGCTCGACGTGCACCAGATTGCCGAATACGTCGTATCGGCAATGTGTTTCAGCCCCTGCGGAATCGACCATCCGTACCGGCTGACCGGCAGAGTTGCAGGTGTACTCGGTACGCCGGCCAAGCGGATCCACCCGCGCCGACACCGCACCCGAGCCGTTGTACTCCCACCTCCACATGCCGCCGTCAGCGTCCCGCAAGCCCACCCGATCCCCGGCGTCGTCGTAGGTGAAGGACACCGCGGTGCCGTCAGCGCGGGTCAACTCCGAAACCCGCGGTCCCGCCGCAGTATCGGTGTAGCCGAATCGGGTTACGCGACCTAACGCGTCGGTGATTTGCGCGGGTTGCCCCTCTGCCGTGTACAGGAAGGTCGTCGACGCCCCGGCAGCATCGGTGATGCGCAACGGATCACGATCCACGTTGTAGTCCGTGCGGGTGACCCGACCCGCCGGGTCGGCCACGGCGCGTGGTCGCAGATCGGCGTCGAACCCGAACACAGTTTGCGCGCCGAGCACGTCCGTGTAAGTGGTGGTGCGGCCGTAGCCGTCGGCATCGTCCTGATAGCTGAAGACGCCGGCCCACACCCCGTCGCGGCCACCCTGCGACAGCACCCGGCCCTCGTCGTCGTAGACGTTCTCGTAGCGCGCGCCGATCGAGTCGGTCCACGCCACCATCCGGCGGTGTCCGTCGTACTCGAACGCAGACGTCGCCCCCGCCGCATCCGTGTAGGACGTGAGATTGCCGTCGGTGTAACCGAACCGGCGCAGCACCGTCGTCGCGGTGTCGGTGGCCAGCGAGTAGCCGCGGATTCGGAATCCGTCGCAGTCCACCCCTATCCGATACCCGGCCGAATGCACGACTCCCGATGGGGCACCAGTGTTGGTGTAGGTGAACAGCATGCGGTTGTGATGGCCGTCGGTGATGGCCGAGATGAAGATCACCCCGTCAGCCAGATCCGCTCCACCGAGGTGTGGCTTGGGTTCGAAGTGATATGCCAGACCACCCTGCGGGGAGACGAGGCGGTAACCATTTGACGCCGTGGCCCACAGCTGCCACGGTCGGCCGTGCCGGGCCACGCTGGGCTCATCATCCGGCGGTGGGTCGAACAGCAGCATGGTGCCGTCGGCGTCGATCGTGGTGATGGCTTCCTCGGTGATGACCACCCGGGCGTCGAACGTGCACGACCACGTCGGACCCAACCACACACCGTGCCGGTACTGCGAACGGTGACTCCTGGTGAGCCGCAACGGTAGAACTGCGGGCAAGGCGACGTCGACCGCGGGCAGCACATACTCACCGGTCGCCATGTCCACCGGATCGCCGCACGTCGTGCTGTCCTGCAGCTCGGTGGCGCGCGCCGGATCGCGGGCGTCGTCGACGACGTCGTGGTTGGGCGTGGGGTGCTGGTCGACGGCGTCGGGGAGGTCAGGGTGGTCGCCGTTCGGCGATGCCGGCGAATCATGGTGGGGGCGAACGGCGTTGGGCGGGTCGACCCGCCCCGGCGGCACGACGGCTGCGACGGGCTCGATCTTGGTCGCATCGGGGCCGTCGGCATTGGGTCGATCCGGGGAAGCGGCCCGATCCGCGCGGGCAGCGTCGGGCGCGTCCGGACGCGCGCCGGCCGGGCGGGCATCGGGTGCGGACGGTTTGGCGCCGGGCGCATCCCGGTTGGTGGCGCCGTCACGGCCGGTCGGCGCATCCCGGTTGTTCGGCGCGTCGCGGGGTGCGTCCGTCCTCGGCGCCTCGGCTCGCGGCGCGTCCGTCGTCGGCCGGGGGCCGTCGGGAGCGTTCGACGAAGCGGGATGCGCGCCGTGTACCGGTGCTACCGGCGGCGGTGCGCCGGCATTGGTCGGGGGTTCACCGTTGAGCGAGGAGTCTCCACGCGGATGCACCGGGTTTTCGCCGTCGACCTTGGGGTGCAGCGGGTTTTCGCCGTTGAGCTTGGGGTGCAAGGGGTTTTCGTGGTCCACACGATCGCGCGCAGGCCCATCGGTGTGATCACGCGTTGCTTCGACGCGGTCATGCGGCGTCTGCCGATTCTCGTGGTCGCGTGTGTGTGGTGAGTCCGCATCGCCGGGTGGCCGCTGATGTGCGTCACCGTCGGGGTGCTGTCCCGCGCGATCGGGCGCGGTCTCGGGCGTCCGGTTCCCGACGGCCGGTTCTCCGGCGCGCTCTGGCGTGTGGTTGCCCGCCCCATCCGGTGTGCGGTCGGCGGTCGGGCCGTGGTCGGCAGTGCCCTGCGGGTGCGTTGGCGTGGAGTCGGGCGTGTGGGGCGACGTCGGGGTCTGATCGACGTGGTGGCTGTCGGGGGTGTGATTGACCGGTGGCGCGTCAGCCGGCGGGTACGAGTGTTCCGGTCCCGGACCTGGTCCGCCCGGGTCAGGGCCACCCGGCCCGGGACCGGGTCCTGGACCATCAGGAGCCCGTACCTCGGGTGACGGTGTGACAGACTGCGGCTCCGGCGCGCTCGGCGGAGGTGTGTGGTCTGGCGCACCACCGGTGTGTGGCGCGTCCACCTGCGGGGCCGGCCCGGTGTGCGTTGACACCACCGGATCGGGTGCCGGTGAATGCGGTGACGGTGATGCGCTCGGAGTCCCCGTGCCGTGCGGTCGCGGCGCGTCGCCGAGCGCATGCGTCGACGTGCGGGCCAAATCGTCGGCCCCCGCCCGCGGGGCGTTGCGCAGCGCATCTTTCAACACATTGCGTGCCAACCCCGAACCTTTCGGTCCGGGAAGGAAATTCGATGCGAACGCGCCGAAGGCCTGGCCGGGATCCTTACCCCAGCCGTCTCCGACGAGGCCCTTGACGAGTTTTTCGGGGTTGGCGGCCATGTCAACCAGACCGTTGGCCACCGAGGTGCTGTTCGCCAAATACTGCGCCGGGTGGGCGACGTTATACGGATCGGTCGGATTCACGGTGCGAACCAGCTTCACCGTGTCGGTCAACGCGCCGGTGAGGCCCACCAACGCGTGCCCGGAGAACATGTCGGCCGTCATCTTCAGATCCGACAGGGTCATCAGCATCCGGTCGCCCGCAGGCGGCATCTCCGGCGCCTGTCCGGCGGCGTCGTTGAGGGTGCCGGCCGCCGACGTCGCCACTGTATTGCGGTGCTCTCGACCTTCGTTGAGGATCCGGCGCGCCTCGTCCATCTTCGCTTTTTTCGGATCCTCCGAACTGGGCTTCGGTGGCAGCGTCACGTTCTCGCCGGCATTGTGCTTATCGACGGCGTCGTTGTATGCGGCGACATTCTTGACCCACTGGTTGTGCAGGCGTATCCCCTCCTGCCACACCTGAATGGCTTGTTTGGCCTTGTCTTGGCCGAACTGCACTGCGCCCGCCAGGTTGTTCAGGGCACCCGATGCCGAGTTGCACGCGTCAGCGGCGACGAACCACTTCGGGTACTCCTCCGCGGTGCGGCGTTCATAGGCGTCGGCGAAGTCACCGCGGAAATCCCCGGCCGAGATCGCCTGCAGACCCTGGCCCGCCGATGTGAAGTGGCCGGAAAAAGTCGTCAGCTTGCCTGCGCGGTCGCGGATGAGCCCCGGATCGCCGTGCACCAACTTTCGGGGATCGTGCGAGTCGTCGCCCAACTCCTCTTCGTCCGGCGTCGCCCCCAGTTCGTCCGCGATTTCGTCACCGGCATTGCGGAGCCACTCGGCGGCGTCGTCGAGATCGATCTTGTCGAGGCCGTCGGCCAACAGATCGGATCCGTGGTCGACCAGCTCACCCAGTGCGCGCTTGCCGCTGTTCCACGCGTCCTCGCCGGCCTCGACGACATCGTTGAACGTGTCGTCGAGCCAATCTCCGAAACCCACGTCAAATCACCCCGGGCATAGTCGGCAATTGGCTGGGGGCGGTCACCGCGTCGGGGTCGGAGTGGGTTGACCCGGGCCGGTGGGTGCCGGTTGCTGGTCGGGGTTGATGAAACCGTCGGCGCCTTGCTGGATACCGATCGTCGGTACCGCGAGGTTCAGCGCAGCTTGGCCGGCATTGCTCTGGATGCCTTGCAGATTCGCATCGATGGTGGGCTGGACGGCCGCGAACGACTCCGGCGACCAGTCGGGGTTGGTCAGCGAGTTCTTGTTGTGTTCATAGAGCTCTGCCAAGCTCATGTTGGCGATCTGTTCGGGGGTCAGCGAAGGGTCGCCTGCGATGTCGTTGAGCATGTCTTTACCGGCGTCGGCGGACGACTGCACTTGCTGCGCGATCATGCCGTCGCCGACATCTAGTGCTGAACCGATGTCGTTGGCCGCCACGACCAACGCCCTGGTGCCGTACTCCCAGCGCCCCACGAAGTTGTCGACGCCGGCCTTGGCCGCCGGGTGGCTGGCCTCTTCGCCAGTGAGAGAAAGGTTGTCGAATCCGCGGCCGAGCTGACTCTCGTAGCTGCCAAGCGGGCCGCCCGTGAGGTCCCCGATGACGCCGTTGATACCGTCGGCGGCCTTCTTGAGATTCTCGGGCGTTACGTTGAATACCTCGGTCATTTCGTCACCAGCTCCCCAGTGTCGACATCGATGTAGTTGTGCGGGGTGAAGTCGGACACCGGCGGGAAAGCCATCACATCCGAGCTGGCAGCGTCGATCACCAGCCCGGTCGGAGTGGGAGCAGCCTCGAGTAGACCCTCGATCACCGCGTGTCCGTAGAGCTCGAGGAATTCGATCTCGCCTTGGTCGCGGCCCGCGGCGTCGGCAAATCGGGCGCAGCGGGTCACATCGGTGAACGCCGTCATCCAGGGCAGGCCGCCCAGTCGCCACGTGAAGACGTTGCCTTCGACGTCCAGCGGTACGACCAGCGTGGCCGTACGCAGCGACTCGACCAACGCCGAGCCGTCGCCGAAACCGGCCAGGTACGCGGCGCGCTCGGTGGCGAAATCAGCCATCGTCGGACCCCCAACAGCGTTAACAGCAACTTCGCAGAGCCTATCCGCAAACATCCTACTGTGCTCGGCGGGCGGCCCGATGCACCAATTCAGGGCAGCGGCGCCAGACATACCACCCGTACCGGCTTCGGGTACTCGTAGCGCATTTCGCCAGGGCCGCACTCCACAGGAGCGGCGCTGCCGTCTACTTGACTGACCGCCCGGAACATCTCGGGCCGCGCCTCGGCGCAGTCGGCCTGGAAGTAGTAGCCCCTGTCGCGGTGGTAGCAGGCCTGCGGTATCACGTTGAGCGCAAAGCACCAGATGAGTTCGGTGGGCGCGGGGTTGTTGAGCCGTGGCTGCTTGGTGCCCGACTGGTCGACGACGGCGTAGGCGCTGTCCGGGTTGCGTTTGCCGTCCGGGCACGGCTGGCTGGCTTCCGACGTCCACGCCAGCTCGTAGGGGGTGAACGCGTCGGGGCACGGCTTGGCCAGCGCGTTGGTCTGCAGGCCACCGTCGATGTCGCCGGCGTAGAAACACTCCCCGACGACTCCCGCCGACAGTCGTTTGGTCGTCGTACCGCTGGTGTAGTTGCCCGCGACGCCACCGTCCTTTGCGCAGCCCACTGCGGTCGCCAGCACGACGGTGCCGATCGCCGCGACGCCCGCGACCCTCACGGCGTCGAAGCGTCCTCGAAACGGCTGGCCAACTCTGCTGCGACGTCGATATAGGCCAACTGGGTGCGTCGGCCGAGGGCCTCGAAATCCAGCGTCAACGCGTCCCGCAGATGCGAGTCCCACGGCACCACCTTGACGGCCTGGACGTACGGCGCGAACTGCTCGGAGATGTTGGCGACGAACTCCTTGCTGCCGCCGCGGAACGCATCGTTGAGCACGACGACGGTCCGGCGCAGCAAATCTTCGCCGTTACGGGCGGCCAGCCATTGAATCGTCTGCCCGGCGGCGCGTGCGTGCTCCGCCTGCATCGTCGAGACGATGACAAGTGCGCTGGCCGAACTGAGCACGCCCTGCATGACGGGATGGTCGATGTCACAGCCACAGTCGATCAGCGACAGCTGGTAGAACTGCTGCGCGCGAGCCAACGCCGAGTTGAACACGTCGGCATCCAGCGCCAGCGGGTTGGCGACATTCTGATTGCCCGCGAGCACTTCCAGGCCTTCGTGGTTCTTGCCGGTGTGCCTACGTGCCATCGGATAGGTCGTGAGCTGGTCGTCGGAGATCCAGTCGCGTACCGACGCCACGGTCGACGGGTCGATCACGGAGCCGAGGCTGCCGTAGGTCGGATTGGCGTCAATGGCAATGACGGGTTCGGTGCGGAACTTCGCAAAGACGGTTCCGACGCCGGCTGTCGTGCGCGTCTTGCCGACTCCACCTTTGACCGAGATGAAAGCGATCTGATAGGTCCGCGGGATGTTGCCTGCGATAAGCCGCTTCTGGGCGTTGAGACGCTGTTCGAAAGGCGACTGGCCTGGATTGATCGTTTTGAAGCTGGCATCGTAGACGAACTTTCGCCACCCCATCTCCGGCGGCTGCTTGCGGGTTCTGATCAGGGATTCGGTTTCGATCTGATAGCTCATCCCAATCGGACCGGTGTGCTCGGGGCGCTCCGCGGGCTGCCACTGCGCCGATGGCTGCGCCGCGCCCGCGAGGTCGGGGCGCTGCGGAGGCGCATGGGGGAAACCCTGCGGGCGCCCGTGCGAGACGGGCGGCGGGCCGAGCGGTCGCGGCGAGGCCGAGGGCTCGGGCGGCGCGGGTGGTCGTTGCGCGCGCGACTCCTGCCGTTCCCAGGGGGGTACATCGGCGGCAAGCCGCCGCGGTTCGCCGCCCCAGCGCGGGGCTGCGTCGTCCTCAGGTGGGGTGTCGCGAGGGTCCATCGGCCGTTCACTGGCCTTTCTGGTCGGCGGTATCCGGCCCGATCGTAGCCGTGTCCACGACACTGTCGTTAGCCCGCATTTCCTGGCGGCGAGACTGCACTGACGGCGGCGTCTACTCGGGCGGATTCATACGGTCAATGCAACATCCATGGATTTGGGAGGTTGC
>CADEGF010000003.1 GCA_902826815.1 uncultured Mycobacteriaceae bacterium
ACCAGCGGATACCTCTACTTGGCCACCAGCGGGTACTTTTTCACGGCCACGGACAACTGCGGGTCCCGGCACTCAACCGCGTTCACCGATTGGCGGCCAGCACAGCGGCGAGCCCTTCTTGTAGATCCTTGACGAAATATTCGGGAACCTCCATCGACGGGAAAATGTCCCCCGGTTTCGGGCGACCTCCATCGGACGATCTGTCGGAACCGTTCCTGTGCCCAGGCGCGCGGATACTTCTCTATGTCGCGCGGATATTGGGTGATTGCTGACGGGACGTCGACCCGAAGTTCGGGGTCGAAAGAGTTGATACCGCCGTGACGTTCGTAGTAAATGCGGGCCGACGATGCGCCGGTCCGCGTCAGCCAAGTCGACCCCGCCGCTACCGCCGGTCCCCCACCATCGGGTTGCGAACATCCAAGCCTGGAGGGCATCGGGAAGGCCCGATCAGCTTCCGGAGCCAGATTGTCTAAAGAGGCCGATTTAGGCTCTTGGCTGCCGCGACAACGGCTGGGTGGTCGAGGTTCAGATGCTCAAGTTCGACGAGCTTGGGCCGTTCCCAACTGGCGATCACGGTCCAAGTTGGCCGATGGAAGGACCACCACTGCACCGCCTGCCATTTTCGGTCATCAATGGCAGGAGAATGCTGAGACCAGATCCGGTGCGCCCACTCCGAAGTGACTGCCAGGTTACGAGTGACGATCTGTGTCGGTCGAAGCCCTAGCTCTACTAGGCGGTGCAGATGATCAAGATCGCAAATGCGCAGATCGTCGGGCAGTTCGTACACCCCGAGCGTCTTCCGTGCGCCGGGTACTGCCGGAAAATCGAACATTGAGTCGACCCAGCGCGACAGGTTGCCGAACGCTTCGCCGCACGCGGCTTCGGATTGGCGGCCCACGTACCACACGTAATAGTCGGGGTGATCAGCCCGACCGCCGCGCTGCGGGCGGTGTTCATACAGCGGATGCCCTGGCTCGCCGAGCGGAGCCGTTTCAAGGTAGGGGAAGACGCGATATACCAGCACTCACGCCGCCCCGCCCCACATCTCTGCGTCGAGCGTTTGAAGAACCCGAGCGGCTCCTTCGGTAACTAGAACATCGAGAGGTCGGGCTCCCCCGAGGAAGGCGTTAGCGCTTTCCATCCAGATGCGCGCTGACTCGCCACCCCATACCAAGCGCGCCCGCGAATACACATGTTCTAGATCAATTAGGGCCGGAGCTGCGGCGGGGCCAGGACGCTCTTCACCTGATGCCCATCGGGAAGTCTGTGATGGGCTGACACCAATCAACTTCGCCAGCTGTGCACGCGAGAACACGTTTGCGAGGTACAGGACCCGCTGTTTAGACAAGGGATCGTCAGCGGCGACCCGGCCCCTCCGCGCAGCCCCGATCACGGCCCCCTTCGCGGCGGGCGCCCTCTTCACCGGAGCTCTGACGGCCACCTTCTTTGACGCACCCTTGGCGCCGCCCGCCTTCTTTGTAGTCATATCACCACTCTACCCAATTTTTTTCGTGGGCTGCGACGCTGCTACGTATCGGGGAAGCAAACGCCAAATTCGTCTCACTCCTCATTTGTGCGCAGTTCCCAGCGCTGCATGCCGAGTGCATCCGCAAGGTTCCGCTGCAGTGCAACGCCGGACGGCAGCGACCGCCAAAATATGGTCACCTCGGCGATCTTGCCGTCCGCGTCGAGCAGGACGTACAACATTCCGTTGACCGCGGCGTCTCCGACTTGCAGCTGGTAGAACGCCGCGTGGTGCGTGTCGCCGCTGAGGACCTCCATATAGGTGTCGTCGACCGCCAGTCTGTGACGGTCTGGATGGTTTCCACGGCGGCCTCACGTCCGGTGATTTGCTCGCCGAGCGGGCCGTAAAACACCACATCCTCGGCGAGCAAACGGGTGAGGGTGTCTTTGTCTGCGCCGTCGTGAATGCAGTCGACGAAAAACTCCAAGGTGTCGCGGTGCGGGGCGAACGTGGTCATGGTTACTCCTCGTAATGCGTGAGATTTGGTCGGTAGGCCTAGGCCGTCAGCCGGCCGGAGAAGTAATGGCCGTTGTCCAGATCGGCGAGCAGGTTGGGCTGAGCGGGTTCCCAGCCGAGGGTCTGGCGCGTGATGAGGTTGGTCGCCGGGAGGTCCATCGTGACCGGATACGCGAGGAACCCGAAGTATCCCGGCAGCATCAATACGTCCACGGGAACGCTCACAACGGGCACGCCCAGACGGCTACCAATGGCCTCGGCGATCTCGCGGAACGGGATGCCCGCGTCCTCAATCGCGTGCCAATATCTGCCAGCCGGACCCTTCTCCAGCGCCAAGCGGAACAAGGAGGCGACATCGCGGATGTGCACGGCGCCCCACAGGTTCGCGCCGTCTCCGGGGTAGCCGGCAAAGCCCTTCTCCTTCGCTAGCGCGATCAGCCCCGGGAGGAAGCCGGCACTATCGGTCGGGCCGTGCGCGATGGTGGGAAACCGCACGATCGAAGACCGCACTCCCCGCTCGGCGAGGCCGACTACGGCGGTCTCCACGGCGTTACGGAACCGCAGGGTGCCCGTGTACTCATCGCCGCTGGGAAGGGCCGGGTCGTCCTCGGTGGCCGGTCGGCCCAGGTTCCCGGGCGAGGCCATACTGCCCGCCGCGACCAGCGGCTTTCCGGTTCCGGCGAGTGCCTCGCCGTATGCGAGCATGACTGGGAGCTCCGCGGCGGTCACGGCGTCGATCCCGCCGGACGGAAGCAGGTCTTGCCTGTGCGCGACGTGGATGACGCCGTCGGAGTCCGCGGCCGCCTCCTTCAGCCCGTCGAGATCCTCGAGGCTGCCGCGACGCACCTTCGTGCCGAGCGCGGACAGGGCCGCCGCGGCCCTGTCCGACCGGGCCAGGCCGGTGACCTCGTGCCCGGCGGAGATGAGTTCGGGGATGATGTACGAACCGGAATGGCCGGTCCCGCCGGTGACGAAAACGCGCATGTGACTGTCCTTTTGAGAGTAGGTGGTGCGGGTGCGCTCAGCTGAGAACGCTGACGCCGAGGGAAAAGTTGGTGTGCTTGACGGAATGGTTGACGAGGCCCAGCTGCAGCAGGGCGGCGTTCTCCAGTGCCCGCGCCATTGGCAGCTGCCCGGTGTCCATCGAGCGCAGTCCCAGGCTCTCGATGAACGCCGACACACGTGCCTTTGCCTGCGCGTCGTCGCCGGCGATGAACACATCCAATGGGCGACCCTCGGCTGTGCCGGCCGCCAGAACATCGGAGAACAGGGTGTTGAACGCCTTCACGACATGCGCGCCTGCGGGGGCGGCCTTGGCGATCTCCTGCGCGCCGGAACTGCCCTCGGGAGTGACAAAGCCCTTGAAATCGGGGGTGATGGGGTTGGTGATGTCGACGATGACCTTGCCGTCTAGTGCGTCCCCGTACTCGCCAACCACCGCCGCCGCGCTGGCGTACGGCACGGCGAGGATAACGATGTCCCCGGCCGGGGTGGTGCAGGCCGTCCCGACGGTGGCGCCGCCGAATGTGGCGGCCAATTCGTTGGCTTTGGCCGGGTCGCGGCCGATGATCTCGACTGCGTTGCCGCCGGCGAGCGCCCGTACGGCCAGGGCGCTGGCCATGTTCCCCAGGCCGATGATGCTGATACTGCTCATGACGTGTCCCGTCTCGGTTGACGATCAAAAAGGTTGACGTCTCAACCATACGCAGAATTGATGATGCGTCAACCAATCGGGGTAACATGGCGGCCGTGGAACCGAACTGGCTGAACGCTCGTGAAGACCGCGCCTGGGGCGCCTTCGTACACGCGCATCAACAGATCGAGGCTCATTTGAGCCGTCGCCTGCAGGCATCGGGCCTGTCCGGGTCCGACTACGAGGTCCTGGCGTTGCTGTCGGCTCTCGACGGAGACCGCATGCCCGCGCACGCTCTGTGCAACGCACTGGGCTGGGAGAAGAGCCGTCTGTCCCACCATCTGCGGCGCATGCAGAAGGACGGGCTGATCAGCCGAGAGCCCAACCCCAACGACGCCCGCAGCACCATGGTCTGTCTGCTGCCGGCTGGCCTCGCCGCGATCGAGAAGGCGGCACCGAAGCACGTGGAGGACGTCCGCCGGAACTTCATCGACCTGTTTACCCCGGCTGAGCTCGACACGCTCGCCACCCTCAACGAACGAGTCCTGCACCACCTGGCCACAGGGGACGACTAGTAAGTCTCCGTTTTGTGCTGTGCCCCAACGCTTTACGCCGGAGAATCGTACTGCCCCGTTACGGTGTAGCGGTGTTCCACGGATTCACCGCATCGACACCGGTGTCGACGAAGTCATCGACATTGCGTGTCGCGAGTCCGAGGTTCCAGTGCGGCAGATTGCTGCTATCTGCGCGTCCGCATCGTGATCGGGCGTCCGGCAGCTTCTCGGGAGGCCACGATTTCAGCGTAGTGATTCGTCGCCTGCGCATCGAACGGCAGAATCTGGTCCCGAAAATCTTCCGGGAGCGTCCCTCGACTGTGGCGAATAGCTCCCGCTTGCGCCGGCTGTCCGGCAACCGGGCAGACTCTGATGCCTTCCGCCTCAACTCCGAAACAACGTTGGTGTCTAGGACGATCACCCGCCAAACTCCGCGGCTCGTGAGCGCTCGGTTCGGTTCGGCAGTTCGAAGTCCGCGGCTCCAGCGACGCCCGAGAACCGCTGTCGAATGCGCGTCCCCATCCCAGGACCATTCAGCGGGCGCTCCAAGACAGCCCGCAAGATCTCCCGCACCTCGGATTCCATGGAGCGGCCGTGCTCCGCGGCGCGGACACGCAATGCAGCCTTGAGGTCATCATTAAAATCGCGAATTGTCAGGGTTGCCAGTCACCCTCCTATCCAGTGCTGTCATCGCACTCAATGCTAGAAGTCTCCAGCGATAGATCAGCAGCCAGAGATCGAGAACGATGCGCAGTGCCGCATCGACGCGGCGCATCTCGTCGAACCAAAGCTGGCGGCACGAGCCGACGCGAACGTTGGCGCAACAAGCCATGTCGACAGCGGCAGTTGATCTGACTGGACGACCACGGCGTAGCGGGAACGGGACTGCTCGTGACCGCGACTCCCCCGCGGGGCATGCAGCTGAAAGACCTCACCACGCACGCAGCGTCTCCATATCGCGCAACTCATTGGGCAAAGGAGTGACCATGTTAGAGAGTGGACCGGGTGGACGTCTTCGGAAAGTTACTCACGTCCAGCCAGATGCGCTTCACGTGGCCGAGTCGGTGACGTTCATGCCATCACTGCAGCAGAAGATCCAAAGCGTGCTCGACGAACTCGTTGATGCCGGAGCCGAAACCGGCTTGCAGGTTGCCGTTTACCACCGTGGCGGCCTTGTGGTCGACGGCGTCGCCGGCGTCGCAGACGGCCAGACCGGGCGCAGGGTGACGTCGCAGACTCCGTTCTTCAGCTTCTCTGCCGGCAAGGTCATGACATCAACGATCGCTCACCTACTCGTCAGGACCGGTGCCGTCGGATACGACACACCATTGGTCGCCGTGTGGCCGGAGTTCGGTACCCACAGCAAGGCAACTGCGACTCTTCGACACGTGCTCACCCACTCGGTTGGCGTGCCGGCGATGCCTCAGTCCATCGGCCCTGCCGACCTGCCTGACTGGTCGCGGGTCTGCACCGCGATCGCCGACGCCGAACCACTGTGGCGACCCGGGACCAAGACGGGGTACCACTCGTTCACCTTCGGCTTCCTTGTCGGCGAGCTCGCACGCCGGGCCACGGGCAAACCGATGCGGCAACTCTTACACGAGTGGATCATCGAGCCCCTAGGAATCGACGATGGTCTCTATTTCGGTGTGCCCCAGGCTGATTTAGCCCGGCTGGCACGACTCGAAGACGCCGCACCGCGCCCGGTCGCCCCACCTGACCGCGATGCCATTCTTGCGCCCTGGGAACTGCAACCGACCGCGGCCATGGGCAACAGCCCTGAGATCCTGCAAGCGGACATCCCGTCGGTCGGCACCTTCACCGCGCGGGGAGTCGCTGCCATGAATGCCGCGGTCCTCGACGGTCGGCTCATCGATTCAGACCAGCTCCAGGCGGTGACGGCCGCAGCCTTCGAGGGCAAAGACCAGGTCTTCGGCAACCATGCACGGCTGGCCCTGGGCTATCCGCTCGGCCGACTCGGTGCTCGACCGAACGAGGCGCCTACCGCTTTCGGCTGGGTCGGTGGTGGCGGGAGCTACGTCTATGCCGATCCCAAGACCGGCACCTCCTTCGCCATGACCAAGACCCGGCTGACTCCCCACTTCAACACCGCACAACGACTGGCAGACCTAACCGCCGCCGAGATAGATCCAGCTACTTGAGCATCCATACCAGAGAGACTCCGCGCGTCCACACCCTCCTGCCCGCCGATGAAAACGGCCGGATCGAATATGGCGGGTTATCAGTAGAATTCGCCGTATTATGCTGCACCCCAATTGTTTTCATCGGATTGCGGCGCCGGCCTCCGTCGTGCAGCATCAACGAGAGCCGGTCCGCGACCGCAGGAGATCGGTGCGGGTGGCGGGAATCCCGCTGCGGCCGCGCTCATCACATTTGACCGCCAGAATCTGGTTGATCCCGAGCCGGTTGGCAGAGAACGCCAGCGCCGATCCAGCCATGTAGAGCCGCCAAATCCGTGCCCGGCCAGCGCCGCTGAGGTTGACTGCCTCCGCCCAGTTGTCTTCGAGATTGCCAACCCAGGCCCGCAGTGTCAGCGCGTAGTGTTCGCGCAGCGACTCGACATCGCGCACCTCGAAGCCCGCTCCCTCGAGCGCGTCGATCATTTGCGCCATCGGTTCGATTTCTCCGTCAGGGAAGACGTAGCGATCGATGAAGGACGTCTTGGAGAACTCCGTCGGTTTGCCTGGTCGGCGCGAGATGGCGTGGTTGAGTAACCGCCCCTGAACGCGCAGGAGCCCAAACAGTTGGTCGGCGTAAACGGGTAGCATCGCCGCCCCGACATGTTCTGCCATACCGATGCTCGAGATCGC
This sequence comes from uncultured Mycobacteriaceae bacterium, assembly GCA_902826815.1. Classification (GTDB taxonomy): domain Bacteria; phylum Actinomycetota; class Actinomycetes; order Mycobacteriales; family Mycobacteriaceae; genus Mycobacterium. The sequence goes on from CADEGF010000003.1 coordinate 7,000, forward strand.
GTCGTAGGGCCCGTCGGTGACGTCACGGTAATCCTGGACGCGGATGTCTACCGACTCAGCTACGCCCTCCTCGGCCATCCGCTTATGTGCATAGTCCGCCTGCGCGCGAGACAGGGTGACGCCGACGACCTGCACTCCGTAGTTGCGGGCGGCGTGCAACGCGAACGTCCCCCACCCACAGCCAACGTCAAGGACGCGCATCCCGGCGGCCAGGCCGAGCTTGCGAGCCACCAGATCACACTTGGCGTACTGTGCCGCGTCCAGGCCGCCGTCCGGCTGCTCCCAGTACCCACACGAGTACGTCATCGAGTCACCCAGTACCAGGCGATAAAAGTCGTTGCCGACGTCATAGTGGTGGCTCACCGCCGCGGCGTCGCGACGCTTGTCGTGCCGGTGCCCACGGCCTAGTTTGGCTTCTGCGCTCGGCGGCTTTGGTGGCGGGCCGATAATGCCAAGCCGCAGTATCGTTTTCGCCAAGGCTTTCTTTGTCTCGGTATCGATGCGTACGCCAGGGCCGCGGGTGGGATCCGACATCTGCTCCAGGACTTCCATTCCGGCGAGCAGGTCCCCTTCAATCTCGATGTCGCCGGACACGTACGCACGGGCGAACCCCAGTTCGTTAGGAGCCCAGAGTAAACGTCGCAAACCTCTGCGGTTGTTGAACTTCAGCGCCCACGGCGCATCCGGTGGCCCGGCCCGACTGCCGTCCCAGGCCTTGATCGCGACCGGAGCCTCTGCGCTCACCGAAGCGCCGACCAACGGCGCCAGCGTTTCAGCAACTGTCATCAGGCGAACCTCGGTCCGAAGCGACCATTGCGCGGGCCGAGCGGCCCGTGACCGCGTCTACCTCGTCTACCAGCGGACACCAACCTGCTCCTTTCGTGCGACGAGAGAAGGGCGACATGGGTCTCTCGACTATCCAATATCTTGCTGGGTGCCAGCTGTGAACGTCCCGCGATCGGTGGGCGGAGTCACCCCTGATTGCCAGTCGTTGATCCGGTTCAATCTCGGCATGTGGTTCGCGCTGTGTCCGGGTGCGGCGATCGCCGCAATGGGACGGCGTATCGGCTGGGTCGCCGCCCATCGTTTCCTCGAAAGCGGTTCATCGACGGGCAAACTCGTACTCCAACCCTGATCACCGCCCACCCAGCGGCCGAGGCTCGGGATCGTCGCGCGCTACGTGCGGACCTACGGAAAGCTCTGTCAACGTTATCGCGCTAAACGCCGATTCGTCGGGGAGCACGGTTGGGTCGGCTATCTGGCCGAGGAGGATCACCGTAGAGGTGTACGCGAGCGCGAATCGATGCAGGAATCGAATCCCAAGTACGGTTGCTGCTGGTTCTCGCACCACTAGTCGAGCAACCCGAGATCACCTGGTTCACCGTCCTGCTGAACAGGCAGCGGCGCCTTAGGTTCAGTGAATAGCAGCGCCGCAAAGGATTTCGACTGTCCTATCGTCTCGGTCAAGCTCAGCCTGAACCAACCGTCGCAACGAGCCGATCACTGGGCATCATAAATCGAGGACGAAGCGCAGCGCTTGGTCAATGGGTTGTAGCTGTTCTGGGCCAATCATTCCCTGGCGAGATGACAGTCGTTCGACGGAGACCACTCGCAGTTGGTCGCAGCCAGCGTATGAGGTGTGGTCAAGCCCGCTGCTTGCTGGCTCAAGCTCGACGTGGCTTCGCAGGCCGTAACCAGCGGTCGTGATCGGGACGACGACCACAAGGCCGCCCGGTCCGTTGCTGAGAATGTCGATCGACACCACCACCGCCGGGCGGCGAAAGGCCGGCTCGTGTCCGACTGGATGGCCGAGATCGACGTAGTAGACCTCGCCTCGATAAATCAAGCCAGTGCGTCCCACTCGCGACGCTCGGCCAGGTATTGCTCCCACAGTTCGGGGTCGTTACGCAGGCGCTGGTAGTCCCCGTTGAGCCCACGCAGGAATTCCTGCCGTTCCAAGGCGTCGATCGCTGCGTGCACGACGTCAACGACGGCGGTTTGACGAGCCTTGGCGAGAGTATGGAGCCGCTCAGAATCGGGACGGCAGACTCGGACTGTTGTGGTCTCTGCTGCCATGGGGCCAGTGTCGACGAAATGTAGACATAGGGCTATTGCGATCGTCCCATGTGTCAGAGCTCGCCGTCGCGACGATGGCCGACTACTTCAAAGCCCTTGCGCTTGTACAACTTTAGCGCCGGATTTCGCACATGCACGTGCGTGCACATCGATTGGAGGGTCGCGGCTTTCGCGGCGAGCAAGGCGTCGACGAGCAGCGGCGGGTCATCTCGACGACGAACACATCGTCTTCCTCGTCCGCCGCTCGCAGCCGAATCATGGGGTCCGGGGACATCGGTCAAGCGTCGCAGCCGCTGCCTGGGCGCGGATAAATCCCGCCGCCGGAGGGCGTTATCGAGGAAGACAGGCCCTCTAAAGGAGAAGACACATGAGCGTGGACAGCATTTCACTTGGTACGCAGGGACTCGACGAGTTGGTTCCGTCGCGCTACGCGGTACAGGTCGGCGACATCGAGGTGTTGGTGATCAGCGACGGCGTGCTGCCGATCACCGCCAGGACACAGGCAACCAACGCCGACGCCACCGAGTACGGGCAATGGCTTGATGACAGGTTCCTGCCGCGCGACGTCCTCGACTGGCCGCTCAACGTCGTTGTGGTGCGCAGCGGCGATCGGACCATCCTCGTCGACGCGGGGCTCGGCGTGGAGTTCCCGGACTTCCCGAAGGCCGGACAGACGGTCCATCGCCTCGAAGCCGCGGGCATCGATCCCGGCGCGATCACCGACGTGGTCATCACACACATGCACATGGATCACGTCGGCGGGCTGCTCACCACGGGACTCAAGGAGCGGCTGAGCCCCGATCTGCGCATCCACGCAGCGACGCGAGAGGCCGAGTTCTGGCGGGCACCCGACTTCTCCCACACAGACATGCCCGCGCCGGTGCCGCCGACGCTGCGGCGAGTCGCCACGCAGTTCCTCGATCAATACCACGGCCAGCTGAAGACATTCGAAACGGAGTACGAGGTCGCACCGGGCGTGCTCGTCACCCGCACGGGCGGCCACACCCCCGGACACAGCATCGTCCGGCTGGCTTCCGGCGGCGACGCGCTGACGTTCGTGGGCGACGCAGTATTCGCGCCGGGATTCGATAACCCCGAGTGGCAGAACGGCTTCGAACACGACCCGGAAGAGGCCGCCCGCGTCAGGATCGAGCTGCTGCGGGAGCTGGCGGCGACCCGCGAGTCGATGGTGGCTACCCACCTTCCGTTCCCGTCGGTCTGCCACGTGGCGGCCGCCGGCGACGTCTTCCGGTGCGTACCCGCCACGTGGGACTACTGACCAGGAACCGGACCAATCGCGGCGCGGGTCAGTCGTAGATGACGTCGAGCCCGCGCCGCGCAAGGTCGGCCATCGTTTCGCGCATTGCCTGCAACTGCTCGGGGGTATGGCCGACCCAGTCGGTCAGCTCTCCGACCACCCTCACCGGGTCACGGGTGCGGTAGGAGCGTGTCGGATTCCCGGGGTGCTTCTTGTCCGTGACGTTCGGGTCGTCCTCGAGCGGTCCGTCCGGTTCGACGATGTAGATCCGGCCAGGGCCGTCGCCTGACGCCAGCTCCGCTCCCCACACCGCGGCATCGACTGTTTGAGTGACGTACACGTGGTTGGCCACGCGGTTGCCGTCGTAGTTCATTCGGCGGCCGGGCACCAACACGTCGCCGACCGCAAGATCTGCCTTGGTGCCGTGCAACAGCGCGCCCGATTCGTGCACGACGAAAGGCTTCGGCGTCGTCAACTACTCCCCCTCAGTACGTGTACTCAATACCACGAGCGCATCACCACCGGCGTGAGCGACGGCGCGCAGCGGCTGTACGGTGGCGACCGTGAGTTTCACTCGTATGTCTACCGTCGCCATCGCTGCGTCCGCCGCGCCGTTTGTCATGATGCTCGCCGCATGTGGCTCTGAAACCGACACGTCGTCGGCGACCACGTCCACGTCGGCTGCTGACCCGTTCAGCGCGCCGTCGATTGCCGAGACGGCAACCGAAGCCGCAACTTGTCCATCGGCAGCGCCTGCGAGCGGCGGCACACCCGAGTGGACCTTGCCAGGGGCCACCGGCAGCGTCGCGGTCACGGGTTCCACGGATAAGACAGCACCGCTCGTCGACGTCGAGGCGCCGTTCAGTGTGACCGAGACCCAGGTGCAGACACTGCAACCCGGCGACGGACCTGTCGTCGCCGACACGGCCACCGTTTCGGTCTGCTACATGGGCGTCAACGGACGTGACGGCACCGTGTTCGACAACAGCTATGAGAGAGCCGAGCCCGTTGACTTCCCTCTCACTGGCGTCGTGAAGGGCTTCCAGAAGGCCATCGCAGGGCAGAAGGTCGGATCGACGGTCGGTGTCGCGATGACGTCCGCCGACGGTTACCCCGACGGCGAGCCGCGGGCAGGCATTCAGCCTGGGGACTCGCTCGTCTTCGCGATCAAGATCCTCAGCGCTAACTGACCTGAGGGATGTCTACCGCTTCAGCGACCCGGGCGGCCAGTCGTAGCCGATCTCATCGCAGATCGGCGGGATGATGATGAGCGCCCCGCGCGGGCTGCAGAACGGCATGCCCGGCGGTGGCGACAGCGGAGCAGGCGCAGGGCCCATCGGCGGTGGCGGCGGCGCAACCTGGTGCGGTACGCCGGACCAGGGGTAGATCGTGCTCGTGTTGACGTCGACGATGCCCTCTGAGTTCCAGTACCAGTCGTGGCAGATGTTCCAGTCCCAGCTCAGCACCTGGCTACCCGGTATCGCCGGATCACCGGGGCACCAGTGGGTGCACGTCATTCCCGCGGGACAGTTCCCGCCGTTATAGCTGGGCCCCTCGGCGGCGGAGGTGCCTGCACCCAGCGTCAGACCCGTGACGGCTATGGAGCCGGCCATAACGGCGGCCGCCGCAAACCGTGAAGCTCGGCTCATTGGATTCCTTCCATCGGGCGGCGCCCCGTTGGCGTCGCCTGTGCGCCAAGTAAAAGCCGAGCGTCTTGCTACCGATCCCAAGAAACGGTGATCAGCGAGCCGTCTGGGCCGGGCGGCGCTCGTCCCACACCGGCTGGTCGGTCTCGCGGACGGTGCCGTCCGCGGCGAATACGAGGTAGCGGTCGAACTGGCGCGCGAACCATCGGTCATGGGTCACAGCGATGATGGATCCCTCGAATGCCGCCATCCCCGCCTCGAGTGCTTCCGCGCTCGCGAGGTCGAGGTTATCCGTCGGCTCGTCGAGGAGAAGCATGGTGGCACCCGACAATTCGAGGAGCAGGATCTGCACCCGGGCCTGCTGTCCACCCGACAGGGTCTCGAATGTCTGCTCTGCCGCACTGGCGAGCTCATACCTGTCGAGCACGCGGCTGGCCGCTTCGCGTGGCAGGCCGTTGCGGTGTTCGTCGCCGTGATGCAGGACATCGAGAAGTGTGCGTCCGAGGAGGTGCGGCTGCTCGTGGGTTTGGGCGAACCAGCCCGGACGGACCCGAGCGCCGAGTCTCGCCGAGCCGGTGTGAGCAACCGAGTCCGGCGCTACATCGCCGAGCGGTAGGTGCTCGCGCTCCGGATCGGTGCCACCCGCCGCCAACAACCTCAAGAAGTGTGACTTCCCACTGCCGTTCGCGCCGAGAACGGCGACCCGCTCACCGAACCAGATCTCCGCGTCGAACGGGCGCATCAACCCAGTGAGCTCCAGCTCTTTACAGACGACGGCACGTTTCCCGGTACGGCCACCCGTCAAGCGCATCGTCACGCGCTGCTTCCGCGCGACGGCTTCGGGAGGGCCGGCATCCTCGAATTTCTTCAGTCGTGTCTGCGCCGCCTGATAACGGCTCGCGAGTCCGTCGTTGTAGGCCGCCTTGGTCTTGTACATCAGGACCAGAGCTTTGAGCTTCGCGTGTTCCTCGTCCCAACGCCTTCGAAGCTCGTCGAGGCGTTCGAACCGGGCGGCTCGGGCGTCGTGGTAGGTGGCGAACCCACCGGGGTGCGTCCAGGCCGTGTTCCCGGCGGCGCCGAGCTCGACCGTGACGACGGCGGTCGCGGCCCTCGCAAGCAGCTCGCGGTCGTGCGAGATGAACAAGACTGTCTTTGGCGACTCGCGCAAGGCGTCTTCCAGCCACGTCTTCCCGGGTACGTCGAGGTAGTTGTCCGGCTCGTCGAGCAGCAACACGTTGTCCGGGCCGCGCAGGAGTGCTTCCAGCACAAGGCGTTTCTGCTCCCCGCCGGAAAGCGACGAGACGTCGCGCCATTTCGACAACTCATAGGAGTCGTGCAGAGCCGCAACGGTCACGGTGTCCCACAGCACCTCGATGTCGTAGCCGCCGGCGTCCGCCCAGTCAGCCAGCGCCTGGGCATACCTCATCTGGATTGGCTCGTCGTCGGCCTCCATCAGGGCCAGTTCGCAGGCGTCGACGGCCGCAGCTGCGTCGCGGACTCGCTGCGGTGCCGTCGCGAGCAGTAGGTCCCGCACTATGGACTGGTCGCGCACGCTGCCGATGAACTGTGGCATGACACCGATCGTGCCGCTGGTGGTGACGGTGCCCGTCTGCATCGGGAGTTCGCCTGCGATCAATCGAAGCAGTGTGGACTTGCCCGCACCGTTCGCTCCGACCAACGCGACGACGCCCCCGGCGGGCACCCGGAAGGACACGTCGTCGAGCAACGGTGTCCCGTCAGTCAACGCATATGACACCCGCGACACATCCAGGTGGCCCATGCACGAGATTTTGCCCTGTCAGCGCGGTGCGGTGCACCCGCTTTTCGGTCAGGGCCTGAGCAGTGGCCGCAGATCGTCGAGGCGGTCGAACAGGTGCCAGATGTAGGACGACGAACCGTTCTCCCGATGGGCGTGCAGATCGGCCAGTTCGGGATCGTTGCAGTAGCCGTCGAAGGCGTCCTTCGACTCCCACTCGACGAGAATCATCACCTTGCGCGGCTCGGTATCGCCCAGCACCGACTCGCGAAACTGCCCAAGGGCCACGACGCGACCGCCGTGCCTGGCCACCTCTGCCGGTGACCGCTTCGAATACGCCAGGTACTCGTCGCGGCTGGCGATATCGAAGAGGTTGAGCGCATACATCGTCACCTGCGCGACGGTACCTGGGCGTTGCTGCTTTCAAGGGAATTAGTGATCGAGCTGCCCGTTTCGCGGTCGATAATGGGTGATGTCCGCGGTGGTCGAATGCACACTCGTCGAGAAGGCGATTCAGCGGGCCCGATCGTTGGTGTCCCCGCACGGCGCCCATCCGCAGACCGTCGCGCTTGGTGATGTCGGAAGCGCGGTCCGCTCGACGAACGTCACTACCCAGATGACGAGTGGCTCGCCGGGCGCACTCATCAACGCGCATAAGGCCGTCGCGATTCGAAACGCGGCCTCGCTGGGAATGGCTGGGCGAACCGACGATGAGTTGCAGACAGAGGCGGCGACGGCGGCAGCACTCACCCGAAGCGGCGCAAGACGTATGGACGTGATCGCCGGTCACACGCAGGCGACTCTGCAAGCGGGAGCGGCAGCGATATCGCCTGCGGCTCAGCGTGCCGTCTTGAATGCGCTACGCACGCAGCTTTCCCATGCAACGGAGGTCGTCCACGCCATCGGGCGCCAGGGCGCCGACCTCGCACGACGCGTAGAAGCGCTTGACTACGGTTTTGCGACCGCGCCGCCGCTTCTGGACCAACCGTTGCCGGAAGGGCCGATTGTGTGGTGTCTGCGCCCGAACGGGACCTTCGGTATGTATCGATGCTCGATCCTGTACCCCGATCTCAGAGTCAGTTCATATTGGAGTCCGACCGACGACACCCACGGATAACTGCCGATACCAGCCATTCAGGAGGAGTAATGAGCGGTGAAGCCGACGACCAAGCCGTTGATGAGCTGCATCAGTACGCCTTTGAGATGAAGCCGCAGATTCGAGCGGACGGCGACGCGTGGACGGCGTCGTATCCCGGTTCGGATTGGTCGGTGTCAGGCTCAAGCCGTGACGAAGCCCTCCAACGGCTGGGCGAAGAATTCGTTCGCAAGCAGAAGTCAGGCGATGACCCACTCGGCTACGCCGACGACGTCTACCGTCGACACTTGCGCGAGCCGATCGATGGCATCTATGCCGTCGACAACGAGCTGTACCGCCAGTTGATCGACGCCCCGCCAGAAGAGCGCGAACGCGCGGTCCGAGAAGCGGAGCGGAGACGGCGACTAGGGCAGGAATACACGCTGGCCGACTATCGGCGCGAGTCCGCTGACTAGGACGGCGGCGCTGTCTCGCGGTCAGCCGTTCGGGCAGCTCGTCGTCGGGAGGAACAGCGACCAGCACCATCCCGGCGGAAGTGGCGGCGTCAGGTTCGGCGGCGGTGGCGGAGGCGCAGGCGGTGCCTCGCCCTCGAAGATGTTGTGAGCCACGTTGCCCTGCCCGCTATAGACGTACCAGTAGGTGTGGCAGACACTCTCGTCCCAGACCACCGGGTAGACACGGATGTTGCCGGTTTGCACCGGCGGGTCCCCCGGGCACCAATGGCATGGACCCTCCGGGCTGTTCTCCGGGCATCCGGGCCAGGCACTCATCGGCAGTGGGGCAATGGGCCGGGCCTGGGCGGTGCCCCCGGCGAGCCCTAGTCCGGCCATCGCGACGCCTGCCGACAACACGGCCCCGGCGATCATTCGTCTGCGCTTGTTGATGCTCATCTCGATGTTCCTTCGCTCGTCCCCGAACGCTGTACTTGCTATGTCGTCTCAGGCGACGTTGTTGTGACCAAATTGCGGCTCGTCGGGTTGACGAGCGTTGCGGCAAGTACACAAGCGCAGGATCGCTACCGATCCCAACAAATCAGTCGGTCATCCGCCGCTTGCGACGGCGTCGATCGCCCGGTAGATCCGCTGCTCGCTGACCGGGCGCGGCGTCCCCAGCTGCTGAGCCCACAGGCTGACCCGCAGTTCCTCGATCTGCCAGGCGATGTCGCGGACTTCCGCGGACGCCCGCCGGGCGCTCGGCAGCGCCCGCACCAGTTCGTCGTAGGCGTCTTCGACCGCGTGCACCTGTTGCATGCGCTGCCGGTCGGCCTCGACTCCGTGCGGCAACCGGCCGAGACGGCGTTCGATGGCGGTCAGGTAGCGGGCGAGATCGCCGAGATGGCTTCGGCCGGTGGCGGTCACGAATCCGGGTGTCAGAAGACGGTCCAGTTGTGCGCGGATGTCGTCGACGGCATCGGCTTGCCTGGCCGACGGTTGACCGGGCAGCAGCAGCTGCACCTCGTGTACCGCGGCGAGCACCTTGGCGACGCGGCCGACGATGTCCACCGTCGTCGCGGCGATCTTCGCCGACACCTGGTCGCGTAGCTTCGCGAAATCTCCTCTGGTCCAGACTGGTCCGGGCATCAGCGCGTCCGTCGCCGCGTCGGCGCAGTCCTCCAGCAGCGCGGGCAGAGACCCGTCGGGGTTGGTGCGCAGAGTCAGGCGCGTCCGGGTGTCCAGCTGCCGCTCCGCCTGCTTGACGGGCGAGGCCACACTGAGCCGCAGTAGCCGGCGGACGCCGGGCCGCATAGCGCGATCCTGTTCGACAGATGTCGCAAACACCCGCACATCGACGGTGTCGCCCGTGTCGACGAACGCGGGGTGCCCGCGAACGGCGCGTCCGTCAACCGTTCGCTCGACGGTCCGCGGAAGTTCGTCGAGATCGTCTGGCCAGCTGCGTAACCCGGTTCGTTCCAGCTCGCCGCCGACCGCATCCGTGACGGCGCTCTGAGCCGTCGTCGCCAGCTTCTCCTGCAGATCGGTGAGGTCCTTGCCCCTGGCGACCTCTGAGCCGTCGGCGGACTCAACAGAGAACGTCACGCGCAGATGCGGCGGCAACTTGTCCAGGTCGAAGGCGTCGATTGGCACCAGAACGCCAGACGCCCTGCGCAATTCGCGCTGCAGCCCCTCAAGCAACGGCTCGGCGGCCGGATCGATGCCTGCCATCACCGCGCGCGCTGTGTCGGGGGCGGGAACGAAGTTGCGGCGCAGGTTCTTCGGCAGCGAGCGGATGAGCTCGGTGACCAGCTCCTCGCGCAGCGCGGGCACCTGCCAGGCGAACTCGTCGCCCCCGAGACGTGCGAGCACGTCGATCGGAACGTGCACGGTCACGCCGTCGTCGACGGCACCGGGCTCGAATCGGTACGTCAGGGGTAGCTCGGCACCGCCCGTCTGCCAGGAGTCGGGTCGGTCGGCGCCCGCCGTGTCGCCGATGCGCAGCAGGTCGTCTCGGGTGAACGTCAACAGGTCCGGTGTCTTGTGACGCTGCTTCTTCCACCATGCGTCGAAATGTTTTGCGGAGACTGCATCTTCAGGAATGCGGCTGTCATACAACGCATAGACATCGTCATCGTCGACCAGCAGATCGCGTCGTCGGGCGCGCTCCTCCAACTCTTCCAGCTCCGCACGTAGCCGCGCATTGTCGCGGAAGAAGTGGTGCCGGGTCTGCCACTCCCCCTCGACCAGCGCGTGGCGGATGAACAGCTCGCGGGCCAGAGGCGGATCGATTTGCGCGTAGTTCACCCGGCGTCGCGTCACCAGCGGCAGTCCGTACAGCGTCACCCGCTCGTATGCCATCACGGCCCCGCGCGCAGCGTCCCAGTGCGGCTCGCTGTACGTGCGCTGCACCAAATGGGTCGCGACGCGCTCGACTTCCTCCGGCGTAATCCGCGCGGCGGTTCGGCCGTAGAGCCTGCTGGTCTCGACGAGGTCGGCGACGACGATCCAGCGCGGCGGGCGTTTCGTGAGTACCGAACCGGGCGCGAGCACGAACTTCGAATTCCGCGCACCCTGAAATTCGCGGGAATCGCCCTCGCGTATACCGACGTGCGATAAAAGCCCGGCGGTTACCGCCGCATGGACGCGTGCAGCGTCGGCCGGTTCGTCCTGCTCCCGGATGCCCATATCGCGGGCGATGCTGCGCAATTGTCCGGTCAGGTCCTGCCACTCGCGGATCCGCAGATAGTGCAGGAACTCCTCGCGGCACATCCGTCGAAACGAGTTGCCGGAGCGCTCCTTTCGCTGCTCACGCAGATAGCGCCACAGGTTCAGGTACGACAGGAAATCGGAGTTCTCGTCAGCGAAGCGGGCGTGCTTCTGGCGGGCCGCCTCCTCCTTGTCCGCAGGCCGCTCACGCGGATCCGGGATCGCAAGCGCGGCCGCCACCACGAGAATTTCTCGCACGCAGTTCTCGGCCTCGGCCGCAAGGATCATGCGGCCCAGACGCGGGTCGACGGGCAACTGCGCGAGCCTGCGCCCCAGCGGGGTGATTACGCCGTCGCCGTCGAAGGCGCCGAGTTCCTGCAGCAGCTGTACCCCGTCGCGAACGCTGCGCTGCTCCGGTGGGTCGAGGAACGGGAAGCTCGCCATATCACCGAGCGCCAGCGCCGCCATCTGCAGGATCACGGCGGCGAGGTTCGTCCGAAGGATCTCGGGATCGGTATACCGCGGGCGGGACGCGAAGTCGTCCTCGGAGTAGAGCCGGATGCACACGCCGGGCGCGACGCGTCCGGAGCGGCCCGCACGCTGTGCGGCGGAGGCCTGCGAAATCGGCTCGATCGGCAACCGCTGAACCTTCGTCCTGCGGCTGTAGCGGGAGATTCGGGCGGTGCCGGGGTCGACGACGTAGCGGATGCCCGGCACGGTCAGCGACGTCTCCGCGACGTTGGTGGCGAGCACGACCCGGCGACCGGTGTGCGGTGCGAAGACTCGCTGCTGCTCGGCCGTCGGCAGCCGTGCGTAGAGCGGCAACACCTCGGTGTTCTTCAGATGGCGCAAAGCGTCTGCGGTGTCGCGGATCTCACGCTCACCGGACAGAAAGACGAGGACGTCGCCAGGCGGTTCATGCTCCAGCTCGTCGATGGCGTCGATGATCGCTTCGGTCTGATCGCGCATCTCGGTGCGCACCACTTCGTGGTCCGGATCGTCGGGATCGTCGTCGTTTGATGACGCGACGGGCACTTCCAATGGGCGGTACCGGATCTCGACGGGATAGGTGCGGCCCGAGACTTCGACGATCGGCGCGTCGCCGAAGTGTGCTGCGAAACGCTCCGGTTCGATCGTCGCCGACGTGACGATCACCTTGAGGTCGGGCCTGCGGGGCAGCAGCTCGCGCAGATAGCCGAGCAGGAAGTCGACGTTGAGGCTGCGCTCGTGGGCCTCGTCGAGGATGAGGGTGTCATAGCGCAGCAGCCGCCGGTCGCGCTGGATCTCGGCGAGCAGGATGCCGTCGGTCATCAGTTTGATCAGCGTGCGGTCGCTGACCTGATCGGTGAACCGCACGGTGTAGCCGACGGTCTCGCCCAGCGGTGTGCCGAGTTCGTCGGCGATGCGCTGGCCGACGGTGCGGGCCGCCAACCGGCGCGGCTGGGTGTGCCCGATGGTGCCACGGATGCCCCGGCCGATGTCGAGGCAGATCTTGGGCAGCTGGGTCGTCTTACCCGATCCGGTCTCACCGGCGACTACGACGACCTGGTGTGCGCGTATCGCGCCGGCGATCTCGTGCCGAAGCTCGCTGACGGGAAGGTCGGGGTACGTGATCGCAGGCAGCCCGGCCTGCCGGGTGGCGACAAGCGCTTCGGCCGCGACCACCTGTTCGGAGAGCCGCTGCAAGTTCTCGGGCTGTGCGCCGCGGAGGTTCTTCAACCGTCTGCCCAGCCGTGCGGCGTCGCGAACGGTCAGACCATCGAGCCGCTTACGCAGGTCGACGACGGACGGTTCGGCCACCGGAGAAACGATAGGCGCTACCCGCCCGCCGCCCACTCCTTGGCCTGCTCGAGCTCGTCGAGCCCGAACATGGCGAGCTCACCGGGCACCATCCACGCCATCGCGTGCACGGCATGGCCGATCCACTCCTTGTCGGAGACGGTCGCGATCCGCTTGAACGCCGAATGGTGCTCCAGCATCAGGCCGAGACCCATCGTGAGGTCTTCGGCCAGCCCGCCTGGACTATGGCTTCCATTATCGGCGAGCCCGCACCCAGACGGGCTAGTTCTGCCGCGGCGTCATCTCCGCGACAAAGGTTTCGAGGAAGTCGTTGGTGCCGATACCCCCGGCAGGCCTGATGACGAACTTCGTCAGGCCCGCCTCGATGTATTCGTCGAGCATGCGGTGCAAGGTCGGCCAATTGCTCGCGACGAGCTCCGTCGGATCGAGATCGGGTCGTCGTTTTCGAATGGCCGCGAGGACCGGGGCGGGCAATTCACCGTCACCGACGGCGAGGTTGATTCCGTAGTGGTCGGGCTCGATCTCACGGCCCGCTTGCCCTGCAGCCGCGATGATCGCTTTGCGCGCCCGGCCCGCCTCGGCAGGAGTCAGAAAGCTGCCCAACCAGCCGTCGCCGAGGGCGCCGATGCGACGGAACGCGGCTTCCGTCGCTCCACCGATCCAGATATCCAGCGGCGGAGACGGTTTCGGGAACACCTGCACGTTTCTGACGGTGAAGAATTCGCCCGCGAAGTCGACGTTGTCGTCGCGCAGCGCGATTCGCAACAGCTTCAGCGACTCGTCGAAGACGGCTGCACGCTCACCGTCGGGCACCACGAAGAGGTCGCGCTCGACAGGCAACGCCGACCGCAGGCCGAAGACGGGCAGCACGCGTTTGGGTGCGAGCGCGGACAGCGACGCCAGCTGCTTGGCGACCAACACCGGGTGACGGCCAGGCAGCACCGCCACAGAGGTGCCCACCTTCATTCGCGTCGTGCGCGCGAGCGTGTACGCCATCCCGACGAACGGGTCGACCAGATCCGAGTAGACCAGCTCGGAGAACCAGAGCGAGTCGACATGCGCTGCCTCGAGGTAATCGACGATCTCGGCGAGCTGCTCGGGACCGCGGTCCGCCCCGAGCCCGACTCCGAAACGGATCTTCACACGCGCCTCCTCGGCTCAAGGGTGTACCCACATCGCAACACGCGATGGGCGCCGTTTGTGCCGAAGGCGTGCCTCTACTGCTGCGGGATGCCCGTGTACTCCGGGTTCGGCGGTACCGCCAGCGCGATGCCGAGCGCAGATTCTTATGCCGACGAATACGCTGTGTCCGTGGGATCTGTGTTGTCGGTGAACCTCGCACGCGTCCGTCCGAACCCCGATGCGCCGTCGAGGCGGACCGGTATTGACAAGGCGCCTGCTGATGACGAGGTCATGGTGCGCGCGCCGGGCCCGATGCGAAGTGGTCTCGGCAGCGGCCTGGTCGGTGACACCATCGGTAACCAGAAGCTTCACGGCGGCGACGACCAAGCCGTCTATGCCTATGCGCGCGAAGACCTCGACCGCTGGGAAGCCGAACTCGCCCGTCCGCTGATCAACGGCATGTTCGGCGAGAACCTCACCACGTATGGAATCGACGTCACCGAGGCACGAATCGGCGACCGCTGGCGTATCGGGAGCGACGGGCCGCTGCTGGAGGTCTCCGCGCCCCGCACTCCATGCCGTACCTTCTCGGCATTCCTGCAACTGGACAACTGGATCAAGACGTTTACCCACGCGGCGAAACCCGGCGCGTATCTTCGGGTCGTCTCACCTGGCCCGGTGCGCGCAGGAGACGCGATATCAATCGAGTACCGCCCCGACCACGATGTGACGATCGGCCTGGTATTCCGCGCCAAGATGTCGGAGCCGGATCTGCTGCCGCACTTGTTGACGGCCGACGCGCTCTCATCTGAACTCAAGGCCTACGCGCGTCGCCGTATCGGCGCGAACGAAGCCTGACGACCAAGGTGCCCGGTCGACGATGAATCCGACCGGGCGCCTTATGGTTTGCGTCATCTGTGATCAGCGGCAGCCGCACTCATCGCAATGCATGCCGCCGCCGCAGTGCGATGCCTTCGCGAAATTCGGACCACTGCCGAGCTGATCCTGGCCGCTGAACGGGCGACTGTGTGACGCCGCCGCGGCAGCAGGATTGGACGCATCCGTTGCCGCCGAAGCCGGTGCCGCGAACGCCATCACAGGTGCTGCGGCGATGGCCGCCCCTGCGAAGATGCCTGCGGCGAACCTCTTGATATCGGTCATGATTTCTTCTCCTCAATCGTAGACAGGGCGCGTTGCCTGGTTTGGTGTAATGCCCTGTCTGCGTTGAAAGTACGTATATCGCACCGACGGTTCCCGGTTGTGCGGGTAACCGGGACTAAAGCGTGTTCCGCTGCTTTTGCGCGTTAAGCTCAAGCCATGTTCCGCGACGTCATCAGCGCCGTTCAGCGGTGGAACTACCGCGGCGGGCGGCCCAGTGTGACGGCGCGTGTCTGCAATCGGCTCAGCGCGATCGCGTTCGCGGCGGGCATCGGTCCGAGTCACGCTGCCACGCTCGAAGTTCGAGGCCACAAAACCGGCCGGCTGATCTCGCTTCCCGTCGTCGTCGCCGACTACCAGGGTGGTCGGTACCTGGTGGCCATGCTCGGTCAGAAGACCAAGTGGGCGCGCAACCTACGCGCCGACGAACATGCCGTTCTGCTCATGCGGAGAAGACGCGAGGAGGTCGCGTTGGTCGAGGACATCTCGAGCGACCGCGCTGCGGTCTTGCGCCGGTATCTGGAGCTCGCTCCCGGTGCCCGCCCGTTCTTTCCCATCGACCGCCATGCGCCCGTGGCCGCATTCGAACGGATTGTCGACGACTACCCCGTCTTTCGGGTTGTCTGATCGACCGTGCGAAGATCGGCGAGCGAATTTTTCAGGCCGCCGTCGAGCCGGATCTGTATCAGCGCAACGGCGATCATCACCGCCGAGGTCACCAGGTGAACCACCGCGTCTGTGATGTTGTTGGGAAACGCGAAGATGTAGGCGACCTGGTTGGAGAAGAACGCCCAGATGCCGGGCAACGCTCCCCCGACGGCGGCGATCAGCAGATAGAGCACCGACCACGACTTTCGCAGGGCGAACACCACTCCCGGCGCGAACAACGCGAAACCGGCGACGGCGTGCCAGCCGTTGTAGTCCATTCCCATCACGACTGCGGTCGGCGCGTCAGGACCTGTCGCAAAGCTTGGTTCGAGGATGAACCCGATGATCGACTGAATGAGGTGAAACGCGGCGATGATCAGCAGTGCGATCTGGGCGAAACTCCACTTCATGGGCACCTCCGGATGCCTTATCGGTAGTGCTACGGCGAATACTACGCTCGGTAGTAGACATTGCCAATATCCACATCGGAATTCGGGCTCACCGTCCTGATCGAGGCGATATGCATCCGGCATGCCCAGCGAGGCATTCATCGACCCCGGAAAACGGACCCTGGTCCTGACCGCCTTCCCCGCGGAGGCGGCGCCGGCGCCGTCTTCGGCCCCCAACCGCTCGCCGCGCCGGATTTCTCGCCGCTGTTCACCGGTAACTTCCGCCAGGCGGTGGGCCCGTTCCTGAGGCGTGGAGTCATCAGCAACATCACCGGTTTCTTGTCCGACACCAGCCCGCCTGTGGACGCGGTGGATCAGGAGACGGCCGCGGCCCAGCAGGCCGCCGATGCGGACAACGCCGCGATTGTTGCCGAGGCTTTCCTGCGGAGCTGGGATGACGCGGAGACAACTTGTGTGCACCGCCGCAGATGAACGTCGGCCACTGATCCCGGCTGGTTTCGCTGACGCCCGTTGTGGGAACGTGGTGGGAACCAGGCATCAAGAAGGCCGGCGCAGGCCGGCCGTATAGACGCATATGGGGGGCTTGCCACGCCATGGGCTTCGTCGAGTTCGTCTCGGACCGCTGGCCGGTTCTGTCGTTCCTCGCCTATCAGCACATGAGTCTGGTTGTTCAGACGCTCGTGCTGGCCACCGTGATCGCCCTCGTCATCGGCGTGGTGATCTACCGTTCGCCGGTCGGGGTCGCGGTCGGCAACAGCGTCACCGCCGTCGGCCTGACGATCCCGTCCTACGCCCTGCTCGGCGTCCTGGTCGGCATCGTCGGTCTCGGCGTGGTGCCCTCGGTGATCCTGCTGGTGTTCTTCGGCATCTTCCCGATCCTGCGCAACGTCGTCGTCGGGCTCAACGGTGTCGACAAGACGCTCATCGAATCGGCACGCGGTATGGGGATGAGCAGGTTCGCCACTCTTCTTCGCCTCGAGCTGCCGCTTGCGTGGCCGGTCATCATGACCGGTGTCCGCATCTCGGCGCAGATGCTGATGGGTATCGCCGCCATCGCGGCGTACGCGCTCGGGCCGGGCCTCGGCGGCTACATCTTCTCGGGCATCTCCCGCATGGGAGGGGCCAACGCAACCAACTCCATCGTCGCTGCGACGGTGGGCATTCTGATATTGGCGGTCATCTTGGACACGGTTCTGAATTTCGTCACTCGTCTCACCGTCCCTAGGGGGATTCGTGTCTGAATCAGAACCCACCGGCGGCGCCAGGATTCTCCTCGATGGCGTGACGAAGCGGTACGACGCGCAGAGCCAGCCCGCCGTCGACGACATCACCATGGAGATTCCCGCAGGCGAGATCGTCATGCTGGTCGGACCTTCGGGGTGCGGCAAGACCACCACCATGAAGATGATCAATCGGCTCATCGAGCCGTCGAGCGGACGCATCCTCATCGGCGACGACGACGTGACCAAGCGCGACCCCGACCAACTGCGGCGCCACATCGGCTATGTGATCCAGGGGGCGGGGCTGTTTCCGCACCTGACCGTCGGCGACAACATTGCGATCGTGCCGCGGCTGCTGAAATGGGACAAGAAGCGCACCGCTACCCGCATCGACGAGCTGCTCGACCTCGTCAGCCTCGATCCTTCGCAGTACCGGAACCGCTATCCGCGCGAACTGTCGGGCGGGCAGCAGCAGAGAATCGGTGTCGCACGAGCGCTGGCCGCTGACCCGCCGGTCCTGTTGATGGACGAACCGTTCGGCGCCGTCGACCCCATCACCCGTCAACGGCTGCAGGACGAGCTGCTGCGGCTCCAGGAGGAGCTGCGCAAAACCATCGTGTTCGTCACGCACGACTTCGACGAAGCCGTGAAGCTCGGCGATCGGATCGCGATCCTGCAGACCGGCTCGAAGATCGTGCAGTACGACTCCCCCGAACGCATCCTCTCCGAACCCGCCGACGACTTCGTGCGCGGTTTCGTCGGCGCGGGCGCCGCCCTCAAGCAGTTGACCCTCACCCGGGTACGCGACGTCGATCTGCATGAGGCCGCCGTGGCCAGGGTTGGCGGCGACCCTTCACAAGCCATTGCAGCCGCGCGGGCACTGGACCGCGAGCACGTCATCGTTCTCGACGACCAGGACCGGCCGCGGCGGTGGCTGTCGCTGGCCGAGCTCGAGCGACCGGATGCGCTCGGCACGGTCGCACGCGATGAGGACCTGGAGGTGGTCAACGTCGCATCGACGCTCAACGACGCCCTCGACGTGATGCTGACGTCGTCGCACGGCGTCGTGGTGGTGACCGGCAGGCGCAGCAGCTATCAGGGCGTGGTCCGGGTCGAGACCATCATGGATGCGATGAGCGACCTTCGGCACAGCGAGCAGCCGACAGGGACGGCTTCGTGACGTTGGTCAGCGACGAACCCGACACTGCCGCAGGCAGTTCCGAGTCGGGCGGCAAGAGCGGTCGGCTCGGGGTCGGCCGGCTTGTGCTTCAGCCGATGCTCTGCCTGCTGGTGGTGGCCGGTGCCCTTCTCTACGTCAACGGCGCCGACGTGTCGGAGACCGAACGGCGTTCCCTCGCGGTGCCGCAACTGCTGACGCATCTCCGCGAGCACATGACCGTGAGCCTTGCCGCCACCCTGCTCACGTGTGCGGTGGCGATCCCGCTCGGAATCGCGTTGACCCGCGGGCGACTTCGGCGCTACTCGAAGCCGATCATCACCGTCGCCGGCTTCGGTCAAGCGGCGCCGGCGATCGGATTGATCGCGCTGGGCGCCGTGCTGTTCGGCATCGGCACGGTCGGCGCAGTCGTCGCGCTCACCGTCTACGGCGCGCTGCCGATCGTCGCGAACACCGTCACCGGCCTTGACGGCGTCGACCCGCGTCTGGTCGAGGCGTCTCGTG
This sequence comes from uncultured Mycobacteriaceae bacterium, assembly GCA_902826815.1. GTDB lineage: Bacteria > Actinomycetota > Actinomycetes > Mycobacteriales > Mycobacteriaceae > Mycobacterium. The sequence continues at coordinate 26,011 of CADEGF010000003.1, forward strand.
GCATGGGCATGTCGTCGTGGTCGACTCTGTTCCGGATCGAGCTTCCGCTGGCGCTACCCGTGATCGTGGCCGGCGTCCGCACCGCACTCGTCCTCATCGTCGGCACGGCTGCACTCGCGTCGTTCACCGGTGCGGGCGGTCTCGGACAGCTGATCACCACAGGCATCAAGCTGCAGCAGACGGTGACGCTGGTCGTCGGTGCTGTCCTAGTGGCCGCGCTCGCGCTGTTCATCGACTGGTTGGCGCGGGTGGCCGAGATCGTCGCCGCGCCCAAGGGGCTCTGAGGCCATGACCGTCACGCGACGCAGCCGCGCACTGGCGATGGCGGGTGTCTTGATCGCCGGACTCGTTGCCGGATGTGGCCTGCAGTCGGCCAGCGGGGCCATCCTCGAGGCGCGGCCCGGCGCGATCCAGCATTACGACTCGCTGAAGGACGTCGAGCTGACCGTCGCCGCGAAAGACTTCACCGAGCAACTGATCCTGGGAAACATGTTTTCCACGGTGCTCGCCGCGGCGGGCGCCGAGGTCACCAACCTGACCAACATCCCAGGCAGCTTCGGCGCGCGGCATGCGATGACGAGCGGGCAGGCCAACATCACACCGGAGTACACCGGGACCGGATGGATCAACTATCTCGGCAACGAGAATCCGGTGAAAGGTGAAGAGGCGCAATATGAGGCGGTCAAGGATGCCGATGCCGAGAACGGGCTGACCTGGCTGCCGCCCGCCCCGATGGACGACACCTATGCGTTTGCGATCCGCGAGTCGGAAGCTCAACGGCTTGGAATCAGCAAGCTGTCGGACCTCGCCAAGCTCGACAAAGACGATCTGAGCTTCTGCGTCGAAAGCGAATTCGCCAATCGCAACGACGGATTCGTGCCGATGCTCAAGACCTACGGGCTGACGCGGGAAAGGCTCGGGCGGGTCACCAACCTGGATACCGGCGTCATCTACACGGCCACCGCCGACGGGCAGTGCAACTTCGGCGAGGTGTTCACCACCGACGGGCGCATTCCCGGCCTGAAGCTCAAAGTGCTCGAGGATGACAAGGCGTTCTTTCCGCACTACAACCTTTCGGCAGTGGTCAACTCCAAGGTGCTCGAGGACAATCCGGAAATCGCCGACATATTCGCGCAATTGAGTCCGAAGCTGACCAACGAGGTCATGCTCGACCTCAACGCCAAGGTCGACACCGGCGGAGAAGACCCCGCGATCGTCGCGCGCGAATGGTTGGTCAAGGAAGGCCTGCTGACCTAGGCACGTCTAGCGCGGTAGCCCTTGACGAAGCCATGATGGACGGTATGGAGTCGACCCGGCTGGATCGGTGGTTGTGGGCGGTCCGGCTGACAAAGACCAGGCCCGACGCCGCTGCCGCATGCCGTGGTGGGCATGTCCGGGTCAACGACCGGCAGGCAAAACCGTCGACGACGGTATCCCCCGGCGACGAGGTGCGGGCCCTCGTCGGAAATACCACGCGGATAGTCGAGGTGGTCCGGGTGATCCAGAAGCGGGTTGGCGCCGCCGATGCCGTGACCTGCTACCTCGATCGAACGCCCCCACCGCCTCCGACCCCCGTCTCGGTGGCGCCCCGTGATCGCGGGGCCGGGCGGCCAACCAAGCGGGACCGTCGACTTCTGGAGAAGTGGCGCGCTGGCCTGCGCTGACAGCGCAGCCGGCCCTACAGTCGTGACGTGGCGCAGACCAGCCCGGCCGGAGACACGATCCGGCTAGCCGCCGACGTCGTCGGAGATACCGTCGGACAGCTCGAGCGCCGGATCCATGCGCGTTTCGGCGAGCGCGGCCTCACCAAGGCCGCTCGTGACCTCGGTGGTCTCGTCGTCAGGGTCAAGCGCGAGGCAGGCGAGTCGCGAGATCGCCTGCGACGCATGACGATCAGCGCGCGTCTCACGGGCATCGTGATAATTGCGGCCACCGTGATCGCGCTGGCCTTCAGCCCGCGCTCAGCGGTCGTCGAGGGGCTGGCCGAAACCACCGACTGGGTTCCGCTCGTCGAAAGTGTGATCAACGATCTGGTGTTCGCTGCCATCGCGGTGGTGTTCCTGTGGGCGTTTCCCGAACGCCTGGAACGCCGTTCGCTGTTGCGGCTACTTCACCGGCTGCGATCGTTTGCCCACGTCATCGATATGCATCAGCTTTCGAAGGACCCAGAACAGGTCAGTCCGACATACACCCCGACCGCGGCGAGTGTCCCGCACGGCCTGGACGCCGACCAGCTCTACCACTACCTCGACTACTGCTCGGAGATGTTGAGCCTGACAGCCAAGACGGCGGCCCTGTGCGCCGAACACAGCACAGACGGCGTCGTGCTCGAGACGATCTCCACGATCGAGAACCTGACGACCGACCTGTCGAACAAGATCTGGCAGAAGATCTCGCTCCTGCCGCGCTGACATACCGGTTCCTACGCTCTTAACCAGGGCGAAAGCGAACCACGGCCACAATTAGGCAGTCCGCAGGTTAGGCTGGGCGGGGTCGGTCGAGAGGTTCGGAGAGCTTTAATGGTGAATGTGAAGCGCGGCGTCCTGGTTTTCGCTTGTGCTGTGGGCTTCGTCGCGGCGCCGTTGGTGGTCGCCTCGCCTGCCTCAGCCGATTGCCCATGGGGCACCAAGCAGACCCGCTTCGACGGCGTCTGCATCAGCGGCGCAGGCGGCGGCCCTGCGCCGATCATTCCCGTTCCTCCTCCGGCTGGAGGCGGTGCGAAGATCGTCAACAACCCGAACGGCTTCGACACGGTCAACGGCGTTCCCTGTACCCCCGAGCATTACGGGGTCTGCTACGGAATGGCCCAGAACGGCTGATCCACCCAGTGGCTCGGCGGCGGGCCTACTCGCACCTGACTGCGTCGATTTCGCCGTCCCCCGGCGGCCACGCATCGCCGCACACCCACCCCATCTGCGGGTGACATTCAGCCGGGTCGAGTTTTCATAGCACGGTTCGTTACTACAGCGCGCTCAGTGGGTCGGGTCAATCAGGTTTCGGAAGCTCGCCGCCGGATATACCGACGCACCTGCACCCCGGACCCGTTCGACGAGGCCGCCATCCGACGTCACCACCGTCACGTCCTGCGGAGCATCGTCGGCCTGGACGAGCCGGACGATCTCGTCGTCGGCCGAGTTGGCGGCGGCCCGCGGCGCGTGCGCTATCTCGATCACCGACGAGACGATAGGCGGCGACGGCGGCCGCTCGAACACCACCGTCACGCGGTGCTCTGTCGAGGCCCAATGCTCGAGACGATCGACAAGCGTGGCCATCGCGCTCCGCCGGTCCTTCCACCAGCCGTCGGGCCTGCTGCCGATGACATTCATCGCGTCGACTATCCAGCGCTGAGTCATTCCTCGCCCAGTGCGGCGGCGAGCTGCTCGCAGGTAAGTGTCCAGCCGCCGTCGAAGCTCTGGAACTCCTCCGGCGGAAGCAGTGAGTGCTCGATCGACATGAGGGTCTCGTCATCACCGACCGCCTCGAACGCGACGTTGACGATGCTTTCCATCGTCGGATCCGGCCAGTTCGAGTTGGACCACGTGAGCCGCAGCAGGCGCGGGCGGTCGATGGTGAGGAACTGGCCCGTGATCAGGACACGCGTGCCCTCATCGTCGACATCGAGGCGCCATATCCCGCCGACGTGCGGCTCGACGGTGACGTCGACGACGTTGACGGGGCGGGGACACATCCACTCCTGCAACGACTCCCGGTCGAGCCATTCGTCGAACACGACGTCCGGCGCCGCGGGCATCACACGCTGAACCCGCACAGTCGCCGTTTCCGTCATCGGCGGTTGCCCTTCCTGCGCAGTCTCGCCGAGAGGGCGTCGGCACGTGTGGACCAGAACTCCGACTGCTCGGTTATCCACCGCTGGGCCACGGTCAAACCTTCCGGCTGCAGCGACAACCAGTGCTCACGGCCACGCACGTCCCGCCGCACCAGGCCTGCCGCCTCCAGCACGCCGACATGGCGCGACACACCCGCGAAGGTCATCGGCAGCGGCGCAGCCAAATCGGAGATGCGGGCGTCGCCCTGTCGCAGCGTCTCCAACAGCCATCGTCGGGTCGGATCGGCGAGCGCGCCGTACGCGCGGTCCAGAACCTGATCTTCAACCATATTGTTGACTATAACGGCCTCCCATGATCTGCTGGACGAAAGTTGTTCAACTGAAATGTTGAATGATTTGGTGGTGGCCCGACGACAGGAGATGGCATGCAGACGCCTCCGATTGTGTCGGCGCAGGAGTGGGAGGCTGCGCGGCAGGAGATGCTCGTCAAGGAGAAGGAACACACCAGGGCGCGCGATGCGCTTGCCGCGATGCGCAGGCGAATGCCGTGGACAGCGGTGGAGAAGTCCTACGAGTTCGACGGTCCCGACGGCAGAGTCGGCCTGCTCGACCTGTTCCACGGGCGACGCCAGTTGATCGTCTACCGCGCCTTCCTGGACCCAGGAGTGCACGGATGGCCCGAGCACGGGTGCGTCGGCTGCTCGTTGATGGCCGACCACGTCGGCAATCTTGCACATCTGAACGCCCGCGACACCACGCTCGTCTACGCATCTCGCGGTTCGCAGGCAGACGTCGCGCGGATCAAGGCCCGAATGGGTTGGGATCACCCGTGGTACACCATCGTTCCCGGACCTGAAGGGGCCTTTGACACGGATTTCGGTGTGGACGAATGGCACGGCACCAACGCGTTCATCCGCGACGGCGATCGGATATTTCGGACCTACGTCATCGACAGCCGCGGCGACGAGGTGTTCGACAACACCTTCCACTTCCTGGACATGACGGCACTGGGCAGGCAGGAGACCTGGGAGGACTCCCCAGAAGGTTATCCGCAGACCAAGCCCTACGAATGGTGGCGCTGGCACGACGATTACGGCGATAACGACTCCATGCCGAAGGAGTGACCCGATGTTCGAAGTCGAACCAAGAGAGGTTGCCGGGATCTATCGAGAGGCGATGGATCGGATCACGTCGTTGGTTAGCGGTCTGGACGACGACCGGCTGGAAACCACCGTGTCGGCCTGTCCCAAGTGGTCGGTGCGTGACGTGGTGGCACATCTTGCGGCCGTGGCCGACGACTGGGGCCGAGGGCGTTTGACGGGTGCGCCGACCGAGGAACAGACAGCGGAGCAGGTCGCCCGGTTCGATGGCCACGACCTCTCTGAGATCGTCAGCGCGTGGAGCGTGGCGGCCGCTCACCTGAGCCACCTGGCCGTAACCGAATGCCTGGAACCACCGATCGGTGATGTTGCGGCCCATGAACACGATATCCGCGCCGCGTTGGGCAGGCCGAGCGCCCGTGACTCCGACGCAGTTAACTACTCGTCGGACCGCCTGCTGAAGAACCTTCGGACGCCGGTGCCGCTGCATGTGACAGTGGAGGACGCCGAGTATCGCAGCGGCCCCGACGATGGCGCCGAAATACGGCTCCGCACCACACGATTCGAGGCGCTGCGCTGGCGAACGGGCCGGCGCAGCCGTGCGCAACTCGCGGCGATGGACTGGTCAGATGACCCGGAACGGGTACTCGATCACCTGTACATATTCGGCCCGGCAGAAACCGACATCGTCGAATAGCCCAAAGGGGGAAACATGAAAAGTGACTCACCACATCGTGATTCAGTCAACGGTGCACCGACGCCGGCGACCGTCGACCGAGCGACCTTCGAAGCCGAAATCGAGAGCCTGCGCGTCCGGGAGAAGGCGCACATCCGGCAGGGCGACGCGATCGCCGCGGCCCGCCGGGCCTTGCCCATGGTCGAGGTCGACGCCAGCCTCGAGCTGATCGGGCCCGACGGACCGGTCACGCTGCTGGACGCCTTCGACGGGCGACGCCAGCTGCTGGCCTATTACTTCATGTGGAACGCCGGCAAGTCCGCGCCCGACCAGTGCGAAGGCTGTACGTGGGTCACCACGCAGGTGCAGGAGCTCGGCTACCTCCACTCCCGCGACATCACCTATGCGGTCTTCTGTCAGGGGCCGTACGAGGAAGGCGCCCGCTACCGCGACTTCATGAATTGGCATGTGCCGTGGTACTCGGCACTCCCCTCACTCGACGAGCTTCTCGTCGGCCGCACCGCGGGGATGATGCACATCGTTTGTTACCTACGCGGCGACGGCGACCGCGTCTACGAGACGTACTGGACGACGATGCGCGGCGTCGAGGCGATGGATAACAGCCTCGCACTGATGGATCTCACGGTGTACGGACGCCAGGAGCCCTGGGAGGACTCCCCTGCGGGCTGGCCGCAGAAGTGGATCGTCGACGGCTCCAACACGCGGATCGACGGGCGCCCCATCCCGCAATGGTCGCGCCTCGACGCCGGCCGTTCGGACGACCTCAGCGGCGTGCGTTGAGACTGCGCTGACGGCGGGGCCTACTCGCACTTCTTCACCGCCATTGCAGCGCGAAATCACCCTCTGACTCGGATGACGGTCTTGCCGTGCTTCCGTTGGGCCGGGTCGAATGCCGAAGGCGCATCCGTGAGTGGAAACACAGCTCCGACAACGGGATTCAGCACATCTTCGCGCAGCCTCTGTTCGAGTTCGGCGAGCTGAGTGCGGTCGGGTTCGACGATGAAGAACACCGCGCGCCCGTCTTGCGGCTGCACCCGTGGCGGCTCCGCGATCGTGACGAGCGCGCCGCCCGGACGCACCAGTTGCGCTGAGCGGTCCAGAATCTCGCCCCCGAGGACGTCGAAGACCACATCCACCTCCCCGATGTCCTCGAGCCGGTCCTGCTGCAGGTCGACGAACGTATCGGCGCCCATGCCGAGCACCGCCTCCCGGTGAGCTGTCCGGCCGCTGCCGATCACCCGCGCTCCCGCCGCCCGCGCCAGTTGCACCGCTATCGAACTGACGCCGCCTGCCGCGCCGTGGATCAGCACGGTCTGTCCCGCAGCGAGTTGCCCGTGATCGAAGAGGCCCTGCCATGCCGTCAACCCCGGCATCGGCAGCGCGGCCGCCGCCACAAGGTCGATACCTCGCGACAGCGGGGCGAGGTTCCGCGCCTCCACCGCAACGTATTCCGCGAGCGTGCCGTTGCGGGCCCAGTCGGTCAGCCCGTAGACCCGCTGGCCGACCTCCAGCCCCGTCGTGCCATAACCCAACTCGGCGACGACCCCGGAGACCTCGTGCCCGGGGATCGTCGGCGTTCTGTCCCGCCCTGCCCTATCGGTCCAGGTTCCCGGCCACTCGAGTTCGTCGGGGGTGAACGAAGCCGCGTGCACTTCGACGATGACGTCGTTTTCCGCCAGATGCGGATACGGCATATCGGTCAGCGCAAGCCCGGAGATCCCTGCGGCGCGGTCACTCGCTACGACTGCTCTCATCGCACATCCTCGTTCCGGTTCGGCTTGCGACGGAGGTGATCGCGTGCCGCGATCTCCTCCGGTTCCAGCATGGCGACCATGTCAACGCCTGGCGCGCAGATACACACCGCGATGAACCGGCGCCAGCCCGGCGTCTGCCGGCGGGACTTCGACGAGTTGCGTCATGGCATGGGCTCCAGAGGGAATCCGCGGAGGGGTGACCTCGAGGAGGTCGGTGATCTTGGTGTTTCCTGCGGCAATCATGCCTCCATGACACCAGCGATCAACCATCACGTCCAACGAATGACTGCGATCTGTTTCATCTACGAAATCGATAGACTGAGGCATGGAACTGCGCCAGCTGGAGTACTTCATCGCGGTCGCGAGCGAGATGAACTTCTCTCGGGCCGCCCAGCGCGTTCATGTCGTTCAATCGGCGCTGTCGACGTCGGTCGGCAAGCTGGAGAAGGAGCTCGGCGTCGAACTGTTCGATCGGTCCAAACAGCAGATCAAGATCACGCCCGCGGGCGAGTTGTTTCGCGAGCACGCGCGGCGGGTGATTCAGACTGCCCGACTGGCCAAGGACTCGGTGAGCGACTACCGCGGTGAGCTGACCGGCACTGTAGATCTCGGATCTCTCGTGTCGTTCGGCAGACTGAACGTGGCGCAGGTGTTGGGCGAATTTCACCGACGCTACCCATTCGTTCGAATCCGGTTGCGGCAGAGCCAGACCGGCTCGACGGCGTACCTGTCGGCGATCGGCGACGGATCGCTCGACCTCGCGTTGGTGTCCTCCCCCAGCCGGATCCCGTCCCGTGTCGAGATGCGGCTGATGGCCGAGGAGCCGATGGTGTTCGTCTGTCGGCCCGATCACCGGTTGGCGCAACGCGACAACGTGGCTATCACCGATCTCGCCGAGGAAGACCTCATCGGCTTCCCCCTCGAATTCGGGCTGCGCCGCCTGGTCGAGGATGCCTTCGCTGCCGCAGGCGCGACCGCCCGCACGCCGTACGAGGTCGCACTCGAGTATTCGGTTGGCGCCGATCTCGTGCGACACGGGCTCGGCAGCATCTTCATGCCTGCGAGCGAGGCCGGGCGCTTCCCCGATCTTCGCGCTGTCACCGTTCGCCCTGCCGTGACGTGGCGGATCTACCTCGCTTCGGCGCCGCAACTCGGCCCCGCGAGCGCGAGGCTCGCCGAAATGCTCGTCGAAGCGGTCAGCGCGCCCCGCGGATGAGACGGCCGGGACGGGCGCCGGTGTCGACGCCGCCGCGCCGTGTCACGACCCCGTTCACGATCGTCGCTGAGTAACCCGACGCCCCCTGGACCAGACGCTGACCGCCTGCGGGCAGGTCGTAGGCCATCCGCGCGGGGTGCAGCGTCAGGGCACTCATGTCGATGACGTTGACGTCGGCCCTCTTGCCGACCTCGATGACACCGCGATCGGAAAGCCCGAACAGTTGCGCGGTGTCGTGAGACTGCTTGCGCACCACGAATTCCAGAGGAAGTTTGTCGCCTCGGTGGCGGTCCCTGGCCCAGTGCGTGAGCAGGAACGTGGGGTACGAGGCGTCGCAGATCATGCCGCAGTGCGCGCCGCCGTCGGAGAGGCCCGACACCCCTGCAGGGTGAGTCAGCATCTCCCGGATCGCGTCGTGATTGCCGTAGTAGTAGTTGTAGAATGGCAACATCAGCATCGCGCCTGCATCGGCTTCAAGCATCAGGTCGTACAGCGTCGACAGCGGGTCCTCGCCGCGTTCGGCGGCGATCTTCTCGACGGCCCGATCGGGGGTCGGTTCGTAGTCGGGTGGATCGCCGAGCGCATAGATGCGGCCCAGCGAGTATTGAACGAGCGCGAACATGTTGTCGAACAACAGTTTTGGATCCGGCGGCAGATCATCCTCGGCGAGAATCGCCGCCCTGACGGCGGGCTCGGCCAGACGCTGCGCCAACTCCTCTCGGCTGTACTCGGCCTTCAGGCGACGGAACGTCGGACGATGGGTGAACGCATGGTGGCCGGGGAAGCCGAACAGCATGCCGAACGGTCGCGCGGCGATCTGGGGATACAGCTCACTGCCCGCCGCATGGGCCGCTGCGGAGATGTCGAGTTGTTCGCGCCAGAGGTCGGGCGCCGCGTCGACCTGGATCATGCCGAATGAGATCGGGCGGTCGATCTCCGCGCCGAGGCGCTGCATCCACTCCAGCTCCTTCTTCGGCGCGATGATGTCCTCGCCTGCGACCCCCTGCGGCGCCAGCTCGAAGACGGCACGCCCACCCGCGGCCATCGCCCGGCCGAGGCCGAACAACTCATCCTCTGCGGCATAGGTGCCGGGAACCGGTTCGCCGTCGATGGCCCGGTGACCGAGCGTGCGTGACGTCGAGAAACCCAATGCGCCCGCCTCGATTCCCTCCTGCACGATGCGTGCCATGGCCGCGATGTCCTCGGGGGTGGCCGGCTCGTTGCGGGCTCCGCGGTCACCCATCGCATAGGCGCGAACCGCGCCGTGGGCGATCTGGCTGCCCACGTCGATCGCGAGATCCTGTTTCTCGATGACGTCGAGGTACTCCGGGTAGCTCTCCCAGCCCCACGAAATGCCTTCGGTGAGCGCGGTGCCTGGTATGTCCTCGACCCCCTCCATCAGACCGATCAGCCAATCCTCGGAGCCCGGCCGTACCGGTGCGAAGCCGACGCCGCAGTTGCCCGCGACGACGGTGGTGACGCCGTGTCCGCTCGACGGCTCCAGCAGGCTGTCCCAGCTGACCTGTCCGTCGTAGTGGGTGTGAATGTCCACGAAACCCGGCGCGACGATCCTGCCTGTGGCGTCGATCGTCTCGGCCGCATCGCCTTCCAGCGGCGGGTCGCCCGCGCCGCGACGGTGGATCTCGACGATCTTGCCGTCCTTGATCGCCACGTCGGCCTGGAATCGGTCCGCACCCGTGCCGTCGACGACGGTTCCGTTTTTAATCTTGAGGTCGAACACGATTACTCCCTAACAACTGGCGTGTCAGCCGCTACCGTGGGTCAATGTAACACCGTTACAGACCGCTGGCGCTGGATCTTCGAAGGGCCAATCGTGACGCATACAGTGCAGGCCGGCACCGCAGTCGGCAACCCCGCTCCCTCTCGCAGGGAGGACGCGATCGGACCGCCGCCCGCCAGCCCGACGCTGGTGCCTGCCGACCGCTACCGCTCTCCGGCGTTCGCGCAACTCGAGGTCGACCGGATGTGGCCGAAGGTGTGGCAGGTCGCCTGCACCGTCGACCACGTCGCCGAGCCCGGCGACTACTTCGAGTACCGCTGCGGTCCCTACTCGGTTCTGGTGGTTCGCGGCGACGACGGTGAGCTTCGAGCTTTCCAGAACGTGTGCCGACATCGCGGCAACTCACTGTGCAATGGCGCCGGTTCGGAATTGCGGGAGTTGAAATGCGGATACCACGGCTGGACCTGGGACCTGTCAGGGGCGCTGAAGCGAGTGCCCAACCGAAAGGGATTCGGCGCGCTGCACATGTCGGAATTCCCTTTGCTCGCAGCGAAAGTCGACACGTGGGAACGATTGGTCTTCGTTACCCTCGATGTCGAGGCGATGCCGTTGAGCGACTGGCTCGAGTCGGTGCCGGAGGATATTGCGTGGTGCTCGCTGGGTGACTTCCGTTGCTACGCCACCATCACCGTCGATGTGGATGCCAACTGGAAGACGATCGCAGACGGCTTCAGCGAGACTTATCACATCCAGACGCTGCATCCGGAGTTGCACAGGTGCATGGACGATGTCTATGCACCACAAGTGATCTGGGGACGCACCGGCAAATCCGAGCAGGTCTACGGCGTACCCAGCCCGCAGATCAAGGAGCCGCTCACCGATGCAGACGTGTGGGATGCCTACGTGACGACTCAGGGTGCGCTGATGGGGGTCGCCGAAGACACCCCTGTCCCGGCCGATCGCCTGCCAGGGCAACCGATCTCCGACGTGATAGCCGAGCGCACGAAGGCCTTCGCAGGAGAACGTGGTGTCGACTTGAGCTGGGCGTCGACCGATCAGGTGATGCGGTTGCATCAATACAACGTCTTTCCGAACATGTCGCTGCTGACCAACGCCGATCACATGACTGTGCTGACCGCTCGCCCAGGGCCTGATCCGGATCGGGGCGAACTGGTGATGATCCTGTGGACGCGGATGGCGCCGGGAGCGCCGCGGATCAAACCGACCGATATGAGGGTGACGGCCGAAGAAGCGCATCCCGGCCTGGTGCTGACCCAGGACATCGCCGTGCTCGCGGGCCTGCAGCGCGGCCTTCAGCAGCCAGGGCTCACCCACCTGACGCTGTCCAACGAGGAGCGTCGGGTGATCAACATGCACCGCAACCTCGAGCGCTGCCTGGATCTGCCGGAGTCCGAGCGGATGACCGGAGGTGAGAGCCCGTGAAGCAACCGCTGGACGCCGAGACGATTCTCGACACCGCGGCGCGCCTGATCGAACTCGACGGCGTGGACGCGTTCACCATGCGCGGTCTCGCCGAGGAACTGGACGTGGCCGTCACCTCGATCTACTGGCACATCGGCGGCAGGGACAAACTGTTCGACAGCCTGGTCGATCGGCTGCTGAGCCAGATGGCGCACCTGCCCGTCGAAGGCGAGACGCCCGTCGATCGCATTGCTTCACTTGCCCGTTCGCAGCGAACGCTACTGATCGAGCGACAGCATCTACTCGCGATCGCACACGAGCGCGACCGGACCCCGTTGCTGTTCCTGCCGATTCAGCAGATGCTGGCCGCAGCGCTGTCAGAAGTCGGTGTCACGGGAACCGACGCGGCGCTCATCCTGCGCGCGATACAGGTGCATGTGATCTCGTCGGCCGTCATGCAGTTCTCGGCCGTCCGTGGTGCCAAGCACGACGAAGAGGACCCCTCACTGTGGAGCGAGGACTGGCCCGACCGGGCGCTCGTCGAGGCGCTGCAGTCCCCGACCGACTACGACGCGGTCTTCGGCTACGGACTCAACGCTCTTCTGGCGCCGCTGCGGAGTCGCTCCTCCGACGTGGCCGCCGACGGGTAGCACCCCACAGCCCGACACCGATGCCGACGACCGCGCCCCCGAGACCGATCATCTGCTGCGATCGTTTCATTTCGTGGTGCACGCTCATCCCGCCGAGCAGGTCCGCCGCGTCGGCGCCTCCCGACGCAAGGAACCAACCGCGAGTGTTCTTGCCGCGCACCGCCGACGACATCAGCAGGCCGCCGATCAACGCATCGCGGTAACCCATCGACCGCAACAGCAGCTGTGCCGTCGGCGCCGGTTCGTCGGGATCACCCCACAGCCGATTCGCGCGGAGCGGGTCGACGAGAAACGAGACGCCTGACGCAAAGCGGATACCCCCGACGACGAGGGCTGCGCGGTCCACGGACATGGCAAGCAGCTTAAAGCGTCGTCGTCGAGGCGTGCGCAGCGCGCGCGATCGCGTCGGCCGACCGGTCGATATCGTCGTCGGTCGTCGCCCAGTTCGATACCGAGACGCGAAGCACGTACTGCCCGTTCCAGGTGGTGCCGCCGAGCCAGCAGGTTCCGTCGCGTTGGACGGCGGCGACCGCGGCCCTGTTGGCGTCGTCGCCGCCCGGCAGCTGGATCAGCACCTGGTTGAGCACGACGTCGTTGAGGATATGCGTGCCGGGAATCGCCGCCAGCCGTTCGGCCATCCGCCGGGCACCGGCGCAGTTGCGGTCCACTATTTCGGCCACCCCGGCCCGGCCCAGTGACCGTAGCGCGGCGTAGATCGGCACGGCCCGTGCGCGTCGTGAGCTCTCGGGGACGTAGTTGGTGCCGTCGCGTTGGCCTGCATCGGCCACCAGGTATGGGCCCGCAAGGCTCATCGCGGCGATATGGGCATCCGCATCGGCGACGATTGCCATGGCGCCGTCGTACGGCACGTTCAGCCATTTGTGCGCGTCGATCGCCCACGAGTCGGCACGATCGACGCCCTTCGTCAGGTGCCGAAGCGACGGCGTCGCCGCGGCCCACAGCCCGAACGCTCCGTCGACATGCAGCCAGGCGCCGTGTGCGGCGCAGGCTTCGGCAATTGGTTCGAACGCGTCGAACGCGCCGGTGGCCACGTTGCCCGCTTGTGCGCACACGATCGTCGGGCCGGAAGACCGGGCCAGCGCGTCGTCCAGCGCGTCGGGACGCATCCGACCCTGGTCGTCGGCGGCGACGCGAACCGCTGTGTTGCCCCCCAGGCCGAGTAGGCGCAGCGCGGTGTCGATGGTCGCGTGGGCCTGTTCACCGCACAAGATGCGGATCGGCGGTGCACCGATGAGCCCGTCGCCCTCGACGTCCCAGCCTGCCTTCGCGAGTACCGCGTGACGTGCGGCGGCCAGGCATGTGGTGTTGGCGCCCTGCCCTCCGGTGACGAACCCGACGCTGGCGCGGGCGGGCAGTCCGAGTACGTCGACCGTCCACGCCGACGTGATCTCTTCGATGGCGGCGGCCGCGGGAGACAGTGCGTGAAACGCGGAATTCTGGTCCCAGGCCGAGACCAGCCAGTCCGCGGCCAGCGCGGCGGGCAATGCACCGCCGATCACGAAGCCGAAGTGGCGGGGACCGGCGGTGGCCACGAGACCGGGTTCCACGCCTGCCGCCAGCGCGTCGATGACGGCAGTCGGGTCCTCGCCGTGCTCCGGCAGTGGGCCGCCAAGCGCGTCGCGAACCCCGGCGGCGTCGACGCGGGCGGCCACCGGCCGGTCGTCGAGGCTATCGAGGAAATCGCGTGCGTGCTGTGCGGCGGCGGACAGACCTGCGGTGCGATCGTGCATGGGAAAAGCCTATCTACGCAAAGGTTTACAGTCCGAACTGGTCGGCGATGACGCCGAGCCAGATCGAAGCGGCGTCGATCGCCACCTTCTCGCTGATGAAGGCGTGCTGGGTGCCGGTGTAGATGTCGCGGAACGCCCGCTCGAGCCTGCTGCCTTCGCGGATCGAGCTGGTGCCCGCGACGAGATGGGCCCACTCGGCGCACCCGCGTGCGATGTCGGTCGCGTACACCGCGGCCGCGCGCATGTCCGCCCGCAGCGTCGGGGTCAGGTCTTCGCCTGCGGCGACCGCGGATTCCGCAGTGGTGAACGCGTCGAGCACGAGCAGGCGGGCGGCGCGCCACGCCGAAACGTGGTGCGCCAGACCCTTCTGGAAGGTCGGGCGGCTGGCCAGCGACGCCATATCGCTCATCCGGAACTTGGTGGCCGCGAGCTCGGCAACGTCGTCGAGCATGCTCTTGGCCACGCCGAGTGCCCAGGACGCGTGGCCCGCGGCCGTGACGGGCATCAGCCCCATGCGGGTGGCAGGCGAACTCCCCCGCATCGGCTCGCGGGAGAACAGTCTGAACGTGCGGCGCGCGGGCACGAATAGGTCCGTAGCGCTGTAGTCATAGGAGCCAGTTCCCTTGAGGCCCTGGACGAACCAGCCGTCGTTGAACGAGATCTCCTCCCGCGGCACCACCGCCACCTGCATATCGGGGATGCCCTCGGCGATCCAGCGCATCTCCCCGTTGTCCATCGGGAAGAAGCCTGCGGCGACGTATTCCGAATGACCGGTGCCGGAGCCGAAGCTCCAGGAGCCGGTCAACTGGTAACCGCCGTCGACGACGGTGCCCTGGCCGTTGGGAAAGAACTGGCCGCCCATCGTGACCCTGTTGTCGCGGGCGGTGAACACCTCAGCGAAGCCATCGTCGGGCAGATAGGCCGCGGCGGCGAACGAGGACGGCAGATTAGCGATACCGACCCAGCCGAACGAGCCGTCCTGCCAGGCCATTTCGATCCAGGTCTCGATCATCTCGGTGAACGACGGTTCGACACCGCCCGCCGCGACCGGGTTGAAGGACGACATCAGCCCGCAGGACCACATCGCTTCGACGATCGCCGGGGTGAGTGTGCGGCCGCGTTCGGACTCTGCGGCTTCGGCGGCAACGAGGTCGCGCATTCCGCGCGCCAATCCGACGACCCGGTCGGGCGCTTCGGCTATCGACGTCATCTGCCGACCCTAGCGGCGGCGGGAGCGTCGCGCTTTAGCTTCCGAACGCGCCACTTAGATACTCAGCCCGGCAGGCCCGCCGGGCCAGCTTGCCGCTCGTGGTGCGCGGGATCGCTCCCGCGGGGACGAGGAGCACGTCTGCGACGGAAAGACCATGTCGTCGAGCCACTTCAGCGCGGACTGCTGCGACGGCGGGAGCCGGGTCGGCGCGGCGGGTACCCGATGCCCGTTCGGCGACAATAACCAGTTCGCCTGCGTTGGACGTGAACGCGGCGACATACCCGCGGCGCACCATCGGCGACGCCTCCGCGACGGTGATCTCGATGTCCTCCGGGTAGAGCCGCCGATCGTCGATGACGATGAGGTCGGCGATGCGTCCGGTGACGTAGAGCTCATCGTCGAGGTAGAACCCCAAGTCGCCCGTGCGCAGCCACGTTGCGTCGGCCGGGACGCCGTGCGCGTGGCTGTGTTCGGTTGCGTTCGAACGCAGAACCGCACCGAACGCCTGCCGTGTTTCATCGGGACGTGCCCAATAACCCCGGCCCACGTTGTCACCGTGCACCCAGATCTCGCCGACTCGCCCGTCGGCAAGTTCAGTGCCCGCATCGGGATCGGTGATGACGCACCATTGACTGCGGGCGATCTGACCACATGACACGTGTTCCGTGGCGACAGGACTGTCGGCGGCGACGCGCACCGCCTCGCCCCTCTCCAACCTGCCGCTGTCGAGGTGGGCCACTGTCGGAGCGGCGGTCGGCGCGATGGTGGAGACGAACAGGGTCGCCTCGGCGATGCCGTACGACGGCTTGATCGCGGTCGGCGGCAATCCGTAGGGCGCAAACGCAGTGTTGAACGCGTCGATCGCACTGGGGCTCACCGGTTCCGACCCGAGAATCAGCACCACATTGCTGAGGTCCACGTCATCGCCGTTGGCAGGCACGCCGCGTTGGGCGGCGTACTCACACGCGAAGTTCGGTGCGGCGGTCACGACGCGACCGGTCCGTGACGCCGCAGACAGCGCGTGGATCCAGCGCTCGGGTCGGCGAATGAACGCCGCAGGCGACATCAGCGTCGAGTGTCCGCCATACACGGTGGGAAAGCCGATCATCGAGAGACCCATGTCGTGGTAGAGCGGTAACCAACTGCACCCGTGTGTGTTTCGGTCGAGAAGGTCGATGGACAGGATCATCTGAATTAGGTTGGTGCCGACCGCCCTGTGGGTGATCTCCACGCCGACGGGATCGCGCGTGGAACCCGAGGTGTACTGCAGATGGGAGATGTCCAGCGCGTCGACGTGAACCGGTACCAACGCATGCCCGGCCGAATCAGGGACATCGTCGACGGCGACCACATGTGGCCTCGGTGTGTGTCCGATCTCGGTGAGCGCGGCCTCGACGGCAGCCGACGCCGCCGACGTCGTGAGGACGACGGCCGGGCGTGAGTCGTGCAGGGCGATCGCGAGCCGTTCGGCGTGACCTTGCATCTCGGGTGCGAACAGCGGTACCGCGACGGTCCCGGCCTTGATGGCGGCGAAGAAGCCCGCGACGTAGTCGAGGCCCTGCGGAGCCAGCACCGCCACCCGATCGCCCCGCGAGGTGAACCGCTGGATCTCCGCCGCGATCGCGCGCATCCGCGTACCGAGTTGGGTCCAGGTCAATTCGTCGACGTAGCCGTTCTCCGCGCGGGTGTGGTCCAGGTAGCGGTACGCCACGGTGTCCCCGACGTTGGCGATGTTGCGCTCGATGAGCGAAATCAATGTGATGTCGGACGGCAGCGCGATGTTGCCTGCCGCGTCGAGCACGTCCTCGATCTGCCACAGGCCCTCGCGAACGGGGGTCGTGAACGCTACTTCGGTACCCATACCCCCAGTCTAGATTACTGTAACCGACAGTTTCACTAACTGACGGATGTGGTCATGGTCACGCGCATCGGAGAAGATCGGCGGGTGACCGAGCCCCGGCCGACCGTGCCCGCACTCCTTGCCCGATGTGTGACGGAGTTCGGCCGACAGACGTACGTCGTGAGCCCCACCGACCGGCTGACCTACGAGCAGGCCGAGCATCGGTCGGCAGACCTCGCGCGCTGGCTGTTGAGCCAGAACGTCGGCAAGGGCAGTCGGGTTGGGCTGTTCTTTCCCAACGGTGTCGAGTGGGTCGTGTGGTGGCTTGCGGTGTCCCGCATCGGCGCGATGGCCGTGCCGCTCAGCACGATGTATGCACCCGCGGAGCTCGCGAAAGTGGTGCGGCTTGCCGACATCGGCGTGCTCGTGGCCCCTGCCAGGATGGTGAAGATCGACGTCGCGGAGCGGCTCGAAGCCGCCATGCCCGAGCTGACCGATCAGACGGGCGACACGCTTTTCCTGCGTGCAGCCCCGTACCTGCGACGCATCGTGCTGACCGCCGACACCGACCGGAGTTGGGCAGTGCGATGGAACGCGAGCTCCACCGCCCTTGCACCGCAAGACATTCTGGCCGCCGTCGAAGCAGAGGTGTCACCAGCCGACCCTGCCGTGATGGTGCACACCTCCGGCTCGACCGCCGACCCGAAAGGGGTCGTCCACACCCACGGCACCCTGGTCCGGCAGACGTCGACGTGGCCCGCCGCGATTCGGACCGTCACCCGTGCAGGGTCTTCGGCGTCATCGGCCACCATCCTGTGTGCCATGCCGTTCTTCTGGATCGGCGGGCTGCTCGCCACCACGGGAGCGCTGCACGAGCACGTCACCCTGCTGGTCGTCCCCCGGCTCGACGCCGGAGCCGCGCTCGAGCTCATCGAGCAGGAACGAGCAACCGGGGTTGTCGGGTGGCCGGCCTTCACCCAGCGGTTGCGCGAGCACCCGACATTCGCCAGCCGCGATCTCGCCAGCGCACCGATGCTCCGGGACGGGCCATTGGATATCGCGATGACCGATGTCCCCGACGGGTTCCCGGTGCACCGCACCATGTCTGAGACCGCAGGCGGATTCGCGTACACGGAAATGCGAATCGTCGACGACGGCGGCCAACCGGTGCCCGATGGCACCGTTGGCGAGCTGCTCATCCGTGGCATCGGGGTGATGTCGGGCTACAACAAGCGCGAACGCTACGAGACGTTCGACGCCGACGGCTGGTATCACACCGGTGACCGGGTATACCGGGTCGGAGGCGATCCGCGGTTGTTCTACGTCGGGCGCACAAGTGAACTCATCAAGTCGGCCGGGGCGAATGTGTCGCCGCTGGAGGTCGAGTCGGTGATCGAACAATTCGGCGAAGTCGCGCAGTGCGTGGTCGTCGGAATCGACGACCCGGTACGGGGCGAGCAGGTCTGCGCTGTCGTGGTACCTGCCGTTGCCGAGATCGATATGGCATCGGTCGCCGCGCGAACGCGTGAGCAGTTGTCGGCATTCAAGGTGCCGACCAGGTGGGTGCTGGCGACGAGTGATCAGATTCCGACCCTGCCGAGCGGAAAGCTGAACCGGAAAGGGCTACGGGCGCTGGTGGTCGACGGAACGTTGGGACGCTAGCCCGCTCCGATCCGCTGACTCAGTAAGCCCGGGCAACGTAGGCGACGACATCTGCGTCGTCGGGGGCGTCGGGTAGCCCCCCGTCTCCCGACTGCAAGCATCGCACTGTGACGCCGCCCGCAGCCAGGTGTTCTTCGCCCGACGCCCCGACCGCACTCCACGGCACGCGCGCGACGCCGGTTGCAGCGACGTCGCTCACCTCGTCGAGCGTCGCGCAGTCGGAGATGACCGAATCCCGTCGTCGCGTCGCCGCCTCGAGCATGTCCAGCTGCACGCGATCGGTCAGGCGCACCACGTCATCGGCGACGCTGTGCAACGCCACCGTGCTCTTTTCCCTGGTGTCGCGGCGGTACAGGACCGCGGCATCGTCGGCGATCTCGCGCGGGCCGACCTCCACCCGGATCGGCACACCCTGCAGGTCCCACTCGGTCGCGCGCCAGCCGAAGCTCTGCTCGACATCGTCGTCGAGCCGCACCCGCACGCCGCGCCTGCTGAGTTCGTCGACCAACGCGGAAGCCGCGCCGACGACGCCGCCGTCGGCGTCTCTGATGACGACGACGACGGCTTGAATCGCTGCCACCGCCGGTGGCAGCACGAGCCCGAAGTCGTCGCCGTGGCACATGATCAGGCCGCCGAGCATCCGGGTGGACGAACCCCACGACGTCGTCCAGCACAGTTTTCTTGCGCCGTCGGCCGTCGAGTAGGTGATGTTGAAGGCCTTACTGAATCGCTGACCCAGTTCGTGCGAGGTGCCCATCTGCAGGGCCTTTCCGTCGCGCATGACCCCTTCGCACGTCATCGTGTTTGAGGCGCCAGCGAACCGTTCCCTTGCGGTCTTGCAGCCGACGATCACCGGTATGGCCAGCACGTTGCGCATGAAATCCTGGTAGACGTCGCGCAGGATTCTGCATGCGTACTGCCGCGCATCGGACTCGCCGGCGTGGGCCGTGTGACCTTCCTGCCACAGGAACTCCGTGGTGCGCAGGAAGATTCGCGGCCGCATCTCCCATCGCACGACGTTCGCCCACTGGTTGAGAAGCAGTGGCAGATCGCGGTAGCTGTCGACCCACTTGGCCATGTACTCCCCGATGACGGTCTCGCTCGTCGGCCGGATGGCGAGCGGCTCGGTCAACTCCTTGCCGCCGCCATAGGTCACGACGGCGAGCTCAGGACTGAAGCCCTCGACGTGTTCGGCCTCGCGTTCGAAGAAGCTCATCGGCATCAGCAGCGGGAAGTACGCATTCTGCGCTCCTGCGGCCTTGATCCGCTGGTCGACCTCCGCCTGCATCCGCTCCCAGATCGCGTAGCCGTACGGGCGGATGACCATGGTGCCGCGGGCCGGTCCGTTCTCGGCGAGCTTCGCCTTGGTGAGCACGTCCTGATACCACCGTGGAAAGTCGTCCTTCTGACCAGTCAAGACCGCCATCAGCGTGACGTTACGGAGCCGGGCGGGGTGAAGTCGCGCGGTTTTTCGTGACTAGTTCAGCGTCGCCTCGACGAAATAGCCTCGCGGCACATCGGGCACATCCATGGGTACCGCGGGCGCAAACCACCGATTCCATCGGTTGCCCTGCTCGGCGATGTCGGTGACCACGGCCTTCCAGCCGTGACGTTCGGCCAGCTCCCCCGGTTCGTCGGTGCCGAACCGCCACGGTGAGCCCTGCGCGGCCATCTTGTTCAGGAGCGGCGTCATCGCCGGTGATTCCAGCAGTGACTTACCGACGATGTCGTACAGCACAGTCGAATTCGGCGCTGACAACGCGTTCACGCGGTCGAACAAGGTGCGCACGGCGCTCTCGTCGAGGTACTGAAGCAGGCCCTCGATCAACCAGACCGCCGGTTTACGCGCGTCGAAGCCTGCGGTCGTCAGTGCTGCCGGCCAATCGTCGGCCAGGTCGACCCCGATCGCCACCCGGCGACACCGCGGCTGATCGTCAGCGAGGATGTCCGCCTTGGCTTCGATGACCGCCGGTTGGTCGAGTTCGTACACGGTGGTGTCGTCGGGCCAGGCGAGTCGGTAGGCGCGCGCATCCATTCCTGCCGCCAGTAGCACCACTTGTCTGGCCGCGCCCGCCGCGCGCCGCAGTGCGTCATCGAGGAAGCGCGTGCGCACGACGATCTGAACCGTCGACTGCTCGCCCGCTTCCGCGATCGCTGCGGCAAGAATCGCCCTGCCGGTCTCCCCTGCGAGTTTGTCCGCATAGGGGTCGATGAAGAGTCGGTCTTCGCGGGTTGATTCGTTCGCGCGGATCGCCGCCACCAGCAGCCCGGTGCTCGCCACCGCTGCGTTCCCTTTGTCCATGCGACCAATCATCGACCTTGGACACGGCGGCAGGCTTGGATATTTTTGCGGCTCGCGTGATTTACGGTGCGGTGGCGACGTCGACGTGGCTGGGCAGCCAGGAACGGCGTTGGAGGTACTGCGTCGGGGTGATGGCGGTGAACGACCGAAACTCGCGAACGAAATGGGACTGATCGAAGTAGCCGAGGTCGGCGGCGATGGTGGCGCCTTGCGTAGCCCCGGCATCAAGCAGTTCTAGGGCGGCCTGCAGTCGTCGCACCTGCTGGAAAGCCTTCGGAGCGAGGCCCACCTCCGCCCGGAATGCCGCAGCCAACCTTCGTGGCGAGAGCCCGGTCATAGTCTGCGCGCGCGAGACTCGCATAGACGGGTCTCGCGCGATGGCGCCAAGCACGGCCGCTACCCCGCGATGCGGTTCGCTCGACTGATGTTCAAGGCGGTCAAGCAGAAATGACTCGACAAGCTGCACCCGGCGGGTGGGTGACGGCGTTGCGATCAGCCGTTCGTGGAGAGCGGAGCCCTGCCGACCCCACAGGTCGTCGAGACCGACACAGGCATTCTCCAAGTCTCCCAACGGAATTCCCACGAACGGTAAGGCACCGGCTGGCCGGAAATGGATGGTGAGGACCGCTTGTGCAGCGTCAATGCGAGTGACGTAGGAGGCGGTGCCTGCGCCGGCGATGAAGGCGGGCGGCACGTGCAGCCGCGTCCGACCGCCGGCCGCGTAGAAGTCGACGCGCGGCCTGCCGCTGACGTCGATGATCACCGTCGCCGCCCCGCGCGGAAGCGCTCGACTCCTGTGCGGGCTGCCCGCGTGCTGCCAGTAGCCGAAGAACTCGATGTGGTTCGCAAGCGCACGTCGCGGCCGATACAGCTGCGGTCCCGCGCCGGGAGATGCGTTCACTCGATCCATGGTGGCGCAGCCGCGGGCGCCGTCAAGGGGTGAGGTCGCGCAGCGCTGTTCCTGTCGCGAAATCGATCGGTACCGATACCTGGTCGTGCGTGATCAGCCAGGTGCCGTCAATCTTCCGGAATCCTAATGTCGCACGTACCCACATGCCGGTCCTGGTCCCGTCTTTCATCGTTCCGCTGATCCGGTTCAGGCTGTGGGTGAATGCCACATCGTCGCCGACGGCGATTGTGAGGTCGTGCACCTCATAGCTGAGCGGACGTCGGTGGGCCGCGAATACCGCTTCCCAATTTCGCCGCTTGGCCTCGATTCCCAGGTGCTGTAGCGGGGGCTCGAAATCGAAGGACACGACGTCGCGCCCGTAGGATGACATCGCGGTTTCGAGGTCGTGAGCCGCGATGGCCGACGCCAGCCGATCGATTCGAGCCCGAATGTCTGCCTCACCGGGATCGGATCGGCCGCCAGCCATCAGGCGATGACCCGAACCAGGTACGGCGCCATGTTGGCGGTACGCACCGGCGAGACCGTCACCACCGGGTCGCCGGCCTCCAGCATCTGATTGTTGCCGAGGAACATCGCCACGCTCTGGTTCCCGCCTGCGCCGTAAAAGATCAGGTCGCCGGGAAGGGCCTGCTGCGGCAGCACCTTGCGGCCTGCGTTGTACTGCGCGCCGGACGAACGCGGCAGCTTCACGCCGACGCCGGCGTATGAATACAGCATCAGGCCGGATGCGTCGAAGCCGACGGTGCTCGCCATCGGGTCCAATCCGACGACGTGGCCCTGTCGGTCGAGACCGAGCGCGTTGTCCGTCGGGCCGCTGCCGCGGGTCGGACCGTTGGAGTCGCCGCCACCGAACGAGAACGGAACACCGCGCTGCGCAAGGCCACGCGCGATCACGTACTGGACCAACTGCTGGTTGCTCAGTGGCCGAGTGGAATCGGCGAGCGCCAGACCCGGCGTCGCCATCAACACGGCAAGGCCGACCACCAAGGCGTAAATGCGTTTCATGCGAGTTTTCACTTTCTTCGATTCACCGCGACCACATCGGGCGACCCGTTGATGACGGAAGTCGCCACAGCTACTTTGACAAACTGCGCTGCCAGGGGCCATCTGCAGCACGGCACATCGCCAATGAGAGGCCGTACCGTGACGAAAAGGTGATCGACGTGCTTGCATAACGCGGTGAGCGAGTTCTTTCCCTACCGATTCGACAAGCGCTTCACGCCGATGTGGCTCGGTGGTGGTGCGTTGCCGTGGCGCGACGGCGTCACCGTCACCGACGACGGTCGCTTCATCGCCACCTTCGGCCTTCTCCGGGTCGACACCCCGGTCGACAACATCGCCGAAGCCCACGTCGCCGGTCCCTACCGGTGGTGGACCGCGGTCGGTCCCCGACTGTCCTTCGCCGACGACGGACTGACTTTCGGGACCAACCCCGACGGCGGACTCTGCATCCACTTCCGCGAGAAGATCAAGCGGGTCATCGGCTTCCGCGATCACTCGGCTCTGACCGTCACGGTCGCTGATCCGCCCGCCCTTGCGGCGCTACTTCTCAGCGGCCGGGAATAGCGCCGCACCGGCATTGTTGACCGTTTGGTACAGAACGAACGTCCAAAGCCATGGAGGACTCAAGATGACCACGATCAATCCGGAGAACAGCCAGATCATCGCGCTTGTGACGGGCGCGAACCGTGGGCTGGGTAAGCGCTTCGCCACTGACCTGCTTGCACGTGGAGCCAAGGTCTACGCCGCGGCGCGGCGACCGGAAACGATCGACATTCCCGGCGTGGTGCCCGTCCAACTGGACATCACCGATCCGGAGTCAGTGCGGCGCGCAACCGAGGTCGCCTCCGACGTGAACGTTCTCATCAACAACGCGGGTGTCTCGACGCATTCGGGCCTGCTGACGGGCGCCATGGGCGACATCCGGCTGGAGATGGAAACCCACTACTTCGGCACTCTGCAGACGATCCGCGCGTTCGTCCCCGTTATCGAGGGCAACGGCGGCGGGGCGATCCTCGACGTGCTTTCGGTGCTGTCCTGGGTGCACGCCGCCAAGTTCGGCGCGTATTCGGCGGCCAAGGCTGCGGGCTGGGCGATGACCGATGCGATTCGGGAGGAACTCGCGCCGCGCGGTATCCACGTCGCCGCACTGCATGTCGGCTTCATGGACACCGATATGGCCGACTTCGTGCCTGCCGATCAGAAGCTCGATCCGGCGGTGGTGGCCGCACAGGCGCTCGACGGTCTGTTCGCGGGTGAGCCAGAGATCCTCGCCGACGAGCTGACGCGTACGGTGCGCTCGCAGTTGTCGCAGCCACCTCGGGTCGCCGACTACAGCCAGTAGTAGTTCGGACCTGGCGCATGGAAGATTCCGCACTATCGGCTAAACGTCCGCCGTAGTGTTGATCCATGGCCATCGTCGAAGCAGATGCAGCGCCCCAGACCCCGTTCGAGCAGGATGTCGCCGCCATGCAGCGGTACTTCGACAGCCCGCGCTTCGAGGGCATCATCCGCCTCTATGCGGCCCGTCAGGTCGTAGAGCAGCGGGGCACGATCGCCACTGACTATCCGGTCGCGCGCCAGGCCGCTGAGGCCTTCTTCGACCGCCTGCGCGAACTGTTCGCCCAGCACAAGAGCATCACCACCTTCGGGCCGTACTCGCCCGGTCAGGCGGTGACGATGAAGCGGATGGGGCTCGAGGGGATCTATCTGGGTGGCTGGGCGACGTCTGCCAAGGGTTCGACGACTGAGGATCCCGGACCCGACCTCGCGAGCTATCCGCTGAGCCAGGTTCCCGACGAAGCCGCCGGACTGGTGCGCGCGCTGCTCACCGCCGACCGCAACCAGCACTACCTGCGCCTGCGCATGACCGACGACCAACGCGCCGCCACCCCTGCCGTCGACTACCGACCGTTCATCATCGCCGATGCCGACACCGGTCACGGCGGAGATCCCCACGTGCGTAATCTGATTCGACGCTTCGTCGAAGCAGGGGTGCCGGGGTATCACATCGAGGACCAGCGCCCGGGCACCAAGAAGTGCGGCCATCAGGGCGGGAAGGTGCTCGTCCCCTCGGACGAACAGATCAAGCGGCTCAACACCGCCCGCTTCCAGCTCGACATCATGGGCGTCCCCGGCATCATCGTCGCGCGCACCGATGCCGAAGCCGCCAACCTGATCGACAGCCGCGCCGACGAGCGCGACCAACCGTTCCTGCTCGGTGTCACCAACCTCAGGATTCCCTCGTACAAGGCCTGCTTCTTGGCGATGGTGCGCAACTTCTACGAGTCGGGCGTCAAACACCTCAACGGGCACCTGCTCTACGCGCTGCCTGAGGGCGAGTACATCGCAGCCACCAGTTGGCTTGAGCACCAAGGCATTCTGGGGCTCATCGCCGAGGCCGTGTCGACCTGGCAACAGGACGGCGACGAGGCGGTCGACGCCCTTTTCGACAAGGTCGAGTCACGCTTCGTCGAGGCGTGGCAGAACGATGCCGGGCTGGAAACCTACGGTGAGGCGGTCGCCGATCTTCTCGAGTTCCGGGAGAGGGAGGGCGAACCGCTCGACATGAGCGCAGCCGAATGGCGCACGTTCGCGGCGACGGCGCCGCTGTATGAGGCCCGCCGAAAGGCGCAGGAGTTGCGCGCCGACGCCGGCTGGGACTGCGAGCGGGCGAAGACCTCGGAGGGTTACTACCAGCTGCGGGGCGGTATCCCGTACGCGATCGCGAAATCTCTTGCCGCAGCGCCATTCGCCGACATCCTGTGGATGGAGACGAAGACCGCGGACCTGGCGGACGCCAAGCAGTTCGCCGACGCTGTGCACGCCGTGTATCCGGACAAGATGCTGGCCTACAACCTCTCCCCGTCCTTCAACTGGGACACCACCGGCATGAGCGATGACGAGATGCGCCGATTCCCAGAGGAAATCGGCAAGATGGGCTTCGTCTTCAACTTCATGACCTATGGCGGACACCAGATCGACGGCGTCGCCGCCGAAGAGTTCGCCGGGGCGCTCAAACAGGACGGCATGCTGTCGCTGGCTCGGCTGCAACGCAAGATGCGCCTTGTGGAGTCGCCCTACCGCACGCCGCAAACTCTCGTCGGCGGTCCGCGCAGCGATGCCGCGCTGGCAGCGTCCTCGGGCCGGACGGCAACCACGAAGTCCATGGGTGAGGGTTCTACGCAGCACCAACACCTCGTCCAGACCGAAGTGCCCAAGAAGCTGCTCGAGGAGTGGCTGGCGAAGTGGGGTGAGCACTACCAGCTCGGTGAGAAGCTGCGAATTCAGTTCCGTCCGTTACGCCCTGGCGGCGAAGTGCTCGAGCTCGGCATTTACGGCAGCGGTGACGAGAAGCTGGCCAACGTGCTCGTCGATCCCATCAAGGACCGCAACGGTCGCAGCATTCTGACTGTGCGCGACCAGAACACGTTCGCAGAGCAGTTGCGGCAGAAGCGGCTTATGACGTTGATACATCTATGGCTGATCCATCGATTCAAGGCCGACGCGGTGTATTACATCAAGCCGACCGAGGACAACATCTATCAGACCGAGAAGATGAAGTCGCACGGCGTCTTCAGCGATGTCAACAAGGACGTGGGTGAGGTCATCGTCGCCGAGGTGAATCAGCCCCGAATCGAGGAGCTGCTTGCACCGGATCAAACCGCGCTGATGAGGTTGATCAGCAAGGAGGACTGAATCGGTGTGCACGCCACCGTTCGCCCTTCGTTAGGCTTGTCTGTATGGGGCGGGTAAATCGGCTGATGGAACGTCGCGCCCTTCGTCGCGCGGCCGACCAGGCGCTGCTGACATCCTTGGCCAATCCGGCGTCGAGCCAGGCAGGCGGGGCGCCTGACCAGGATTTCAAGTACACCAACAGGGATTCCGAACCGGACCTGCCGCCGGTCGAGGCGCCCGACGCCGTCATTGAACCCGCCTTCGACTCTGACTTCGAACCTGCCCTCGACTCCTCCTTCGATCACGAACCGGTGACGTCGCCGATTCCGGTGGTCCACGTCGAGGAGGCGCTTCTCCCACGGTCGGTACCCCCGTGGGAGCGAAAGGCGCCGGCCGTCGCGGCTGTCGATGCTCCCGCCGAGGCCGCTGATCTCTACGACGTCGTGCCGGACCGACCCGCCGACGCCGATCCTCACCCGACCATCGCTGCGCCTGCGGAAGTCGAGGAGCAGGCCCCGGCACCGGATCGGCCGCTGCGCGCCCGCCCCCTTTCCGAAACCGCATATGTCCGACCGGAATTCGACTTCGCTGCCGCCAAATACCGTGATCAGCAGTGGTATCGCACGAAACCGGCCGCTGTGGTTCTCGCGGCCGCGGTCATCGCCGCTGTGTTGGGTGGCGGCTGGCTCGTCTTGCGGAGCCCCGGCACCGCGGCCGAACAGTCGTCAACGGAGGCGTCGACGAGCGCTCCGCCTGCGCCGAGTAAGGCTGTGCCGACGGCGGTTAGCGCTCCCAAACCAAAACCGGCCGCTCCGCCACCTCCTAGTCCCCCGCCGCCTCCGCCTGAGCCCACCTATTCCGCGCCTCAACGTCAATACCAACCGCGCTACACCGAACCGACCCCTGCCCAGAAGCCGCGGATCGACGTCACCAGGGCGCCGATGAGCGTCGCGCCGGTGCCGAAACCGGTGCCCGGCAGTAGCTCCGGTACGCCGGGCGAGCAACCTCGCCGACGCGGCTGCTTCGGTTTCTGCTGAGAACATCTCGTCGGGTACTTCAATGACGACAGCCGCCGGTCACGCCCCGTTCCTGCTGCTCTCGATCCGCGGGGAGGACGCTGCGGCCGACGACGAATATCAGGCCATGATGCGTTTCGCCGGACTCGATGAAGACGGCATGCACCGGATTCGCCTCACGCACAGGCCCTTAGGGCCGATCGACCTCGACGACTGGTCCGGGATAATCCTGGGTGGCGGACCGTACAACGTCAGCGATCCAGCGGATTCGAAGAGCCCGACGCAGCAGCGTGCCGAGGCCGAACTCCTGTCGCTCGTCGAGCAGATTGTCGACAAGGACTACCCGTTCCTCGGATGCTGCTACGGCGTGGGCATGTTGGGTTCTGTCATCGGCGCGACGGTGGACCGTAGTTACCCAGAACCGGTTGCCGCCGTCACCGTCACACTGACCGATGCCGGCCGCGAGGAACCGCTGTTCGCAGAGTTGCCGGATGTTTTCGACGCGTTCGGCGGACACAAGGAGGCGGCCAGCTCGCTGCCTACCGGAGCGGTGTGCCTGGCATCGTCACCGGACTGTCCCGTGCAGGCCTTCCGAGTCGGCACCAATACCTACGCGACGCAGTTCCACCCCGAACTGGACCTGCAAGGCATCGTCACCAGGATTGACGTCTACAAGAACCACGGCTACTTCGAACCAGAATCCGCCGAATCGTTGAAAACCGCGGCACGGCAACGGCATATCGAATATCCGCCGACGATCTTGCGGCGGTTCGCCGAGCGATACGCCCGACCGAGGTAGCGAGCGTCACGGCCGATAATCGGGCGTCCAGCGCACTTCGGCGATGCGTTCGGCCAGTTGTTCGTCGGTGCGCTTCGGTGCGACGCCCTCCGCGACAGCCTGCAGGCCGACGGCGAGGGCGATCCGCACCGCGATGTCGGGAACATCGTCCCAGGCCGGCAGGAGTGGCGCATTCGGATCGGTCAGCGCGGGCGACGCTTCGCCAAGGGTCGCTGCCGCAACGCGCATCATGTTGTCGGTGACCCGGGTCGCCTGTGCGGCTGTCACGGCGAGACCCATCGCGGGGAAGATGAACGCGTTGTTGCACTGGGCGATCGGATGTTCGACGCCGTCGCGAATCAACGGCGCGAACGGCGAACCCGTTGCGATCAGCGCGCGTCCCTCCGTCCATTCGTCCAACTCTGCCGGATGCGCCTCGGCGTGGCTGGTCGGATTGGACAGCGGGAAGATGATCGGTCGATCGGTCTTGGCCGCAAGTTCGCGCACGATGTCCTCGGTGAAGGCGCCTGCGGCGGTGGACAACCCGACGAGGATACCCACGTCGACATGATGGATGACGTCGGCGAGCTGCGGGTGCCCGGACAGTCCCCAACCGCTGACCCGGTGCGCAGGCTGAGCGAACTTCCGCTGCCCCGCAGACAGATCGGTGCGGTCATCGGTCAGCAGGCCCACCACGTCGACGACCCAGATACGCTCGGCCGCTTCTGCTTCCGACAGGCCTTGTGCCACCATCTCGCGCTGCACCATGCCCAGGACGCCGATGCCTGCCGAGCCCGCGCCCAACATCACGACTTGTTGCTGCGCAAGTGGGCGACCTGCGACGTTCGACGCGCCGTGAAGCGCTCCGAGCGTCACGGCCGCCGTGCCCTGAATGTCGTCGTTGAAGGTGAGCAGCTTGTCGCGGTAGCGCTCCAGAATCGGCTGCGCGTGCGCGGTCGCGAAGTCCTCCCACTGCAGCAACGTGTTCGGCAAGTGCTCATGCACGGCCGACACGAACTCGTCGATGAAGGCGTAGTAGTCGTCGTCGTCGATCCGCCGGTGGCGCCAGCCGAGGTACTGAGGATCCTCCAGCAGTTCGACGTTGTCGGTGCCCACGTCCAGGACGATCGGCAGCGTCCGTGCCGGGTCGATGCCCCCAAGCAGGATGTACAGCGAGAGCTTGCCGATCGGGATGCCCATCCCGCCGATCCCCTGGTCCCCCAGTCCGAGGATGCGCTGGCCGTCGGTCACCACGATGACATCTGGCTCGCGGTGGGGTCGGTTGTTGAGCACCTCGGCGAGGTGGTGGCGGTCGGGATAGGAGACGAACAGGCCGCGGGGCCGTCGGTAGATCTCGCTGAACCGCTGGCATGCGACACCCACCGTCGGGGTGTACACGATGGGCATCGTCTCGGCGACGTTATCGCGCAGAAGCCGATAGAACAGGGTTTCGTTGCGATCCTGCAGAGCGCGCAGGTAGATGTGCTTGTCGAGATCGTCACGGCGGGTGGAGAACTCGTGCCAGCTGTGCTCGACCTGCTGTGCGAGGGTCTTCTCCGCTGTCGGGAGCAGGCCCAACAGGCCGTACTCGACACGCTCCTCGTGAGTGAACGCGGTGCCCTTGGTCGTCAGTGCGTTGAACAGCTTCGCTTGCCCCGTCAGCTCGTCGGGCATGGAGGTGGTCCCTTCCGCCGGTTGCGTGCGATAGATCCCACGCTAGTGGGGTGAACACGCGGGAAACGATTGGATTCGGTAATTGCCCACTTTGTCGCGCGCGCGACGCCGGTCGACGATCCGCAGGCATACCTGCGTGCGGCGATGGCCTGCACTTCGGTGAGGACACCGGCTCCGCATTCTGGCTGCGGGCGGCCAAGGACCTGCCGTTCGATCCGGTGGCCGACATCAAGCAATGTCTACAGCGGCGACTACCCCACCTGTTACTCCGCGCCCGGTATGCCGCACGACGGCTATCTGGCTGATTTCCCCATGCGCTGCAAGGGATTCGCGCGTGACTAGCAGAGCGGGATGAAGCGCTTCAGCTTTCCGGTGGATTCATGGCGCTGTAGCCGGTCGACAGCACGGACGGTGACTTCGGCGTCTGGCAGCCCGTGTCGATTCAGCGCCGCCGCCGACGTGGACGCCAACGCATCCACGTCGGGATCTCCCACGACGAGAACATCGGCGCCGCGAGGAGTCTGATGCACCTGGTATTCGGAGACGCGAGGATCGGTGCCGAGGACGTGGCGGAACACGCTGGCCGGGATCGTGGCGGTGCCATAGCGGAAATCGTCATCGCGTCGGCCGCCGATGTCGGCCACTCGCGCGAACGCGCTGCCGCATGAGCAAGGCCCCGGCAGCCAATCGACCCGGTCACCGAGGTCGTAGCGAATGAACGGGAACGTGCGGTTGGCGAGCCCTGTCGCAAGCGTTCGGGCGGCAGGCTCGTCGGGCCCGACCGGTGCGCCGCTCTCATCGACGCGTTCGAGGACGACCTCGTCCTCGCAGACGTGCAGTCCCTCGCCTCGTGCGCAACCGACCGCCTGAACGCCGATCTCGGTCGAGCCCCACAAGTTGTGCACCGGCGCACCCCATGCGTCGCGAACCGCCTGCCGATCTTCGTCGAGAAGGGGCTCCGAATTGGTGCTGACCCGAACCGGCCGGATGTCGAGGCGGCCTGCCGCTGATGCTCGGGCGAGTTGTCCGACCACGGTCGCGTAGCCGACGAGGTGAGTTGGTTGGGCGGCGGCGACCGCTGAGATGGTCTCGTCGATCGGCGCTCCCGCCGGTATCACCACGGTCTCCATCTCCGGCGCGGTAGGCACGTCGAACAACGGCGTGCTCGCGTGCGGCGGCATGCCCGCAGCCAGCACGACGAGCTTCGCCTGCGCCTGCGGTGAGCGTTGCTCTTCGCGTGCCTGCATCCGCCACGCCAAGCAGGCGATGGACACGAAGAAGTGCCAATCCCATACGTAGACGCCGCGCACACCGCTGGACCCGCCGGAGCTGAAGATCTGCTGATCGGCCGGTGTATACGAAAACCAAAGCTGGCTAGCAAGAATTCGTTCGGCGCCTGCGCGGGTGAGGTCGGGAACGGTGATGATGTCATCCCACTCGTCCTGGGCCTGTGCCTTGGTCATCATCGGCAACCGGGCCAGGTCTGCTCCTGTGACCTTCGACGTATCGATACCGCGCAGACGCCGAGCATGAAACGGCGACCGTTCCCTGGCGTAGGCCAGCAGTGAGCGCAACCGTTCGGTTTGGTGGTATTCGATCTGTTCGCGGGTCCAGTCGATTCGGCCGATGTGATCACCCAGCGCGGCGTCGACGGCGTCGACGTGGGCAGCGCGCATGCGCTCATACGATTCCCGCGCGTCGATCACAGAAGCCCACCGAGGAGGCCGCCGCCGCCGTTCTCGCCTGTTCGCGGGCCTTGGTTCGGGAACGGTGCACGCGGCTCCGGCGCGACGCTGATGGGCGCCCTTGTGGTCGGCGAATTCGTGACGCCGCCCTTGGGTTCACGGGGTGACGGCGCCTGCGTCGGTTGCGGCTCAGGCACAGCCTGCTGCGTGGGCACGGGCTCGACCGTTTCGGGTGCCTCGGTGTCTACTTCCGTGGGCGCAGGTGGCGCCATGGTGGGCGGTTGGCTGGGGACGTTGGCCACCGTTGTGGGCCGCGGAGTTGGGTCGACCGGAGGATCGACAGGCCTCTGCGGTTGATTGGGCTGCTGCAACAGCAACACCGCCACCACCGCAACGGCGCCGAGTGATGCGAGGACGAACGCGGCAAACGCCATCCGCACCGGCGATGCGCTACGCGGTTCCTCTTTATCGGGCGCGCTACTTGACCGCCCCTTGTCAGCGTCGGTGTCGTGCACCGACTCCTCGACGTCAAGGGGCTCGAAGAGATAGTCGAACCGACTGGAGAGGCTGTCCTCTCTCGGCATGGGGCGATGGTACAGGCGGCGGTATGTAGCGGTGCGCGGATCTCAACCGGCCGCGTTCGGCAGGAGCGCCGGACATTTGCCGTCCTTGTCGACCGCGAGTTCGAAGTGCCAGATCTCGTTCGCGTAGATCTGGCACAGCCCGAAACGGGATCCGTTGCGGATCATCCAGGTATCGGCTTCGACCGGGCCGACGTCGACGGCCTTGCCGACGACATGATGCGAGGTGTCGGGTGAGGCGACGAACTCCCGGGCGGCCTCCACACCCCCGTAGGTCCGCACGCCATCGTCGAACAGCCGCTGTTGAAAGCCCTTGGTCCGCCAACCCGATGTGATCTCCACCTCGATGCCGTCGCCTTTGGCGCTGCGGGCCGCGTTCTGGATGGCGGTGAGCAGTGCTGGATCCAGCCACGCGATCACCGGGTTCGTGGCATCGAACGGCGAAAGGGTCCGGCCATCGGGGAGATAGCCGCCGATGGTGTCGGTGGCGGCGCGCCCGATCGAGAACTCCTCGCCGTCGGGCGCAGGCCCGTTCGTCAGTTGGGCTGCTGGTGCGGTCATGGGCCTACTGCCCGCCGCCTGTGTTGGCGCCGTTGTCGGGTTCGGCGATGCGCAGGCGCCGAGCAACACAGTCAGCCCGATGCCTGCGACCGTCATCCTCCGCAGCGGCATAGAGCAAACAATATGGCAGGCTCGCGGTGTGGACCTGCCGCAGCCGGACCCGAACACTCCCCATCTCGCCGATGTGGTGCCATCAGTGCTGGCGGCGATGGGTGTGGCCGGGTTCGAATCCGTTATCGACCTGCCCGGTGAAATACACGGCGCGTGCGTCCTGCTGATCGACGGCCTCGGTGCGGAACTTCTCGACGCGCATGCCGACGACGCGCCCGTGATGGCGGAGCTTCGCGGCCGGACTCTGCAGGCCGGCTTCCCGTCGACCACCGTGGCCGGGCTGGCCGCCGTGGGCACAGGCTGCCGGTCCGGCGAACACGGAATGGTCGGTATGTCGTTTCGGCTACCCGGCGTCGGCGTCATCAACGCGCTGCGATGGCGCCCGCACCCGTGGGGCGACGATCTCCGCAAGACCGCACCGCCGGAACAGGTGCAACAAATGGCCACCACCTTTGAGCGGGCGGCTTCGGCGGGTATTGCGGTGAACGTGGTGTCCGGCGCGGAGTTCAGCGGTTCCGGCCTGACCCGCGCGGTCCTGCGCGGCGGCCGCTACGTCGGGGTCCAGGCGCTCGGCGATCTGGGCGTAGGCGTTCGCTCCGCTGTCGCCGGAGGCGGGTTCTGCTACGGCTACCACGGCGAAGTCGATCTGCTCGGCCATCTCTACGGTCCCGGCTCGCCCGCGTGGAGGTTACAACTGCGGGAGGTCGACCGGTTGGTCGAATCCGTGGTCGAGGGGCTGCCGCCCGGCGGACTGCTCGCGATCGTCGCCGACCACGGCATGGTGGCCGCAGGCGAAGACGTCGCCGTTGATATCGACGAGTGCGCGGCTCTCCTCGATGGAGTGGCCGCGATCGGCGGAGAGCCACGGGCCCGCCACATCTATATAGAGGACGGCGCCGCAGCAGCGGTGCTCGCCGCGTGGCGGGAGACGCTCACAGATCGTGCGTGGGTGGTGTCGCGTGACGAAGCGATCGCCGCAGGCTGGTTCGGCGGGCCGGTTCGCGACGACGTCCGGATGCGCATCGGCGATATCGTCGCCGCCGCACGCGGCACGGCGACGATGGTGCGGCGCACCGTGGAGCCGCTTGAGTCGTCACTCGTCGGTCACCACGGTTCTCTCACGAGTGCCGAGCAGAGCATTCCTCTATTGCTCGCCTACGGCTGATTCACCGCGTCGTGCCAGATCGTCTGAGGATGTGACGGCCGTGCGGGCGCATCGCCGTACTGCTGGATCCAGCGCTGGGCGATGTCCAGCAGCGGGTCGGCGTTGATGTAGTGCAGCTTCTCTCTACCCCGCCGCTCCGCGGTCACGAGATTGGCGGCCTCGAGGACCGCAACGTGCTTACTCACCGACTGACGCGCCGTCGTCAGGACTGCGCACAGCTCGCGCAGGCTCTGCCCGGACCTCTCGGTCAGGCTGTCGAGTAGCCGTCGCCGGCTCGGATCGGCGAGCGCGCGGAATACCTCGTCCACCCGGCCATTTTGTCACATTAGGCAGCCAACGGGCTGCCTGTGCTCAAAATGCAGCCGAATGGCTGCTTATCGGTGGTCAAGACACGTTCTTTGCTAGAACTGCAGGTTTGCGTAACGAATGCCCGCCTGCCGAGGTGTGGACGATCAACGTAGATGCGCGAAATTAATCCACGTAGCACAGCGAATCTTGAAAAATGATTGATACCAATGCATTTCCACCGCGCACATCGTTCTTGCCAACACACGCCCCGAGATCGGGTCCAATGAAATCCCTTGTATTGCAATACTGTTCAAATAACGCACAAAGTGAAAGATGCCACTGCATAAGCGAGTTGTGAAGGGCATCACAGAATTTCAGGGTGCAACTACAGCTCTGTTAACGTCCATCGTCATGTTTGCTGTCGCTACCGCATCCCTGTTGACGCTCGTGCAGCAGCTGTCGGGAACGCCCTACATTTCGGGTGGGAACTCCGCAGCCGGCACTGACTGCTCGGGCCTGGTCTCCTTCGTGACCAACGCCGCCACCGGCCGACCGATCTACGGCGGTCGGTTCAATACCGGCAATATCGAAGGCGCTCTCAAGGCGAGAGGCTTCCAGTACGGGACCAAGCCCGGCGCCCTCAACGTCGGCTGGAATGGCGGCCACACGGCCGCCACGCTGCCCGACGGAACTCCCGTCTCGTCCGGCGAGGGCGGCGGAGTGAAGGTCGGCGGAGGCGGCGCATACCAAAAGCAGTTCTCCCGGCACATGTACCTCGATATGGCGCCCGCCGACGCGGCGCCTGCCCCGGACGCGCCGCCGCCGCCCGACGTGCTGCCGCCTCCTCCAGGAGCGCCGCTGCCGCCCGAGGGCGTCATCGTCCCGGTTGGCCTTGACGCACCACTGCCGCCGCCGCCCGGAGCCCCCATGCCTCCTCCCCCAGGAGAGCTGCCGCCGCCTCCCGATGCGCCGATGCCGCCGCCGCCCGGAGCCCCGGTGCCGCCGCCCCCGCCAGGAGCCGAGCTGCCCCCGCCGCCCGGGGCACCGGTACCGCCGCCCGTCGCCGCATAAGCGACCTCGCCGGTGGCGGCCCATTGCGGCCGCATGTGTGGCGAACTCACAGCGGTTTGGCCGCCGGCACACGTTGCGACGTCACGCGATGACACCTGATTGCCCGAAGGGCGGCCAGTGCATTCGCGTTGCGTAGCCACGCACAAGCTGATTGGACTTCCCGTATGAACGCGGGTGAGGGTCCGTCAATCCCGTAACCGCGTCGTGCAGAATGGTCAACGCGCCGGAAATGGCTTACAGCTTGTGACGATGCTGCATGACGGGAGCAACCTTGGTCACCAATTCTGTGACTACACCAGGTCGGTTGCATTCCGGAGGCAGGCACCGAAAACAACCCCTGCACCGTAAAGAGGTTGTAGCGCAACGGGCTTCGGTGGCCAGACGCATCGCCGTAGGTGCGGCCGCGGCCGTGACGATCGCAGTGCTCGCCTGCGCCGGGCTGATCGCGAAATGGGCGACTGACGATTCGATCCCCGTCGCAGACGCCGGGCGGTCCCCGTCGGAAACCGTGCCGGTCCAGCAGCAGCCCAACGACGTAGGTGAAGCGGTGCCCATGACCGCGGCCCCTGCGCCCTTCCCGTCCGATGACAGAGGATTCATCGATTCGTCGGCCCGCTGCCACGGCGGTCAACCCGCGTATGCAATCGGCCGTACCCCGGGATCGCTTGTCGTGATCTGCGGTGAGGAAACCGGGCAGTACGAATATCTGGGTGTGCGATTGAGCGATGCGGCCGTGTTGCGTACGAATGCCCAAACCGATTCCACACGTTCATTTGTCGCCCGCAAGTCAGGAGTTCTCTACGCGGTGTCTCCGACGGAGTTGAAGGTGACTGCCGGCAGCACGGTGATCAAGCAAGAGCCGATGATCGAGTACCGCGAGGTGGCCCGGTAGGGAGGATCAGCTGGGCTTGGATTTGACGTAGAACTCCACGTTGTCGCCGTCGACCTTCGTCACCTTCATGTGGGCGGTGTATTCCTTGCCCTCGGGTCCGGTGAATTTGCAGTCGAATTCGGTTCCGACCTCTGCGTCCACGCCGGACGGGCAGGACACATCGGTCGGCTTGAACTTGGTCTGCTTCGAGACGACGTCGACGACCGACTTCGCGGCGCCTTCGGGGTCGATCTTGGAACCGCATCCACTGAGGAAGAGGGCCGACAAAACCGCCAGGATCAGCAATGCGCGTCGCATCGTCGCAGTATTGCAGATCAGTAGGTACGCGACCAACGACCCCGAACCGGCAACGCGGTTACGCCGACCGCTCCGAGCGATACGATCGGACATGATCGTCGGTAGTCCGGCGAAAGGAGTCGGTCATGGCAACGGACCTGACGCTTTACCTGAACGATCAGCCTGGCGAACTCGCCCGCATCGGTGACGTTCTCGGCAGAGCCGGAGCCAACATCGCCGGCCTGTGCGCGGTGTCCTGCGGTGGCGGACAGGCAGAGGTGCACATCCTTGTCGACGATGCGACCGCAGCCTTCGAAGCGCTACAGGGCGCGGGTATCAAGATCGCCGCAGAGCAGGAGGTGCTGGTGCTGTCGATCGAGGACCGGCCTGGCGCGCTGGGCGAGATCGCACATGAACTCGGCGCAGCCCGGGTGAATCTGACGATGGCCTACCTAGCCACCAATACCCGATTGGTACTCGGCGCCGATAACCTGGCCGAGGCGAAAGCCGCAGTCGGCTGAGCTATTTGGCGCGCTGAGCCTGTTTGAGCCGCCCCTTGGCTTCCCTGACCCGCTCGGCTGCGGCACGGCCCGCCTGCTTCGCCGCAGCATAGGCGTCGTCGATCGCGGTCAGATTGCGCTCGGCCTCGTCGAGGCGCTGCCGCATCTCGTCGCGACGCAGCCGCGCCACGGCCAGATCCGTTTGCATCGCCGACAATTCGTCATCCGCGTCGGCCTTGGCCCGCTCGGCCGAGGCAAGCGCCGTCTTCGCGTCCTCGAGTTCGCGCTTGCGCTCACGACCGTCATCGATTCGTTCGACGTCAGGTTTCTCGCGGCTCTCGGTGGACTTCGATGCGCTTCTGCCGCTGCGCGCAGTGGTGGAAACCGCTGTGGTTGCACCGAAATCACCGAAGCCAGACCAGCGTTCGGCTTTGGTCAATCGGCCGAGCCGGTCGGCCACATCGGGGTCGGCGACGGCAGCCTGCAGTGTCCCGGTGACATCGTCGCGCAAGGTCGCCGACGAGTTGGTCACGTCCGCGCCCTCGAGGGCGGCGCCGGCGAGTTCGTCGACCAGTGACCGCTGCTCGGCGGACAACTCCCTGATCGCCGCGCCGTCCATCGCGGCGTGCGCGGCGCGCAGTCTCTCCCCCAAATCGGCAAGCGAATGTTTGGCGTCTGCATTGGCGTGCACAAGCAGGTTGACCACCCATGCCGCCGTCGTCGGCCTTCGCGCAGCCGCGATCCGCTTCGCCGCGGCGGCGTCCCCGCGTTTCTTGGCTGCCGCGGCGAGTTCGGTGCGTAACGCCGTGAACTCCTCTGGCTTGACGCCGTACAGTTCGTCGAGCTCGTCACCGGCCATGACGCCATGATGCCCGGATGCCAGCAAGCCCGACAGCCGCTCACAGCGGGCATGCGACACTCTGGGCATGGTTGTCGCAATCGATCGCCCGAAGCTCGAGGGAAACGTCGCGGTCGGCGACGACCGGCGGATCGGGTTCGCCGAGTTCGGTGCACCCCAGGGCCGGGCCGTCTTCTGGCTGCACGGCACCCCGGGGGCGCGCAGACAGATCCCCACCGAGGCGCGTGCCTACGCAGCAGAGGCGGACATCCGGCTGATCGGCATCGACCGGCCAGGGATCGGTTCGTCGACGCCGCACCAGTACGAAAACGTCCTCGCGTTCGCCGACGACCTGCGGACCATCGCCGACACGCTGGGAATCGACAAGATGGCCGTCGTCGGTCTCTCCGGCGGCGGGCCCTACACGCTGGCGTGTGCCGCGGCGATGCCTGATCGCGTGGTGGCGGCTGGCGTCGTTGGCGGCGTCGCCCCGCCGTCCGGACCCGACGGCATCGGCGGGGGCTTGATGGGCACCGTCGGAACGCGTGTCGCGCCGCTGCTCGAGGTGGCGAAGGTTCCAATCGGGATCGTGGCCACCACGCTGATCCGGTTCATTCGACCGTTCGGAGGTCCCGCGGCGGACCTTTACGGCCTGGTGTCGCCGCCCGCCGACCGCGCACTGCTGGCGCGGCCGGAGATCAAGGCCATGTTCCTCGACGATCTGCTCAACGGCAGTCGCAGGCAGATGGCGGCACCGTTCTACGACGTCGTCGCCTTCGCGCACGACTGGGGCTTCCGGCTGGACGAGGTCAAGGTGCACGTGCGCTGGTGGCACGGCGACGCCGACCACATCGTCCCGTACGCGCACGGCCAGCATGTGGTGTCGAGGCTTCCCGACGCAGAACTCCTCCCGATGCCGGGTGAGAGCCATCTCGGCGGGCTCGGCCGCGCCGAGGAGATCCTGCGCTCGATGCTCGAAGTGTGGGACAGCGCCGGCGACGACTGATCATGAGAGCGATCGTGCTGCTCGCCCAGAGCGCCGCGCTTGATCAGGCGGGCACCCTTCACGCCCTCGGGCTCGGCTGGACGGCGAGCTCGACTCCGGTGCCCCAGCATGCGCTGGTCATCTTCGTCGAAGTCCAGTGGGCCGAACTCAACAGGTCGTTCCCGATCCGGGCAGAGCTCGTCGACAGCGACGGTGTGCGGGTGGCTCACACCGAGCACGGCGCCATCTTGGCCAAACACAAATCCGTGCACCCCGAGGGAACCCCGGTCACCATCCCGTTCACCGCGACCATCCCGTCGCTCAAGCTGACCGCCGGGCAGCGCTATCAGTGGCGGGTGTCGATCAACGACGAGATGCATGAGGACTGGCTAGCCGGTTTCACCGTCACCGACGACG
This sequence comes from uncultured Mycobacteriaceae bacterium, assembly GCA_902826815.1. GTDB lineage: Bacteria > Actinomycetota > Actinomycetes > Mycobacteriales > Mycobacteriaceae > Mycobacterium. The sequence goes on from CADEGF010000003.1 coordinate 65,568, forward strand.
AATGACTCAGTCTTGCAGCACGGCAGGATCTTTCGCGCCGAGCAGGATCCGTCTGAGCAGGTGCATCGCGACGGTCGTGGAGCGCTCCCTGATATCGGACCGGTTGCCAGGCAGCAGCAGCGTCCTCGTCAGAGTCGGGCCGTCGGCAAGCATCACCGAGAAGCACACCGTTCCCACCGGTTTGTCCTCGGTGCCGCCGCCGGGGCCTGCGATACCGGTAGTCGCCACCGCGGTGTCGGCATCGAATCTGTGCAACGCACCCCGCGCCATCGCCTCTGCCACGGGCTCGGATACCGCACCGTGCGCGTCGATCAGGGCCGCTTCGACGTCGAGCATCCCCGTCTTGGCTTCGTTGGCGTAGGCCACTACCCCACCCGCGACGTAGCCGGACGAGCCAGGGATATCGGTGAGTCGGGCCGCGACGAGTCCGGCGGTACATGACTCCGCCGTGGCGATGCGGCGGCCTGCCAACAGTGTGGCCACCTGGTCGTCGACCAGCGCTCCGTCGGTTGAAAAGATCTGGCGCGCATGATGTTGCTGCAACACATCGAGTAGCTGCCCGTATACCGGGGTCGCATCCGGCTCGTAGCGCGTGACGATCTCGAGCTCACCGCGGCGCAGGCAGGTGGTGATCTCGAGACGCTCGAACCCGTCGACGGAGCCCTCCGCCTCGCGCAGCGTCTCGGCCAACCCCGACTCGGGAAGTCCGAACATCCGCACCATGTCCTGGCGGTACTCCGTACGTCCGGCGATCGCCTCCTGCAGCGCAGGGGTTTTCACTGCGGTGTGCCACATCGGCTGCAGCTCGCGCGGCGGCCCCGGTAGCACGAGAACCGTCGGCGTTCCCTGCACCACCACGCCGGGCGCGGTGCCGACCGGATCGAGGATCGTCGCGCCGGTGGGAACCAACGCCTGCTTGCGGTTCGCCGCTCGCACCGCGTCGAAATCCACGTCGCTGACCCGAGCCCGCAGCCGCTTGAGGATCTCGGCGATCTTCTCCTCGAGTTCGTCGTCGAGCACCAGTTCGCGACCGCAGAACTCCGCGACCACTGCGACGGTCATATCGTCGGCCGTCGGCCCGAGCCCACCGCTGGTGACGATCAGGTCAACACCCTCGTCGGCCAGAAACCGCAGGGCTGCCGCGATGTCGCCCGGTCGGTCGCCGCAGATCGTGATGTGGGCAAGCTCGACGCCGAGGTCGAGAAGCCGGTCGGCGATCCACGGGCCGTTTCGGTCCTGTACCCGTCCTGTCAGAACCTCTGTCCCCGTGACAACGATGCCCGCGCGTGCGCTCACGAACTATGCATACACGACGGCGCGTTCGAAGCAGCGGGAGCCACCGCAGGAACTTGTTTGCGTGCCCGAACGCGAATGCGTGCACCGCGATGCGGGGTCAGGATGACGTGTTTGACCTTCTGCCGCTCGGCGCGCGCCGTCGTGGTGGACAGCTCGACCTGGCGCAGCACCTCGCGCAGCACGACGCGCATCTCCACCATGGCGAACGTCGCGCCGAGGCAGCGGCGATTGCCGCCACCGAACGGCAGCCACGTGGTGGGTGCCGGCGTCGCGCCGACCATGCGGTCCGGATCGAACCGGTCGGGATGCGGATACTGCGCCGAACTGCTGTGCACCAGACCGATTCCCGGCGCGACCATGATGCCTGCGGGCAGTCGGTAGCCCGCGAGTTCGACCGGCTCCTTGAGGATGCGGCCGACATCGAAGACGACCGGGCGGATCCGCAGAGTCTCCTTGGCGACGGCATCGAGGAACTCATCGCCGGTTGGATCGCCTGCCGCGCTTGCCTCTGCTGCGCGCACGGTCTTGTCCAGGATCGCCGGGTGACGGGTCAGCCGTTCCAGTGCCCATGACAGCCCGGTCGCCGTCGTGTCGTGCCCCGCGACGAGCAGGGTGATGAGCTGATCGCGCAGTTCACTGTCGGTCATGGTGCCGCCGCTCTCGTCGGCCGCGCGGACCAGCATCGCCAGCGCGTCGGTGCGCGTCGCAAGCTCGGGATCGGCTCGCCGGTCGGCGATTTCGGCGTAGAGCAGCCGGTCTGCCTCGTCCATGTTGCGACGCAGTGTGCGCCACGGACCAAGGCGTTGCAGGCTCGGCTTCGCGATCGCCAGCGATGCCAACGGGGTTACGTTGAGCAGCTTCGGCATCACCGCGCGCAGTGCCGCGAGTCGCGCCTTGTCGGATGCGCCGATGACCGTGCGCAGGATCACCTCGAGGGTGATCTCTGACATCCTCGGTGCGACGGGGAATTCGGTGTCCACCGGCCACGTCGCGACGTTGGCCTCCGCGATCTCGGCCATCACCGACGTTTGTCGCGCGACCGCATCCCTGTGGAATGCGGCCAGCATCTGGCGCCTTCGCTCCTTGTGCTCTTGGTCGTCGATCACCAGCACTGAACTCTCGCCTAGCAGGCCGCCGAGCATCGTGTTCGCCTCGCCTGCGTGATAGACGCTCGGGCTTCCCGCGAATACCTTCTTGATCTCGGCCGGGTCATCCAGGTAGACCAGCGTTCCCATGGTCGCGATGCGCATGGTGAACACGCTTCCGTAGCGCCGCCTGCATGCGGAGATGAAGCGCGGCCAGTAGCGGGCCATCAGCGCGGCCTGTAGCGGGGCGGGCAAACGTGGTCCCGGCGGCAGTTGGGCGCGCTCGGTGTCAGCCATGCCTCGAGCATACGAGCCGACCAGTGGGATGACGGCTACCGGTAATGTCATTCTCGTGACGGCGCCGAAATCCCTGCGGGAGCTGTTCGACCAGATCGGACTGGAAGAGGTGCCGTCGACCGATGGCACCGTCGTCATGGAGATGCCCGTCGACGAGCGGGTCACGAACACCGCAGGTGGGCTGCAGGGCGGACTGATCGCGACGATGGCCGACGTGACGGCGGGCCAGCTCGCCGCGCGCAGCACACCGTTCGGCCACGCGATCGCCACCACCGATCTGTTCGTCCGCTATCTCCTCCCGATCAAGGAGCGCAACGGTCCCGCGCGTGCGGTCGCCAAGATTCTGCGTACCGGCAAGAGGTCCGTCGTCATCCAGGTCGACATCTACCGCGGCGACGACGGTGAACTCGGTGCGACGGCGACGGTCAACTTCGCCGCCGTCGGGTAGTCGGTCGAGAGAACAGGAAACCAGCATGGACCTCTCAGGTGTTGGCATCTGGAACCACGGACTTCGATACGGCGATAAGGCGGAATCCGCCGATGCCGCAGCGGAATTGGACGAGCTGGGATATACCGCGCTCTGGATACCCGATGTCGGCGGTACACCGGTGCTTGACTCGGTGGACCACTTGTTGTCGGCGACCAACGACATCGTCATCGCGACCGGGATCCTCAATCTGTGGATGAACGACCCTTCCGACGTCGCGGCGTCCTACGCCTCGCTGACCGCCGCGCACGGCGATCGGTTCCTGATGGGTATCGGCGTCAGCCACGCGCCGCTGATCGACTCGACCGAGCCTGGCAGGTATCGCAAGCCGCTTGCGGCGACCGCCGCCTTCCTCGACGCCCTTGACGGCGCGGAACAACCCGTCCCTTTCGGCGCAAGGGTGCTCGCGGCGCTCGGGCCGAAGATGCTCGAGCTCGCGGCGAACCGGTCCCGCGGCGCTCATCCGTACCTCGTCACGCCTGAGCACACCCATCGCGCCCGTGAAGTGCTTGGCGATGGTCCGCTTCTTCTTCCCGAACAGACGGTCATTCTCACCGACGACGAATCCGAGGCCCGCGCCATCGGAACCGGTTGGATCAAGAGGTATTTGGCGATGCCGAACTATGCGAACAACATGCTGCGCCTCGGCTTCTCCCCCGATGATGTGGCGTCTGTCAGTGACAGGCTGCTCGATGCGATCATCGTCTGGGGCGACGAGGCGGCTGTGCTCGGCCGGGTCAACGAGCACCTGTCGGCAGGCGCCGACCACGTGTGCGTGCAGGTGCTGACCGCCAACCCGAGCGAGTATCCACGCGAAGAGTGGCGACGTATTGCCGCCGCTCTTCCTTAGCGGTCACTCAGTCCTCGCCAACACCTCGCGGACGAGTTCCAGCTGCGTGTGCGGGTGCAGGAACGCGAACCGGCCGACGGTTTCGCCATCCCATTTCGTCGGCGGGATGAATGCGACCTGCTCTTCGTGCAGCCGTTGCGCCCACGCGTCGTAGTCCTCTGGCTTCCAGCCGATCCTACGGAACAACACCACGCCGAGGTCGGGCTCGCGGATCAGCTCCAGTTGTGGCGCCGCGTTGATCAGCGCTGCGGTCTCTTTTGCCAATGAGACCGCCACCTCGATGGCGTCGCGATATGCCTCGATCCCGTTCACGGCGAGGGAGAACCACAGCGGCAGTCCCCTCGCCCGCCGCGTCAGGTGGTAGGCGTAGTCCGTCGGGTTCCACTCGCCGTCTGAGGTGTGGATGACGTCGAGGTAGGACGCGTCCTGGGTGTGCGTCGCGCGAGCCAACTCGGGGTCGCGGTACAGCAGCGCGCAGCAGTCGAACGGGGTGAACAGCCACTTGTGCGGATCGAGGATGAACGAGTCGGCCTGCTCCAGCCCGGCGTACTTCGGACGCAGTGAACGGGCGAAGACCCCTGAGCCGCCGTAGGCGCCGTCGACGTGAAACCACCAACCCCGCTCCCGCGCAAGCGCGCCGACCCCGGCCAGGTCATCGATGATCCCTGCGTTCGTGGTGCCAGACGTACAGACCACCGCCGCGATATCGGCAGCGTCGGCCGGTACCGCGTCCCTGATGGTTTCTGCGGTCAGCCGATGGTCCGGTGTGTCGACCACCAAGGCATCCATCTCGAGCAGAGCCAGCGTGTTGACGATCGACGAGTGCGCATCGGTGCCGACCACCACACGGAGGCGACCGGTGGCGCCCTTCCGCTTGGCGGTCTCACGCGCCGTCGCGAGCGCCGAGAGATTGCCTGCCGAACCGCCGGATACGAAGCAGCCGCCAGCCGTGGTCGGCAGCCCCGCCTCGTTCGCGATGACCCGCAGCACGCTGTTCTCCGCGGCGATCGCGCCCGACGCTTCCAGCCATGAAATGCCCTGGATCGACGCGCAGGACACCAACATGTCGAACAACAGGCTGGCCTTCGTCGGCGCGGCGGGGATGAACCCGAGGAACCGCGGGCTGTCCGCCGAGATGATGCTCGGCGCGATCACCGAGGTGTAGACGCCGAGCACTTCGTCGGGCTGGCGCGGCGTGTCGCGGATGACGCCGTCGAGGCGGTCGTACAACTCGTCGGCGGGCAGAATCCCCTTGTCCAGCGGGACGGGATCCATCCGCAGCCGGTTCTCCGCGTACGCCAGCACGCTACGCACCATCTGCTCGGTGTTCTGATCGACCTCGTGCACAGCGACCTCACATCTACTTGATCGGCACCACCGCAGGTGGTGAGTTATAACCGGCGACGCGTACCCAGTTGGCCCGTGTGTGGTCGGTGGGTACGACGCCGTGAATCTCGACGGTTTCACCTGGGAACACCGTCACGTAGTTGTCGCTGTATTCGATCGGCAGGATCTCGTCTCCGTCGGGCGCGCTGAGGATCTCCGCGCGCTCGAAGAACGCCACATGCTCGGTGGGATTCCGCAGCCGGATGGTGACACCGTTCTCCCGGTCCGCATCGGTTCGCTGCGCGCTCACCTGCAGCGAAACCCGAGGCATCCAGTTCAGCGCTGTCATGTTGGCCCAACTCACCTGCTTCAGTTTGAACGCCCAGTCGTTCGTCGGATCACCGACATCGTCTCGCTGTTGGCTCTGCCAGTAGACGTTTTCGGCAAGAACCGACCCGTCGTCGTCGACGACTTCGCAGCGCACGAAATAGACACTCGAGTCGCGGGCCTCCCTTGGCAGCGTCAAGGCGTCGACGCTTCCGCCGGAGGCCACGTCGAGCCTGTCCGTCGTGCGGTCTTCGCGCACCTCGCCTCCCAGATCGTAGACGCGGACACGGACCCTGAGGTCGGACCGGTCGTCGGGGGTTTGGTTGACCAGTGTCACGTTGGCCTTCGTGTGGTCGCCCGTGGCGTAGGAGTCGAACACCGCCGACAGGGGCCGAAGGCCTTTCTTCGCGCCGTAGTACGCCCCGCCAGGCCGCAGGTAGTAGTCGAAGATGTTGCCGAAGAACGACGGCCAGTGGTTGTTCAGCATCCAGTAGATGGTCATCTTGTGGCTCGCCCAGCCGTTCGCGGCAAAGGCCTCGAACTGGGCGCGCGTCGACTCATAGTGCGCGAGTTGGGCTTTGCGGGTGAACTCCTCGGCGTCGTCGGACGGCCCGTAGCGTCGGTCGACTGCGCGCTTGATGCTCTGCAGGCTGGCGTTCTCGGGGTTCGACCCAGCGTGGAAAGACCAGGTGTCGTTGATCGGCCACAGCTTGTCGGGCGGAATGAACTTCTTCAGGCTCGCGAACGGCGGGATGTGTTCGTTGTCGCCCTGTTCGGCGGTCGACCCGCGGGCGGCGCCGTAGCGGCCGCTGAACCAATAGCCGGGCGGTCGCCAGCTGTACGGACCCGCCATGTGGATCCCATCCCAGTCGCGCTCCCCCGTCGCGTCTCTTGCCAGCGAGGAGACGGTGTCGACCGTCGCATTCTGCCAGTGCGAATCATCAAGCACTGCATGATATTTCGCCAGAATATCGGGCGGCGGCTTCCCGTCGCTGCCGTTGGCCCAGATGAACACCGATGGATGGGACCGAAGCATCAGGATCTGCGACCGCAGGCTGTCGATTGCCACTCTGCGGTCTTCGTCGTCCCACTGCGACCATTTCTCCCACTGGTTGCAGCACATCCAGCCGAACATCATTGGGATGCCGAGTTCGTCGGCCTTCTCGACGATGTGCTCACCCGGGAACTTGCCTTCCAGCCGCACCATGTTGAGGCCGAGATCCTTGACGTAGCGCAGGATCGCGTCCTCGCGTTCCGGGGAGTAGGCGAAGAGCAGATCCGGCGTGTAGGCCGCCCCCCTGACCAGAAGATCCCGGCCGTTGACAGTGAGATAGAAGTTGCCGCCCCTGCCCAGATCGGGGAAGTCGCCGTCGGAGTCCCGGTGTTGCGAGACGGTCCGGATGCCGAACCGGAGGTTGGCGGAATCTGACACCTGCCCGAACTGGGTGAACGTCAGCGCCAGGTCGTAGAGGTTGGGTTCGCCGAGCGTGTAGGGCCACCACAGGTCGGGGTTGGCGACCGTCAGGTCATCGAAGTCGTCAGGGTTGAAGGTGATCTCGCGTTGCTCGCCGGGTAGCAAGGTGACCGCCTGCTCGAAGTCGATGCTCGGCTTGCCCGCGCGCGAGATCGTGCCCTTCAGCACGCCGCGAAGCTGTTGGGGCGAGTAATTGTGCACCGACGTGTGAACAGTCAGCCGGGCGGAATCGGTTCGTGGTAGCGGCAATTCGGTGTTGACGACAGCGGGTCCAAGGGCCACGTCGCCTGCAACCTTGAGGTACACCGGCTTCCAGATACCCGCATTGCGGTCGGAGACAAAGGAATTACCGCGGTCGACGTCCTTGCCGGGTCCCTGGTAACCCAGGTAGTTCCAGTTGATCCAGTCCCACCAACTGTCCGCCAGCTCCACCCCGTCGATGTCCTGCAGGGCCCGCTCCGGTGTCACCTTGATTGCGAGGGTGTTGGATTCGCCGGGCCGCAGCCACCGGCCCACGTCGAGCTCGTGAGCGTCGAACATGCCCACGATCTGGGTGTTGTCGGCGACGAGGCGGCCGTTGAGCCAGACTTCGGCGCGGTAGTTGATGCCGGGCAGCTCGAGCAGATAGGTGGAGTGGCCCGCGGGCGCGGTGAACGACGTGCGGTACCACCAGTCCTGCTTGTAGAGGTCCTGAGGCACCTCGTCGAGCAGGTTCTTACCGTAGTAGAGGTTCGGGTAGGTGCCGTCATCCTGCAGCACCTCGAGGACGGTGGCGGGCATCCGGCGGATGGTGTGCCAGCCCGCTCTCGCGGCGTAGTCCGCGCGCGAGACGGTCGCACCGTCGGTGCCCAGCCGGGTGGCCGACGCGAGCTGCCAGCCGTCAGACAGTTCGATCCGGTCGGGCGGCTGCTGGGGCGGGGCGAAGGTGGCGAAGGACCCCGCGCAGCCCAGCAGTAACAGGACGATCAGGAGTGCGGAGAGGATGGTGCGACGGCGCGACGATATGGCCCTCTCCTCTCGGTCGTCGTTGATCAAGAACCGTAGTCTCGATTCATGATGGTCGAGCCCTCGGGTCGGGTCGCCGAGATCGCCGCGAGCCCGCAAGGGCCGGAGGTGGGCGCGTTCTTCGACCTGGACGGGACGCTGGTCTCTGGATTCACCGCGACGGCGCACGCAGGCGACCGGATCCGGCGAAGGCAGGCGCGGATCGGAGAGGTTCTCGGGGTCATGGAGGCCTCGATCAGATACCGGCTAGGGCGGATGCAGTTCGAACGCCTCATCGTGCGCGCAGCAGGCTATCTGGAGGGCGAGTCGCTTCGTGAGCTCGACGAGATCGGCGAACGGTTGTTCGTCCGGCACATCGCATCCCGGGTCTATCCGGTCATGCGCGAGGTCGTCGCGGCACACCAGGAGCGCGGCCATACCGTCGCGCTGTGCTCGTCGGCCCTCACCATCCACGCCGAGCCGGTCGCGCGCGCCCTCGGGATCACCACACTGCTGTGCAATCACTTCGAAGTCGACGGCAACGGGCTGTTGACGGGTGGTATCGAGAAGCCGATCATCTGGGGCGCGAGGAAGGCCGATGCCGCACAACGGTTCTGCGGGGACAACGGCGTCGATCTGAAGCGAAGTTACTTCTACGCAGACGGTGACGAGGACGTGCCGCTGATGTCGGCGGTCGGCCATCCGCGACCGGTGAACCCGCGCTCGGGGCTCGCCGCGACTGCAGCTGCCAACGGCTGGCCGGTGCTGCGCGTCGCCGTCGCGGGTCGAAGGGGCTGACCCGGGCGATGAACGTTGCCGAAGGTCTGATGCTCGCCTGCGGCGGCTTCCTGCTCGCGGTGCTCTGGATGGACCTGATCTTCGACAGCCAGGTGCGCGGTGTGCAGGATGGCCAACTGCCCGAGCCGGTGCTCACGTCGATCGCGGATTACTATCGCCGTGCCACGACGACGTCGCGCCCGATGAGCCGGCTGATCGCGGCGATGATGCTGATCCTTCTCGGGGCGTTGGTGTTTCGTAGCGTGAGCGGAAACGACCCGGTTTGGCTCATCGCGGCCTCGGCTGCGCTCGCCGCGGCCCCCGTCCTCATCGCGGGGATCGCAACGGTACCGAACGCCGTCCGTCTCGGCGGCCGACAAGACGGACCCGGCGAACAGTCCCGGCTCGCGCGGTCGGTCTATCGGGACCACGTCGTCTGCTTCGTGCTCATGTCGACGTTTCTGATGCTCCGGATTTCGGCTGTTTGGTGAACACCTCGCGGGCGCGCTCTGTTTCGTAGCTCACAGTTCGGGGCAGTCCTACCGCGTCGGGAAAACCCAACACTGCAAGGGGGCGACAAGGATGGCGAACGAGCAACAGCAGGACGACCGGCCGAGGACCGAGAAGCCCGAGGTCACAGAGGAGCACAAAGACGCCGCCAAGGAGATTATGAAGGAGTACGACGAGGACCGTCCGACCGTGACGATGCCGGGCAGCGACCGCACGATTGCGGGCACCGCCGTGGCCGACTGGCTCGACGATGACGGCAACCCGAAGTACTCCGAGCAGTCCAAGGATGGCTCCGAGAAGTCCGAGGGCGGCTCCGACACCAAGGACTGACAACCCCGTGTGATCGCCGCTCGGCCCGTGCGTACTAAACTAGAACACGTTTCAGTTCGCCCATCGCCCAAGGAGCTCGCATGCACACGGCCATCTGCGACGATCTCAACATCGAGTTCCCCATCTTCGCGTTCACGCACTGCCGTGACGTGGTGGTGGCGGTCAGCAAGGCCGGGGGTTTCGGCGTGCTCGGTGCCGTCGGCTTCACCCCCGAGCAGCTGGAAATCGAACTCAACTGGATCGACGAGAACATCGGCGACCATACCTATGGCGTCGACATCGTCATCCCCAACAAATACGAGGGCATGGACGCAGCTGACCTGGAGCCCGAGGTGCTCAAGAAGCAGCTCAACGCGCTCGTGCCCGACGAGCACCTGGAGTTCGCGCGCAAGATCCTCGCCGACCACGGTGTGCCCGTCGAGCACAGCGATGACGACGCCCTGCAACTGCTTGGCTGGACCGAGGCGACCGCGACGCCACAGGTCGAGGTCGCGCTGAAGCACCCGAAGTGCACGCTGATCGCCAACGCCCTCGGGACGCCGCCCGCGGATATGATCGCCCACATTCACGCCGAAGGCCGGAAGGTCGCGGCCCTGTGCGGATCGCCGTCGCAGGCACGTAAGCACGCCGACGCCGGCATCGACATCATCATCGCCCAGGGCGGCGAAGCGGGCGGACACTGTGGCGAGGTCGGCTCGATCGTGCTGTGGCCGCAGGTCGTCAAGGAGGTCGCCCCGGTTCCCGTCCTTGCCGCGGGCGGGATCGGCAGCGGTCAGCAGATCGCCGCGGCCTTAGCCCTTGGCGCCCAGGGCGCGTGGACCGGCTCGCAGTGGGTCATGGTCGAGGAGTCCGAGCACACGCCGGTGCAGCACGCCGCGTACGCCAAGGCGTCCAGCCGCGACACCGTCCGCAGTCGGTCGTTCACCGGCAAGCCCGCCCGCATGCTCCGCAACGACTGGACCGAGGCGTGGGAGCAGGAGGACAACCCCAAGCCGCTCGGTATGCCGTTGCAGTACATGGTGTCCGGCATGGCCGTCGCCGCCACGCACAAGTACCCCAACGAGAGTGTCGACGTGGCATTCAATCCCGTCGGCCAGGTCGTCGGTCAGTTCACCAAGGTGGAGAAGACGTCGGTGGTCATCGAGCGCTGGGTGCAGGAGTACCTCGAGGCGACGACCCGGCTCGATGAGCTGAACGAGGCGGCCTCCGTCTGACCTAGGGCGTCGGTCCCGGCAGGGGCCCCGGTGCAGGCGGCGGCGCCGCCAGTTCGGGAAGCACAGGGCCCGGCGGCGGGACGTCCGCCAGCGGGACATCCGCCAGCGGGGCATCCGCCGGCGGCGGGACGTCCGCAGGTGGCGCATCGGGTCCCGGTCCGAGGGGTAGCGGAGTTCCCGGCGGCGCCTGCGGTCCCGTGGGCATTCCGTTCGTCGGCATGGCGTTGGCATCCAGCGGCCGCTGCGTCAACAGGAGAAGGGCGCCCTTACCGTCGATCTCCTGCGTCTGATAGGCGTGTAGCAGGTCGCGCAGATACGACGTGCCCCGACCCTGGGGCGGACCGACCGGAACGTCGGAGGTCCCCGGCGGCAAGTTGTCTGGGCTGAACAGGTGCGGCACCTCAGCGGGCGGCGGGGCAGGCAGCGCGGGATCAACCACCGCGGCGGCGGGATCACCCGCCGCGGCCTGGACTGAGATCGGCTGCTCCGGTCCCGGCAATACGGGTCCCGGCGGCGGGCCCGGCGGGACCGGCAGCTCGGGATCGGCCTGGGCGGCGGGCGCCGCAAGCATCAGAGCCGTAACCGCCGCGAGCGCGCCGCCTGCGCCGGACAGCGCCCTCATCTTGTCTGACTTCCTCACCGATGCCCCCTCTGCCTCTCGTCACGGTGCTACTGGGGTCTTCAGCCTTGGTACTCCGATTGTTACACCTGTGCAACGTGGGACCAAGGGGTCTTTTCTGACCGTCGGAGCGGAACACGTTTCACTTGAGAGTTTGCGGGACTTTTCTGCAACCCCCTTCACCCGGTCCGATCTGTGGTGTAGCAATGCCTTACCGGCACTAGACAACGTCGTATGAGTCGTATGAGGAGCCATACATGCCATCTCCGGACCTCCCACCCGGGTTCGATTTCACCGACCCCGACATGTACGCCGAACGGCTACCGGTCGAGGAACTCGCTCATATGCGGAAGGTGGCGCCGATCTGGTGGCAGGAACAGACGAAGGGGAATCTGGCCTTCGACGACGACGGCTACTGGGTGGTGACCAAGCACCAGGACGTCAAGGAGGTCTCCCGCCGCAACGACGTCTTCTCCAGCAACAGGAAGACCGCGCTGCCGCGGTACCGCGACGAGGCCGATTCGGCGTCGCTCGAGGCAGGCAAGGTCGTTCTGCTCAACCAGGACGCCCCCCATCACACTCATCTGCGCAAGATCGTTTCGCGGGCGTTCACACCGCGTGCCATCGAATCCCTGCGTGAGGAACTCCGTGAGCGGGCCCGCGACATCGCGAAGTCGGCCGCCGCGGAGGGCTCAGGGGACTTCGTCGAGCAGGTGTCGTGCGAACTACCGCTGCAGGCGATCGCCGGCCTGATGGGCGTGCCGCACGAGGATCGGATGAAGTTGTTCCACTGGTCGAACCAGATGGTCGGCGACCAGGACCCTGAGTACGCCAGGAACGATCCGACGGCGGCGTCGGTCGAACTCATCATGTACGGCATGCAGCTGGCCGCCGAACGCGGCAAGAACCCCGGCGATGACCTGGTCACCAAGTTGGTGCAGGCCGATGTCGAAGGACACAAGCTGACCGACGACGAGTTCGGCTTCTTCGTCATCCTGCTGGCGGTCGCCGGTAACGAGACCACCCGAAACTCGATCACCCAGGGAATGATGGCGTTCACCGAATTCCCCGACCAGTGGGAGCTTTTCAAGCGCGAACGACCGGCTACTGCGGCGGACGAAATCGTCCGGTGGGCGACGCCGGTCACGTCGTTCCAGCGCACTGCGCTGGAAGACACCGAACTGGGCGGGGTGGAGATCAAGAAGGATCAACGGGTTGTGATCTTCTATCGTTCTGCCAACTTCGATGAGGAAGTCTTCGACGACCCGTACAGCTTCAACATCTTGCGAGATCCCAATCCGCACGTGGGATTTGGCGGAACCGGGGCGCACTATTGCATCGGCGCGAACCTGGCCAGGATGACCATCGACCTGATCTTCAATGCGATCGCCGACGAAATGCCCAATCTGACACCGATTTCCAAACCCGAGCGGCTACGGTCCGGATGGCTGAACGGCATCAAGCACTGGCAGGTCGACTACACGGGCAGGTCCGCTATCGCGACGTGACGGTCGGGGCGGTCGGATAGTCGATGATCGAGCGCCAGTAATCCTCACCGATCTCCTCCCCCGACTTCAGCACCATCGCGAGCCCGGTCGCCATCGCGATCCCCAGCACTCCGAGCCAGAGGCCGGAGATCGCGATGACCGCCCACAGGATCGTGGTGAGCGTGGGCCACGGTGAGAGCATTGCGAGGACGGGCGCGAAGAAGAAGCCGGTGCCGATGAACCACGACGACCCCGCGCGGTCCGATTTGAGCACGAAGCTCAACCACTTCGGAATCGCCGACTCCGCGCGGGGACCGCTGGCCATTTGCTTCTCCTCTCGGTCGATACCTTCACGGTGCCCGCTGCAGGTAGCGGATGCAATTACCTCCGGGGTAGTGACACAGCAACTGGTATGACCATTTGACCTCTGGCCAGTAATCGACCATGGTGGGTACATGGCCCTTCAACCGGTGAACCGGCGTTCGGTCCCCGAGGACGTCTTCGAGCAGATCGTCTCCGGCGTGCTCAGCGGCGAGATGGCGCCCGGGGAGGCGCTGCCGAGCGAACGTCGGCTCGCCGAGGTTCTCGGTGTCTCGCGACCCGCCGTTCGTGAGGCGCTCAAGCGGGTGTCGGCCGCCGGTCTGGTCGAGGTACGCCAGGGCGACGCGACCACAATCCGCGACTTTCGCAGGCATGCAGGCCTCGACCTGCTTCCCCGGCTGCTGCTGCGCGCAGGCGAGCTCGACCTGTCGGTCGTGCGCAGCATTCTGGAGGCGCGGCTGCACAACGGACCCAAGACGGCCGAGCTCGCGGCGGCACGCCACCAGCCGGAGCTGGCCGAATTGTTGGCCGAGGACGTCGACCGCCTGGAATCCGAGACCGATCCGGTCGAGCAACAGCGTCATGCGCTGACGTTCTGGGACCACGTCGTCGACGGAGCCGACTCCATCGTGTTCCGGCTGATGTACAACACGCTGCGCGCCACCTACGAGCCCGCTTTGCCGGCTCTCGCCGCGGTGATGGCCGCAGAGGTCGGCCGTCCGGACGCCTATCGAACGCTCGCGGATGCGATCTCCTCGGGCCACCCGGCCGCCGCCAAGCAGGCGGCAATCGATCTTCTCGAACCCGCCACCGCGGCGATGCTCGCCGTCATCACCCACCTGGAGGACCAGTCATGACCGTCTCGACCGAACGCCCGGTGCGCAAGGGCTTCACGCTGCGGGACGCCAGGAAGGAATTCCTGAAACACCCTTCCCCCTGGATGATTGGCGCCACCCTCGCCATCGCACTGACGGCTCGTGTCATCGTCGGTGACTGGCAGGTCACCGACGCGCTCGTGCCATTGGCGATGCTCGCAGTGTTTCCGTTCTTCGAATGGGGCGTCCACGTCTTCATCCTGCACTGGCGGCCGAAGCGGGTCGGCCGGCTGACCATCGACCCTCTGCTCGCTCGCGAACACCGGCGACACCACGTCGACCCCCGCGACATTCCGGTGATCTTCATCCCGTGGAAAGCCTTGATCTGGGTGATCGCACTCGCGGTTGCTGTTGCGCTCCTTGCCTTTCCGCGATTGGGCATGGGCCTGACGTTCTTGGCGCTCATCGGCGTGTTCGGTATCGGATACGAGTGGTGCCACTACCTCATCCACAGCGACTACAAGCCGAAGTCCGCTGTCTACCGGGCGATCTGGCGCAACCATCGCCAACACCACTTCAAGAACGAGCACTACTGGTTCACCGTCACCAGCTCGGGTACCGCCGACCGGGTGCTCGGTACCTATCCCGACCAGGCATCGGTCCAGACGTCGCCGACGGCGAAGAACCTGCACGCCATCGAGGTCTAACCCACCAGGGGTGGTCCTGTTCGCTGCCGCCCAACCGCCGAAATCCCGTATCCCAGAGCGAGAATGAACATCGCGAGCAGGCCGATGTTGGTGACGACGACAACCATCCCGACGGCGTCGGGGTCGAGGAAGTAATAGGGAGCACGCCGTCCCGCGGTGTTGAGGACAAGCACCGCAAGCAGCACATAGGCGGCCGGGTAGATCAGCCAGACCAGCGGTTGCCACCAACAGATGGTGCGCTGACCCCGACCGACCACCAGCCAGTCCACGGTGACCAGAACCGGGACGACGATGTGCAGCAAGATGTTGGCCGGGGTGTACCCCATGCTGTAGTCGGTCAGCAGCAGATTCCAGATGATCCCTGCCACCACGACATAGAGGACCACAGCGCCTCGAACGCCTGCGCGATCATCTCCCCGAGCGGAGTAAAGACTCCACGAATAGTAGGCCGCGGCAAGCACATTGGCCTGATAGGTGAACGTGATCAGTCGCCAGAGCACGCCGGATCGCGATGTGGTCTCGACGGCGATCAACGCGATCACGACCGCCGCGACGATCAAGATGCGTAGCAGTACCCGCACATGATCATTATCCAGGCGGTGGCGGCGGGGGTACATCCGCAGGCGGCGGCACCAGTAGCGGGTCCTGCGGGGGCACCACATCGACCGGCGCCTGGGCCGGTTCGTCCGGTTTGCCGATATCCGACAGCCTGTCTCGGATTCGTCCCAGGAATCCCCCACTTTGCTCCGGCACCGGTGTCACCTCCGCGGGCACCAGACCTGGAGCTGGGTCGGTGACACCCGGGGGAAGCGGCACGCCATTGGCGGCCAGCGGACCCTGGGGAAGGGATCCGTCGGCCGGTGCCAGCGTGTCGGGAGCCGGAGCTTCCGGCGTCAGAGGGTCGGCGATCGGAACCGGTTCGACGTCGTATACAGGTGGCGGCGGAAGTTCGGCAGGCGGGGGCGGCGCTGCGGGCAAGGCCGCATCGACGGTCGGTGCCGGAGCGGCGGGTTGCGCGGCTTTCACAGCGGCAGGCTGAGCGGAACCGCTCGCCGCAGCGGGTGTCTCGGCCGGGTTGGCGCTCTCATTGGAGGTCAGCTGCATCCCGATCGCCAGAGATCCCGACACCACGAACGTCACTACGCCGACACCAAGCATCGCGCCTGCCGCGCCGACGCGCGGGAACAGCGAGGACTTTGAAGACGTGGTCGCCACGCGCCCCGAATCGTCGCGGGCTTCGTCGAACACGACATCGGACCCGAGTGTCGACGCGATGGCAGCACCGCGGGCGAGTGCCAGCTGAGCCTCCGCGGGTACGAACACCGGGACCTCCAGCACGTACTCGAGATGCGGGGTGATCGCTTCGAGGTCGCTGCCGGAACCGACGAGAACCAAGGCCTCGGGGCGCCACTCGGCCTGCGCGAAGATCGAACTCAACCAACGGGCGAGATCCTCGTCGGTGGTGACGGCGTGGTTGACGGCCGTCTGTACGGCGCCATCGGTGGTGTCGACCACCAACGCGATGACGGAATCGGGCTCGATGACACAGACCGCGGTGATCTCGTAGCCGATGACGCTCGCGATACCGCGCGCAAGAGCCTCGGTGGCTTCTGGCATCCGCACCGCGACGACGTTCTCGAAACCCGACTCCGATAGGGACTCGAGGAGTAGTGAGGCCTCAGTGTCGGCGTCCTCACTCCATGTGACACCTATCGAATGGAGCCGGTGACCGCGGGCCGCGGCGATCGCCTCGGTACGCATCACGGCAGCCGCCGCCTTCTCCGACGTGTTGACGGCACTGGCAAGGCCGCGGTCGTGAACCGCGAACTCGTCCTTGTCCATGGTGGCGCCGTCGGCTTCCTGGCCTTCGACGAGGACGAGTCCAACAGTGGTCGGCGTCATGGACAGTCCGAGGACCGCGTCCATCCGCACCCCCTCTGGACATCTGTTTTACGGGTGGTCTGCGTCACGTATCGGGGGTGAGACTACCCGGATCTGGTGATGTGGACGCCCCCGGGAGGCCGCCGCCGACACCGTCTCGATGCCGAGCAAATCGTGGACGCCGCAAACTCCGCAAAGGGATGGGTAACCAGCAAATCTCAAAAAGTTGCTGGACAATGCTCAGCCGGTGAGGATGTCGATGAGCGTCGACGGCTCGACGTTCCCGCCGGACAGAATCATCACCGTTCGGCCCGGTGGCGTCACGCCTTGCCGGTAGGCGGCGAGTGCGACCGCCCCGCTTGGCTCGCTGACCAGGTGGGCGCGGAGGGCGAGCTCGCGGACCGCGGCGCGAATCTCGTTCTCCGACACCGTGATCATGTCGTCGATCACCTTTTGCAGATGCGCGAAGGTCAGCGCGGATGGCTGTGAGCGCAGGCCGTCGGCGATGGTCCGGTTACGGTCCTCGATCGACCAGTCGGCCCGTTCACCCCGTCGCAGGCCATCGGCGGTGTCCGCGGCCAGCTCGGGTTCGACTCCGAAAACCTTCGCCCCCGGACACCTTGCCTTGATCGCGGTGCCGATACCGGAGGCCAACCCGCCGCCGCTCACCGGTATCAGCACATTCTCGACATCCGGCAGATCGTCGGCGATCTCCAAGCCGATGGTGCCCTGCCCCGCGATCACATCCGGGTGGTCGAAAGGCGGTATCAGCACCCCGCCGGTCTGCTCTAGCAGTTCGGCGGCGACCTTCTCCCGCTCGCCCGCGCCGCACAGCACGACGTGTGCCCCGTGATCGCGGGTTGCCTGCACCTTGATGTCAGGCGTTTCGACCGGCATGACGATGTGGGCCGCTATCCGGTACGCCGCGGCCGCGTAGGCGACCGCCTGAGCATGGTTACCGCTCGAGTAGGCCACGACGCCCCTCGCCCGGTCCGATTCCGGGAGGTTGCCCACGGCGTTGAACGCCCCGCGGATCTTGAAGGCACCGATCGCCTGGAGGTTCTCGGGTTTGATCCAGAGCGGGCGCTCCGGATCGGCCCACGTCGCCGGGATCAGCGGTGTCCGAAGGACGGCGTCAGCGATCCTGTTCGCCGCCGACTGAATGTCCTCGAGGGTGATCATTTGCACGGTTGTCAGTGTGCCCGATCGGCGCTGACACCCAGCAGACCGAGAACCAACCGCTGCGCCATCGCCTCATCGTGAGGCGCGCCCGCAAGGTGAATCGCCAAACCCTCGACGGCAGCCGTGATCGCCGCCCCCAGGGTCTTCGCCGGTGGCCCAGGAGGGATCGATCCGTCCCGTCTGCCCGCGGATACCAGGGCGCCGAACCTCGACGCGAGATCTCTTCCGATATCGGCGACCCGGGTGCCCACCGGATGCTCGCGGCCGTCGAACTCCATCCGCAGCGCCATCATCATCCGTGCGACGTCGCGGCGGCAGAACACTATGTGGTTGCGGGACAGCGCGATCAAGGTGTCAACGGGCGCGTCTTCGCGTTGCGCCTGCGCCCACACTTCGCGCTCCCATGTGTCGGCCACCCAGTCCACGACAGCAACAGCGAGTTCCTCCTTGCCGGTGAAGAGGTGGTACAGCGCCCCGCGGGTGTAGCCGGCATCGGCCGCGACCTTTTCGAGTATCACGTTGCCGTACCCGTACCGCGAGAAGGCCTGTGCGCCCGACTCGAGCAGGGCGGCTCGGGTGCGCGCACGTCGCTCCGCCTGCGTGCGCGGCCGCTGCGGTTCCGTCATAGATACATGCATGTACGTATGTTACGGTGAAAAGCGAGGAGGCGTCCAATGAAACTTCCAAACAGCGCCCACTTTTCGCAGCCTTGGCGCATCCACGACCTCGCCCGCGACTTCCGCCTCGAAGATGTCTGGGCGCTGCCCACACCCGGCGGCCCGGATGACTTCCCGCGGCTGATTGAGTTGGTGACCGCGTTCGACGAGGCCCGCAGTCGGCTCTCGGTGGTCGGGATGCTCTTCGCGGTCCGGCAGGTGCTCGGCGACGTGCTCGGCTGGGACGAGCAGGCCGACGACGCGACGCGTCCAAGCCTTCAGCAGCGGCTACCCGCGGATCTGCGCGACTCCCCCTCGGCGGTGCACCCCGCGATGGGGTTCACCCCCCTCTATCAGCTGGACGACGAATGGGCTGCCGAGCTCATCAACGCGACGATGCACGGCGTCATTCACCTCGGCTGGGTCAAGGACGCGGACGGTTACCGCGGTCAGATGGCCATCCTGGTCAAGCCGAACGGCGTGTTGGGTCGCGCCTACATGACGGCGATCATGCCGTTCCGGTATCTGATCGTGTACCCGCAAATGCTCAAGAGCATCAGTCGAAAATGGCTGTCGCAGAAGGCCGGTAGAACGTAGACGGCCGCAGGGCCGACCGCTCGTGGCGAGCGGCGAAGTGATCGCCGGTTTCCGTATCGCCGAAATACAAGCGCGCAGGCCGGTACTGTCACGCGCATGGGCGATCACCACGATCACGGGCCGCAGCGCGACTTGCCGCCGGGAATGGCCGAGCAACTCGACCTGCCCTACTCGGGCCTCGCGTCGTTCGGTCACCGGCCTTTTCTGACCGAGGTCGAACAACTCGACTCCTGGCAGCCTGACGTCGCGATCGTCGGCGCACCCTTCGATGTCGCGACGACGAACCGTCCAGGTGCGCGGTACGGCCCGAGGGCGATCCGCGCCACCGCCTATGAGCCGGGCACATACCACCTCGATTTAGGGCTGGAGATCTTCGACTGGCTCGAAGTCGTCGATTTCGGCGACGCGTTCTGCCCCCACGGGCAGACCGAGGTCTCGCACAACAACATCCGCGAACGCGTCCACGCGGTGGCGTCCCGCGGGATCGTGCCGGTCATTCTCGGCGGCGACCACTCGATCACCTGGCCTGCCGCGACCGCGGTGGCCGACAAGTACGGCTACGGCAACGTCGGCATCGTGCACTTCGATGCGCACGCCGATACCGCTGACATCATCGACGGGAACCTGGCCAGCCACGGCACCCCGATGCGTCGGCTGATCGAATCCGGCGCGGTACCGGGCACCCATTTCGTCCAGGTCGGACTCCGCGGATACTGGCCACCGCAGGACACCTTCGAGTGGATGCTCGAGCAGGGCATGGTGTGGCACACCATGCAGGAGATCTGGGAGCGCGGCTTCAAAGAGGTGATGCGCGACGCGGTCGCCGAGGCGCTGGCGAAGGCCGAAAAGCTCTACGTGTCGGTGGATGTCGACGTGATGGATCCCGCGCACGCCCCGGGAACCGGGACACCGGAGCCCGGCGGCATCACGAGCGCCGACCTACTCCGCATGGTGCGCCAGCTGTGCTACGAGCACGATGTCGTCGGCGTCGACGTGGTCGAGGTCGCACCCGCATATGACCACGCCGAACTGACCGTGAATGCCGCGCATCGCGTCGTCTTCGAGGCGCTGGCGGGCATGGCGGCCCGTCGCCGCGACGCCTCCCCCGACGCCGCACCGCCCGGTCCCCCTGCCTATGGACCTGCTTGACCGGCTGAGCCTCGATGTTCCGGTCGGCCAGGCTGGGATGGGCGGCGGCCTGGCGGGGCCCGAACTCGCCGCCGCCGTCGCCCAAGCCGGCGGGCTCGGCACACTCGGCCTCGCGCCAGCCGGTCAACTACGTGAGTCGATAGCCCGCGTCCGCGAGTGCGCACCTGGTCGCGCCGTCGCTGTCAACCTGCTCACCCCGTTTCTGCGCCGAAGCCAGGTCTCCGTATGCGTCCGCGACAACGTCGACGCCGCGGTTGTGGCGTTCGGTAATGACCGCGAGCTGGTCGACGAGCTCGGAGCGGCTGGCGTTTTCGTCCTCGTCATGGTGGGCACGCAGGACCAGGCGCGACGCGCGATTCAATGGGGTGCCGACGGGCTCATCGCCCAGGGAGGTGAGGCGGGCGGTCATCTCAGCGGGACGACCGACGCACTGCGATTTCTGCCGCGCGCCATCGCGATCGCCAACGGCAGACCCGTGCTGCTTGCAGGCGGAATCGCTACCGGCGCCGACACCCGTGCAGCGCTGAGCGCAGGGGCGGACGGTGTCGTCGCGGGCACGCGTTTCCTGCTCACCCATGAGTCGCGGGCACATCCCGAATGCCGCAACCGAGCGTTGGTGCCATGCCGACGGAACGGCCAAGGCGGTCGCCCGAGTGATCACGCGTGGCAGCGCGATTCTGGCCAAGCTCCCGGCAACGACCGCGGCGCTGAAGCTGCAGACTCCGGGGCTGCCGGTGTTCTCCCCGATCGCCCCGACCGTCGGAATGCCTGCATCGGCGGTCGACCGCGCCGCCTGCTACGCGGGTGACAGTGCACTGCGGATGACGTCGGTCACATCGGCCCGACAGGCGGTTGCCGACCTGTCGCCGGGGGGACAATGAAGGTGTGAACGGCGTCCTTTTCTTCGACGGAGCGTGCGGGATGTGCACCCGATCCAGGGACTTCCTGCTCAAGCTCAATCGCACAGGCGACCTGAGGACCGAACCACTTCAGCGGGTAGGCACGGCGGACCGACTCGGGATCTCGGCAGACCGCCTCATGGAGCAAGTGTGGTGGCTCGATGCGACCGGTCAGGTGTACGGCGGCGCCGAGGCCGCGAACGCGGCCGTTTCGGCGGCACTGGGTACCAGGCTCCCGCTTCTGGTTTACCGGGTTCCCGGGATGAGGTCTCTGCAGGAAGCGATCTACCGGTGGGTCGCCGGCCATCGTTACCGGTTCCCCGGCAAGACGCCCTACTGCGAATCGCATCCGGTCGCCTGCTGACGGCACGGGCATGAGCGATCCGACCGTCCGGCCCACCAGCGGACCGTCAACCGAGGCGGTCGGTGATATCGGTGAAGGCCGGGTTGTCGTTGCGGTGATCTGATGTATTGCGGCATTCCCCGTAGATGCGCATCGCCGCGAACTTCGGGTCGTCGGGATTCTCATGGAACGTCGACGTGACGCCGTCCTTGGTCAACTTCATGCCGAAGTTCTCGGCCATCGCGGGCGCCTCCTGCCAGCCGTCGGCCACCATCGCCTCGGCGACCTCGCGGATGTATTTGACCGAATTCGCCTCGGGCAGCGCGAAGTTGAGGTAGACAGCCGCCTGGTAGGGCGGATCGTGCAGGCTCGTGCACGACAGGAAGACATTGCTACCGCTGACGCCGTGAAGATGGGCGGCGTCGACGATCTGCTTCGCAGAGCCGACCACCTGGTTCGTGGCCTGTTCGTCCGTCAGGGCCGCAGGCGCGTCGGCCTGCGGTTGTTGGGCCGTATTGATGACGATGAAACCGGTTCCCAACACCAGCGAGATCGCCAGCGCGGCGAGCATCAGCGTCCTGGCGGCCGGCGATCGAAGCCACTTGTCGTTTCCGCCCCCCATGAGGGGCAAACCTACGCTCGCAGATCTCGCCCGAGAATCCGGCTGACACTTGAAACTAAGAACACTAGTGTTTAGTATCAGATTATGGATACCGGCATCGTGCAGGCCGCGATCGCCGAAGCGCGAGACACCGGAACGCCGGTGGCCCAGCTCTCCCTTGACCAGATCGCCCGGCGCGCCGGAGTGTCCCGGTCGACGATCTACCGCCGCGTGCGCAACCGGCGGGCACTCGACGAGGCGGTCCGCCGGGCGGGCTCCGACCCAGGCAATCGTGTCGGGGTCGCCGATCGCGCGATTGTGGCAGCGGCAGAAGTAATCATCGCCGACGGCGTCGCCGCACTGACGGTCGAGGGGGTCGCCCGCCGCGTGGGATGTTCGGTCAGCGCTGTGCACACCGCATTCGGTGGCCGCGATGGCTTGCTGGCCGCGGTCTTCGAGCGGCATGCACCGCTGCCAACGGTGGTGCAGTTGATGTCGGACGACCCTGAATCTTTCGCGGAATTGGAAAGCGGTGTGCGAGCTATCTATACGGTGGTTTTCGACACCGTTGACAGTCGGCAAGGCGGTGCCGGTGTTCTGGAGGCACTGCTCGCCGAGGTACTTGCCAAGCCGAACGGCGTTGGTGCCCAACTATTCCGAGAGCGGATCCTCCCCCGCATCACCGCAAATGTCGGTGGCTGGTTGACCACCCAGATCCGCGCGGTTCACTGTGTCGACCTGCCGCTGGCACTTCTGCTGCCGCTGCTGATCGCGCCGATCAGCGTTCATCTGCTGGCGCGAGGACGACTGGTCGCGTCAGGTGTGCCGGTGCCAGATCGCAAAACGGTGATCGATGCGATGACTGTGGCGTTCTGCAACGCGGTAGGAACAACATCCGATCGGAGGTGAGCCCGATGAAGGCCGTCGTCATCACTGGAGCCTCGAGCGGCATCGGACGCGCGAGCGCTCTCACACTGGACGACAACGGATTCCGGGTCTTCGCAGGTGTCCGCAATGAAGCCGACGGCAAAGCGTTGCAGGCCGCGGCGTCGGGCGCGCTGACACCGGTGCACATCGATGTGACCGACGAGCGAGCGATCACCATGATGGCCGAACGGGTGCGGACCGCCGTCGGCGAAGCCGGTTTGGGGGGTCTGGTGAACAACGCGGGAACCACTCTTCC
The DNA here is from genome assembly GCA_902826815.1 of uncultured Mycobacteriaceae bacterium. Classification (GTDB taxonomy): domain Bacteria; phylum Actinomycetota; class Actinomycetes; order Mycobacteriales; family Mycobacteriaceae; genus Mycobacterium. The sequence continues at coordinate 88,965 of CADEGF010000003.1, forward strand.
TGGCCCGGTGGAGTACCTGCCGATATCGGGGTTCCGCCGTCAGCTCGAGGTCAACCTGGTCGGACCACTGGCGGTGACCCAGGCGTTGTTGCCGCTCTTGGAGTCCGGTCGGGGCCGTGTCGTCAACGTGACGTCGGCGGCCGGCAAGGCCGGGGTGCCGCTGATGGCGCCCTACGTGGCCGCCAAGCACGCGCTGGAAGGGTTGAGCGACGTCATGCGCTTGGAGTTTCGGCAACTGGGGGTGCACGTGTCGGTGATCGAGCCCGGTTTCATCGCGACCGCGATGGGCGGCAAACTCCAGCGCGACGCCGCGGACGCGATCCGCTCCCTGCCGGACGCCGGGAGCGCCAGATATGGTCCGCTACTCAAGGCGATTGCCGAGAACATCAGTGAGCACGCGGCTTCCGGCTCGGGACCCGACGTGGTCGCCGATGCGGTCCTGCACGCGTTGACGAGCGACAAGCCGTGCACCCGGTACCCGGTCGGTGATGGCGCAAAACGGATGCTGTTGCTCCGCAGGATCCTGCCGGACCGCCGGTTCGACCGGATCATTCTCAAGGCAGCGGGACTGGACTGAACAGCCTGTCATTTCCATACCGAGAGTCGGTAAGGTCCGGGTATGCCGACAATCGCACTGCGCCATGCAGCGATCGACTACCAGGTCATCGGCCCACAGGATTCGCAACATCCACCGGTGCTCTTCGTTCACGGAATCCTGGTCGACCATCGGTTGTGGGACCGCGTCGCTGAAGGTCTCGCGCAGCAAGGCTTTCGGTGCTTTCTTCCGGACTGGCCGCTCGGCTCGCACACAGTCCCCGTCGGCAACGGCGCCGGTCTGTCGCCTGTCGGCGTCGCGTCGATGATCACCGATCTCATCACCGAACTGGGCCTATCAGATGTGACACTCGTCGGCAACGACACCGGCGGCGGCCTGTGCCAGTTCGTGATCGACGCACACCCCGAATCGGTCGGTCGCCTGGTGCTCACCAACTGCGATGCGTTCGACCAGTTCCCGCCGTTCCCGTTCACCCTCGTATTCGCGATGTTGCGCGGCGACGCGTCGATCAAGGTTCTCGCCGGTCAGATGAAACTGCAAGCGTTGCGGCATTCACCCCTGGGCTACGGCCTGCTGGTGACCGATCCCGATCCGCAACTCACCAACAGCTGGCTCGATCCGTGCCGCAACGACGCCAGAATCCGCCGCGACCTCGTCACGCTGCTTCGTCAGGTAGCCACGACGGACCTGACCGAGGTCTCGACACGCTTCGCGCGGTTCACGAAGCCCGTCACGCTGGTGTGGGGTCAGCGCGATCGGTGCTTCAAACCGTCGCTGGCAACGCGGATGGCCGCGCTGTTCCCGAATTGCTCGCTGATCGAGGTGAGCGACGCAAAAACCTTTGTGCCGCTGGACAATCCGCGCGCGGTTATCGACGCGATCGCGTCAGCTAGCTCTTGACCAGGGTGAACTGGCACACGTCGGTGTAGCCCTCGCGGAACAGGTCGGCACAGCCGGTCAGGTACTTCATGTACCGGTCGTAGACCTCCTGGGACTGGATCGCGATCGCCTCGTCCTTGCGGGCTTCCAGCTCGGCCGACCACAGGTCTAGGGTGCGCGCGTAGTGCAGCCGCAACGGCTGGACGAGCTTGACCTCGAAGCCCGCCCTGGTGGCATGGTCCTCGACGACGTTCACCTGGGGCAGATCCCCGCCAGGGAAGATCTCGTCCATGATGAATTTGAAGAACCGCAGCTTGGTCATCGTGACGGGCAGCTCGCGTTCCTTGAACTCCTCGTCGCTGGGCTTGACGATCGTGTGCAGCATCATCACGCCGTCGGACGGAAGGGCTGCGTAGGCCGCCTTGAAGAACTCGTCGTAGCGGTCGCGGCCGAAGTGCTCGAATGCCCCGATCGACACGATGCGGTCCACCGGTTCGTCGAACTGCTCCCAGCCCTGAAGCAGGACGCGCTTGCTGCGCGATCCGCCCTGGCTGTCCAGGAGCTGCTGGACGTGGGACTGCTGGTTGCGACTGAGCGTCAGGCCGACGACGTTGACGTCGTATTTCTCCAGGGCGCGGTTGATCGTGGCGCCCCAGCCGCACCCGACGTCGAGCAACGTCATGCCCGGCTCGAGGCCGAGCTTGCCAAGCGACAAGTCGATCTTGGCGCGCTGTGCCTCTTCGAGCGTCATATCGTCACGCTCGAAATAGGCGCAGCTGTAGGTCTGGGTGGGATCGAGGAACAGCTGGAAGAATTCGTTGGACAGGTCGTAGTGCGCCTGGACGTCCTCGAAGTGCGGTTCCAGGCTCGAGGTGCCCGTCGGTGTCTTTGGCAAAGGTTCAGCCTTTCGGCGCTCAATGATTTCCATGCATTGTCGGCGCGGTCGTTCGGCCGATCTGGCTGCGTAGAGGATAACGGGTCCAGCTGGCAGAGCCTGCAACGGGCAATGGTTGACAAAGTCAAATAAATGTTTGACCCTGTCAAGCATGTCAGTGGTCACCGTGACCGAAGTCCGCGGCTTCAACCGCTTCTACACGCGCATTCTGGGGCTGCTGCGGCCGAAACTGGCCGGCTCCGCATTCGGCCTGACCGAGGCACGTGTGCTGTTCGAGTTGGCGCACACCGACCAGCTGGCCGTCGCGGACCTGCGGCGCACCCTCGATCTGGACGCCGGGTATCTGAGCCGCATTCTGTCCCGATTCATGGCCGACGGCCTCGTCGAGCGCGAACCCTCGGCCACCGACGCGCGTCGCCGGCTTGTTCGTCTGACGCCGGCAGGCCGGGCGGCCTTTGCTGAGGCCGACACCCTGCAGGCGGGCGCGATCGACCGTCTTGTCGCCCCCCTTGACGAGGAACAGCGCTCACAACTCGTCTCGGCGATGGGGCGGATCCGGCATGTACTCGACGACGACCGGGTGCGGGCGGGCGAGGTCGCCCTGCGGGCGCCGATGCCGGGCGACCTTGGTTGGGTCGTCGCGCGGCACGGCGCCAGATATGCCGCCGAGCACGGTTGGGGCGCGGGCTTCGAGGCGCTCGTGGCACGCGTCGTCGCCGACTTCGGAGACCGCGGCGACACCGCGCGCGAGGCCGCCTGGATCGCCGAACTCGACGGTGAACGCGTCGGCTCCATCTTCTGCACCGCATCGGGCGACCTGGACACCGCGCAACTACGATTGCTGCTCGTCGAACCTCAGGCGCGTGGCGCGGGTGTCGGCACGCGGTTGGTCGACCAGTGCATCGGCTTCGCGCGGCGCGCTGGCTACCGGCGAATCATGTTGTGGACCACCGATCTTCAAACGCAGGCCAGGAAAATCTACCAGCGAGCTGGCTTCTCTCTCGATCGTTCGGAGCCGGAAATCAAATTCGGTCACCGGATCGAAGGCGAATACTGGTCGCGCGACCTTTGACTCACGCCGTGGGTGCGGCGCCGAGCACACGCTGGATATCGGGCTTCATGGCCTGCAGCTGCCCACCCCAATAACCCCAGCTGTGGGTTCCGTTGGGCGGGAAGTTGAATACGCCGTTGCTTCCGCCCGCACGTTGGTACCTGGCTGCGAACTCTTTGTTGGTATTGATCGTCAATCCCTCCAGAAACTGAGCGGGGATCTGCGCATTGCCAAGACCGCCGTCGAGGTCGGTCGGATTGCCGTTGCCGCTGTAGACCCAGATGCGGGTGCCGTTGCCCACCAGACGCGGGATCTGCAGCATCGGGTCGTTGCGCTGCCAGGCGCCGCCACCGTATGGCCCCCACATGTCGAGCGCGTTGAAGCCGCCCGCGTCGGCCATGGCGATCCCGATCAACACCGGCCAGAGCCTGTTGCTGGTGTTCAGGAAGCCCGAAAGGGAGCCGGCGTAGACGAACTGTCCTGGGTGGTAGGCGGCGAGAACCAGCGCTGCTCCCCCGGACATCGACAGGCCGACCACGGCGTTGCCGGTTGGGCTGACGCCCTTGTTGGCCGCCAGCCATCCCGGCAACTCCGATGTCAGGAAGGTCTCCCATTTGTAGGTCTGGGTAGTGCCGTTGCCGACCGCGGGCCGATACCAGTCGGTGTAGAAGCTGGACATGCCGCCCACCGGCATCACCACCGAGAGTCCCGACCCGTCGAACCAGCTGAACGCGCCCGTCTCGATATCCCATCCACTCCGGTCGTCGCGCGCCCGCAGTCCGTCGAGCAGGTAGACCGCGCGAGCACCACCACCCTGGAACTGAACCTGTATGTCACGGCCCATCGACGCCGACGGCACGCTCAGCATCTCGGGTGCCGCGGCCGCGGTCGGCATACCGCCGAGGCCACTGATCAGGCCGGCCAACAGGGTCGCCGCGAACGCGGCGGAAAAGAAGCGGCGGAGGATTTTCATGGCGATACTTCCCGTCGTGCGTAGAGCCCCGACAGCTTGGATATCGCCTACCGCGGACGAGCAGTTACATCAGGCGGTTATGCGCGGCCTTTCGCGCTTTTCGCCGGTGTCATGCAGCAGAGGACCGAAGCCGTTCTCCCGCAGGCTGAGCCTCAGCGGTAGCTGCGGCTCGTGAGACGTCAGCCAGGTTCCGAGGACGACTCTCGATTTCTCGACACTCACGTGTGACATGCCGAGCTCTCGCAGAAGGGTACTCACGGTGGCGGGCTGTGAAATCGAGACGGTCATGGCTGTCTCCGGTCATCTTGACGTGGGCGCCACGGTGGCGTGGATCTCTGGCGCTGCTGTCAACCGAGTCTATGACGCTGTTGCTGTCGGAGTCAGGCGAATACACGAACTGGTCGTTGACCGCACCATCGAAGTTGCTGGCGGCTCACGTCAGGCCGCGTTCGCCGGAGACGACGTACTCCGAGACCGAGGCTGATTCGATGACGTCGGACAGGTCGTCACCGGGACCACTGCCGCGAAATGCCTCGACCGACTCCCGAGAGTCCCATCGTTCGTAAACGTTGATGCGGGCCGGATCGAGCAAATCGGCCGAGATCGCGAAGTCGCGACAGCCGGGTGTGGACCTGGCCTGCTCGACGACCTCCGCGCAGTCGGCCAGGTAGCCGTCGCGCGCCTCCCGGCCGACAATGAGATGTCCCGCCACTATCACCATGCCGTTCTCCTCCGTGTTCGAATGTCGTTCGAATGTCGAGGAAGTCGTCGATGAAGCACCGAAAGGAAAGCGATGAAGCTGCGAGACGCCCTCGACTCGATCGTGCCCGACCCGGCGGCAGGCCAGGTCTACGGCCAGCCCTACGAGACCGCAGACGGTGTGACGGTGGTGCCGGTCGCCAGGGTGCGCGGCCGGACCCGGCCGGGAGCGCAGGACACCGATCTACGCCTGAGTGCGAAACCCGTCGGCGTCTTCGTCATCAAGAATGGCGAGGCGACGTGGGTGCCCGCCCTCGACCAGACCCGGATCGCGCTGATGGGTGAGCTGATCGGGTTGGTTGCGGCCACTTTCGCGACGCTCGCTATGGTTCGTCGCCCGCCGTGGCCCGATCTGCACGGGACCGTTTCGAAGAATCTCCGACTCTAGAACGCCGCGCCCACCCGAGTGCAGCAGCGAGCAGCGCCACCAGCAACACCACCCACGGCCATGCGCCGTGCTGGTGCACCCAGCCTGCGATGGCGCCCTGTAGTCGGCCTGCCGCCCCGATCACCGGATCGGCCGGACTGCCGCCCGCGTTGAACAGCCGCACTTCGTAGTAGCCGTAGTAGCCGACGTAGAGTCCGACCAGGATCAGCACGGCGCCACCGAATCGGTTGACATACGGCAGGATTCGGCGCATACGGTCGATGAGAGTCGAGCCCGCCAGCGCGACAGCGACGGCCAGTGCCCCGACGATCAGTGCGAAGCCGGCTGCGTATGCGAGGTAGATCCACACCCGGCCGAGGACGGACGTGCCACTGATACCCGCGCCAGTCACCGCGAGGAAGGGGCCGACGGTGCATGACAGCGAGGCGATCGCGTACCCGACGCCGTATCCGAACATCGAGCCGAGCCTGCGCGACGGCGCCCATGAACTGTTGCGGGCCAACCGATTCGGTTGTCCTAGCGAGAGTTCGTGTCCGGTCAGCAGCCATAGTCCGACGGCCACGAGCGCCACGCCGATGATGATCGTGACGAAGGGCATGTACTTCTGAAGCGTCGACGCCAGCGACACGGTCAGCAGGCCGAAAGCGCCGAACACCGTGATGAAGCCGATCGTCATCGCCGCCGTCGCCGCAGCGGCGCGTCCGACGGCAGCCGCCGCACCGTCGGTGGTGTTGCCGCGCACCACCAACGCGAGATATGCGGGCAGCATTGCGAACCCGCACGGGTTCAGCGCGGCCACCAGCCCGGCGGCGAACGCCAGCCCGACCAGATCCTGCTGCACGCTCGTGGCGGTCAGGCGGCGAGCGCCGCGACCCGCTCCTGCAGTTCCTGCTGCGGCATCGCCGAGGTCGGGTTGTTCACGAATGTCGATGTGCCGTCGGCCCGGTAGAACACGTATGCCGGCTGCCACGGCACGTTGTAGCGCGCCCAGATGGCGCCGTCGGCGTCGTTGAGGTTGGTGAAGTTCAGGTTGTACTTCGATACGAAGCCCTGCATGGCAGCGGTATCCGAACGCGCGGCCACCCCGACGAACGTCACCTTGGGGTTCGCGGCCGCCACGCTGCTGACCGACGGCGCCTCGGCGTTGCAGAACGGACACCATGGCGTCCAGAACCACAGCACGGCCGGCTTGCCCGCAAGCGTGGCACCGTCGAACGGCGCACCGCTCAGCGTGGAGCCTGTGAAGTCGATGCGGTCGTCGGCAAGGGCAGCTGGTGGGCTAATCAATGACAGTGCGACGACCGCCGCGACCATCGCGATGCCAAGCGACCTGGACAAACGTAGTAGACGACGGATCATGACGGCTCCTCCCTGGGACCGACTACGCCGGACACACAATTCAGGTAACACTGTTGACACGCAGTGGGTCGTTCCCTGGTTCATCTCTGCGCACTGGACGCATCGGGTCTAGCGGCGAAGTTCGGCCCGCATCTGCATGAAGCGAAACAGACCCGGCTTGTGCACCACACCCTCGTAGGCTTCGACGAGTTCATCGACGAAGCCGTCGCGGTCCGCGGGATCGAGCCGATGTGTCCACGCCGTCGTTCCGACCTGGCACCATTGCCGAAACGCGTTGCGGGAGCCGTAGTCCCATTCCCTATCGGTAACCGTGAGCTTCTCCAGCGTCAATCCCGCCGACTCCGCCAGAATCTCGTAGGCGTCGGGATCGACGTGGATGAAGGGGGCGACGAAGCCCTCGAACCGATCCGCCCAGCGCCGATCGCGACAGATGTCCATGGCCACCGCCTCGAGGCACCTGCGCTCCCCCGAACAGACGACTTGAATCAGAGCGCGTCCGCCCGGCCTCAGTACGTAGGCGATCTGCTCGAGCGCCCGCAGCTGTTCGGGCACCCAGTGCAGCGCGTTGAACGAAACGACGAGGTCGAAGTGTTCGCCGAAGGGAAGTGCGCGCGCATCGGCCTGCACGAACCACGGCCCAGACTCCGCAGGCACCGCCGTGGCTCGTGCGGTGGCGATCATTCTTCGCGACGGGTCCGCGCCCACCGCGTACCCGCCGGGCACCATGTGCGCAATCGCATGGGTCAGATAGCCGTCTCCGCATCCCAGGTCTAGGACCCGGTCCGTGCCGGCCAGCGTGAGGCTCGCCTTGGCCTCCTCGATCATGGTGCGCTGCAGTGCGCTGAGCTTCGCGTAGTCCTCGCCGCTCCAGTCGGTCACCCGCTCAGTTAACTTGAATCCTCCCGATCGTGAAGGTTCGGGATTCCTGGCTCAGGCTGCCTGTTCGCTCGGTGAGCGTTGAGGTCTTATGCCGTCTGCACCAGCCGGGGTGAAACCAGCCCGGTTGAGGATGACGCGTGCGGAGTTCTTGTCGCGTGCCCCCCGGCCAGCTTCACCAGTTTTCCGTCGAGGCCGAACCCGCGCAGCGTGTAGTTCAGGCTCGGCAACGACCGATGCTTGGCCTTGAACCTGGGCATCCCACGGCGCTGCCGCGGCGACAGAGCCTTGTGCGCCGGACCGCATTGCACCTTCACACCGGAAGCTATCGACTCCCGGTGGGCGGCCTCGGATGCCTCCACGCACTGATTCCACACCCACCGGCAACGGTCCCACTCCGCGGACAACAACCGCGCCGGTGCGCCGCCCACCCGCAGCCGGTAGGTGTCGCGCACTGTGCCGTCGCCGCTGGTCAAGCCCATAAGGTAACCGTAACGCGAGACACTGACAACCCGATCATCAAGCACCACATCGAACGACTAAACCGCCTCAACTGAGAACGGACAGCTATGCCCGTACACACAGGATCGCCTTCTCCGGGCCGAAAACGGCCACGCTTCCGCCGAAGAAAAGTCGGTAAACTCACCCATCAAAGGAGGTCGGATATGCAGGCATCGGTGACGGTTCCGATGGCAGCACAGGCGGACGAGATCTGGAACATCGTCGCCGACGTGCGCAACACCGGGAAGTTCTCGCCCGAGGTGATGGAGGCCGAATGGCTGGACGGCGCCACCGGGCCTGCCCTCGGCGCACGGTTCCGCGGACACGTGAAGCGCAACGAGATCGGCCCCGTGTACTGGACCACGTGCCGGGTCACCGCATGTGAACCCGGCCGGGAGTTCGGCTTCGAAGTGCTCGTCGGCGACAGGCCGGTCAACAACTGGCACTACCGCTTCACCCCCACCGACGACGGCACCGATGTCACCGAGTCGTTCCGGATGAACGACAACGTGTTGACCAAGATTTTCGGCATGACGGTCGGAAGGCTGCGCACGCGGCGCAACGAGCGGGATATGCGCAAGACGTTGGAGCGGATCAAGGCCGTCGTCGAGGCGTAATGAGAACTGCCGCCCTGCCGAGACGGCAAGGCGGCAGTCGTCAGGACGCTGCGTCGGTTACCCGAATCCGATCCCGACGATCGGAATCCACAGCCCGAACAGCCAGACGCCCCACTGGCGGAAGCCGTCATCCCAGACGGGATTGACGTCGTAACCCCAGTAGTTGAACGGCCGCGGCGGGCCGCCCGCCCACTGGTATGCCGGCGGCGGGCCCCAACCCCATGGCGGCGGACCCTGGCGGTCGTCCCACCACTCGTGGCGGTTGTTGGCCCACCAGGGGCCCTTGTCCCAATGCCCGCGGTCGCCGCGGTCAAAATCGTTCCAATCGTTCCAGTCGTTCCGGTCGTTGCGGTCGTTCCGATTCTCACAGAACGGGAAGCACGGTCTGTCGATGTCGTGCCTCGGTTTGGCCGACGCCACGCCCGTGCCGAGCCCGGCGGCCCCGAAGCCGAGCGCAGCGACGACCGTCGCGTTGACCAAAGTCCTTGCGAGCTTCATGTTCAACTCCTCGCTGGGGTGACGCCGACGTCGGCAGGTCCCAACTCCCAACGCCAAATGCGCCACAGTTCATACCCCTGGCTTGCCTGACGTGGCGGTGAGTGCAAGCCATGACCCCTGTCTGGTTATCGAGGGGCGCTAATCAACCGTTACTGGGACCCGGTCACAAGGATCGAAGCCGGCCGATGCGGTCGTCGAGTGCGCGCGCCGCCACATCCGCTCCGTAGGCCAGCGCCTCGAACGCGTGCGGACAGCCCGGATACAGACGGAACTCGGTGGGCACCCCGACAGCCGACAGCCTGCGGGCGTAGTCGATGTCCTCCTCGCGGAAGATGCCGAGGTCACCGACGTCGATGTAGGCAGGCGGCAGGCTACGACGACCACCTCACCGGCTGGGGCGCCCGGTACCACGTGGCCTCGAGCGGAACTCCGCCGCTGCCGGGCACCGTGAACGACACCGTCGGCGGCGGACGCCCATACCGCGACAGTATCGTGGCGGTACGTGACCACCGCCGTGAACGAAACCTCGACAGACCGACCAGTTACTCCGTTCGCGGCAGGCATCGTCGTCCCCATCGCCGTCGCGGTTGCCGTTGTGCACTGCGTCGCAAGCACATTGGGCAGCGGATACTGGTTCGACGAGATGTACATGCTGGCCATCGGCCGCAACCACCTGGACTGGGGTTCGGCGGATCAGCCACCTGTGGCGCCCGCGGTTGCCGCGTTGATGGACCTCGTCGCACCGGGTTCTCACCTGATGCTGGCGTTGCCCGCTGCCCTCGCCACCGGATGCGCGGTCCTTTTCGCGGCGCTGATCGCCCGCGAATTCGGATGTGACCGCCGCGCACAGGTTTTCACCGCGATCGCGCAGGCGACGGCGCTGTGGACCACACTCGCCGGTCACTGGCTGACCCCGTACTCGTTGGAACCTGCGCAGTGGCTGCTGCTGATCTGGCTGTTGGTGCGTTGGATTCGGATACGCGACGACCGACTGCTGTTGGTCGCGGGCGTTGTCGCAGGGGTCGCGGCGATGACACAGTTCAGAGCGCTGATTCTGATCGCCGTGCTGCTCGCCGCGGCGGCCGTCGTCGGCCCCCGCGCGCTGCTGCGGCGCCCGATGCTGTGGGTGGGCGCTGTCGTCGCATTCGCCATCGCCTCCCCCACGCTGTTGTGGCAGCAGCTCCACGGCTGGCCGCAGCTGCGGATGTCCGGCGTCGCCGCAGGCGAGGCCGAGGCGTTGTACGGCGGGCGGCCCGGCATCGCGGTACAGCTGATTCTGTTCGCGGGCGTGCTCGGCATCGCGCTGGCGGGCTACGGTGTCTGGCGACTGTTCCGGTCTGACGAACTCCGCGAATACCGTTTCATCGCAGTAACTTTCGTGGTGCTCTACGTGCTGTTTGTCGTCACCGCGGGCCGCCCCTACTACCTGGCCGGGCTATACGCGCCGCTGGCTGCGGCCGGTGCACTGGGGCTGCAGCGACGTAGGGAGGCGGGCGGCAGTCGCCGATGGCCAGCATGGATCGCCGTCGCGACGAGCGTCGCACTCGCCGCGGGCGCGTTGCTTCTGTCTATCTCGCTCACCAGGTCCGACGTCGGTGAGCAGATCGCGCGGCGGACCGCCGACGCGTACTACGCACTGCCTGACGAGCAGCGTGGACGCACCGCGGTCGTCGGGCAGTCCTACATCGTCGCCGCTTACGTCGACGGCTACTCCGACCGGTATGAATTGCCCGAGGCGTACAGCCTCAGTCGCAGTTATGGGTACTTCGCTCCGCCGTCGGCCGAAACGGACGCCGTGCTCTTCGTCGGGAGTGACCCGGCGATGCTGGCGCGCTACTTCGACACGACCAGGCAGGTCGCCGATATCGCCGACGATATGCGCGCGTATTTGCTGACCGGGCAACGACAGTCGTGGGATGACATCTGGACGCAGGAGCGCACCTTGACCGTGTCCTGATTCCGCCCCGCCGGGCATCCGCGTTTGGTAGAACGAGTTCTAGTTTCTGCGCCGAGCCTGAGGAGTCCGACGATGGGTAAATGGTCACGTGAAGAGCTCGAAGAGGCGTGGGCCCGGTACCAGGAATCCGTGGTCGACGTCGGAAAGACGTGGGACTGGTCCGGTTACGCCGACCACTTCACCGAGGACGCGAAGTACATCGAGCACGCCTTGGGCAACATGGAAGGCCGCGAGAACATCCGCGAGTGGATCGTTTCGACGATGAACACCTTCCCCGGCAGTGAGATGCCGACCTACCCGGTGGAGTGGTACTCGATCGACGCCGACAAGGGCTGGGTCATCTTCAAGAACATCAACACCATGAGGGATCCCGGCGACGGCAGTGTGCACGGGGCGGGGGTGATCACCGTGCTCCACTACGCGGGCGACGGCAAGTGGAGCTTTGAGGAAGACGCCTACAACCCGATGAACTTCATGTTGATGATTCAGCAGTACATCCAGCGCAGCCACGAACTCGGCACGATCTCCGACGATGCGCGCACGTTCGCCAAGAACATGAGTTGGGAACTGAGCTAACCTCTGACCCGCGAGCAGACGTGAAAACCCCTAATTTAGCGCGATTTAGGGGGTTTTCGCGTCTGCTCGCGCGGCTGACTTAACGAATTTCGTAATCGTCGCGATCTACTGCGCGGGTCCACGTCCAGTAGTCGACGAGGCGCCATGGGCTCAGCGTGTGCACCTCGCCGAAGCTGTTCTTGAAATACGAGTGCTTGATCGTGGGTTGTGACCACACCATCGTGCGCATCTCGGCCTGGCTGCGTTCGTGCCAGTCCGTCGTCTTCTCGACGGTCGGTTCCATCGTCGTGTGCCCGCCTGCGATGAGCAGTTCCAGACACTGTGTGATGTAACGCATCTGGCACTCGGAGTGGAAGATCAGGCTGCCGCCGCTGGCCAGCCAGGTGCCGGGGCCGTTCATGCAGAAGAAGTTCGGGTAGTCGGGGATCGTGATGCCCAGATAGGCCGACGGTCGCTCACCCCATCGCTCACTGAGGACTTCACCGTTTCGGCCGCGAATTGTCATGGGCCACAACAGCTTGGTGTGCTCGAACCCGGTGGCGTACACGATGACGTCGGCGGGGTACCCGCTGCCGTCCTCGGTGACGACTGCGTCCGGCTCGATGTGATCGATCCCGGTCCTGACCAGGTCGACGTTTTCGCGCGTCAGCGTCTTCAGCCAGCTTCCGTTGTCCTGAAGCGTGCGCTTGCCGGTCGCCGGATAGTCCGGCACCACCTTCGCCTGCAGGTTGAGATCATCGCCGACCTGGCTGATGATCCAGTCGGTGAACATGATCCGGGTGACCTCGCTGATCTCGTTGATCGCCTTCTGCTGATCCGGGAAGTCCGGGTCGACGCGCGCGACGTCGAGCCCCTTGTCGCACCACGGCCAGAACAGCAGAAAGCGATACCAGCGGCCGTAGAACGGCAGATGCTTCAGTGCCCACTGCACCCCGGGTCCGACTTCGTCGTGGTAGCTCGGGTTGGGGAACATCCACTGCGCCGTGCGCTGAAATACCGTGAGCTGCTTAACATCCGGCGCGATCGTCGGTGCGATCTGAAAGCCGCTGGCACCCGCACCGATCATGGCGACCCGCTTGCCCCGAAGGTCAACGGAGTGATCCCAGGCGCTCGAGTGAAATGTCGGTCCGGCGAAGTCCTGCCGGCCAGCAATCTCCGGGGTGTGCGCCCGGTCGAGCTGGCCCACCGCGGTGATCACCGCGCGCGCCGACAGTTCTGCCGTCGTGCCGCTGCGGTCGCGGGTGCGAACTGCCCATGTCGCGGTGTCGTCGTTCCAGGAAGCATCGGTGACCTCGGTCTCCCATTGCACATGGCGGCGGACGTCGTGCTTGTCCATCACCTGCTCGAAATACGCTTGCAGTTCTGGCTGTTCGGCGAAGAAGTGCGTCCACTGATCGGTCGGCTCGAAGCTGTAGCAGTAGAAGTGGTTCGGTACGTCGACCCGCGCGCCCGGATAGGTGTTCTGGTACCAGGTGCCGCCGACGCCTGCGTTCTTCTCGACGATGGTGAACGGGATACCGGCCTCCTTCAGCCGGATACCCGCCAGCAGTCCCGACTCACCGCAACCAATGACGACGACCGGAAAATCGTCGGCCCTGCCCGCTGAGGGAACGAGCCGCGCGTCGCGACCGTCGAGTTCCATCTCCTCGAGAAGCATCGGCACGTACTCCTCGGGCACCGGTTCGCACACCAGCCACTGCATCATTTCGCGAAGCAGCTCGGCGCCGACCGGTTCGGGTTCCGGGCAGCCACGATCGCGGTAGTCGGCGATGACGTCCAGCGCGATCTTGCGGACGGCGGCCTTGTCCTCCTCGGACATGTATCCCTGTACCTCGTTCAGGAACAGCCCGGCTGGCTTCAGGTCGCCGCGGATCAACTCGGCGTCGCCGGACATGTGCACCAGCGACAGCATCAGCGTGGGAATGCTGACGTCCTGCAGCGCTTCGGCGATCTCCTCGTCCGGCGTCGTAAAGGGTTGTCCGGCATGTGTGTTTCGCACGACTGAAGTGCTACCACGCGCGGCTCGGCGGGCGCAGGCGATTGCCGCCGGGCGAAGCCGGGTATCTCGACTGGGTGAGCGAGCCAGCGAATACCGTCGAGGCGGTCGGTTCGGTGTCGGAGGCACTGGAGTACGTCGAGCGTGCCCGCGGCCATCTCTACTCGTTTCATCAGCTCATCGGGCACGCCGACCTGCTTCTCGGGGACGCGTGTGGCAAGCTGCGCGCCGCCGGGCACGAGGCCGCCGCCGAACGGTTGGAGACCGATCTGGTCGGACGCAACGTGCTCTATGGGCGATGGACGTTCCAGGTGGTCGAGGAGTTCGACGATGTCTACTGGTCGGTCTTCCGCGAACATGAGCGATCGCTCCGCGAGGAGTTGCAGCAAGGCGCGCGCCACGTGTTCGAGGCCGAGATGAAAGAGAAGAGACGGACCAAGGGCAGGCCCGGCCACGAAGCTCACCCGTAGACTCGCGACGTGGGTATCGCGACCCGGGTGAACGGCGCCGTTCCTCCCGAGATTCCGTTGTCGGAGATCGACCTCTCGTCGTGGGATTTCTGGGGACTCGACGACGACATCCGCGACGGCACCTTCGCCACGCTCCGCCGTGAGGCGCCGGTGACCTTCCACGAGTCGTTCGTCGGCGAGGAGTTCACCCCCTGCGCAGGCCACTGGGCATTGACCCGCCATGACGACGTGTTCTACGTCAGCAGGCACCCCGAGATCTTCAGCTCCGCAGGTGGGATCACCATCGGCGACCAGACCCCCGAGTTGGCCGAGTACTTCGGGTCGATGATCGCGATGGACGATCCGCGGCACACCAGACTGCGCAACATCGTCCGCAGCGCGTTCACCCCCCGTGTGTTGGCGCTACTCGAGGATTCGGTGCGCGACCGGGCCCGCCGCCTTGTCGCCGCGATGTTGAGGGATCATCCCGATGGCAGGGGCGAGATCGTCTCCGATCTCGCCGGTCCCCTGCCCCTGCAGATCATCTGTGACCTGATGGGCATTCCCGAACCCGACCACGAGCGAGTTTTCCACTGGACCAACGTCATTCTCGGTTTCGGCGATCCCGACATCGCCACGGATTTCGACGAGTTCTACCAGGTCGCGGTGGACATCGGCGCGTACGCCACAGCGCTTGCCGACGACCGGAGGGGCTCACCCGGCGACGATCTGACCACGAGCCTGGTGCAGGCCGAACTCGACGGTGAGCGGCTCACCTCTGCCGAGGTGGCTTCCTTTTTCATCCTGTTGGTGGTCGCAGGCAACGAGACCACTCGCAATGCGATCAGCCACGGCGTGCTGGCGTTGAGCCGCTACCCGGAGCAGCGCGAAATCTGGTGGAACGACTACGACAGGGTCGCGCCGACGGCGGTCGAGGAGATCGTGCGCTGGGCATCGCCGGTGGCCTATATGCGGCGCACGGCCATCAGGGACGTCGAACTGGGTGGCGTGCAAATGGCTGCGGGCGACAAGCTCACGCTCTGGTACGGGTCGGCCAACCGCGACGAGTCGAAGTTCACCGACCCGTGGATGTTCGACGTGCGGCGCCACCCGAATGCACACGTTGGTTTCGGCGGCGGAGGCGCGCACTTCTGCCTTGGCGCCAACTTGGCCCGCCGCGAGATCACCGTCGCGTTCGAGGAACTCCACCGGCAGTTGCCCGACCTCACCGCTACCGAGGAACCCGATCGGCTGCATTCGGCGTTCATCCACGGCATCAAACGGTTACCCGTGGCGTGGACGCCCCGCTAGCCCCTCAGCGCGGAAATCGTGGTGGCTTCGATGCAGGTACACAGATCGCGCGGATTGTCGAATACGGCTTCGGCGCCGGACTTTTCGAGCTCTGCCCCTGATACTCCGCCACTGAGGAGCCCGATGGCGGCCACACCGGTACGACCGCATGCGATCATGTCCCACACCGCGTCGCCGACATAGACGGCGTGATCGGCATCGACGCCTGCGCGGTCAAGCGCGACGTCGATGATGGACGGGTTCGGCTTGGCGACCTCGACGTCCCTGGACGACGTGGCGGCTGAGACGAGGTCGTCGCAGTCGAGTACGCCGCGGGTCATCGACAACTCTTCTTCGCTCGCCGAGCTGGCCAGTACGACCTGCAGGCCGAGCGAGCGGACCCGCTCGAGAAGTTCGCGTGCACCGGGCAGAGGTCGCAGAAGCGGCGCCGCCTCTTTCAGGTATTGCAGGTGCAGATCCTTCGCCCGCTGCTTGGCGTCTTCGTCGGCGTCGCCGGACAACGATTCGAGCAACCGGGCACCGTCCATGCCGATGGAACGATGAGTCCGCCACGCCTCGACCGCGATACCCGCCTCGTCGAACGCCCGGCACCAGGCGTACACGTGCAGATAATTCGAGTCGACGAGGGTGCCGTCCATATCGAACAGCACCGCGGGCGTGTCGGCCATCGCAGGTGGATGCCCTACGTCGACCAGGGTTAAACGCCGCTATTGGACTATCAGCGTGCCTTTCATCGTCGGGTGATAGACGCAGTGGAACTGGTACTGGCCCGGCTCGGTGGGGGCAGTGAGCGTTTTGCTCTTACCGCCGTCGACGTGGACATCGAATGCACCCTCGGTCTGCGATGTGACCGAATGCTCCACCGTGTCGTTGTTGACGATGGTGATCTCGGTGCCGGGCGCGACGGTGAGCGGCTTGCCGAACGCCATATTCGCGATGGTGAGCGTCGGGCCCGCGGCTGCGGTCTGACTCTCCTCGCTCGCGGTCGCCGTCGCGGACGCCGCGTACTCGCCCGTACTGCTCGATCCGCCACATCCCGTCACGAGCGCCGCGATGACAGCCATTGCCGATATGAACGTGCTGATCTTCTTCAACCCAGACCCCTAACTTTCTCGACCTACCTCGGACACGAGCGAGGGGCCGCCGCGGTTCAGTGGGAACGGGATCGGCGTCACCGCATCCACTCGCGCTGTTCGACGAGGAACAGGCACAGCGTGACTGCCAGGAAGCCCGCGGGCAGCCAGATCGCGTGCACGCCCCAGGCGCCCGTGCCGAATGCGCCGCAGAGCGCGCCGCCTGCGAACGCCACGATCAACGTGCCGTAGACAACGACGGCGCGGCGCGCATCTGCACGTTTCTCCACCAGCCCGTCGTAGGCCGACTCCATGAAGCGCATCAGGTTGCCGGTGGTGGCGACGGGCAGGTACGCCAGGTCTCCTATCTTGCGGAACAGACCGATCTGCACCGCGGCGAGAAACGAGATCGGCACGGTGACGAAGTTGTGGTCCACCGACGAGGGCACGAACCCGATGGCGGCGAGCACTGCCGCCTGGATCGCGATGGTCCAGCGCAGCGAGTGCGGCACCACCTGCTCGACGCGGCCCGATTTGATGTGGGACGCCAGCAGCATGCCCGAGATGAACGCCAACAGTGGCCACACGTGCGCCAGAGCCGCGGTGAATTGCCGTTCGGATACATCGATTGCCGAGAAGATCACGTTCGCGGTCTGCACATTGGCGAACACATGTCCCCGGGCGATGTAGGTGTGCGCGTCGAGGAAGCCGTTGGTCAACGTCAGCAGCACGGCGAACCACAACGTGTTCGACCGCTCAGCGTCGACTGGACCGCTCAGCGCATCCGTCATTCGGCAAACGTAACGCCTCGACGGAGTGACCGCCTATGCCGCGCCATCGCCCCGAGCATCCCTTTCGCGGCG
The DNA here is from genome assembly GCA_902826815.1 of uncultured Mycobacteriaceae bacterium. Lineage (GTDB taxonomy): Bacteria > Actinomycetota > Actinomycetes > Mycobacteriales > Mycobacteriaceae > Mycobacterium. The sequence continues at coordinate 106,542 of CADEGF010000003.1, forward strand.
CGCGGCCACGAGAACTGTTCGGCCCGTCTGCGCGCATTGAAGCGCCGCAACGCTTCCGGCCTGCTGATGACCGAGGAGACCGCGTGCGCGATCGCCAGCGGATCGTTGTCGGCCGTCGCGCCACTGTCGGTGCTGACGATCTCGGCCAGCGCCGAGGTCCGAGACACCACCGCAGGAGTGCCGCAGGCCAGCGCTTCCAATGCCGCAAGCCCGAAGGTCTCGTGCGGCCCCGGCGCCAGCGCCACATCGGCTGACGCCAGGATGGTCGCGACCGTGTCGCGGCAGGCGATGTATCCGGTGAAGTCGACAGGCAACCGGGCGGCCTGGCGCTCGAGTCGTGCACGCATCGGTCCCTCGCCGATAACGACGAGTCGCGCGTCGACTCCGGAATGACGCAGTGCGCTGACGGTGTCGATGCTCCTGTGCGCATGCTTCTCCACCGACAGCCGACCGCAGTGCACCAGGAGAAGTTGGTTGCGGCGCGCCCACCGCTGTCTGACCGACGCGGAATGGCGGCAGGGGTGAAACTGGTCGAGGTCGACACCGAGCGGCACGGTCACCACATTCGGGGCGTGAATGCGGTCGAACTCCGCACGGGCGAACGCCGTCGTGCAGACCACGGCGTCGTAGTCGGCGGCCGTGTGGCGGTTGGCGTAATCCGCGACGCTGCGCGCGACACGACGCGGAAGTACCTGTCCCACAAGCCGGTCGAGGCGCTCGTGCGAGATCATCACGGTGGCGATGTCGTGTTGGCGACCCCACCGTCCTAGCGATCGCAGCGTCAGCCGGTCGGATACCTCGATGGCGTCGGGCGCCAGTCCTTGCAGCAGTGCCATCACCGGCTTGGGTAGCACAGCGCGGTAGCCGCCGGTGAACGGAATCAGCCTTGCGGGTAGCGAAATCCGTGTGACGCCGGATTGCAATCCGACAGTTTCGGGGTGCTGACCGGGTACGACAAGGAAGACTTCGTGGCCGGCCGCCGAGTACTCGGCGCCGAGGCGGTCGACCGCAGTTCGCAGGCCGCCCGAGCGGGGCCCGTAGAAATTGGCGACCTGAATTACACGCATGCCTGAATGAGAACCGGCACTTCTGTGCCGCCGTCGACGCTGCTACGACAGGTGTCTTAACGCATCGTGAACAACGCCTCACATGACGTCAGACCACGTAGCGGCTCAGCCAATCCTGGACCCGGCGCCACGCATCCGCGGCAGCCGTCGCGTTGTAGCGTTCGGCGTTCGTGTCGTTGAAGAACGCATGGTTGGCGTCAGGTTCGGTGACCAGCTCGTGCACCATACCGGCCTTCTCAAGCGCCGCTTTGGCGGCGGGCTCGGTCTTGTTCACGCGGTCATCGAGCGAACCGTAGAAGCCAAGCACCGCAACGTCCTTGGAGCCCGCGAAGTCGGGGTTGTCGGGGGCCGGGCCGTAGAACGGGACAGCCGCCGCCAGCTCCGGCGAACCGGCGGCCAGGAGTCGCCACACCAGTCCCCCGCCCATGCAGAAGCCGACCGCGGCGACCTTCTTGTCAGGCACCCGCCGCTGCAATTCGCCGATACCCGACTTGAGGTCGGCCACGAACTGCTCGTTTCCTATGTTGCCGAGCGCAGCCGTGGCCTCGGCCGGATCGGCGAACTTACCGGTACCTCCCTGACCCGAGAGCAGGTCGATGGCAAGCGCGGAGTAGCCGATCCCGGCGAAGCGGCCTGCCACCGAGCGGGTCCAGTCGTTGAGACCCTTGTTCTCATGGATGACGAGCACACCCCCACGGGCGTTCGGCGCTTCGGCCCACGCCGCCTGAAGCTCACCCTGCGGGCCCTGCCAGGTGATCGGTGTGGTGGGTAGCGCCTTATCGGACCCCGGCGGCGGTGCGCTTGCCGCAGTGGACTCGCTCGACGTCACCTCGGCCGTCGAAGTGGCGGATGCGTCCGTGTTGGGCTTCTTGTTCTCACCGCACGCGGCGATCAGCGCTGTCGCCGTCGCGGTACCCACTCCGAGCAGTGCCAGCCTGCGCAGCGCCTCCCGTCTGGACATCAGCCCGTCGACATGGTCGGTCGCGATTTCTTCGGCGATGTAGCGCTGCAGTGGTGTCACCTTCGCGAGTATGCGCCTGAACGCTGAAGTCGGGTAGACGCTTCCGTTTTCGGGCAATACTCAGTTATGGACGCGAGACCGGCTCGATCCCTGAGTGGGCGCGTCGCTGTCGTCGCTGGCGCGACGCGCGGCGCGGGCCGCGGCATCGCCGCGGCCCTCGGCGAAGCCGGCGCGACCGTGGTGTGCACCGGTCGCAGCTCCGTCTCGGGTGGCAAGGTTTCCGACTACGACCGTCCGGAGACCATCGAGGAGACCGCCGCGCTCGTCGACGAACTCGGCGGAGAGGGCCTCGCCATCCAGGTGGACCATCTCGAGGCGGACGAGGTGCGCGCGCTGGCGCACCGGATCCGCGGCGACTATGGCCGCATCGACATCCTGGTCAACGACATCTGGGGCGCGGAGGTGCTCAAGGGCCCACCGCCCACGTGGAACAGACCGATCTGGGAACACGACCTCGACGACGGCCTGCGGATTCTGCGATTGGGCATCGACACTCACCTGATCACGTCGCACTGCCTGCATCCGTTGCTGATCGAGCATCCCGGCGGGCTGCTTGTCGAGGTGACTGACGGAACGCGCGAGTACAACGACGAGAACTTCCGGCTCTCGGTCTTCTACGACCTGGCCAAGACCGCCGTGAACCGCCTAGCATTCGCACACGGCCACGAGCTGGCGACCTACGGTGCGACCGCCGTCGCCGTGACGCCGGGTTGGCTGCGCTCGGAGATGATGCTCGACAACTGGGGCGTCACCGAGGCCAACTGGCGCACAGCGCTCGATCCGGACCGCGATGACGGATTACCCACCGCGCCGCCGCCGTTCGCCGAGTCGGAGTCTCCGCGCTTCGTCGGCCGTGGTGTCGCTGCAATCGCGGCGGATGACGACCGTGCGCGGTGGAATCAGCGGTCGGTGACGTCGGCCGACCTGGCGCATGAATACGGCTTCACCGATATCGACGGCCGGCAACCCGACGGCTGGACGTGACCAAATCCCTGGTCAGTGCCGTGAGAACCACTGAGTAGACAAATTTTGAAATCTGTTCACCATTTTCATTGACACCTCGATGTTGTGGCCTGTTCTATGGCTGGGTGACTTTCGACGTGATCATTCGAAACGGCCGCTGGTTCGACGGCACCGGCGCCCCGGCCGTGGTCCGGAATCTCGGCATACGTGACGGACGGGTCGCCGCGGTGACACCGGACCACCTGGACGAGGCGGGATGTCCGACCGTGATGGATGCGTCGGACAAGTGGGTGCTGCCCGGCATGCTCGACATCCACACGCATTACGACGTCGAGGTGCTCAACGGTCCGTCGCTTTCGGAATCGTTGCGCCACGGTGTGACCACGGTGATGCTCGGATCGTGCTCGCTGTCCACGGTCTACGTCGACGGTGCCGATGCCGGCGACATTTTCGGTCGCGTCGAGGCGATCCCGCGCGATCACGTCATCGCCGCCGTCGACGACAACAAGACGTGGTCCAACGGCGAGGAGTACATCCAGGCACTTGAGAAGCGTGCGCTCGGTCCGAACGTCGCCGCCTTCATCGGGCACTCGGATATGCGTGCAGCTGTGATGGGTCTGGATCGTTCTACGCGGAAGCGGGAACGTCCGACACGGGCCGAGCAGGCGCAGATGGAGCAGATGCTGTCGGAGGCGCTGACGGCGGGCTTCGTCGGAATGTCTTCTCAGCAACTGCTTTTCGACAAGCTCGACGGCGATATCTGCCGATCACGGACACTTCCGTCGACCTATGCCAAACCCAATGAACTGCGCAGGCTGAAGTCGTTACTACGCCGTGCGGGCCGGGTGTTGCAAGCCGGACCTGATATCGGCAACCCGTTCAACCTCGGTTCGCAGCTCGCTCAATCGCTCGGGATTCTCCGAAACCCGTTGAAGACCAGCCTGTTGTCGGCCGCCGATGTGAAGGCCAACCCGTTTGCGGTGTTGGGTATGGGCCCGGCGGCGAGGCTCGTCAACCGGCTCGGCGGCGACTTCCGCTGGCAGCACCTTCCTGTGCCGTTCGAGGTGTACGCCGACGGAATCGACCTGGTCATCTTCGAGGAGTTCGGCGCGGGCGCCGCAGCGCTGCATCTGCGCGACGAAGTGGAACGAAACGCGATGATGCGCGACGAGTCATACCGGCGTCAGTTCCGCAAGCAGTACGAGAGCAAGTTCGGCGTGCGCGTGTGGCATCGCGACTTCTTCGATGCGGAGATCGTCGATTGCCCGGACACCTCGGTGATGGGCAAATCGTTCGGGCAGGTCGGCGTGGACAGAGGCGGTCTGCATCCGGTCGACGCCTTCCTCGACCTGGTGCTCGAGCACGGCAGAGCGCTGCGGTGGCACACCACGATCTCCAACCACCGACCCGACGTGCTGAAGAAGCTTGCGCGGGATGACGGTGTGCAGATGGGCTTCTCGGACGCCGGTGCGCACCTTCGCAACATGGCGTTCTACAACATGGGGCTGCGGCTGCTGCGCCATGTGCGAGACGCCGAACGTGCCGGGCAACCGTTCATGTCGGTTGAACAGGCTGTGCACCGGCTGACCGGCGAGCTCGCCGACTGGTACCGCATCGATGCGGGCCACCTCCGGATCGGTGATCGCGCCGATCTGGTGATCGTCGATCCCGAGCGGCTCGATGCGACGCTCGAGGACTATGCCGAAGACCGGGTCGAGCAGTACGGCGGGCTGTCGCGGATGGTCAACCGTAACGACGACACCGTGTCGGCCGTATTCGTCGGCGGGCGTGCGGTTTTCGCCGACGGCTCACTGACCGACATCGTCGGCAGGGAGCGCACCGGCCGATTTCTGCGGGCCACCGAGGATGTGCCTGCGCAGAAGCACGACGATATGGAGCTGGCCAGTGTCCGTTGAGAGGATCGTCCTGGACATGTGGAAGGCGCTGTCGGACCGGGACTGGGAGTCACTCAAGACCTACCTGTCCGACGACTGCATCTACCTCGACGTGCCCGTCGGGCCTGCGGCGGCGGCCCGCGGTCCGGACGACATCGTCAAGCGGCTCGAGATCGGGATCGCGCCGCTGAAGTCCTATGAGAACTTCGCGGGTCTGATGGTCGTCAACGACGCCGACGTGATGTACGAACATCACGAGGAATGGCATTGGAATACAGGGGAATCCGCTGTCCTGCAGTTCGTCACCGTGCATCGCGTCGAGCACGGCAAGATCACGCTGTGGAAGGATTACTGGGACATGTCGGGGCTGACCAGCCACGCACCGCCCAGCTGGTTGGAAGACTTCGCAACCGCCGACATGTCATGGATCTTCGACGCCACCGGTCTTGTCTGACGGCGCCTTTCACGCACTCCTTCACACGCTCCAGGCCATCCGGAACTTCTCGGCGAGCTCGTCGTCGCCGAGTTCACCGAAGTTCTCCTGCTCGTACCGGCGCACCGCCAGGATCGCATCGACTGCCTGCTCTCCGAGGATGCCCCGCATCCGGGAGGAGCCGTCGAGCGCGTCGAGTGCCTCGGCCTGGCTGGTCGGTAGCACCGCGATGCCGGCGTCCGCGCGCTGCTCGGCGCTCAGCGACGACGGGTCGACGGTGGCCTCAGCCGGGAGAGCGAGCTCCTGCTCGATGCCGTCGAGCGCGAGCCCGAGGATCGCTGCCGTGGCGAAGTACGGGTTGGCCGACGGGTCGACCACCTTCACCTCGACATTGGCGCCGTGCGGGTTGCTGCTTCCACCGACGAGGAATCGCACTGCGGCTTCCCGGTTTTCGGTGCCCCAACACACGTAGGCGCCCGACCAGTGCCCTGGCTGGATCCGCAGTCCGGAGAGGATTGATCCGCAGAGAACAGCTTCCGCGTCGGCGAGACCCGCCACCAAACCGGCGACCGCCGACTCCCCTTCCGGTGTCATACCGCGTGCGCCGGTGCCGCCGGAGAACAGCGGCCGATCCGCCTTCTTCAGCGAGAAGTGTTGGTGTGCACCCGAGCCCACACTGCCTGCGAACGGCACCGGCGACAGGCTGACCCTCATGTCGTACCGTCGTGCCACCCTGCCGACGATGATCCGCATCAACGACAGCTGATCCGCGGCGGCAGTCGGAGTCTGCGGGGTCAGCGAGATCTCGAACTGGTTCACGCCGTACTCGGGGTGGAACTGCTCGATGGAAACCCCCGAACTGGTTGCGGCATCGGTCACGTCACGTACGAACCCCTCGAATTCGAGCACTCCGGCGAGTCCGTACTGCGCCCAGAGGTGGGCGGGCAGTCGGCTCCCGTCGGGCCCGACGAGAACGAACTCCATCTCGTGACCCACCAGCGCGTCGATCCCCGCGTCGGCGAGTCTCCCCTCGACGCGTGACAGCGTGCCGCGACTGCAGTACGGGTCCGGCTGACCGTCCTGATCGAAGAAGGCGCCTGGCGCCCAGGCCAATCCGTCGCCGAGGATCCGGAGCGCGCCGAGGTCGATCCTGATTCGCTGATCGCCGACGACACCGAGGGCGTCGCCGGATGCGATGCCGGTCTGGTCGATGGTGAAAACGTGCCAGACCGGGCTGGCTCCCAAACCGGGATCGGCGAACGCCCCCATGCGCCGCAGCGGAATGGTTTTCGCCTGTGTCAGACCCGCGGCGTTGACGACGGTGCCGATGAGGGTGGCCACCCCGTCGGATTCGAGCTGGGCGATGGCCGCTGCGGCGAGAGGTTTGGCTGCCCGTGATGTCACAGGAGCCATTGTGCGCCGTCGCGCACGGACACGAGACCTACAGCGTGATCTTGCAGCTCTGGCCGATGTCGAGCGTGCGCAGCATCCTGCCCATGCCCAGCCACATCGCACAGGACAGCGCGAGGTCGGTCATCAACTCGTCGCTGAAATGCTCGCGCGCGCGGTCCCAGAAGTCCTCGTCGTCGCGCAGGCCGGTGTGGTCGCTGGCGAACCGTTCCGCGAACTCGGCCGCGATCCGTTCCTGGTCGCTGTATCCGGGCCATGTCCGCCATCCGGCCGCGTGGTCGTAGAGGTCCTCGTCGACGCCTGCCGCGATGCCGTCGGAGTCGCGGGTGTTCTGGCACACCACGCATTCGTTGTCGAGCGCGATGACCATCCGGGCCAGCTCGCGAACCCGCATCGGCAGCCGGTTCTTGTTGTAGACCGCGTTGACGTAGCCGGCCATTCCGCCCCCGATATCGGGCGATTTAACGGCCCAGGCGGCGGCGTCATCGTCGGCGAAGTCTCCAATGCGGCTCATGGAAGAAAATCGTACGCTGATGCCGGAAAAATTGGAACACGTTCTAGAAAACAGGGTGTCGTCGCAGCTAGATCACTTGGCGGCCACCATCCGGTCGTCGTCCCAGTCGCGCTGAACAAGCAGGCGATGGGCGATCCTCTCCAAAGCGACCTCGACCTGTTCGCGGTCCGGTCTGCCCTCGAAGGTCGGCGATGCCGCGAGGCGGTCGACGATCCGGTTCACGAGTGCAGTCGAGGCGCAGTCGACTTGGCCCGCGCCTGCCTGGGTGAGCCACAGTTGGTCGCCCGTGCGCAGCGCATAGCCGCTCCCGACGAGTCGGTCGAACGTCGACTCGATGACCTCGCTTGGCACTCGAAGGCGCTCGGCGATGTCGGTCAACCGCGCCGATCCGAACACCTGACTCTGCCGGTAGATCTGAATCAGCGCCCATAACATGGCGATGTCGGATTCGCAGCCCGCCTGCCCGGCGATGCTGCGCAACCGGATATCGGGCGTGTGCCGCATCAGGCGGCCGATCGCCACCTCGAGGATCTTGTCCGATGACTCGGTGGTGGGCATTCCGAATCCCTCGCCGAGGTCGGCCGCCGAGACCGCTTCCATCTCGCGCAGCGGGATCTCTTTGAGGAACAGCGATACGACGAAGCCGATGACCGCGACCGGGACTGCGCACAGGAACACCGTCCCAAGTGAGTCGGCGTAGGCGTCCACGATCGGCGCTGCCGCCTGCGCTGACAGCGCGTGCAGTGCCTGCGGCGACTCGGCCGCGCGCGGCGGCGCGCCGCCGGCGGCCAGCGCGGGTCCTATTCGGCTGGCCAGGAAGTTGGCGAATAGCGAGCCGAAAATCGCTGCCCCGAATGAACTTCCGATCGTGCGGAAGAACGTCACTCCCGATGTCGACACACCGAGATCTTCGAAGTTCGCGGTGTTCTGTACGACGAGCACGAGCACCTGCATGCACAGCCCGATCCCCGAGCCGAGCACGAACAGGTACACCGACTGCTGCCACGTCGGTGTGGCGGCGTCCATCATCGAGAGAAGCAGGAAACCCACCGCCATGATCGCGGTGCCTGCGACGGGAAATGCCTTGTATCTGCCGGTACGCCCGACGATGTTGCCGCTGCCGATCGAGGTGATCAGCATGCCTGCCACCATCGGCAACGTGCGCAGGCCCGAGGTGGTCGCTGAGACGCCGTCGACGAACTGCATGAACGTCGGCAGGAAGGTCAGCGCTCCGAGCATCGCGAAGCCGACGATGAAGCCGAGGATGCAGCAGACGGTGAATACCGGGCTGGTGAACAGCCGCATGGGCAGGATCGGCTCCGCTGCACGGGATTCCACCCAGACGAACAACACGAGTGCCGCGGTCGACGCCACAAACAGGCCGATGATCACCGGCGATCCCCACGCATACTCGCCGCCGCCCCAACTCGTGGCCAGCGTCAGTCCGGAGGCACCGAGGCCGACGAACAGGATGCCTGCGTAGTCGATGACCGGCTTGGTCGCCTTCGCCAGCGAGGGGATGGCCGCGGCGCCGACCAGCAGCACCACGACAGCGACGGGGATGTTGATCCAGAAGGCCCACCGCCAGGTGAGGTGGTCGGTGAAGAATCCGCCGAGCAGGGGCCCGATCACGGTGGTGACGCCGAATACCGCGCCCAGCGCGCCTTGGTAGCGACCGCGCTCGCGCATCGGGATGACCTCGCCGATGACGGCCATTGCCGTCACCATGATCGCGCCGCCGCCGATGCCTTGCAGCGCCCGTGCCGCAACCAGCATGGCCATCGAACCGCTCAGGCCGCACAGCACCGATCCGGCGAGGAAGAACACCACCGAGACTTGAAAGACGGCTTTGCGGCCGAAGAGGTCGCCGAGCTTGCCGACGATCGCGGTGGCGATCGTCGATGCCAGCAGATAACTGGTGACCACCCAGGATTGGTGGCCCGCTCCGCCGAGGTCGGCGACGACAGTCGGCAGGGCGGTGGCCACGATGGTCTGGTCGAGAGCGGCAAGCAGCATGCCGAGCAGTACCGCAACGAAAATGAAGTTGCGGCGATGAATGCTGATGCCCGCGCTGCTCGACTCGGGGTCCGAGACAGCAGTCGTCGATGCCTGACTCGTCATACCTGCCTTCCGTCGGAGACGACCGTTCCTCAAGCCATATCGTTAGATAGGCTACAAAAGTTACGGTGGTCCGGAGGCAGGGTTAACCGAGCGGTCGACGACGAAACGCGCTCGTCGGCGGAGCCTAGCCGGCAGTGCTACCGGGCGGCCTCGACACACATTGGGCGAGGTAGAGCTCCTCGCCGAGCTTGTTCATCAGCTCGAGCTGCGTTTCGAGGTAGTCGATGTGGTTTTCCTCATCGGCCAGGATCGCCTCGAAGATGTTGGCGCTGGTCGCGTCTTCCTTCTCGCGGCACATGATGATGCCCGGCCTCAGCCTGCCAACCACCTCGTACTCGATGGCGAGGTCGGCCTCGAACTGCTCCTTGACGGTCTGGCCGACCCTCAGAGAGAAGAGCCGCTGATAGTTGGGAAGCCCGTCGAGCAACAATATGCGATCCGTGATGGTCTCGGCATGCCGCATTTCATCAAAGGACTCCGCGCGCGTATGGGAAGCCAATTCGGTGAATCCCCAATTTTCCTGCATTTTGGCGTGCAGGAAATATTGGTTAATGGCTGTCAATTCGCTCGTCAATTGCTCATTGAGCAATTTCAGGACGTCGGGGTCCCCTTGCATGCTGGCTCCTTAGCGCCGTGCGCGTCGTCAGGTCGATGGGCTGTGTTGACAGGTTCCAATCTAGTGCACGTAAGCACTCGATCGGACCAACTTCTGCAGGCTGTGGGGCGTGTTTCATGCTTTGCGCCAACGAACTTCGGCCGGCGGGATGAAGATGGAACCAGGCGGATGGTCTGCCTAAGCTAAGAACAGCCCCGGGCTGGTGGACTGCCTGCCCTAAGTAAGGTTAGACTGCGCTAACATGATCGCGAGCGCAGCGGAACGAAGGAAACCAATGGGTGAGAGCAAGTTGCACTCACTGATTCTCGCCTGCGACTTTCGTGTCGACGATGTCGAAGTAATGTGGAATTGGCTGAAACGTCGTCACGACAATCTGGCATCAATCGGTGCGCATCATGTCGTTCTTTATACGTCGATTTGGGAACCGGGCAGAGTGCTCGTGACGATCGGAATTCGGCATGCCCGCTCGATTCGTGACGTGATCCGCTCCCCTGGGTTGTTCGAGTGGTTCGATATCGCCGGGCTCGATGACATCCCGCCGATATTCGGGGGCCAGGTGGTCGAGAAGATCGACCTCGACGCGCCCTCGTCGGAAGAGCACGTCGGTCGGATAGTGGTCGGCGTCATGTCATCGGTCGACGATGTGTCGGCGCTGATGGAAAAGGTTCACGACGGACTGGATCGGTTCGAGCGCGGAGGGGTGCGCAAGATCTGGGTCTACCGCGCGCTCGACGACGGGCAGGAAGTGATGATCCTGCAGGAGATCGACAACGAGATCAGCGCTCGGCAGTGGATCGATCACCCCGACGCCGCGGCGGAGTGGATGACAAATGCCGGGCTCGGCGCCTATCCGACGCAGTTCGTCGGCACCTTCGCCCATCTCATGAGCATCGGCAGTAAGAACTGATGGGGCGATAAATGTTTGTCTGCCTCTGTACGGGAGCCACCAGCCACGTGGTGAGCGAGTGCATCTCCAAGGGTGCCTCGACATCGAAGGAAGTGGCGGCTGCGTGCGGGGCAGGTTCCGACTGCGGACGGTGCAAGCGCACCGTGCGGGCGATCATCGAAGCGCACTTCGCGAACAACGGCGCTTCTTCAGCGGCGAGCCGCTAATTCGGCTTCAGCGGCGAGCCGCTAATTCGGCTTCAGCGGCGAGCCGCTAGGCGCCGGTCCTCCCCCGCTTGTCGGTGAATGCGGCGAGCGCATCGGCATTGGCGGCAGCGCCCATCAGTTCCGCGAATTGGGCGTTCTCGCGTTCGGTGGCAGCCTTGATCCCCGGCCTGGACGGCTCCGCGATCGTCTGCTTGACCGCGATCAGGCTCGGAATAGGTCTGGCGGCAAGAATTTCGGCGTGCCGACGGGCCTCGGGCAACAGGTCGTCCGGTTCGCAGACCTTCCAGACCAATCCCATCTGCAGTGCCTCCTGCGCAGATACCCACTCCGAGGACATCAGCAGCCAGGTGGCGTTCTGACGACCGATCAGCTTGGGCAGCAGGTACGACGAGGCGGCCTCCGGCGCGACGCCGAGGCTGGTGAACGGACACTTCAGCCGCGCCTCCGACGACATGAAGACGAGGTCGGCATAACCGAGAATCGTTGTGCCGATGCCGACTCCGAGTCCGTTGACGGCACAGATGAACGGTTTCGGGAAGTCGGTCAGCGCGTCGATCATCGACGTGAAGTGGCTGCCCTGGTTGGCAAGCGCCGGGTCGGTGATGCGGGACTGCATCTCCTTGAGGTCGTTGCCTGCACTGAAGGCCCTGCCGTTGCCCGTCAGAAGCAGGACAGCGACCCCGGCGTCCTCGGCGGCCTCCCGGATTGCGAGCGCGGTCGCCTCGTACAGCGCTTCGTTGAACGCATTGAGCGCATTCGGCCGGTCGAGGGTGAGTGTCCGTACGCGGTTGGTATCGGTGATCTGGAGGGTCACCGCAGAAGCGTAAGCATCAACCGTTGCTGTACACCCGGGTGGGTGCGACCAGCACCGCGGTGCGCCCCTGTTCGGCCATCGTGCGGTCGTAGGTGTCCCAATCGTCATGGGTACCGCCTGCTGCGGTGAACACCTCGCGCAGCAGCAACCGCAGCCGATCGCCGGTGAGCCAGGGCCGCGGATCGTCGGGTCCGGCAAGCTCGGCGACGCCTTCGACGGTCGCCCACTGCCACCCGTTGCGGAATGTCGCCGCAAGCTGGGGCCGGGCCCGCAGGTTCGCGAGCTTCACCCGGCCATAGGTGACGAACGCCAGTACCGGATCGCCACTTTCGGGATGCGCAAGCACGCCTGCGTTCACCAGCGAGGCCTGAATCGTGCCGTCTCGCCGCAGCGTCGAAACCACCGTCAATCCGCTCTCGCCCCGTGACAGCGACACCGCTTCGTCGAGTGTGGTCATCTGCTCACCTTCTGCTTTCCCCCGTCGAACGGGCTTCGGTAGACGAAGCGACTGGTCGGCACTGTATCCACATTCTCGTTCGCCCCGAAGGCCGACGTGCTCGCGATCATCCGTTCCATGCGGGTGCGCAGATCGTCGTCGTCGGCCGCCCCGAAGAACGCGTGCAGATCGGAGATCGCCTCAGCGGGGAACAGCTCCTCCACGATCGCCGAAATCGCCGGTGCGTCGGGGGTCAGCGCGCGCACGACCGCGTTCTGTGTGTACCCGAATGTCGACTGGGTCTCGATCGCCACCGGCGTGTGGTCGATGTGCCAGCGCGACAACCACGTCGACTCGTCGAGCTCGGCGGGCCTGCGAAGCAGGGCGACGTTGGCCAGACCGGCCGTGCGCTGACCGGGCACGGTCAGCGGCGGTGGCAGGGGCACGGATTCCGTGACGAGGTACGCCGCGACGTCGTCGCACTCCTTCTGCAGTAGCGCGGTGACGGCCTGCACCTGCTTGCCGTAGGACTGTTGGGTCCACAGGCCGACGAACGCCACCACCGGCGGGTCCATCGTCGTCAGCGTCATCAGTGACTCACGTACCTCGGCGTCGCGCACGTTGATCGCCAGTCCTGGCAGGCCGATGTCGAGCAAATCGGCGGCGACCTTGGCGCGCAGCCTGGCGCACCAGGCGTCGTCGGCGTCGACTCCCCTCAGAGTGAGGATGACTTTCTCCACGCAGGAGAACCTAGCCGACGCATGTCGACTTGCCTGCCTGACCCGAATGCGACCCCGATGGGGTGAGAATGGTCGGGTGAGCAAGGGTCTGGGTCTGGGTCTGCGAATGCACCTGCCCGACAGCGGTGCTGTGGCCCGAAGCCTTCTCGCCGTGCTGGTGTTGGCGACGGCCGCGCTGTTGTGGGGTCCCGCGGGTGCGGCGACCTCGACCGCCGCAGCGGGTGCAATCGCCGGTGCGATCGCACTCCAGGAGAGCCCGCTCGGCCGGATTCCGATCGTGCTCGCGGTGTCCGTCGAGCTGGGAATCGCGGTCTTCGTGGGCGGGCTGACCTCTGGCTACAGCGTCGTTTTCGTGATCGTGGTCGCGCTGTGGTGTTTCACGGCGGGTATGCAGTGGGCGGTCGGTGCGGCCGCAGGGCTTCTCGCGGGGGCGTCGGGTCTGCTGGTGGTCATCCAGCACCCGCAGCCTGTCCTGGCCGCGCTGGCCGCTGCCTTGTTCGCCGTCGTGGCCGGGTTGACGCAGGCCGCCCTCATCGCGGTGTGGCCGCCACGGCGGTGGCAGCTCGAGCGTGATGCCCTGACCAAGGTGTACAGGTCGCTGAGTGCCGACGCTCGGCAGCTCGCCAGCGAGGAGGCGGCGGAGGTCGACTCGTCGCAGCTGCTGGAGTACAAGGAGGCGTTCAGCACCAGCGAGACCCCATCCGGCCGCCGCTCGCCGGCCTACCGTGACTGGCACGCGCTGCCGGAACAGATCGCCAAGACGTTGATGGTGTTCCGCCGTAAGTCGGAGGGAAGCGATGCGGTCGGCGACCTGTTGACGGCGGCAGCCGACATGCTCGCCGCGATCGCGGCGCAGAGCCGAACGGCGCGCCGGGATGCGGAGTATGCGCTCAAGGACCTGGACGCCGCGGTCGCCGAGGTGGAAACGTCGGATGCGCCCGTCGCGCAGCGTCTTTCCCGCCAACTGCACCGGGCCGACGCGCTGCGGTTCGGCAGGCGCCACCTTTCGGACTGGATAGCAGCCTTCAAGACGGCGTTCGGCGTCGCGCACGGCCATCTCAACCTGACATCGCCGATATCGCGGCACGCGGTCCGCCTCGCCGGGGCGGCCGCCTCCGGAACCGCGATCGCGCGTTTTGCCGATGTACCTGCCGGCTACTGGATTCCACTGACGGTGTTGCTCGTGATGCGACCGGAGACCGCGCACACCTACACGCGTTGTGTCGGCCGGGTCGCGGGTATCTGTGCGGGAGTCATCGTGGCGTCGGCGCTGACGATGCTGTGGCAGCCGACCGGTCTCGCGGCAGCGATTCTCGCAGTGCTGTTCCTCGGGATCACCTACACGGTGTCCGGGTTCGGCTACATCGCGGTGACGGCGGCGTTCGGCGCGACGATCGCATTTCTCCTCGACATCACGGATACCTCGTCGTCGGTCGCCGATCTGCTGCTCGCGGTCGTCATCGGCGGTGCTCTTGCGGTGTTGTTCCACGTCGTCATCCCCGACGACGCGCTGATCCGGCTCCGCCAGCGCGCCGGAGAGCTGTTGAAGACCGAAATCGACTACGCTGCAACAGTTATCAAAGCATTCGTGCATGATCTAGACCATCCTTCCGACACGCTTTCCGCGGCATGGCAGCGGGCGGTGCGGGCCCGTTCCGCGTTCGAGGCCGCCGCGGGGGCGACGCGCGTCGAGTCGAAGGAACTCAGGCGGTGGCTGAGGTCGTTCCGTACGGCGCTGAACGCGGTCACCAGTTCGTGTACGTCGCTTGAACACAGCTTGCCGCCGCATCCGTCCACGGCGCTGAGTCGCGAGTTCGTGCTTGCCGTCGACGATTACGTCGAAGTACTCCGCGGCGATCCACCGACTCCCGCCACCCCGTGGAGCATCGACACGGGCCAGCTCGCCATCGCTGACCAGCAATTGCACGGCGCCGCAACACATATCGTCTCCGACGACGGTGCCGCCCGCGTCCTCGTCGCCGAAATCGGCACGATCACCCGCAGCCTCGCGGGCATCGGCATCGATGTACAGGATGTCGCTGCGCCGCCCTGATCGTGCCACCGGGTCTGTTGAAAGACCGTCCGTTTCATTGTCCGAACGACTTCCCAGGAATTGACGTCCACGTAGGCTGTTTGCGCTTAGACCTGATGACCCTTCAGCGACGAGGGAATACGAGATGAGCCTGAAAGAGTACGAGCCAGGCACCGCGTTCACCGGGCGGATGGGCCGCACTGTCAGCGAATCGGAGCCGGCCTGGCCTGCCCCGATTCGCTCCAACCCCGATGCGCCGAACGTCCTCTACATCGTGCTGGACGACACCGGCTACGGACAGTTCGGCTGCTACGGGTCGCCCATCAACACGCCTAACCTGGATCGATTGGCCAGCGGCGGGTTGCGCTACACCAACATGCACACCACCGCACTGTGCTCGCCGTCGCGGTCGTGCATGCTTACCGGCCGAAACCACCACTCCAACGCCATGGCCTGCATCACCGAGGGGTCGACCGGCTACCCCGGTGCGAACGGCGCGATTCCGTTCCAGAACGGTTTCCTGTCCGAGATGCTGCTCCCCCACGGCTACGCCACCTTCTGCGTCGGCAAATGGCATCTGACGCCCGCGGAACAGATCAGCGCCGCAGGACCCTATGACCGCTGGCCGCTGGGTCGCGGCTTCGACCGCTACTACGGCTTCCTCGGCGGTGACACCCACCAGTACTATCCCGACCTGGTCTTCGACAACCATCAGGTCGAGCCGCCGAAGACTCCGCAGGAGGGCTACCACCTGTCGGCAGACCTTGCCGACAAGGCCATCGAGTTCGTCGCCGATCTGAAACAGGTAGCGCCCGACAAACCGTTCTTCCTTTACTTCGCCACCGGCGCGAACCACGCCCCGCACCAGGTGCCAAAGGAATGGGCGGACAAGTACGCGGGGCAGTTCGACGACGGATGGGACGCATACCGGGAGAAGGTGTTCGCCAGGCAAAAGGAACTCGGCATCATCGCCGCTGATGCCGAACTGTCTCGCCACGATCCCGACGTACAACAATGGGCCGATCTTTCGGACGACGAACGCAGGCTCTACGCCCGGATGATGGAGGTCTTCGCCGGCTTCTTCGAATACACCGACCACCACATCGGCCGTGTGCTCGATTTCCTCGATGAGCTGGGCCAACTCGACAACACCGTCGTGATGGTGATCTCCGACAACGGGGCCAGCGCGGAGGGCGGACCGCACGGTTCGGTCAACGAGAACAAGTTCTTCAACAACGTTCCCGACGACCTCGCCCAGAACCTCGCCGCGCTGGACGACCTCGGCGGCCCGAAATATTTCAACCACTATCCGTGGGGCTGGACATTCGCAGGCAACACACCGTTCCGGCGGTGGAAGCGGGAGACCTACCGCGGCGGTGTCTCAGACGGGTTCATCGTGCACTGGCCCAAGGGAATCAAGGCCAGGGGCGAGATCCGGAACCAGTACGCGCACGCGATCGACATGGTCCCGACAGTGCTCGAGGCGCTGGGCATCGACGCACCGACCGAGATTCGCGGCGTTGCACAGTCGGAAATCGAAGGTGTCAGCCTCGCGCACACCTTCGACGACTCCGATGCTCCGACGAAGCACCACACGCAGTACTTCGAGATGTTCGCCCATCGCGCCATCTACCACGACGGCTGGCGCGCGGTGTGCCCGTTCCCCGGCACGTCGTTCGCCGAAGCGGGCGTGAGTTTCGGTCAGTTAGAACTTTCTGAGGACAAGCTGCGCGAACTCGATGCAGGCGGCTGGGAGCTCTACCACGTCGACGTCGACCCGGCCGAGACCAAGGACCTCGCTGACGAGGAGCACGCCAAGCTGATCGAAATGATCGCGCTCTGGTACACCGAGGCAGGCAAGTACAACGTGCTGCCTCTCGACAGCCGGGGCACCATGAGATTCGCCGACCCGCGTCCGCAGATCGCCGCGCCGCGCGACACCTACGTCTATTTCCCCGGCACGCAAGCGGTTCCCGAGAACGTCGCCGCCAAGGTGCTCAACCGTGCGCATAGCATCACCGTCGACGCCGAACTCTCCGACGGTGACGACGGCGTGCTGGCGTGTCACGGCAGCAACGTCGGCGGTTACGTGCTGTTCATCCAGGGCGGCAAGCTGCACTACGTGCACAACTACGTCGGCGCCGAGGAACTCGCAGTGTCCTCCGACAGCCCGATACCTCCCGGAAAGCACGCGCTGCGTTATGAATTCGAGCCAACCGGCCCGCCAGATCTGACGGCGGGACGCGGAACCCCCGGCGTCGGCAAGCTTTTCGTCGACGGAGAGCAGGTGGGTCAGGCAGATCTCGCGGTGACGGTTCCGCTGGCGCTGGGTCTCGGCAGCGGTTTCGCCGTCGGCCGCAATCCGGGATCGGCGACGTCGGAGAGATACGCGTCGCCATTCCCCTTCACGGGCATGATTACCAAGGTGACCGTCGATGTCTCCGGAAGGCCGGACCATGACGACGCGGAAACCACCAAGGCCGAGGCGCGAGTCGCCATGGCGCGGCAGTGAATTCAGAAAGGTCCACGATGGCAAAGACATCCGAGAAGTCGGCACCGCTGGAGAAGAGCGGCGAGCCTGCACCAGGAGTCGCGACGAAACTCCTGGCGCGCGAGCAGTTGCCCATCCCGGACCCGAAGCACGTCGGGCTCACCACCTATGACGCCAAGGACCCCAACACCAAGTACCCGCCGATCAAAGAACTGCGCCCACCCGACGGGGCGCCCAATGTGCTGATCGTGTTGATCGATGATGTCGGCTTCGGCGCATCCTCAGCGTTCGGAGGGCCCTGCAACACGCCGGTGGCGGAGCGACTCGCGGGAAATGGTATCAAGCTCAACCGGTTTCACACGACAGCGTTGTGCTCGCCTACCCGGCAGGCGCTGCTGACGGGGCGCAATCACCACTCCGTCGGTATGGGCGCGATCACCGAGATGGCGACGTCGGCGCCGGGCAACAACAGCATTCGACCCAAAGAGAAGGCGCCGATCGCCGAAACACTGAAGCTCAATGGCTATTCGACGGCTCAGTTCGGCAAGTGTCACGAGGTTCCGGCATGGGAGGTCACCCCTGCCGGCCCGTTCCACCAATGGCCGACGGGGTCGGGCTTCGAGCACTTCTACGGGTTCATCGGTGGTGAGGCGAACCAGTACTACCCAGGCCTCTACGAGGGCACGACCGCCGTCGAGCCCCCGAAATCACCCGGGGAGGGCTACACCCTCACCGAGGATCTCGCCGACCGTGCGATTAGCTGGGTGAGCCAGCAGAAGGCGCTTATGCCGGACAAGCCGTTCTTTATGTACTTCGCCCCCGGCGCCACCCACGCGCCTCACCACGTCCCCAAAGAATGGTCGGACAAGTATAAGGGCAAGTTCGACGACGGCTGGGACGCGCTTCGCGAGCGGACCCTCAAGCAGCAGAAGAAGCTCGGAGTGGTGCCGAAGGACGCGGAACTGACCAAGCGGCACGACGAGATTCCGTCCTGGGATGACATGCCCGATGAGCTCAAGCCGGTGCTGGCGCGTCAGATGGAGATCTACGCCGGCTTCCTGGAGCAGACCGACCACGAGGTGGGTCGGCTGGTTGACGCCATCGACGCTCTCGGCGTCTTGGACAACACACTGATCTACTACATCATCGGCGACAACGGAGCATCGGCCGAAGGCACGCTCAACGGCTGCTTCAACGAGATGACCACGCTCAATGGCATGCCCGGCATCGAGACCACCGAGTTCCTGCTGTCCAAGATCGACGACTTCGGCACTCCGCACGCCTACAACCACTACGCCGTCGGCTGGGCTCACGGTCTGTGCGCGCCGTATCAATGGACCAAGCAGGTGGCGTCGCACTGGGGTGGCACCCGCAACGGCGCGATCGTGCACTGGCCGGAGGGCGTGACCGACAAAGGCAAGACGCGCAACCAGTTTCACCATGTGATCGACGTGGCGCCGACGCTTCTGGAGGCCGCGGGAATTCCCGCGCCGACGTCGGTGAACGGGATCGCGCAGGCCCCTCTGGAGGGCGTGAGCATGCTGGGCACGTTGCGTGATGCCGGGGCACCGGAAACCCACCAAGTGCAGTACTTCGAGATGATGGGCAACCGCGGCGTCTACTTCCAGGGTTGGACTGCTGTCACCAAGCACCGCACTCCGTGGAAGGCCGACACGCCACCACCGTTCGACGACGACGTGTGGGAGCTCTACGGCCCCGACGACTGGACTCAGTCGCATGATCTCGCTTCGAAGAACCCTGAGAAACTTGCTGAGTTGCAACGCCTTTGGCTCATCGAGGCGGTCAAATACAACGTAGTGCCGCTCGACGACCGAGGCTTCGAGCGGATCAATCCCGACATCGCAGGGCGACCGCAACTCATCCGCGGCAACACACAGTTGCTCTTCCCCGGTATGCGGGTCAGCGAATGGTGCGTGCTCACGCTCAAGAACAAATCACATTCGGTGACCGCCAACGTCGTGGTGCCGAAATCCGGGGCCGACGGTGTGATCATCACCCAGGGCGGCGACGTTGGCGGCTGGTCGCTGTACGCGCACGAGAAGAAGCTGAAGTACTGCTTCAACTTCTTCGGCATCGAGCACTACATCGTCAGCGCCTCGAAACCCATTCCCACGGGCAAGCATCAGGTGCGGATGGAGTTCAAATACGACGGCGGCGGCCTCGCGAAAGGCGGCGACGTCACGTTGTTCTACGACGGGAAGGCCGTCGGCACCGGCCGCGTCGAACAGACCATTCCCATGGGTTACTCCGCCGACGAAGCCTGCGATGTCGGGTCGGACACCGGATCGCCCGCGTCACCGGATTACGGACCGACCGGCAACCGCTTCACCGGACAGATCGAGTGGGTGCAACTCGATATCGGCGACGACAGCCACGACCACCTGATCACACCCGAAGAACGGTTCAACCTCGCGATGGCGCGCCAGTAGACGCCTCAGTTCTCGTCACGGGCCCACCGGGGCGTGATGAACACGCCCTCGGCCTCCACCGTAACGCCCTCGTCGTCCGAGAGATGGCCGACGACATAGGTTTTCACGCCTTCGGTGCGCGCGATCCGCGCTTCGGCGTGCAGCCGGCCAAGGCGGGTGGTGCGTAGATAGCGCATTGTGATCGTGCCGGTGAACCGGGGCATGATGCCGTCGCTGGCCGCCTCGCCGAGGACATGGTCGAGCACCAGCGCAGACATCCCGCCGTGCACGTGGCCCGGCGGGCCCTCGTAGGGCGCTCCGATGTAGAAGTCGGTGAACGCACCGCCTGCGTCGTCGCGCTGGATCACCAGCGGCGGGGCGATGGGGTTGCGGATCCCGACGACCGGGTTACCCCACGCCATCCGGTCGCCTCCGGTCGTGTAGCGCACGCCGAAGGCACCGTCGATCTGCTGTGCCCGCAGCCGCGCGGTCAACGCATCGATCTCCGCCTTGACGGCGGCAACCTCGTCGGCGCCTGCCTCGGTCCGGATCGTCGCGTCGACCAGGTCGCGGACCGATTCGGTGAGCGGCTCATATACGCCGCGCATCCGATCGACTTCGTCGGAAGTCAGGTCCCCGATATGGGTGAACTCCAGCACGTTCAAAACTAGAACATGTTTCTAGTCTGAAGTCGAATTGCGGCTACCTGCCGAGGCGAAGCCCAGCCAGGTGTGCCGGTTTCCCGCCCAACACCAGCCGACTTTCGGTGCGTCGCGGTTGGCAGGACCGTCGCGCCCGGTGCCGTTGCTGATCCATAAGGCGGGCGTGCGGGCGTCCAGACCGCCGTCCGGCTTGCGCCGTCGCGAGCCGATCGTCATGAAGCAATGCCCGCGCTCCAACACCTCGGGGCGCTGCAAGAGCCAGTGCAGGCCCTCGTTGAGGGTCAGCGGGGTACGTCCGGCGTCCTCGATGGCCGGCAGCGCCTCGTTCGGACTCCAGTTCGCCAGCGCATCTCCTCGATCGAGATCCGATACCACGTAAACCAGTGCCGCCGGGGTGATCACGGACGGGATCGGGATGAACTCGTCGACGTCTGACATGTCGGACACCACGAACGCCTTCCTGCCGTCGAGGCTGAGCGCCGATGTCAGAAGCGATGCCTTCGCGAGATCGTGCCGGATGGCGAGCAGTCCGCCGTCGCGGAATGACTGGCGCACCGTGGCCCGCAACTCGTCGGCGGAAAGCCCCGTATTGCGATGGAGGCCAGATGCGATCACACGCTCGGCCTGATCGACTACGGACGGCAATGGCGAATGGACTGGCGAAAGGACCTCTGGCATGGGGCTCCAACGCGGCAGCGGGTCGTCGAGGTTCCCGAGTTCAGTCGTCATTTCGGCTCCGGTCAGGCCGCGGCCAAATAATCTGCGGTGGTGGACACCGCCACCGTAGTAGTGACGTTGCTGCTCGCGGCACTCTTCAGCTTCTCGTCGGGCATCAAGCTGCTTGGCGTGCCGAAGTCCCTCGCGATCCGCGACCATCTGGGCGTCTCGCCGATCCAATGGCGAATCATCGGCGGGCTCGAGCTCGCGGGTGTCGCCGGTGCGCTCGTCGGGCTGCTGTGGGCGCCGATCGGGATCGCCGCAGCCATCGGGCTGGCGTTGCTTTCGATCGGGGCCGTCGTTTTTCATCTTCGTGCCTCTGATCGAGTCGCCGAGATGGCTCCTGCCGTGATCGGCATCGCACTCGGCGCGGCCACCGCCGTATTGCACACCATCTGACGTCACGTCCATCACGCCTGGTCAGCAAGGTGTCTTAGATTACCTAATATTTCGTGGTCATCTGTCTATGAAGTTGGCTACTGTGCAGGTATGGCAGCACGCACCAACAGTGTCGATCCTCGGGCCGAACGCGTTCGCGGCAAGCTCCGTGACGCCGCGTTGGCGCTGGCGCACGAGCGGTCCGTCGATCAGTTGACGGTGGGCGAAATCGTCAAAAGGGCCGCGGTGAGCCGCCAGGTGTTCTATCAACACTTCCGCGACCGCGACGACGCGGTCGAGTACGCGTTCGCGGTCGCCTTCGCTTCGGCGACCCGAGACATCGACGGCGATCCGCGCAGCCGGATCGTTGCGCTGTTCGATTTCGCCGCCGAGCATCGCGCGATGTACCGCAACGTCGTGCCGAGCGCCGTCACGCTTCGAGTGGTCGCGGCGTTCCGCGCCGAACTCACACCTGCCTGCGAACAGATTGCGGCAGAGGCGACGGCGGTCTCAGGCCTGACCACCGAATCCGTCGGCCGGTTTCTGGTCGGCGGGTTCATCGAGGTGCTGCGCTCCTGGATGGAGGACGAGGACGCCACCGATCTACGCGGACGGGTCACCGCCGCGATCGACACCGTCGACGCACTGCTGGGTCTCTCCGCAGCGGCGGCGCAATAAATCAATTCGATTCCCCGAGAAGGACTTTCCCATGGCACGACATGCTTCACCCGCGGTGACGAAGACAGGAATCCGCAACATGGTGCTCGCGATGGCCGCGTTGACGGTGTTCGTCGTCGCGATGATCGCCAGCTACTCCGGTGCCTTCGCCAGGCCCACTCTGCACCATCTCACTGTCTCGGTGGCGGCTCCCGAGCAGGTCGTCGACGCCGTCCGCAGCCAGGAAGCGTTGGAGATCAATGTGGTTGGCGACAACGCACAAGCGCGACAGCAGGTTCGCGACCGTGAGGCCGACGCCGCTTTCGTCGTCGACCCAACGGCCGGAATGACGATCTATGTCGCGGGCGGCGGCGGCAGAAGCGTCGCGACCGTAGCCGAGACCGTCGGCCGCGAGATTGCGACGAAGGGCGGCTTCACCGCTGCGGTGCAGGATGTCGCGCCGACGTCACAGACGGACCCGTCAGGCACCGTCGAGTTCTACGCCATCATCTTCATCTCGATCGGCGCGTCGCTTGGCGCCACGGTGGTGGGCTACCTGATGGGCAGGGTGCACCGGCCGGTGACGATCCTTTTGCGCACCATGACGCTGACGGCGTACTCGGCGCTGTTGGCCGGAGTGGTCACGGTCTACGTCGACGCCGTGCTCGGCGCCTTGACGGGGCACACGTGGCTCGTGTTCGGCGCGCTCTGGCTGTACGCGATGGCTGTCGGCGGAGCGGTGACGGGCGTGGCCGCGGCGTTCGGCACCGCCGCCTCGGCGCTATTGACGCTCTTCCTCGTGGTGGTCGGCAACGCGGCCGCCGCCGGGCCGGTCGGAAGGCCTCTGCTTTCACCCCTCTACGCCACGTTCACGATGATCGTGCCGCAGGGCTCGGGCGTCTCACTGCTGCGCAGCATCTCCTACTTCGACGGCCACGGCGCCCAGACCCCGCTGCTGACCCTGGCGGCCTGGGGCGCGGCCGGTTGCCTGCTCGCTGTCCTCGCCACGGTTTCGCGGGTGAATTATCGTGCCCTCTATGAGCGTTTCGCCGGACCTCAACGAGCCGTACTACAACCTCGGCACCTATCACAGGCCGATTGACACGCCGTCGGCCCAATCGCAGATATGGGTCGACCGCGGGCTGGTGTGGGCATACGCGTTCAACCACGACGAGGCGATCCGCTGCTTCGAACGCGCCCTGGAACTGGACCGTGATCTCGCCATCGCCCGCTGGGGCATCGCGTACTCCATCGGTCCGAACTACAACAAGGCGTGGGAGGCGTTCGACCCGGTCGATCTCGCGGCCTCGTTGGCGCGGGCGCGGATGGAGCTCGGGTTGGCGCTCACCGGACGTGCCTCCGCTGTCGAACGCGGGCTGATCGAGGCGCTCACGGCGCGCTTCCCCACCGACGATCCGAGCGACACCGACGCCCTGCTCGCGGGCCATGCGAGCTACGCCGACGCGATGGTGGCACTTGGCTGCGCATATCCCGACGACATCGACGTGCAGGCGCTCACCGCCGACGCCCTGGTCAACGTCACGGCATGGGCGCTGTGGGACACCAGAACAGGTGAGCCTGCGCCGGGTTCGCGGGTGGTCGAGGCCAAACGAATCCTCGACGACTCACTCGCCACGCAGGCGGGCCGCGCGCATCCCGGTGTGCTGCACCTCTATCTGCACACGATGGAGATGTCGGCCACGCCGCAGGACGCCCTACCTGCGGCCGATCTGCTTCGCGGCCTCGTGCCCGATGCGGGCCATCTACAGCACATGGCCAGCCACATCGATGTGCTGTGCGGCGACTACCGCAACTCCGTGGTGTCGAATCTGGCTGCCGTCCAAGCGGACCGGTTGTTCGTCGAACGCGAGGGACCGCTGAACTTCTACTCCCTCTACCGGGCGCACAACCAACACTTCGTCGTCTATTCGGCGATGTTCGAAGGAAACTACGCCACGGCGCTGCAGGCCGCCGACGAACTTGCCGAACAGCTCACGCCAGACCTGCTCGCGATCGAGTCACCCCCGATGGCTGACTGGCTGGAAGCGTTCGTGCCGTTGCGGATTCACGTGCTGGTCCGGTTCGGACAGTGGGACGACCTGATCTCACAGGCCATTCCCGACGACGTCGAGCTGTACTGCTCCACCGCCGCGACCATCCACTACGGACGCGGCGTCGCACACGCTGCCAAGGGACAGCTCCCACAGGCGCATGCCGAACGCGAGGCCTTCGCCGCGGCCTACGACCGCATACCGGAGTCCCGTTATCTGTTCAACAACACCGCGCGTGACATCCTGGCCGTCGCCGCAGAGATGTTGGAAGGCGAAATCGCTTACCGAGAAGGACGATTCGACGAAGGATTCGCCCATCTGCGGCGCGCCATCGAACTCGACGATGCGCTCCCCTACGACGAGCCATGGGGCTGGATGCAACCCACCCGCCACGCCTACGGCGCGCTGCTCCTCGAGCAGGGGCGCGTCGAGGATGCGGCCCTGGTTTACGCCGCCGACCTCGGACTGGACCCCACGCTGAGCCGGCCGTGCCAGCACCCAGGGAACGTGTGGAGCCTGCACGGCTATCACGAATGCCTGCAACGGCTTGGCCGTGATGCCGAGGCTGCCATCATCGGCCAGCAGCTGGCGTTGGCCATGGCGCGCGCCGATGTGCCGATCGCGGCGTCGTGTGCATGCAGGCTCGAGGCGTCTAACCCGTAAACTCCCGCCTGTGGCCATCAGCGACGACGACCTCACCCGTCTGGGCCGATGCGTGGACCTCGCACGGACCGCCCTCGACGACGGTGACGAGCCCTTCGGCTCGATCCTGGTCGACGCCATCGGGCGCGCGTTGTTCGAAGATCGCAACAGAGTCTCCGGCGGCGACGCGACCCGCCATCCTGAATTCGCGATCGCACGCTGGGCGGCAGAGAATCTGACGCCCGCCCAGCGCGCCGATGCCACCGTCTACACCTCCGGCGAGCACTGCGTGATGTGTGCCGCCGCGCACGCCTGGGTCGGGCTCGGGCGCATCGCCTACGCCACGTCCAGCGCGCAGTTGACCCAGTGGCTCGCCGAATGGGGTGCACCGCCACCGCCGGTGGCGACCCTTCCGATCACCGCAGTCGCGCCGGGAATCGTCGTCGACGGTCCCGCGCCCGAGTACGCCGACACCATGAAGTCTCTCTACGAAGCGAAGTTCCGACCATGAATGAACCGGGGTGGGTCGAGCACGCGATCTGGTGGCAGGTCTATCCGCTCGGGTTCGTCGGCGCGTTTCCATCCGATCCGCCGCCCGGTGCCGACGAGCACCGCCTGCGCCGCATCGTCGAATGGCTTGACCACGCCGTCGAACTCGGCGCATCGGGTATCGCGCTCGGTCCGATCTTCGAGTCGAGGACGCACGGCTACGACACCACCGACCACTACCGGATCGACCCGAGGCTGGGCGACGACGCAGACTTCGACGAGCTTGTCGCCGAGGCGCACCGACGCGGCCTGCGCATCCTGCTCGACGGTGTCTTCAACCACGTCGGGACCGGCTTTCCGCGCTACCGCGACGCGGTCGCCGGCCACGACACCGCGTGGTTCCGCTCATCAGGCGGCGCGTTCGACACGTTCGAGGGTCACGGCGAGCTCATCGCACTGAACCACGACAACCCCGACGTCATCGACTACATCGTCGATGTGATGGCGCACTGGCTGCGCCGCGGAGTCGACGGCTGGCGCCTCGACGCCGCGTACGCGGTGCCCGACCGGTTCTGGGCGCAGGTGCTGCCACGTGTGCGCGAGCAGTTCGGCGACGCATGGTTCGTCGGCGAGGTCATCCACGGCGACTACTCGGTGAACGTTCGCGATGCCGGATTCGACTCCGTCACGCAATACGAACTGTGGAAGGCGATCTGGAGCAGTCTGAACGACGGCAACTTCCACGAGCTCGACCATGCGCTGCAGCGGCACAACGAGTTCCTGGACGCCTTCGTGCCGATGACCTTCATCGGCAACCACGACGTGACCAGAATCGCGAGCAAGCTGGAGGACACCCGCCATCTCGAGCACGCGCTCGTCGTCCTCCTCACCGTTGGCGGGACACCGAGCGTGTATGCCGGAGACGAGTCGGCCTATCGGGGTGTCAAGGAAGAACGTGTCGGCGGCGACGACGCCGTCCGGCCCGAATTCACCTCACCGCTAATGGGTGTCGACGAATACGGCCATGACGTCTACCGGCTGCACCAGTATCTGATCGGGTTGCGTCGGCGGCATCCGTGGTTGCACACCGCGAGAACGTCGGCGGAGAAGCTGAGCAACATGCAGTACGTGTTCCGGACCAGTGCCGGAGCCGATGCGTTGTTGGTGGCCCTCAACGTCGACGATGTGCCGATGGCCCTGTCACTGCAGGAATTCGGTTGGAACGACGGGCGGATCGCCGCGGGGTCAGGAGCGCCGCAACAGGACGTCATCACCTCGGCCGAGATCGAACCACACGGCTGGCTGATCATCGGCCCGGCCTGACGCCCTAGGACAGTCGCGCCAATGTGGCGGAGTCCTCCTCGCCACCGTAGAACTTCTCGAGCACCTCCACGAAGTCGGCGTTGTCGTCGGCGGCGCGGGCGAACAGCGTCATCGACGACCGCAGCTTCATGTCATCGGGCCAGCCGAAGATCTCTGTCGCCGTGCGCCCGTCGATCCGGCCGACCAACCGGGCGCACTCCCGCAGCCGCGGGCCGAGCAATTCGTGGGCTAGATAGGCGCGGGCCTCGTCGACCGAGGAGATCGCAAACCGGACCGCGGTCGGACTGCTGCCCAGACCGCGCAGTTGCGGAAACACGAACCACATCCAGTGGCTCCGTTTCCGGCCGTCGCGCAGCTCACCGAGCACTGCCTTGTAGACCGCGGCCTGCGCATCGACGAAACGCTGAAGGCCGAATGGATCCTGCTCACTCATCACAACGATTTGCCCACATTCATTTCGTCCGCAAGTTTGGCAAGCTAGTCTTCGGGTTTCAATGACGATTTCGAATGAAACAGATAGCCCAGCACCAATCAAGCCGACGGCGAAAGCCAAAAGACTTCGCCGCCGAGTGCTGTCCCGGATCAGTATTCAGTCCAAGTTGCTGGCGATGCTCCTGGTGACGAGCGTGCTGTCGGCCGCCGTCGTCGGTGCCATCGGCTATCAGTCCGGACGGTCGTCGTTGCGTGCCTCGGTTTTCGATCGGCTCACCGAGATTCGCGCGTCGCAGGCGCGTCAATTGGAGGCGCAGTTCTTCGATCTGAAGAATTCACTCGTTGTCTATACCCGCGGCGCCACCGCCAATGAGGCCGTCCGGGCTTTCACCGCAGGTTTTGACCTACTCAACGATTCGACGATCGATCCGGCGCAATGGCAGTCGATCGTCGATTACTACAACAACCAGTTCAAGAAGGCCGAAGAAGACCAGAACGGAAATCATCTGGACGTCGCCGCGCTGCTGCCCAGGTCGAATCCGCAGAAGTACTTGCAGGCCTATTACACCGCACCGTTCAATGATTGGGACAAGGCGATCGCGTTCGACGACGCGAGGGACGGAAGCCCATGGTCGGCGGCCAACGCCCAGTTCAACGACTTTTTTCGGGAGATCGTCAAGCGCTTCGAGTTCGAGGACGCGCTGCTGCTCGACACCCGAGGCAACGTTGTCTATTCGGCGTACAAGGGTGTCGATCTCGGGACCAATGTCCTCACTGGCCCGTACCGCGACGGCCAGCTGGGGGACGCGTACAGAGAGGCACTGGCATCCAACGCAGTCGACTACGTCGGAGTCACCGACTTCGGCGACTATCAGCCAGCCGACGAGCCCACCGCGTGGATGATGTCTCCCGTCGGACACGGCGGGCGACCGGATGGCGTACTGGCGCTGCAGTTCCCGATCTCCAAGATCAACCGGCTGATGACCGCTGACAAAAAGTGGGAAGCGGCCGGGATGGGCCAAACCGGAGAAACATTCCTTGTGGGGCCCGACAGTCTGATGCGATCCGATTCGCGGCTGTTCCTGGAGAACCCCGAACAGTTCAAGCGCGACGTGATCGAAGCGGGTACGCCGCCCAGCGTCGCCGAATCGTCCCTCCGCCAGGGTGGCACCACTCTGGTACAGCCCGTCCAGACCGAGGCCACCAGGCTTGCGCAACGCGGTCAGGACGGCACACTGGTCGAAGACGACTACCTCGGCCACGAGTCGCTGCAGGCCTACGCCCCGGTGAATCTGCCGGGTCTGGACTGGTCGATCGTGG
The DNA here is from genome assembly GCA_902826815.1 of uncultured Mycobacteriaceae bacterium. Lineage (GTDB taxonomy): Bacteria > Actinomycetota > Actinomycetes > Mycobacteriales > Mycobacteriaceae > Mycobacterium. The sequence goes on from CADEGF010000003.1 coordinate 135,308, forward strand.
CGAAGATCGACACGTCGGAGGCGTTCGCGCCGGTCGCGGCGTTCACCAGGACGCTGGTGCTGTCCACCACGTTGATCATCTTCGTGGTCTGTCTCGCGGCGATGCTTCTGGCCCGGCTGTTCGTGCGACCCATCCGCAGGCTCGAGGCGGGCGCTCAACAGATCAGCGCGGGCGACTACAAGGTGACGCTGCCCGTGCGGACACGTGATGAGTTCGGCGACCTGACCATGGCCTTCAACGACATGAGCCGCAATCTGGCGATCAAGGAAGACTTGATCGCCGAACAGCGTCGGGAGAACGACCGACTCATGCTGTCACTGATGCCGGAGCCGGTGGTGCAGCGCTACCGCGAGGGCGAGGAGACCATCGCCCAGGATCACAAGAATGTCACGGTGGTGTATGCCGACATCATCGGCCTTGACGAGCTCACCTCGGAGCTGAGCTCCGACGAGCTGCTTGCGATCGTGAACAAGCTGACCCGCCAATTCGACGCTGCCGCAGAGAATCTCGGTGTCGAGCAGGTACGCACCCTGCACAACGGTTACCTCGCCAACTGCGGAATGAGCGTGCCGCGACTCGACAATGTTCGCCGTACGGTCGACTTCGCCATCGAAATGCAGCGGGTCATCGATCGATTCAACGCCGAAACCGGGAACGACCTGAGCCTGCGCGCGGGCATCGACACCGGCACCGTCACCAGCGGACTCGTCGGACGGTCGACCCTGGCATACGACATGTGGGGCTCCGCGGTGAACCTGGCCTACCAGGTACAGAGCGGCTCACCACAATCGGGCATCTACGTCACCTCGCGGGTCTACGACGTCATGCGGGACACCCGTGACTTCATCCCGGCAGGCGAGATCCGCGGCGAGTCCGACACCGAGCCGATCTGGCGTCTGACGGAGCGGGAGCCGTGACCAGCGTCCTCGATGCGCCGTGGTTCTACTGGGCCGTCGGGGTGGCCATCGGCTTCCCCGTCGCATTGGTGGTGCTCACCGAGCTTCAGAATGCGTTGCGACGCAAGAACAGTTTCCTGGCGCGTCCGGTCCATCTGCTCCGCACCTACATCCTGCCGCTCGGCGCCCTGCTGCTGTTGTTGGTCGGGGCCGTTCAGGTATCCGGCGAGGCGACCCCGGTCCGCATCGTGTCGACCGTCTTCTTCGTCGTGGTGCTCGTCCTCCTGCTGTCCGGCCTGAACGCGACGGTGTTCCAGGGCGCGCCCGACGGCTCCTGGCGCAAGCGCATCCCGACCATTTTCCTCGACGTCGCGCGCTTCGCGCTGATCGCCGTCGGGATCGCGCTGATCCTGGCCTACATCTGGGGGGCCAACGTCGGCGGCCTGTTCACGGCGCTCGGCATCTCGTCGATCGTGCTCGGTCTGGCGCTGCAGAACTCGGTGGGCCAGATCATCTCCGGTCTCCTCGTGCTGTTCGAGCAGCCGTTTCAGATCGGCGACTGGATCGAGACACCGACCGCGAAGGGTCGGGTGGTCGAGGTCAACTGGCGCGCAACGCATATCGACACCGGTGGCGGCCTGCAGATCATGCCGAACTCGGTGCTGGCCGCCGCATCGTTCACGAACTTCAGCCGACCGCCGGGCAGTCACTCGCTGTCGGTGTCGACCGTGTTCTCCGTCGACGATCCGCCCGATGATGTGTGCCGAATGCTGAATCGGGTCGCGGCGTCGCTCCCCCAGTTGCGGCCCGACGCCGCACCGTCGAGCTACGCCGGAGGAGGCCTGAAATACACCACCTCGATACCGGTGCGTTCGCCTGCCGACGACTTCGCGGCCAAGGTGACCTTCATGCGCTGGGTCTGGTACGCATCGCGGCGTGCAGGCCTGCATCTCGACGAGGCGGAAGACGAGTTCGCCACCACTGAGAGAGTGAACGCTTCGTTGGCGATCATCGCACCCACTCTCCGATTGACCCAGTCCGAACAGGATGAGCTGCTCCCCCGCGCTCGCCTGATCCGCTACGGCGCCGACGAGTGCATCCAGTCGGCGGGCCAGGTGCCCAAGAGGATGACCTTCATCGTCAACGGTAGGGTCCGACTGGTGGCGAACGGCGAGGACGGCTCGGTCATACCGGTACGGATACTCGAGGAAGGCGACTTCCTCGGCCAGACGGCATTGACACGAGAGCCGGTTTCAGCGTCTGCCTACGCCATCGACGAGGTCACCGTTCTTCAGCTGAACCGCGAGCACATCGAGGGTCTGGTCGATCGGAAGCCCGTGTTGCTGCAGGACATCGGGCGTGCGATCGACGACAGGCGGGCCGATCTGCGCCGCGCGATCTCGGCGGCCGCCGACTAGGAGCGACGATGGACCGCCGGATACCGAAACCGCGTGACCTGGCTCCGCTGATCCAGTTCAAGAAGCCGACGCTGAACTCGACGGCCCGCAGGCTGTCGGGTGCGCTGACGATTGCCGATCTGCGGCAGATCGCCAAGCGGCGCACACCAAAGGCCGCCTTCGACTACACCGACGGCGCCGCCGAAGAAGAGCTGTCGCTGGCGAGGGCGCGGCAGGCGTTTCGCGACATCCAGTTTCACCCGACGATCCTTCGCGACGTCGCCGATATCGACGCCGGGTGGGACGTCCTCGGCGGTCGGGTCGGCCAGCCGTTCGGCATCGCGCCGACGGGTTTCACGCGTCTGATGCAGACCGAAGGCGAGATCGCCGGTGCACACGCGGCCGCAAGGGCGGGTATCCCCTTCTCGTTGTCGACGCTGGGTACCAGGTCGATAGAGGAAGTCAAGGCGGCCAACCCGAACGGGCGCAACTGGTTTCAGCTCTACATGTGGAAGGACAGGGACCGGTCGATGGCGTTGGTCGAGCGCGCAGCGGCCGCCGGATTCGATACCCTGCTCGTCACCGTCGATGTTCCCGTCGCGGGTGCCCGGCTGCGCGATACGCGCAACGGCATGTCGATCCCGCCCGCCCTGACATTGCGCACGGTGCTCGACACGGTGCCCCATCCCCGCTGGTGGTTCGACCTGCTCACCACCGAACCGCTGTCGTTCGCGTCGCTGGACCGCTGGCCGGGCACGGTCGCCGAATATCTCGACTCGATGTTCGACCCGACGGTGACCTTCGATGACTTGGCGTGGATCAAATCCCAGTGGCCGAACAAGCTGGTGGTCAAGGGAATTCAAACCCTCGAGGACGCCAGGTCGGTGGTGGACCTCGGCGTCGACGGCATCGTGCTGTCCAACCACGGTGGTCGTCAGCTCGACCGGGCACCGATCCCCTTCCACCTGCTGCCCGAAGTCGCACGCGAAGTCGGGGCTGACACCGAGATCGTGTTGGACACCGGCATCATGTCCGGCGCCGATATCGTCGCCGCCATCGCACTCGGCGCCCGGTTCACGCTCGTAGGGCGGGCGTATCTCTACGGCCTGATGGCAGGTGGCGAGGCCGGCGTCGACCGCGCCATCGCGATCCTGTCCGACCAGGTCGCCCGCACCATGCGGCTGCTCGGAGTAACCAGCCTCGCGGAACTGACGCCGCGGCACGTCACCCAGCTCTGAAGGGTTCAGCGGGTGGCCAGCAGCGCGTATTGCGCCGCCGTCATCTCCTTGACGCTCGACGCGGTGTCGGCGCGAACCACGGTGTAGAAGTTGTCGAAGACCAGCCTGCACGCGTATCCGGGCACTTCGGCGACGGGTGCATCGGCCTGAAAGCACCGTGTGTCGGGCACATTCGGGTCGCCCTCGACTTCGTGTTCAGCGCCGGAGGACTGCGCGATGAACTCGGCCGACATGTCCTTGGCCGCCTGGTTGTCGCGTAGCCGGTAGAGGTGCTGGGTGCCCGACACCGCGAATCTGTCCACGCCCCACTTCTCGTAGAGCTTGTCCTTGCGAATCGTCGGCAGTTGGTCACGCAGGGCGCCGGTGGGCCCGTACACCGCAAAGGTGACAGAAGGTGGCGTCGGCTGAGCCGGATCGGTGGCGACCATGCGCGCGAGCAAGCCGTCGGGATCCCTCGGCAGCGAGGCTATTTCGGCGACCGGCGTCGGCGTGAACGCACGCAGCAGCGCCTGCTCCTCGTCGATCGCCGCGTCGAGCTCGCCGATGCGCTTCTCGATTCCGTCGGGCGGCGCCTCGAGCATCAACCGCAGAACGAACGGTCCGATCGAGGTGTCGAGCAGCAGTGCGCCGGTGCCCGGGGTGTAGCGCGCCGCGATTTCGGGATGCTTCGGCAGGGGCGCGGCAACGGTTTTGCCGAAGTCGGTCCAGTTGGCGACCTCGAGAGCTGAGGCGGCCGCCTTGGCCGCAGCGTCATCCGGAAACCGCAACAGCATGATGGACAGCCCGACATACGACGGCGGTTTTCCGCCGTCCGGGTTTCGTGGTGCGTCGGCATAACTGGCGCGATAGCCCGCGACCCATCCGCGTTGGTCGAGCACCTGCTTACCGGCCTCGCCCACGATCGGCACGATGCTTGCGGTATCGGGCACCGGGCCCGCCTGCCACAGGTAGATCAACGGCGAACCGAACTGCGACGTATCGGCGACCGCATCGGACATCCGGATGCCTTCCAATACGGTGCCGTCCGGTAACGAGGGTCGGTTTGGGATGTTCCGCGCGGCGGTCGAATACGTGCCGACGGCGAGCTTGCTGAGGTCGACGGCGTTTTCGGCGTTTCCGCATCCGGCAGCGAACGTGCAGACCGCCAGAATCATTGCGATCGTCCGTCGGCACGTCACGCGTCGACGGTAGCCGATGAGATTCGTGCAGCTCAGAGCCGCCGAGGCCGCGCCGAGTCGCAATCGTTAGCAGTTCGCGATAACCGATCGCCGTGTTGGTGCGCGTGTGACGTATGTGACGGGTGATTCACTAACGCACGCAAAGCAACGGCAATTGCTTGAAGACAAGTGATTGGAAAGGTGGGTTGGTTGCCGTGAAGTGGACAGAGAAATTTCGAGGCAAGTGGATGCGCCGGGTGGCGGCCAGTGCCCTCGTGGCGGCAGCCTTGCCCGGTGCGATCGGGTTCGCCGGGCAGTCGGCGACCGCAGGGGCGTTCTCCCGGCCGGGCCTGCCCGTCGAATACCTGATGGTTCCGTCAGCGTCGATGAACCGAGACATCAAGGTTCAGTTCCAGGGTGGCGGACCGCATGCGGTTTATCTGCTCGACGGCCTGCGGGCGCAGGACGACTACAACGGCTGGGATATCGAAACTCCGGCGTTCGAGTGGTACTACGGCTCAGGGTTGTCGACCATCATGCCGGTCGGCGGCCAGTCGAGCTTCTACACCGACTGGTACCAGCCGTCGAAGGGCAACGGTCAGGACTACACCTACAAGTGGGAGACCTTCCTGACGCAGGAGCTGCCTGCGTACCTGGAGACAAACAAGGGTGTGTCGCCTGACGGCAATGCGGTGGTTGGCATTTCGATGGGCGGCGCCACGGCACTGACCTACTCGATCTACTACCCGCAGAAGTTCATCTACGCCGCGTCGCTGTCAGGCTTCCTCAATCCCTCAGAGGGTTGGTGGCCGATGCTGATCGGTCTCGCGATGAACGACGCGGGTGGCTACAGCGCCGAGGACATGTGGGGCCCGTCGACGGATCCGGCATGGAAGCGCAACGACCCGATGGTCAACATCAACCAGCTGGTCGCCAACAACACCCGGCTCTGGATCTACTGCGGCAACGGCACACCCGCGGAACTCGACTCGGGCGCCGACGGCGGCAATCTGATGGCGGCACAGTTCCTCGAAGGATTCACGTTGCGGACCAACGAGACCTTCCGGGACACCTACGTCGCCGCGGGCGGGCAGAACGCAGTCTTCAACTTCCCGCCGAACGGAACTCATAGCTGGGGCTACTGGGGACAGCAGCTCGAGCAGATGAAGCCCGACCTCCAACGGGTGCTGGGAGCGTCCCCCACTTCCGCGTAACAGCACCTGCCCCCAGTGAGCCTGTCGCCTACCCCGGCGGCAGGCTCACTGTCTTGTGCCCGCTGACAGCAGCCGTTCAGGAAGGCCGATCTAGCGTGGTGGCAGTGACCGAAACTCACTCACCGCCCCGGTCAAGAAGCGCGGTTCTGCGCATCCTTCTCCTCGACGTCGCTCCACCGCTGGTCGGCTACTACGGGCTGCGCGCTCTCGGCGCATCGGAGTACGTCGCGCTGCTCACCGCGACGGTGCTGTCCGGTTTGAAGGTCACCTACGACGCGGTCAAGGCGCGGCGGCTCGACCCGTTCGCCTGCTACCTGCTGCTGACCTTCGGGCTCAGCCTCGCCGTCGCGTTGATCACCACCGACCCCAAGCTGATCCTCGCGGGCAACACGCTGGTCAACGGCATCGGCGGCCTCCTCTTCCTCGGCAGCTGCGTCGTCGGAACGCCGCTGACCCAGGTGGTCGCCGAACGGTTCAACCCGGACGACGACGAGCCAGAGCCCGGCGCAGAGGAGTACCGGCGCAAGGCGCACATTCTGCTGTCGGCGATGTGGGGGGTGGGCCTGATCATCGAGGTCGGCGTGCGGCTGGTCGTGATCTCCCGAGTATCGGTCGACGTCGCGAACGGTTTGTTGTCCGCCATCTCCTGGGGCACGGTCGGCATTCTCATCGCGGCGACCTTCCTGGTCGGACGGCGACTCGGCGCGCGCTGGGAACAAAGGAAGGCTGCCCAGGGTTGAGCGCAACAGGCTGAACTTTGGAGGACCGAATGCCTGAAGCAATCTCAGTGCCGGTGTTGTTTGTCAGCGAACCGATCGTGCTGCCGACCATGGTGGTACCCATCGAGCTCGACGACGCCGCCCGTACGGCGGTGGACGCCGCGCAGGCAAGCGAAAGCGGAAAACTGCTGATCGCCCCGCGGCTCGATGACCGCTACCCCACTTACGGCGTACTCGCGTCGATCGTGCAGGTTGGGCGCATCGCAGGCGGTGGCGGATCGGTCGCGGTGGTCCGCGGTGAACGTCGCGCCCACATCGGTACCGGGACAACCGGCCCCGGTGCTGCGCTGTGGGTCGAGGTGACCGAGGTCGACGACGCAGATCCGACCGACGAGACCCGCGCGCTGGCCGCCGAATACAAGAAGCTGCTGCTGGCGATGCTGCAGCGGCGCGAAGCCTGGCAGATCGTCGACTTCGTCAACAAGCTGAGCGACCCGTCGCAACTTGCCGACACGGCGGGCTATGCCTCCTACCTGACCGACCCGCAGAAGCGGCAGTTGCTGGAGACACCCGACGTCGCCGAGCGGCTGCGCGCACTGATCGACTGGACCAGTGGCCATCTCGCCGAGACCGAGGTCAACGACAAGATCGCCGATGACGTCCGCGAGGGCATGGAGAAGACGCAGAAGGAATTCCTGCTGCGCCAGCAGCTGGCTGCCATCCGCAAGGAACTCGGCGAGGGCGAACCCGACGGGTCCGACGACTACCGAGCCCGCATCGAGGCCGCCGATCTGCCGGAGAAGGTCCGCGAAGCGGCGCTGCGCGAGGTCGGCAAGCTGGAACGCTCGAGCGAGCAGAGCCCTGAGGGCGGATGGATCCGCACCTGGCTGGACACCGTGCTCGACCTGCCGTGGAACGTCACCACCGAGGACTCGACGGACCTGAAGGCCGCTCGCGCGATTCTCGACGCCGACCACCACGGCCTGGAGGACGTCAAGGACCGCATCGTCGAATACCTGGCTGTTCGTGCCAGGCGGGCGCAGCGCGGGATGGCCGTCGTCGGTGGTCGTGGCTCCGGTGCCGTGATGGTGCTGGCTGGCCCGCCGGGCGTTGGCAAGACCTCGCTCGGTGAGAGCGTGGCACGGGCGTTGGGCCGCAAGTTCGTTCGTGTCGCCCTCGGTGGCGTGCGCGACGAGGCCGAGATCCGTGGACACCGTCGCACGTATGTCGGTGCGCTGCCCGGCCGCCTCGTGCGGGCGATCGGCGAGGCGGGATCGATGAACCCCGTCGTGCTGCTCGACGAGATCGACAAGGTCGGCTCGGATTACCGCGGCGACCCAAGTGCCGCGCTGCTCGAGGTGCTCGACCCTGCGCAGAACCACACGTTCCGCGACCACTACCTCGACCTGGATCTGGACCTGTCCGATGTGGTGTTCCTCGCGACGGCCAACGTCATCGAGAACATCCCGTCGGCGCTGCTGGACCGGATGGAGCTGGTGCAGATCGACGGCTACACCGAGGACGACAAGGTTGCCATCGCCCGCGACTTCCTGCTGCCCCGGCAGCGCGAGCGGGCGGCGCTGACCACCGACGAGGTCACGGTGACCGAGGACGCGCTGCGCAAGATCGCCGCGGACTACACCCGCGAGCCGGGGGTGCGGCAGTTCGAGCGGCTGCTCGCCAAGGCGATGCGCAAGGCCACCACCAAGCTGGCGGAGAATCCCGGCGCATTGGTGATCGACGAGCCGGATCTCGTTGACTACCTTGGCCGTCCGAGGTTCACGCCCGAGTCGAACGAGCGCACCGCGGTGCCCGGCGTTGCCACCGGCCTTGCCGTCACCGGACTCGGTGGCGACGTGCTCTACATCGAGGCCAACGGCAACGACGGAGAGCCGGGTCTGAAGCTGACCGGCCAACTCGGCGACGTGATGAAGGAGTCGGCGCAGATCGCGCTCTCCTACGTGCGAGCCCACGCCGAGCAATTGGGGGTCGACCCCAAGGCGCTGGACCGCCAGATCCACGTGCACGTGCCTGCGGGCGCGGTGCCCAAGGACGGCCCGTCGGCGGGCGTCACGATGGTCACCGCGCTGGTGTCGATGGCCACCGGTCGCCAGGTCCGTTCCGATGTCGGCATGACCGGAGAGGTGACGCTCAACGGGCGGGTGCTGCCGATCGGCGGAGTCAAGCAGAAGCTGCTGGCCGCCCAACGCGCAGGATTGTCAACGGTTTTCATCCCGCAACGCAATGAGCCCGACCTGGACGACGTCCCGGCCGAGGTGCTCGAGTCGCTCGATGTGCGGCCGATGACCGATGTCGCCGACATCATCGTGGCGGCGCTCGAGCCGGCGCAGGAGTTGGCGACCAGCGCGGCCTGAGGAATTCCCAGCGAGCGTGCGCGTTTGTACGGTCTGACACGGTGTGTCGCGTACAGACACGCACGCTCGCGGGATACCCGGAATCGGCTGACTTGCAGGATCTCTCGAAGGACAGGGTGCTGCGGCTGCTGAGTCATCTGCGCGGTGAGCCGGTCAGTGACTTCGCAGGCACCGTCGGTATCGAGCAGTTCACCGACCGCATTCAACCGCGATCCCCTGGACTAGCCGAAAGTGTCGGCGATCTGGGCCGGCCAGCAAGGGATCAACTACCTGACGAGCTCGGTGGTGAGCAGCGATGGCACCGAAAGCCGCGACTTCGCGACCATCCAGGGTGAGCAGATCGACGCCTTCCGCGCGGCACACCCGCAACCCGAGCGGGCACGGGTGTCACAGGGACTGGTCGTCATCCCAACAGATTCGGCCACCGACGACCAGATCCGGCGCCACCGCGACTATGCCGCAAGCAGATTCGAGCGCACCAAGAAACCCCAAGGAGCGCGCGGAATGCTGTTCTCCCCCGACTACGTCGGCCCGTCCGACTAACTCGCAGACCAACTGTTCGCCCACGCCGGGTTTCAGCGCGCCAGTGAGGTCGCGTTCGCTCTGCCGTTCACGTTCGGCGCCGACGATTACACCCAGATCATCGATGACCTCGCCGAAAAGCTCGGTCCCGCGCTCGGTTGGACGCCTGCCCAGTAGCGTCAACCCATGGCGTACGACGAAGACCTGGCCGGCCGCATCCGCGAACTCCTCGGCGCACAGAAGGGCGTCGATGAGAAGCGAATGTTCGGCGGCCTGGCTTTTCTGATCAACGGGAACATGTCGGTGGCCGTCAGTGGCCGCGGTGGGCTGATGGTCCGCGTGCCACCCGCCGAAACCGACAAGCTGCTCGCCCGCGAACACGTCGAACCGATGGTGATGGCGGGTCGCGAGACTCGCGGGTGGGTGCGGGTGTCCGTCGACGGCGTGAAGACCAAACGCCAATTGCAGTCCTGGGTGACCCGCGGAACCGCCTACGCGCGGTCGCTACCGGCGAAGTGAAAGGCGACCCCCGGTTGAGCCGGCGAAATCAAGTTCCGGCACCCTGGTGACTCAGAATGCGTGCCATATTTCTGACCTCGGCTGCGGTGTTGGTCGTCACGGCCTGCTCGGGTGGCGGCGTCGTCAACACCGGTGAGTGGGCGACCTTCCCGACGCCCGCCGCCCCGCTGGCGGCACAGCTGCCGCCCGTCGATTCCGCGCACATGGCCAACGCGTTCGACTTCGTCGGGTATCCGAACGACCTGGCGGCCTACTACTTCGCCTCACCGAGCGGCCGTTGGCAGTGCGCGATCCTGCCCCGCGACAAGGCCGGGTGCCAAGCGACGGGTGGCGGCGCCTTGAGCATTGCGGGTGCACCCGACACGGTGACGAACGCCGAGGGCGACGAGGCGGCGCCGAATGCGATCGTCGTCGAGCCGGATGGCGACGCGCAGTTCGTCGCATTGGACGAACCGGAGTTCTCGCCACCGCAATCGGCAACTGTCTTGCCGTTCAATCGGACTCTGATCGCTGCCCTTTTCCGGTGCAACGTTCAGGAGGCGACCGGGGTGTCGTGCCTGAGCGAGCAAAGTGGCAAAGGCTTCACGTTCAGCGCCGAGGAGTTCCTGCCGCAGTACAGCGAAGTACCTCTCGACGCGCCTTAGCGTTCGTGACGCCGCGTCAGGCTGTCCAGAAAGCGAAAGTTTCGCGCCACCGTCGAGTGGCTATGGCGTTTGCTGACCCCGGTCGTCGGGCGGAAAAGCGCATGCGGCACGATATTGCCGAAATGCGAGCCATAATTCTGACCTCTGCGGCGCTGATGGTCGTGACGGGGTGCACTTCCGAGCGGGTCGTCAACACCAGCGAGTATGAGACGGCGACGTCGTCAGCCACCTCCATCACCCAGGCGCCGCCGCCGTTGCCACCCACGAGCCCCTCGCTCCTGGCCGACACGGCGGAATTCACCCAGGGTTCCGATGGCAAGACGGCCTACTACTTCTCCACGCCCAGCGGTCGCTGGCAGTGCGCGATCCTGCCCAAGGACAAGGCCGGCTGTGAAGGCACAGGCAGCACATTGAGCATCGCGGATGCGCCGGACACCGTGCCGAACGCAGACGGTCAGCAGACACCCCCCGACGCGATCGTCGTCACCGCGCAGGGTGACGCCCGCTTCGTCGCCGTCGACCCCGCGCAGTTTGCACCGCCCGTTCCCGCCAGCGTTCTGCCGTTCAACCGGACGTTGGCCGTCGCCGGTTTCCGGTGCAACATCCAGGAGACGACAGGCGTGTCGTGCCTCAGCGAGCAGAGCGGCAAGGGCTTCACGTTCAGCGCGGATGGCTTCAACCTGCAGTACAGCGAAGTACCGCTCGACGCGCCCTAAGGCGCCTTTGAACGGCTCTGAACGGGGTAGCGTCGAGTCATGTCGTCAGAATCGAAGACCTTCGCGATCGTCGGCGGTGGACTTGCCGGGGCGAAGGCAGCTGAAGCGTTGCGCGACAAAGACTTCGCCGGCGAAGTCGTGCTGTTCGCCGCCGAAGAGCATCTGCCCTACGAGCGTCCTCCGCTGTCGAAGGAATACCTGGCGGGTAAGAAGACGCTCGACGAGTTCACCGCGGCGTCGTCGGCCTGGTACCGCGACCATCGCATCGACCTGCGGCTCGGCACCTCCGTGTCATCGCTGGACGCCCGTGCCCATCTGGTCGGGCTGCCCGACGGAAGCACGGTGGGCTACGACAGACTCCTGCTGGCCACCGGATCGGCGTCACGGCGGTTGCCGATTCCGGGCGCCGACGCCGATGGCGTGCACTATCTGCGCACGGTCGACGACTCCGATGCACTCAGCGCCGCTGTGACGAGCGGTTCCTCGCTGGCCGTGGTGGGCGGCGGCTGGATCGGGCTCGAGGTGGCCGCCGACGCGCGCAGGCGCGGGGCGAACGTGACCGTGGTTGAGGCTGCCGAATTGCCCCTTCTCGGCGCGCTCGGTCGTGAGGTCGCCGAGGTGTTCGCCAAGCTGCACCGCGAGAACGGTGTCGATCTGCGACTCGGGACCGCCGTCGAAGAGATCACCACGACTGACGGAACAGCGACAGGCCTGCGACTCGGGGACGGGTCCACCGTCGACGCCGACGCCGTGCTCGTCGCTGTCGGAGCGGCGCCGAACACCGAACTGGCGAGGGCGGCGGGCCTGTCGATGGCACCAGACGGGGGTGTGGCGGTCGACTCTGTGTTGCAGACCAGCGACCCCGACATCTTTGCCGTTGGCGACATCGCATCGGCGCAGCATCCGTTGTTCGGCACTCGTATCCGTACCGAGCATTGGGCCAACGCGCTCAAGCAACCCGCCGCTGCCGTCGCGGGCATGCTCGGCGCGCCGACCGAATACGCGGAGTTGCCGTACTTCTTCACCGATCAATACGACCTCGGCATGGAGTACGTCGGCTACGCGCGTGACTACGCGCGAGTCGTGTTCCGCGGCGACGTGGACGGCCGCGAGTTCGTCGCCTTCTGGCTCGACGGGGACAACCGGGTGCTGGCGGGGATGAACGCCAACGTCTGGGATGTGCTCGACGACGTAAAATCGCTCATCCGGTCGCAGTCGCCGGTCGACCCGGACAGGCTCGCAGATCCGCAGCAGGCGCTGGGCTCGCTTATTTGAGGTTGGCGGTGCCGTCGGGATGTACCGCCACCTTCGCTCCCGCGATGTCCTCGCGGACGGTCACGTCTGCTTCGGCCGCGTCGGCGATGACCGCAAGCGTTCGGGAGTCATCCGGGGTGCGCACCGCCAGGAAGGCCTTCTCCGCGGCACCGTCGCGGCCGAACGGCGTGGTCCATGCTTCGACCGTGCCGACGCCGGTCCATTCCACTTCGGCGGCCCTCGTCGGTTCGGCATCGACAGTCGATTGCACATCTTCCCAACGGAATTCGTGCGCAGACGGCTCCGAACCATAGACGCCGAAGCTGTGCTTGGTCAGGTATCCGCCATTGGCTGTGATCAAACCGAGCTGTCCGGACGTGCCTGCCAACCGCTCGGCCATCGTGGCGATCGAATGCGTGACGTAGTTGTTCCACGGGCCACCGGCGAACGTAAGACCGCCGGTTACGGTCAGCGGACGGTCTGCATCGCCGAGCGGCAGCCCCAATTCGGCCGCCGCGACCTGGACTGCCGACGGGAAGCACGAGTACACGTCGATGAGGTCGACATCATCGGGGCCCACGCCTGCCAGTTCGAGTGCCCGCCGACCACCGATCCGTATCGCGGGCGACCCGCTGAGCTCCAACCGCTCGCCCACCGCATAGGTGTCGTGCGCGTCGGTGCCCGCGTGCGGGAAAACCCAACGGTCGGAGGGGATCTGCAGATGGGTGGCCTTGTCGACCGACGCGAGGATGACCACCGCACCCTGGTCGACCATATTGTTGGAGTTCATCAACTTGGTGTAGGGCCAGCTGATCATCCGGTTGCCGTCGCCCGCCTGCCAGATCTCGGAAGCGGACAGCGCTGTTCGGCTCCAGGCATGAGGGTTGGTGTGCGCCACCTCGCTGAACCGCGACCACAGCTCGCCGACCCGTTCGCGATGGTCGTCGGTCGACTCCCCCGCCTTGATGCGCAACGCCTGTTCGAACAGCGGGTAGACATACGCAGGCCGGTCCAGATTGATACGCAGCTCCGCGGGCCCCACCATCGGCAGATTCTCGTTGGCACCCTCGGCGAACGGCACCGACTCGTCTTCGCTCGTCCAGTCCGGCTTCAACCCGCGGTTGCGCAATCGCGTTCTGGTGCGGAAGGTTTCAGCGCCTGCGATCAGAACCAGGTCTGCGCGGCCCGACTGGATGTCACGGCACGCCTGGTTGACAAGGGTCTGCGGGACGTTGCCCCCTACTCCCGTGTAGCGCGTCGATGCGTCGGTCGCGCGGATCCGTTGCGCCAGCAGTCGGCCAGGATCGCGGTAGCGCCAGGACAGGATGTTGACGATGCGCACCGAGTCCACCGCCTGCAGCACCCGAGGATCGGCGGCGGCGCGTGCTGCGGCGGCCATCAGGTCGATCGGTTCGGCTTCCGGGTTCTCGTCGAGTTGGTTGACCTGTCCGTAGCCGACGAGCACCGGCGTTCTGGGTGGTGGTGTCACTCTTGAGTCCTCGATGTGTCGGAGGGGTTGGCGGCGGTGAACAACACGCCGTCGGCGATCAGGCGGTCGATCTCATCGGTGTCCAGCGCCAGCAGCTTCTGGCAGATCTCGCGGGTGTGCTCACCTGCCAGAGGGGCGGGTCGCAGTTCGGCCCGTGGGATGCGGGCGAACACCGAGGGGCTGGTCTCCGTCGGCATCGGGTTGTCGAACAGCGGATGAACCATGTCCGTGAACAACTTTCGGTGCACCAGGGTGGGGTCGACGGGCACGTCGACCGCGCGGTTCATCGGCGCCGCAGGTACGCCGAGCCGCTGAAGTGTGTCCGCGACGACGTTCTTGCCCAGTCGCGATGTCCACGCGGACACGGCCTCCACGAGAGCCACTCGGTTCTTGGGCAACGTCGCGCCGCCCATCGCTGTTGCCAGGGCCTCACGATCCGAATCGTCACGAAGCGAGATCACGCACCATTCGTCCTCTCCCGCACACGGATAGACGGCGTGCACAGCGGGATCGTCGGCGACGGGCAGGTTGGCCGTCCTCGCGGCATCGACCACGTAGCTCGTCGCAAGCTGGTTGACGGCCGACTCTGCCTGTGAGATGTGAACGTGGGCACCGGTTCCGGCGCTGTCACGCCCGATCAGCGACGCCAACGCCGCGACCGCGGTGATGCGGCCGACAACGTGGTCGGGAAACACAGTCGTGGCATCGAAAAACTCTGAGGAGAAGCCTCCTTCATATATCTCGGACGTCCACAGCCTGGAGACGCCGGTGGTGGCACGCACCAGCGGCCCGTAGCCCATCTGTGCACTCCATGGTCCCGTCGCGCCGAACGCGCTGCTCTCGGCCAGCACGATCCGCGGGTTGAGTCCGCGCAGCTTTTCGTACGGAAAGCCTAACGATGCAAGGGTTCCCGGTTTGAAGTTGGCGAACACGGCGTCGGCGTCTGCTACCAGGTCGGCGAAGATCTTCGCGCCATGCTCGTTGCGCAGGTCGAGGCCCAGTGCGTACTCGTTGCGGTGGGTCAACGCCCACGATCTGCTCATCACCTGGCCGGGGGGTGTTTGACGCAGACCGTCGGGGTAGGCGGCGCTCTCGATCTTGATGACCTCGGCACCGAGATCGGCGAACAACCTGCCGAGTTCGCCGCCTGCGACGATGACGCCGAGATCCAGGATCCGCAAGCCGTCGAACGGCCGGTTCATCCTCGCGGTGCCGGGCGCATCACCAGCGCCGGATCGTGTTGATGTCCAAGCCGCTTCGTGCGCATTGACCGCAGGCGCGGGTCGGGCGAAGCCGACGTGGCGGCCGTCGACGACGAACGCGCCAACCGGCACCCTGGCCGCGACGCCCGGTGCGATCGCCGCATCCGTCAGCGCACCGACCGACTGGAAATGCTCGGAAGCCAACGTCTCCGCAGGGCTGAGCACAGCCGCGACCGGGACTCCCCTCGATTGCCCGGCCGTGACCAGTTCCTCCATCGTCTGCGTGGCGAACAGCTCGGCGAGCAGTGCATTGATTTCCTTGGATGCGGCGTAGCGGGCGGCGATCGTGTCGAACCTCGGATCGGCGAACTGCTCTGGATTGCCCAGCCACGAGCACATACCGCGCCATTGCCGCGGCGAAAGCAGGCACACCCGGACGTGGCCGTCACGGCACGCGAAAGTCGGATAGATCTGTTGGTTTCGGGGTCTGCCGCGCCACAACTCGCCGGATCGCTTCAACCCGACGGCGGCCTGGCCTTCAGAGCCGAACGGCGGATCGAGCGACTGAACGACCGCCTCGAAACGGGAGAAGTCGATGTAATCGCCGGCGCCGTAATGCAATCGGTGATAATAGGCGACCAGCGCGGCCCACGCGGCCTGCACTGCGGCGGTCGCAGAGGCGAGGCCGTGCGGTGGCAGCACGGGGCGTCCCGTCGTCGGGCCCGATCGGGACAGCGCCGTGGACAGCGCATAGAACACCGGGTCTGTGCCCGTCCACGATGCGCGTGGGCCGTCCTCGCCGAAGTCGGTCACCGACATCGCCACGAGGTGCCGGTACCGCATCGACAGCTCTGCACAGGATGTGCCGAACGCCGTCGCCCGGCCAGGATTGCCGCTGTCGACCACGATGTCGGCGTCCGCGGCCAGCTCGCTGAACCGTTGGCGATCGCGCGCGTCGTCGGGGTCGAGCACACATGCCCGCTTGTTGGCATTGTTCAGCGCGAAAGGAACGCTCGACCCGGCCACCCGAGGTGGCTGAGCCCGGCCCGCGGTACCGCCGGGCGGTTCCACCTTCAAAACGTCGGCACCGAGGTCGGCGAGGTGTCGGGTCACCGCGTCCGCCTCGCCTTCGCACAGGTCGAGCACCCGCAGTTCCGCCAGCAGCACGCCCGTCAGGTTAGTGGGTAGTCCCAGAGCAGCGGGGTACCAGTCCCTCGCCGAATTCATCTGCTGTGACGACAATGGCGATATGAGCACTGACGTCCACTCCCCATCGGCACATCTCTCCGACGACGAACTCGCGCAGATCGACGGGTGGTGGCGGGCCGCAAACTATCTGTCGGTTGGCCAGATCTATCTGCTTGACAACCCGCTGTTGCGCACCCCGCTGGTTGCTGAGAACGTCAAACCACGGCTTCTCGGCCATTGGGGCACCACGCCCGGACTCAACTTCCTCTACGCGCATCTCAACCGCGCGATCAAACAACGCGCCACATCGATGCTCTACGTCACCGGCCCAGGGCACGGCGGACCCGGCCTGGTCGCCAACGCGTATCTGGACGGTACGTACTCGGAGGTGTATCCGGACATCAGTCCGGACGAGGAGGGCCTACGAAGGCTGTTCCGGCAGTTCTCCTTTCCTGGCGGCATACCCTCGCACGTCGCACCCGAGACTCCCGGCTCGATCCACGAGGGCGGCGAACTCGGATACGCCTTGTCGCACGCTTACGGTGCCGCCTTCGACAATCCCGACCTCGTGGTCGTCGCGGTCGTCGGCGACGGCGAGGCGGAGACGGGTGCTCTTGCGACCAGCTGGCACTCGAATAAGTTCATCCATCCCGTCAACGACGGTGTAGTGCTGCCGATCCTGCACCTCAATGGCTACAAGATCGCCAATCCCACTGTTCTAGACCGGATTCCACAGGATGAGTTACGCAGCCTGATGGTCGGCTACGGTTACAAACCGTATTTCTTCGAAGCGTCTGAGGATGACGACACGGCAGACGCGCACAGGCGCTTCGCCGAACTGCTGGACGTGGTCCTCGACGAGATTTCCGTTATCAAGGCCGCCGCCGGTGGCGACGAGCAGCGGCCCAACTGGCCGATGGTCGTGTTCCGCACTCCGAAGGGCTGGACGGGTCCGGGCTACATCGACGGGAAGAAGACGACCGGGTCGTGGCGGGCCCATCAGGTGCCGCTCGCCAGTGCCCGCGACACCCCGGAGCATCTGCAGGTGCTCGCCGACTGGTTGGCTTCCTACCGCGCCGATGAGCTGTTCGACGCGAACGGCAGACTCGACCCGGCGATCGCGGCGCTGGCTCCGGCGGGCGATCGGCGGATGAGCGATAACGCGCACGCCAACGGCGGGCTGCTGCTCAAGAATCTTCGGCTGCCGGACTTCCGCGACTACGCCGTCGACGTGCCGGCGCCGGGCGCAACGACCGCAGAAGCCACCCGCGTACTCGGACAGTGGCTGACCGACGTGATCCGGCTGAACCCCGCGAACTTCCGCATCTTCGGGCCTGATGAGACGGCGTCGAATCGGCTGCAGGCGGTCTACGACGCGACCGACAAGCAGTGGAACGCCGAGTTCTTCGGTCCGGAGGTGGACGAGCACCTGGCGCGTGCCGGCCGGGTGGTCGAGATGCTGTCAGAACATCAATGCCAGGGCTGGCTCGAGGGTTACCTGCTGACCGGTCGGCACGGGCTGTTCAACTGCTACGAGGCGTTCATCCACATCATCGACTCGATGTTCAACCAGCACGCCAAGTGGCTGAAGGTGACGGACCACATTCCGTGGCGGCGTCCCATCGCCAGCCTGAACTACCTTCTGTCCAGCCATGTTTGGCGTCAGGACCACAACGGCTTCAGCCACCAGGACCCTGGGTTCATTGACCACGTCGTGAACAAGAGTGCCAGCGTCGTTCGGGTCTATCTTCCGCCCGACGCCAACACGCTGCTATCCACCTATGACCACTGCCTGCGGTCTCGCCAGTACGTCAACGTCGTCGTTGCCGGCAAACAACCCCACCCCAACTTCCTTGCGATGGACGAGGCGGTCGCCCACTGCACACGCGGAGTGGGAATCTGGGAGTGGGCCGGCAGCGAGAAGCTGGGCGAGGAGCCGGATGTCGTGTTGGCGGCCGCCGGTGACGTGCCGACTCTCGAGGCGCTCGCGGCGGCTGATCTGCTGCGCAGACACCTGCCGGAATTGAAGGTCCGGTTCGTAAACGTGGTGGACCTGATGCGCCTACAGGACGAGACCGAACATCCGCACGGGTTGTCCGGCCGCGAATTCGACATGATCTTCACCCCGGACAAGCCGGTGATATTCGCCTACCACGGCTATCCGTGGCTGATCCACCGGCTTGCCTACCGGCGCAGCAACCCGAGCAGGATCCACGTACGCGGCTACAAGGAGGAGGGCACCACCACCACGCCGTTCGACATGGTGATGCTCAATGACCTTGACCGGTACCACCTTGTCATCGACGTCATAGACCGCGTTGTGTCGCTGGGATCGACCTGCGCGACGCTGCGCCAGGAGATGATCGACAAGCGGATTACCGCCCGCGAGTACACCCGCGAACACGGTGATGACATTCCCGAGGTGCGTGACTGGGTCTGGCCGGGTGCCCGAGATGCGGGCGTCGTGTCCGACATCGCCGCCACCGCCGCGACCGGCGGTGACAACGAGTAGCTCTCGACCTCGGCAAATATCGTTCCCAGGTACCATTGGCCGGTTATGTCTGACGCAGCGGCTTCGATCCCACCAGCGGCGCACCCCTCGGTGCTTCAGCTGGCTGCGATACATCATTTCCGCGCGTACATCGACATCGCGGTGGTCGTCGTCGTGCTTGCCATCACCAACCTCGTCGCGCACTTCACGACGCCGTGGGCCAGCATCGCCACCGTTCCCGCGGCCGCCGTCGGCCTCCTGGTGCTTGTGCGGTCGCGCGGCCTCGGCTGGACCGAACTCGGCTTGGGCCGCGACCACTGGAGAGCCGGCGCCGGTTACGCGCTGGCTGCGGTCGTCGTGGTGATGACGGTCATCGCGATCGGGGCGGCACTGCCGTGGACCAGACCGATGTTCATGAACAACAACTACGCCACGCTGTCCGGCGCGCTGATCGCGTCGATGATCATCATCCCGTTGCAGACGGTGATTCCCGAGGAAGTGGCGTTTCGCGGTGTTCTGCACGGGGCGTTGGACCGGGCGTGGGGATGGCGGGGTGTCGCTGCGGCGGGCTCGCTGCTGTTCGGCCTCTGGCACATCGCCACCTCGCTCGGCCTCACCAGCAGCAACGTCGGCTTCACCCGCATCTTCGGCGGCGGCCTGCTCGGCACGATCGCCGGTGTGGTGCTTGCGGTCGCGGCGACCGCGGTGGCAGGTTTCGTCTTCACATGGCTGCGCCGCCGCAGCGGCAGCCTGATCGCGCCGATCGCCCTGCACTGGTCGCTGAACGGACTCGGTGCACTGGCGGCGGCGTTGGTGTGGCACCTGTCAATGTGACGGTGCGCCGCGCTTGCGTGCCCTGAACTCGCGGTTCTTGAGCATGTTTCCGCACGACGACATGTCGCACCAGGTGCCGCCGTGGTTACGCGAACGGTCGTAGAACGCCCACTGACAGTCGTCGTTACCGCAGGCCTTGAGCCGCGACCAGGTGCCGTCCCGTTGGGCGTCACGGATGATCAGCAACATCTCGACGAGCCGCGAATGCACCGAGTTGCCGGTAGCCGACAGCATGATCTCGCCGTGTTCGTCGAAATCGGCGCGCGCGGTGCCGTCGGCGGCGACGTCGCGCAGCGGCGCGAGGGCGCTCGGGGTCGGCGGTGGGCCGCCCGCGTTGTGCACGAGCATCGCTCGCAAACCCTCGCGGACACCGCGGAGGCGCGCCAGGTCGTCGTTCCGCAACTCCGAGTGGGCGCTTAGCAGGCCGTTGGCCACCAACCACGGTTGGGCGTCGGCCGGGTCGGCGAGCCTGTCAGGGCCGTCGGGCAGCTCGGCGGTGTTGACCAGCGCCTGGATCCGGCCGAGCTGATCTGGCGCCGGCTTGGACTCGGTGTCCCCCAGCCAATGCGTATGCGACGACGGCATGGAACGAGTGTACGACCGCGTGACCGGTAAAGCAATTTGACTAGTCATGCGTGACCGGTGTAGCGTTTTTACCAGTCACAGAATGGCAACGGTTTCATCGAAAAGAGGACAGCATCATGAGTGGGATCAGGATTTCCGTCGGCTTTCTCTCCACCGGTCAGATTCACGATGCGGTACGGCGCGACGATGCGACGCGGGTTTCCGTCCGCACACGCGTGATCGCCAGACTCAGGGCAGGCAAGCTCGACCGGATGCTGGCAGTCGGCGTGCCTGCGCCCGAAGGCAGTGCACTGGCCGTCCATGCCGCGCGGTTGATGTCCGTGCGTGAGCGTGAGGCCGTCGCCCGCTCACTTCGCCGCACACTCCATGATGCGTACAGTCGCAACGCTCTGATGGCGTCGCGGACGGCGCTGCACGTGCCAAATGTGAAGGCGGCCAAGGACCGAATCGACCAAGTCACGTTGCGGTTGCACTCGCCGAGGCCGGTGACTCCGCGTGGCGTCGCGCGACTGCGGGTGCTGTTGTCCGACGGGTCGGGGCCGATGTACCGGTATGGCCGCGGCGACCTCGAGGGCCGGCTTGGCGCGGCACTGGCGGAGCTGTAGCCGTCGTTCTACGGCCGCAGTACCGCGGCGCCGGAGACGCGGCCCGCGGCCAGATCGGCGAGCGCGACATCGGCGCGGCCCAGCGGATACTCGGGCGTCGTCACATCGATGTGGTGGCGGCCGGCGAAAGCCAGGAACTCACGGGCATCCTCGCGGGTATTGGATGTCACCGAGCGCACCTGGCGCTCGTAGAACAAATGCCGTTCGTAGTTCAGCGCCGGGATGTCGCTGAGGTAGATACCCGCAATGGCCAGTGTGCCGCCACGGTCGAGTGCCTCGAGCGCAGGCGACACCAGCTCGCCGACGGGCGCGAACAGAATGGCGGCATCGAGTTTCACCGGCGGCGCCGCGTCGGCGTCCTGAGCCGAAGCCGCGCCAAGCGACAGCGCCAACTCTCGTGCGGCTGCGCCTCGCGTCATCACGTGCACCTCGGCGCCCTCGGCGAGCGCCACCTGCGCCGTGATGTGTGCGCTGCCGCCGAAGCCGTAGATACCGAGCCTGCCGCCGACCGGAAGGTCGGCGCGCATCAGGGAGCGGTAGCCGATGATTCCTGCGCACAGCAGCGGGGCCAGTTCGGCATCGGAGTACCCCGGGGGCAGCGGGTGAGCGAAAGCTGCTGGGACCGTAGTGAATTCGGCGTAGCCACCGTCGGCGTCCCAGCCGGTGTAGAGCGAGCGCGGGCACAGGTTCTCCCGGCCACGGAGGCAGAATGTGCACTCCCCACATGTGTGCCGCAGCCAGGCGACGCCGACGCGATCCCCGACGCTGAATTCGTCTCCGCTGTCCTCACCGAGCCCGACGACCTCGGCGACCACCTCATGCCCGGGTATCACGCTCGGCCGGTGAACCGGGAGGTCGCCTTCGGCGACGTGCAGATCGGTGCGGCACACTCCGCAGGCCCGCACCGCGACGAAGAGCTCGCCCGATGCAGGCGACGGCACCGGAGCCGTTACGCGCTCCAGCGGATGCGTGTCCATGCGACCAGGACTGCGCACCCGCCACGCGGTCATCGAGGTGTTGTTCATACGCGACGAACGTTCCTAACCGGTCGAATTCTCCGCTCAAATATCAACGGGTCTCAAATATCAACGGGTAAGGAACGTTCGGCAGGGTTGCACTAGTTCTTGCGCTGCACCATCCCCACAAGCCAAAGCAGGATCACCGATCCAAGGATCGCGGTGAACAGCGTGAACCACCATCCGCCCGCAGCGGTGTCGAGGAAGAAGCTCAGCAGGAAGCCGCCGATCAGCGCGCCGACGATGCCGATCACGATGTTCATCAGAATGCCCGAGCCGCCGCCCTTGACGATCTTGCCTGCGATCCAGCCGGCGAGCGCGCCGATGATGATGTAGCCGATCCAGCCGACACTGGTCAGTGTTGTTGACCGAGCGGCCAACTCGGTCACAGTAATGGCATCCATCTCCGCGATCTCCTGCCTGTTGGCGCCCAACGCGACCGCTGGGCCAACCTCCGGTATACGCCCGAAGCGTAACGATTCAGCCGTCGAATCGGATACGAACAAGATCAAACGGACGGGTGAACGAAAAACGGCCGACCCCAATGTGGGTCGGCCGTTTCTCGATTGTTGTCAGCCCGCGGGCATCATTCCCGGTGCGTTGGCCGGGTCCACAGGAACCCCGACTCCGACCGGTGGACGCCCCGGTGCTGGCGGCGGCGCATTGGGATCCGGCGGCGGCGCATTGGGATCCGGCGGCGGTGCATTCGGATCAGCAGGCGGTGCATTGGGATCCGCGGGTGGCGGCGCTGCGTTCGGGTCCGGCGGCGGCGGCGCGGGCGGCGCCCATGGCCGGATGGAATTGGCGAGCGCGACGGCCGCACCCTTGTCGACGGGATTGTTGGTGGTGCCCAGCCAGACCACGAACCACCGCTCGTTGCGCTGGCCGCGCGGAGTCAGGGGCTGACCGGGTGCCACTGTGGGCGTCGCGTTGCCGACCACCCCGGCCCAGATCTGGCCGGTGGGCTTGGCGGTATCGGTGAACTTCACGTCATAGGCGGAGAACGCGCCTGGCATGGACTCAGATCCGAGCGCGCCGTTCTCCTGACCGACCCGGGTGCCGGGGAACGGCATGAAGAACTCGCCCATATCGGAGGCCAACCGGGTGGCCGCCTTGCCGTTGTCGGCCTCGGCGCCCGCGAACAGCTTCATGTCCAGCCTGCCCAGCAGCACGCTGGTGTCGTTGGCGGGCTGCTCTCCCGGCGCGGGCGCAGGCGTTCCCTCGGGCCCCGCCTTGGTCAGCAGCGCCTGCCCGTAGGACAACTGAGTGGAGTCGGAGACCTTCCAGCCGGCAGGCAGTACGTAACTGAAGCCACCCGCAGCGTTGTCGATGCGGCCGGGCTCCGGTGCGGGCGGCGCAGGCGGTGCGTTCGGATCGGCCGCAGGTGGCGGTGGCGCGTTCGGATCGGCAGGCGGCGGTGGCGCGTTCGGATCGGCAGGCGGTGGCGCGTTCGGATCGGCAGGTGGCGGCGGCGCATTGGGATCGGCCGCAGGTGGCGGCGGCGCATTGGGATCGGCAGGCGGACCCTGCATAAAGGTATTGCCTCCGGGCGCAGGCTCGGGCGACGGCTCAGGGTCGGCCTGGGCCACGGACGGCAGCGTGAGAGCCACCACCGCGGCGCCTGCCAGCGCGGCCATCACCAAGCTCTTGGCGCGGCGATTGCGGAGTTCAGGGATCGCGTCCGGCACATGCATGCAGACGAAACTACAGTGTTGCTGTCGTGACGCAAGTGTGGGGCGGTCTCAAAGTGTTTCGCTGTGAGGTTGCTGACAAGCTAATAGCAAATGCTAGCGCCTTGGTTGAAAGTTGCTGGCACAACGAGCTGGCCGCGCGGTGCACGCGAAGTTCGTTCATTTGATCGACGCGCGTCCGCCGCCCGTTACGCGACGGGATGAACGGTGACCTCCTGCGCCTTGACCGAGAAGTAAACGCGCTCCCCCGGGACGATCCGAAGTTCGCTCGCGGAATCGGTGGTGATATCAGCGGCGATCCCCGGGGCACCGTTCGGTTGCTCTTCGGCGCGCACGCGAAGGGCGGGACCCCTACTGTCCAGTTCGGCCACCACCACCTCGACGGTGTTTCTCGGGCTGCCGTGCGGCTTGTCCCGATAAATAGCGACGGCCGCGGGCGGGAAGAGCGCTACCGCGGGTCGTCCGACCACGACGTCCGGCGCGGGGTTGCCGTGCCAGGCCGCGCCCCATTCGGTATTGAGAGCGCCATCGGGTCCCGCGGTTCCGCTGACGAGGTTCACCCCGGCGAAGCGAGCGCCAAAATGACTCCGCGGTGCAGCCAAAACCGATGCTGTGAAACCGGATTCGACGATACGGCCGGAGTCGATGACCACTACCCGATCGGCAAGTGTCAACACGTCGAGGACGTCGTGCGTGACCAAGACCGCTGACCTGCCGTTCTCTGTCAGTTTGTCACGCAAGAGCTTTCGCATCGCCGAAGCGGTCGAGACATCGAGTCCGGCGAGCGGTTCATCGAGCAGCAACACATCGGGCTCTGCCGCAAGGGCGCGAGCGACCGCGACGCGTTGGGCCTGGCCACCCGACAACTGCTTCGGCATGCGGTCGGCAAGGCCCCCTGCGTCGACCTGGCTCAGCCAGTGCACGGCGGCTTCGTCGGCCTTTCGGCGGCGTCGCCTGCGCTGACCGCTTCGCGGTGCGAACGCAACGTTGGCGGCGACACTCATGTGTGGGAACAACAACGCATCCTGGAGCAGCATGCCGACCCTGCGCGCGTGCGTCGGCACGAATACCCCGGAAGCGGTGTCGGTGAGCAACCGATCGCCGAGCCGTATCACTCCCGGTTCGGGACGGACCAGGCCTGCAATCACGTGAAGCGCGGTCGACTTGCCCGCGCCATTGGGCCCCAGAATGGCCAGCACTTCGCCTGCGGCTGTAGCGAATTCGATGTCGACGCCGCGGCCTTCGACGACGGCGCGCACGTGCATATCCGTCATGCGGCACTTCCTGCCATCGCCGAACCCGATCGCAGTGTCCTGGTACCGAGGCCGAGCACAACGACGGCCGCGACCGCGACCAACAACACCGAGAGGGCGACGGCTGCGTCGGCGTCGGTTTCCCGTTGCAGGTAGATCTCGAGCGGCAGTGTCCTGGTGACCCCTTCGCGTGAGCCGGCGAACGTCAGCGTGGCTCCGAACTCCCCCAGCGACCGAGCGAACGCCAGCACCGCCCCCGAGACCAGGCCGGGCGCAAGAAGCGGAAGAGACACCCGCCACCACACCGTCGTCGGCCGTGCTCCGAGCGTCGCCGCCACCACGTCGTAGTCACGGCCCGACGTGCGTGCCGCGCCTTCGAGTGCGATGACGAGGAACGGCAGCGACACGAAGGTCTGGGCCAGCACCACCGCGGTCGTCGTGAACGCGATCCGGATGCCTGCGGCGTCGAGATACTGGCCGACCAGCCCGAGCCTGCCGAACGCATACAGAAGTGCGATACCGCCCACCACCGGCGGCAGCACCAACGGCAGCAACAGCAGCGGGCGCAACATTTGCACCGCCCTGCCGTCGTTGCGGGCGAGCACGAGTGCCAGCGGAACGCCGAAGAGCACGCACAGCAGCGTGCTGGCGGTTGCGGTCTTCAGGCTCAGAAGCAGCGCCGCGCGGGAGGAGTCGCTGGTGATGAGTGTCCAGAACTGCGGCCAGTCGACCTTCGCGATGATGGCCACCAGAGGCAGCACGACGAACAATGCCCCGACCGCGGCGGGGAGGTAGATCCAGCGCGGCAGCGCAGGCGCGGTAGTCACCAACAAAACCCTAGGTCACCACGCTAGGTCACCGAAGCATTGCAGGTCGGGATCGTGCTGCCACGGATGTGCGCGTCGGGTTTCGCCGAATAGCTACCGTCCAGTAACATCGTCCGCGGATCGCCGCCACGACGGCGGAGATCCCGCGCTAACAGGAGGTCATGGCGATGGAGGTGCTGGTCACCGGCGGAGATACGGATCTGGGTCGCACGATCGCGGAGGGTTTTCGCGATGCGGGCCACCGAGTGGTGATCTCCGGCTCACGCCGCGACGATCTCGAAGTGGCGGCCAAGGAGCTCGATGTCGACGCGATCGTGTGCGATAACACCAGCGCGGCCAGCCTCGAAGACGCCAGGACCCTGTTTCCGCATCATCTCGATGCGATCGTGAATGTGCCTGCCCCGCTCTGGGACTCGGGTGATCCCCGCACGTACTCTCTTGCCGACCACGCCGCGGCATGGCGCAACGCGCTGGACGCGACGATGCTCTCGACCGTGCTCACCGTTCAGGTGGTCGGCGACCATCTGCGCTCGGGCGGCACCATCATCAGCGTCGTCCCCGAGAACCCGCGCGACGGTGGCGCCGACGCCGCGATCAAGGCCGCGGTGTCGAACTGGACCGAGGGCCAGGCCACGCACTTCGGCACCCGTGGGATCACCGTCAACGCCGTGGCGTCGGGCCGCAGCGCGCAAGAGGGTTATGCAGGTCTTGGCAGCTCAGCGCCGGTCGCAGGCGAGATCGCCCGGCTCGCGTTGTTCCTGAGCACGCCTGCCGCGCGCCACATCACCGGGCAGACGATGCACGTCAGCAACGGTGCGCTCGCCAAAGTCGGCTGATATTCCCGCGTTCGCCCGAAGCTAAAGCGGGGTGATCGCCCCGCTTAGTTGTGGTTACGTGAAGGTGTGACCATAAAACTCGGACTTCAGATACCCAACTTCACTTACGGCACCGGCGTCGCCGAGCTGTTTCCCACGGTCATCGCGCAAGCTCAGGAAGCCGAAGCCGCAGGCTTCGACTCGGTGTTCGTGATGGACCACTTCTATCAACTGCCCGGCCTAGGCACCCCCGATCAACCGATGCTCGAGGCGTATACCGCTCTTGGCGCGCTGGCCGCGGCCACCGAGCGTGTCCAACTCGGCACCTTGGTCACCGGCAACACGTACCGCAATCCGACCCTGCTGGCCAAGGCGATCACGACGTTGGATGTCATCAGTCAGGGCCGCGCCATCCTCGGCATCGGCACCGGCTGGTTCGAGTTCGAGCACGACTCGCTCGGCTACGATTTCGGCACCTTCACCGACCGCTTCAACCGGCTCTACGAGTCACTCGAGATCATCCTGCCGATGCTCGCAGGCGAGCGCCCGACGTTCACCGGCAAGTACTACCGCAGCCAGGAGGCGATGGCCGAGCCCCGATTCCGCGACCACATCCCGCTGATGATCGGCGGCAGCGGTGAGAAGAAGACGATTCCGTTGGCGGCCAAGCACTTTGACCACCTCAATATCATCGCAGGGTTCAACGATCTGCCTCGAAAGGTGCAGGCGGTCAAGGAGAGCTGCGAGAAGATCGACCGCGACCCGGCCACGCTGGAGACCAGCACGCTCGTCATGGCGCTCATCGACGAGAACGTGACGGCCGACATGATCCCCGACGACTTCAAGCAGCAGGCGGTCTATGGCGGCCCCGAGCAGGTTGCCGACCAGATCAGGACCAAGGTGCTCGATGCGGGCGTCGACGGGATCGTTCTGAGCCCCGTCACGAACGTTTCCGGATACCACCAGGGGGCCATCACCGCCGTCGCTGAAAAGCTTAAGCCGCTGCTGGAGGGTTAAACACGCTCTAACGTGGCAAATCTCACCTAGTTGCCCGCTCCCGAAAGGATGCGGGCGGCTACGGTAGACGCTGTATTGAACGTGAAGCCCTTCGAGGAGCAACAGCTGATGAGCCACCCCGGAGCTACCCCGTCTGACCGACACAAGGTAGTCATCATCGGGTCGGGGTTCGGCGGGTTGACTGCCGCTAAGGCTCTCAAACGTGCCGACGTCGACATCAAGATCATTGCCAAGACCACTCACCACCTGTTCCAGCCGCTGCTGTACCAGGTGGCCACGGGCATCATCTCGTCCGGTGAGATCGCGCCGCCCACCCGGATGATCCTGCGCAAGCAGAAGAACGCCCAGGTGCTGCTCGGCGAAGCCACCCATGTCGACCTCGCGAAGAAATCCGTCCGGTCGAAACTGCTCGGCCACACCTATGTCACCCCGTACGACACGTTGATCGTCGCCGCCGGTGCCGGGCAGTCCTACTTCGGCAACGACCATTTCGCCGAGTTCGCGCCGGGTATGAAGTCGATCGACGATGCCCTGGAACTGCGTGGCCGCATCCTCGGCGCGTTCGAGCAGGCTGAGCGGTCCAGTGACCCGGGTCGGCGCGAGAAGCTGCTGACCTTCGTCGTCGTCGGCGCCGGCCCTACCGGTGTCGAGATGGCAGGGCAGATCGCCGAGCTCTCCGACTACACACTCAAGGGCGCGTTCCGGCACATCGATACCACCAAGGCCCGGGTGATCCTGCTGGACGCCGCCCCCGCGGTGCTGCCCCCCATGGGCGAGAAGCTCGGCAAAAAGGCGCAGGCGCGGCTGGAGAAGATGGGCGTCGAGATCCAGCTCAACGCAATGGTCACCGATGTCGACCGCAACGGCATCACGGTCAAGGATCCCGACGGCACCACCCGCCGGATCGAATGCGCAACAAAGGTGTGGTCGGCCGGCGTGTCGGCAAGCCCTCTCGGCAAGCAGATGGCCGATCAGTCCACCGCCGAGGTGGACCGCGCCGGCCGGATCAAGGTGGGGACCGATCTGTCGGTTCCCGGCTACCCGAACGTCTTCGTGATCGGTGACATGGCCGCCGTCGAGGGCGTGCCGGGCATGGCACAGGGCGCCATCCAAGGCGGCAAGTACGTCGCCGCCGCGATCAAGTCCGAACTGAAGGGCGCCGATCCGCTCGAACGCGAGCCGTTCGATTACTTCGACAAGGGCTCGATGGCGACGGTGTCGCGATTCTCGGCGGTGGCCCAGATCGGCCCGCTCGAGTTCGGTGGTTTCATCGCCTGGCTGGCGTGGCTGGTGCTGCACCTTGTCTACCTCGTCGGATTCCGGCGCAAGCTCGCCACGCTGCTGTCCTGGACAGTGACCTTCCTCGGCCGCGCTCGTGGAAACCTCTACATCACCGAGCAGCAGGCCTACGCCCGCACCCGAATCGAGGAGCTCGAGGAGATCGCGGCGGCCGTCGAAGGCGAGAAAGCCGCGATCTAACCGGCTCCGAGACGCTGGCCCTGCCACGTCGCAAGGGCTCCGCCGTCGGCGAGTTCGATCCGGTGTCGCAGCAAGGGCCTACCGCCTGCGTCGGCATGTAGCGATCCCGACCAAAAGCCTTGGTGCTCATCAGTTCTGCCGATCTGAATCCGCTCGCGACCGCTGGCCATCAGTTCGGCGACGGTGCAACGGTCGCGCGCACCTTCGAGCAGGTGGTCGGTGAGATGGCAACAGCTTCAGGGTGATTCAGGCGCAGGCCGCGTTCTGGCGGCGGCGAGCAAGCTCGGCGGCAAAAGAGATCAGCAGCCGGTCCGGTTCGTGCGGGGTCAGGCGCATACACCGGGAAGCGGCCGCCCGCAGCGCACCTGAGCCTGCGCTACTCCTGCGGGATGTTCTGCAGACGCACCTGACCCCGTGCCACCACGCGGTCACTGTCGTCTGTGATGGAGATCAGCCACAGCTGCTGGCGCCTGCCCCGATGAATCGGCGTCGAAACCGCAGTCAACGTGCCCGACGAGATCGCGCGCAGGAAATCGGTGTTGTTGTTGACGCCGACGACGGTGCCGCCGCCGTTCGCCGTCAGCCAGACGTGGCCCGACACGCTGGCGAGGCTCTCGACGATCGAGCAGTAGACGCCGCCGTGCATGATGCCCCACGGCTGCAGCAGCTTGTCGTGGATCTCGAGCTCGGCGCGTCCGCCGTCAGGGGTGACGTCGATGTAGCGCAGGCCGATCTCACTGTCGAAACCCTTGCCGAGGTCTGGTGGAGGCGCAATTGACACGCACATGTGTCTACACGGTGAAGCCCCTTCGCCCGCACCGGGCCTCGCGATACCGTCGGGATATGGCTAAAAGTGTCAAGGATTTGGTAGCCGCGGCCAATGCGGTCGTGCCGCATATATCGGTCGACGAGGCGAAGCAGAAGATCGAGGCCGGCGCCCTCGTCGTCGACGTCCGCGAGGCGGCCGAGGTCGAGCAGAGCGGCAAGGTCGCAGGCGCCGTGCACATCCCACGCGGGATGGTGGAGTTTCGCGCCGACGCCGATACGCCTTACTACGACAAGAACTTCGCGAAGGACAAGGCGGTCATCCTGTACTGCGCGTCCGGCGGACGGGCGGCGCTGTCCGGGCAGGCGCTCAAGGAGTTGGGCTACGCCGAGGTCTACAACCTGGGCGGGTTCACTGACTGGGCGCAGGGCGGCGGCGCCGTCGAGAAGGTTTAGACAAGCCATGAAAGTAGTGGGCGGGCCCCGCACCAATGGCACGGGACCCGCCCTGGAGTGGACCGGGGGTCTCAGCAGCCCTCTGGACACCGGCTCGGTCCATCTACTAGCTCAGGATAGGCAAGGCTGCCCTAATTAAGCAAGCCCTTCCCGTCGCGCAGCCGGGACCCGCCCCGTACCGGCAGGCCGAACCCGACAAGCGCGTCGAGTACCGCCTGCCCGCGGCGCATGCTCGTCAGCTCGCTGGACCGGGCCAGCAGCGGGATATGTGTCGCGGCGCCGACGACGGCTGCGCCCACGATGTGCCACATCGACGCGATCGGGATCGCGCCCCCGCTGACATCGAAGATCTTGCCGAAGAGGGGCTGCAGCGCCCGGTGGCTGCGATGCGCCACCCAGGTGGTGAGCGCCGCCTCGCTGGGCAAACGGGCCATCCCCTCCCTTGTGAAATACGCGGCACGGGTGCCGGAGCGCGTGCGGAAGAACGGATCGTCGGGCAGCGCACGCAGCGTGGGATCGACGACCCCGACCCAGTCGATGGCGCCCTCGGAGTCGACGTGCACCCACAAATTCTCCAGGCCGGTATCCCACGCCCGGCCCTCGAGGACGAGCAGCGGGATCACCCGGCCGATGACGACGTGCGCGACCGTCGCGGCCAACTGCTGGGCCGCGGCCACCGGGCTGTCCATCTCAATGGCGCCGATCTGGAACATCTCGGCCAGCCGGTCCGTGGTGAGCGCTTCGTCGAGTGGCCACCATCGCCTGCGGGTGAGGTCGGACATCACCGCGACGCCGTAGACCCGTGGGCATTCGGGATAAAGCTCGCGTAAACGCCTGCTGGACTCATGCAGCGGCAGCGTGCGTGCGATTGCCATTCCCGCGATCAGCGGGTCGTCCACCAGGACCGTCATGACACCTCCATAAAGTTAGGTTAGCCTTACTATAGTCACGACGAGGTGGGGGGCCAGTCCCTGTGACTCGACTCACAAGCAAGTAACCGAAGGGGCGATGAGCGGTGCAAACGTGCCGTGCGACGCCAGAAGACCGGAGGCTCCGTTTTGCATACGACGCACGGTAGTAACCCCGTAGTACCCTTGATGGATCACGCTTTTGGAGATGGACAGAAAATGGCGAAGGTGACTCGACTGGGGGACCTCGAACGCGCGGTGATGGACCACTTGTGGGCCTCGCGCGAGCCACAAACCGTGCGCCAGGTGCACGAGGCGCTGGCGTCGGAGCGCGACTTGGCCTACACCACGATCATGACCGTGCTCCAGCGGCTGGCCAAGAAGAACCTCGTGGTGCAGCACCGCGACGACCGAGCGCATCGGTACGCACCGACGCACGGCCGTGACGAGTTGGTCGCAGGGCTGATGGTCGACGCGCTGGACCAGGCCGCCGATTCCGGTAGTCGGGAGTCCGCGCTCGTGCACTTCGTCGAGCGCGTCAATGCCGGTGAGGCTGCCGCGCTTCGGCGGGCGCTTGCGGAGTTGGAAGCGAAGCAAGAAATGCCCCCATCCGGTGGCGGTACGGCCTCTCCCTAGGGGACACTGACAGGGTGTCCGCCCTGGCCTTCACCCTCGTAGCGCTGCTGCTGGTCGGACCTGTTCCCGCCTTGCTGGCGCGCGCGACGTGGACCATACGGGCGCCGCGCGCGTCAATCGTGTTGTGGCAAGCCATCGCACTGGCCGCCGTTCTTTCGGCGTTCAGCGCGGGCATCGCGATTGCCAGCCGACTGTTCGTGCCCGGTCCTGACGGGCGACCGACCGCGACCATCACCAGCGAGGTCGAGGTGCTCGGCTGGCCGCTGTGGATCGCATATGTCCTGGTCTTTGCGCTGACACTGCTGATCGGCGGCCGGCTCGTCGTCGCTGTCGTACAGGTGGCGATCGCGACGCGGCGACGCCGCGCGCACCATCGCATGGTGGTCGATCTCGTCGGCAAGTCACAGAAATGGGCTCACGCGCCTGGGCCCGCGCGCAAGCTGGGGACTGGGGACGGGCTGCGTGTGCTGGATGTCGCTCAGCCCCTCGCGTACTGCCTGCCCGGCGTGCGCAGCCGCGTAGTCGTCAGTGAGGGCACCCTGACGACGTTGCAGGACAACGAGATCGCGGCGATCCTGTCGCATGAGCGCGCCCATCTGCGGGCCAGGCACGATCTGGTGCTCGAGATGTTCACCGCGGTGCACGCCGCCTTCCCCCGGTTCGTCCGGAGCGCGAATGCGCTGAACGCGGTTCAACTGCTCATCGAACTCCTTGCCGACGACGCCGCGGTGCGCGCCGCAGGCCCCACTCCCCTGGCCAGGGCCCTCGTCGCCTGCGCGACGGGCCAGACCCCCGCTGGTGCGCTGGCCGCAGGTGGGCCGACCACAGTGCTGCGGGTCCGCCGCCTCGGCGGTCGCGGCAACAGCCTTGTGCTGGCGATAACCGCGTATCTGGCGGCCGCGGCTGTGTTCGTCGTGCCGACCGTCGCGCTCGCCGTGCCGTGGCTGACCGAACTACACCGGCTCTTCATCGCCTAGGTCGTGCTTTTCGACATCTCATCGATTCCGTGTGTGCCACAACAAAACAACGAAAGGCTGCGTTCAGTTGTCTGAATCCGCTCAGTCGTCTCAGTCGTCCGAAACCACCGGCACCGCCCAGATCGGCGTGACCGGCCTCGCCGTGATGGGATCGAACCTCGCCCGCAACTTCGCGCATCACGGGTACACCGTTGCGCTGCACAACCGGTCGATCGCCAAGACCGACGCGCTGCTGAAGGAGCACGGCGACGAGGGCAAGTTCGTTCGGTCGGAGACCATCGAGGAATTTCTCGATGCTCTGGAGAAGCCCAGGCGCGTGATCATCATGGTCAAGGCGGGCGACCCCACCGATGCCGTCATCAACGAACTCGCCGATGCGATGGAAGATGGCGACATCATCATCGACGGCGGAAACGCGTTGTTCACCGACACCATCCGCCGCGAGAAGGCGATTCGCGAGCGCGGCCTGCACTTCGTCGGCGCGGGCATCTCCGGCGGTGAGGAGGGCGCACTGAAAGGCCCGTCGATCATGCCTGGCGGACCCGCCGAGTCTTACAAGTCGCTCGGCCCGTTGCTTGAGGAGATCTCCGCCCACGTCGACGGTGTGCCGTGCTGCACCCACATCGGTCCCGACGGCGCAGGCCACTTCGTGAAGATGGTGCACAACGGCATCGAGTACTCGGATATGCAGCTCATCGGCGAGGCCTACCAACTGCTGCGCGACGGCCTCGGCAAGACCGCGCCCGAGATCGCGGACGTGTTCGCCGAGTGGAACTCCGGTGACCTCGACAGCTTCCTCATCGAGATCACCGCGCAGGTGCTGCGGCAGACCGACGCCAAGACCGGCAAGCCACTGGTCGACGTCATTCTCGACGAGGCCGAGCAGAAGGGCACCGGCCGCTGGACCGTGAAGTCCGCGCTCGACCTCGGGGTGCCCGTCACCGGGATCGCCGAGGCGGTCTTCGCCCGCGCACTGTCGGGATCGGTGGCCCAGCGCAAGGCCACCACCGGCCTGGCATCCGGTGACCTCGGTGAGAAGCCCACCGACGCAACACAATTCATCGACGATGTCAGCAAAGCGCTGTACGCCTCCAAAATCATCGCCTACGCGCAAGGCTTCAACCAGATCCAGGCGGGCAGCGCCGAGTACGACTGGGGCATCACGCCGGGCGACATGGCGACCATCTGGCGAGGCGGCTGCATCATCAGGGCGAAGTTCCTCAACCGGATCAAGGAAGCGTTCGACGAGGATCCCGAGCTGCCGACGCTGATCGTCGCGCCGTACTTCCGCTCCGCCATCGAGGAGTCCATCGACAGCTGGCGCCGCGTCGTGGTCAAGGCCACCGAACTCGGCATTCCGATCCCTGGCTTCTGCTCGGCGCTGTCGTATTACGACGCCCTGCGCACAGAGCGGCTGCCCGCCGCGCTGACTCAGGGTCTCCGCGACTTCTTCGGCGCCCACACCTACGGCCGCATCGACGAGGACCCGAGCAAGAAGTTCCACACGCTGTGGAGCGGCGACCGCAATGAGGTGCCCGCCTAATTTCCCCAGCTCGCCGGGGAAACGGGACAACTAGACTGGTTGTCGATGAGATTTCTCGACGGCCAAGACCCACCGTATGACCTGACCTACAACGACGTTTTCATCGTTCCGGGCCGGTCGGACGTGGCATCGCGGTTCGACGTCGATCTGTCGACGTCGGACGGGTCGGGCACCACAATCCCCGTCGTCGTGGCCAACATGACGGCGGTCGCAGGCCGGCGAATGGCCGAGACCGTGGCGCGTCGGGGCGGGCTTGTGGTTCTGCCGCAGGACCTTCCGATCTCGGCGGTCAAGGAGACGGTCGACTTCGTAAAGACCCGTGACCTCGTTGTCGACACCCCGGTGACGCTGGTTCCCGACGACTCGATATCAGACGCGACCGCTCTCATCCACAAGCGTGCCCACGGCGCTGCCGTCGTGGTCTCCGAGGGCGGGCCGATCGGTCTGGTCACCGAGGCCAACTGCCTCGGCGTGGACCGGTTCGCCAGGGTGCGCGACATCGCAATCACCGACTTCGTCACCGCGCCGGTCGGCACCGACCCGCGCAAGGTTTTCGACCTGCTCGAACACGCTCCTGTCGACGTGGCCGTGATGACCGACGCGGACGGCGGACTGGCGGGCGTGCTGACACGCACCGGCGCGATCAGGGCCGGGATCTACACCCCCGCCGTCGACGCTCACGGCCGGTTGCGGATCGCGGCCGCGGTGGGCATCAACGGCGATGTCGGCGCCAAGGCGCGCGCATTGGCCGAGGCAGGCGTCGACGCCCTCGTCGTCGACACCGCACACGGCCATCAGGTCAAGATGCTCGACGCGATCAAGGCGGTCTCATCTCTTGATCTGGGCCTGCCCCTGGCCGCGGGCAACGTGGTTTCCGCCGAGGGCACAAGGGATCTGATCAACGCGGGTGCGTCGATCGTCAAGGTCGGCGTCGGCCCCGGTGCCATGTGCACCACGCGGATGATGACCGGGGTGGGCAGGCCGCAATTCTCTGCGGTGGTTGAATGTGCTTCGGCGGCAAGGCAACTCGGTGCACACATATGGGCCGACGGCGGGGTGCGTCATCCGCGCGATGTCGCGCTGGCGCTGGCGGCAGGCGCATCCAACGTGATGATCGGATCGTGGTTCGCGGGTACCTACGAATCGCCGGGCGATCTCATGCGCGACCGCGAGAACCAGCCGTACAAGGAGAGCTACGGGATGGCCTCCAAGCGGGCCGTCGCAGCGCGGACCTCAGGCGACAACTCGTTCGACCGGGCCCGTAAGGCGCTGTTCGAAGAGGGAATCTCGACGTCGAGGATGGGCCTCGACCCGTCGCGCGGCGGGGTGGAGGATCTGCTCGACCACATCACCTCCGGGGTGCGCAGCACATGCACGTACGTCGGAGCCGACAACATTGCCGCGCTGCACGAGAAGGTCGTACTGGGTGTGCAATCGGCCGCCGGCTTCGCGGAAGGTCATCCGCTGCCGACGGGCTGGTGACTCAACTCAGCCGATCCGGTCGTAGCGGCTAGCATAAGGCTTTCATCACGCCCTCAGAGAAAGGCAACTGCGTGCCGCAGGCACCCGTTGAGGCGGCGAGCTTCCGGGCCGAGCGGCTGTCGGCTGAGTCCGACGCCGAACCCTCTTCTAGTCGGCCGGGCCATTTGTCCGGCGACATTGACGAGCAAACGCGATGAGCGCGGCCTACACCCTGTTGGCCCTGCTGGCCTTCGTCATCCTCACGTTGGGGACTGCGGTGTTCGTGGCGGCGGAGTTCTCGCTGACCGCACTTGAACGCAGCACGGTCGACGCCAACGCCCGCACCGGCGGCCGACGCGACCACCTGGTTCAGCGCGCCCACAAGACGCTGTCGTTCCAGCTCTCGGGTGCCCAGGTCGGCATTTCAGTGACCACGCTGATCACCGGATACCTCGCCGAGCCGTTGATCGCCCGGCTGCTGAAACCCGCGTTCGCAACGATGGCGCTGACCGAGAACATCGCGGGCGGCCTGGCACTCGGGCTCTCCCTGCTGATCGCCACCTCGGTATCGATGGTCTTCGGCGAACTCGTCGCGCAGTACCTCGCGGTGGCAAGGCCGCTGGAGACGGCGCGCATGGTTGCCGGACCGCAGGTGCTGTTCTCGATGCTCTTCACACCGGTGATCAAGCTGACGAACGGCACCGCGAACTGGATCCTGCGGCGGCTGGGCATCGAGCCTGCTGAGGAACTGCGGTCGGCGCGCTCGCCGCAGGAGCTCGGCTCGCTGGTCCGCAACTCAGCGCGCCGCGGCGCGCTCGACCCGACGACGGCAGCCCTGGTTGACCGCTCGCTGCAATTCGGATCGCGGACCGCGGAAGAGCTGATGACGCCGCGCTCCAAGATCGAGGCCCTACAGGCCGACCAGAACGTCGCCGACCTCGTCGTGATGGCCATGGAGACGGGCTACTCCCGCTTCCCGATCGTGGCGGGCGACCTCGACGAGACCATCGGGCTTGTGCACGTCAAGCAGGTCTTCGAGGTCGCCCCCGACGATCGGCCCGGCACCAGGCTGGCTGGTCTGGCATCGCCGGTGCCGGTGGTGCCGTCGACTCTCGACGGCGACGACGTGATGGCGCAGGTGCGGTCCAGCGGGCTGCAGACGGTGTTGGTGGCAGACGAGTACGGCGGCACCGCAGGCATGGTGACGATGGAAGACCTGATCGAGGAGATCGTCGGCGACGTCCGTGATGAGCACGACGACGTCACACCCGATGTGCTGCGGATGAGTCGCGACAGCTGGCGCGTGTCGGGGCTGTTGCGCATCGACGAGGTCGCCGAGAACGCCGGATTCCGTGCTCCCGAAGGCGAATACGAGACCATCGGCGGCCTGGTGATGCAGGAGCTCGGGCACATACCGGAGCCGGGCGAGGCGGTCGAGCTGTCGGCGTTCGACCCCGACGGCCCCATCGACGATCCGGTCCGCTGGCTGGCCGCGGTCGTGCGGATGGACGGTAGGCGCATCGATCTGCTCGAGCTGACCAGGCTCGGCCGTCACGACGAGGCCGGCGACCGGGCCGGTGAGCCCTGATGGGCGGCGACATCTTCGCGGTGCTGCTGACAGTGCTGCTGCTCGCGGCGAACGCGTTCTTCGTCGGAGCCGAGTTCGCGCTGATCTCGGCGCGTCGCGACCGTCTCGAGGCACTCGCCGAACAGGGCAAGCGCCGTGCGGTCACGGTGATCCGTGCTGGTCAGAACCTGTCGGTGATGCTGGCGGGCGCGCAGCTCGGCATCACGGTCTGCTCGATCCTGCTCGGCCGGGTGGCTGAGCCTGCAGCGGCCCACCTGCTCGAGAAGCCGTTCGACCTCATCGGCGTGCCGGATGCGCTTCTGCACACGGTGTCGTTCGTCATCGCGATCACGGTCGTCGTGGTGTTGCACGTGCTGCTCGGCGAGATGGTGCCGAAGAACATCGCCATCGCCGGTCCGGAGTCGGTGGCCATGCTGCTCGTTCCGCCGTATCTGGCCTGGGTTCGCTTGGCGAGACCCGTCATCGCCGTCTACGACTGGTGCGCGCACATGGTGCTACGCACAGTCGGCATCAAAGCCAAACCCGAACTGGAGAACACGGTTTCGTCGGTCGAGCTTTCCGAGATGATCGCTGAGTCATTGTCCGAGGGGCTGCTCGACCCCGAGGAGCACAACCGGCTGTCGCGCGCACTGCAGATCCGCACCCGAGTCGTCGCCGATGTCGCCATCCCGCTGCGCGAGGTGCACGCGGTGGCTGCGGCGGCCGACGGTGCAGGCCCAACCTTGCACGCGATCCAGCAGGCGCTCGAGGAGAGCGGCTACTCCCGTTTCCCGGTAACGGGCGGTGGCGGGCAGTACATCGGCTATATCCACATCAAGGACGTGCTGAGATTGGTCGACGACACCGACGCGGTGATCGATCTGTCAATGGTGCGGCCGCTTCCGCAGGTACCCGCCTCGCTGCCACTACCCGACGCGTTGTCGCGGCTGCGTCGCAGCAACAGCCACCTCGCTCTGGTCACCGGCGACGGGGGCGCCGTCACCGCCATGGTGGCACTGGAGGATCTGGTCGAGGATCTCGTCGGCACGATGCGGCATCGGACCCACGATGACTGAGACGCTGCTCGCTGAGGCCGACTGGACGGCAAGGGCGCGGGAGTATCGGCGCCGGGTCGACGAATTCGTCGAACCGCATCTGCGCCGCATGCGCGTGGGCGCGGCACATCCGGTGTGGGACTTCCTGTTTCGCTATTACAGCCTGCGGCCATGCCAGCTACGCGTGTGGCACCCCGGTTTCGGGGTGGTGCTGCGTGGGGCTGCGCGGGACTATCTGGATCGCACCGGATACGGTCCCCATCGCGCAGGTGTGACGGTGAGCTTCTCCTACCTCCGATCCCGCGTCGACACCGTCGAGTTCATCGCAGACTTGTTGCGCGCGACCGCGAGTCGCTCCCCCCGCCTGAACTGCTTCGGCATGCACGAGTGGGCGATGGTGTACCGGGCGCCGACGGTGCGCCACGAACAGGTTCCGTTACGCCTCGGCTCAGCTGATACCGACGCGGTGGTGGACTCGATGCCGTTGCGCTGCACGCACTTCGACGCGTTCCGGTTCTTCACCGAGCCCGCCGCGGCGATGAACGCGGGCACGCCGTCGCGTCGGGACCAATCAGGATGGGAGCAACCGGGCTGCGTGCACGCCAACATGGATCTGTACAAATGGTGCTACAAACTCGGCCCGCTGGTGGAGTCCGAACTGTTGTTCGACTGTCTCGAGCTCGCCGCCGACGCCCGCGAGCTCGACATGCGGGCGAGCCCCTATGATCTCCGCGACTACGGATTCGAGCCGATCGCGATCGAGACCCCGGCGGGTCGTGCCGCGTATATCCGCGCACAGCAGGACATCGCCACGCGAGCGGCGCCGCTTCGGGGCGCCATCGCCGATCGCTGCGACGAAATGCTGGTGGCTGCGATCGCCGCCGCTGGCAATTAAGCCCTGCTACCCGCGGGTAAACTAGATCGACGGCAGTGCGCCACGCGGCGCCGTGTGGCCGAGGGAGGAACAAATGACCGATCGCGTGACGGTGGGAAACCTGCGCGTCGCCCAGACGTTGTACGACTTCGTCAACAACGAGGCGCTGCCTGGTACCGACATCGATCCCGACACCTTCTGGTCGGGAGTCGACAAGGTCGTCGCCGATCTGACGCCCAAGAACCAGGATCTGCTGGCCCGTCGGGACGATCTGGCCGCCCAGATCGACAAATGGCACCGCCATCGGGTCATCGAGCCGCTCGACCCCGAGGCCTACAAACAGTTCCTCACCGAGATCGGCTACCTGACGCCCGACCCCGGCGACTTCACCATCACCACTTCCGGCGTCGACGACGAGATCACCAAGACCGCAGGTCCGCAGCTGGTGGTGCCCGTGCTCAATGCGCGGTTCGCCCTCAACGCCGCGAACGCGCGCTGGGGGTCCCTGTACGACGCGCTGTACGGCACGGACGTCATCCCGGAGACCGACGGCGCCGACAAGACCTCCGGCTACAACAAGGTGCGCGGCGACAAGGTCATCGCCTATGCGCGCGGATTCCTGGACAAGGCCGTGCCGCTGGAGTCGGGTTCGTGGGCCGACATCACCGGTCTGAGCGTCGAGGATGGCCGCCTGCAGGCGGCGACCGCCGACGGATCCGTCGGCCTTGCCGATCCGGACAAGTTCATCGGCTACACCGGTGAGCTCGGCTCGCCGTCGTGGTCGGTGCTACTGGTCAACAACGGCCTGCACATCGAGGTCCTCGTCGATCCCGAATCCCCCGTCGGCTCGACCGACAAGGCCGGCATCAAAGACGTGGTGCTGGAGTCGGCGATCACCACGATCTTCGACTTCGAGGACTCGGTGGCCGCGGTCGACGCCGAGGACAAGGTGCTCGGCTACCGCAACTGGCTGGGGCTCAACAAGGGCGACCTTTCCGAAGACGTCACCAAGGGCGACAAGACCTTCACCCGGGTTCTCAACGAGGACCGCACGTATAAGACCGCTCGGTCAAATGTCGCCGACGGATCGGCTCCGGAAGGCGGCGAGGACTTTACGCTGCCTGGCCGCAGCCTGCTGTTCGTCCGCAATGTCGGACATCTGATGACCAACGACGCCATCGTCTTCGACAAGGACGGCACCGACGGCAACGAGGTGCCAGAAGGCATCCAGGACGCGCTTTTCACGAGCCTGATCGCCATCCACGGGCTCAAGGCAGGCGATGGCAACGGGCCGCTGATCGCCAGCCGCAGCGGGTCGATCTACATCGTCAAGCCGAAGATGCACGGCCCCGACGAGGTGGCTTTCACGGCCGAGTTGTTCGCCCGCGTCGAGGATGTGCTCGGCCTGCCGCCCGCGACGATCAAGGTCGGCATCATGGACGAGGAGCGCCGCACCACCCTGAACCTGAAGGCGTGCATCAAGGCCGCCGCCGATCGGGTGGTGTTCATCAACACCGGCTTCCTCGACCGCACCGGCGACGAGATCCACACCTCGATGGAAGCGGGCCCGATGATCCGCAAGGGTGCGATGAAGGGCACCACGTGGATCAAGGCCTACGAGGACGCCAACGTCGACGCGGGCCTTGCCACCGGTTTCTCGGGCAAGGCGCAGATCGGCAAGGGCATGTGGGCGATGACCGAACTGATGGCCGATATGGTCGAGCAGAAGATCGGCCAGCCGAAGGCGGGTGCCACCACCGCGTGGGTGCCGTCGCCGACCGCTGCCACCCTGCACGCCATGCACTACCACGAGGTGGACGTCTTCGAGGTGCAGAAGGAACTGCAGGGCGAGTCCCGCACCACGGTCGACGAGCTGCTCAGCATTCCATTGGCCAAGGAGCTGGCCTGGGCGCCGGAGGAGATCCGCGAAGAGGTCGACAACAACTGCCAGTCGATCCTCGGTTACGTGGTGCGCTGGATCGATGCGGGCGTCGGCTGCTCCAAGGTGCCCGACATCCACGATGTCGCGCTGATGGAGGATCGCGCCACGCTGCGTATCGCCAGCCAGCTGCTGGCCAACTGGCTCCGGCACGGCGTCATCACCGAGGACGACGTCAAGGCCAGCCTGCGTCGAATGGCCGCTGTGGTGGACAAGCAGAACGAAGCCGATCCGGAGTTCCGGCCGATGGCGCCGGACCCCGAAGCGAGCATCGCCTTCCAGGCCGCCCAGGAGTTGATCTTGTCCGGCGCGCAGCAGCCCAACGGGTACACCGAGCCGATCCTGCACAGGCGCAGGAGGGAGTTCAAAGCCGCGAATCCCAGCAACGTCGGCTGATCGGCATGTTTCGCGATTTGGATAGACTTCGGCGTGGCGGTGATCTGCCAGCAATGAACGGCGGACTGAAAGGACGCGGGCGCAGGAGTGGGTAGGCACAGCATTCCCGACCCAGAGGGGTCCCAAGGCGGTCCCCCCGAAGGCGCCGGCGATGCGACCGAGCAGTTCGATCAGCCGCTGGTCCCCTCGGACGACTACGCCGGCTACCCCGCTGGCCCTCCGGCACAGGACTACCCGCGGTCGCGCTACTCCGAGCCGGAGTATCGGGACTCGGAGTTCGAGACCGAATACGAGCAGGACTACGACGACGAGTACGAGTCCGATTACCCGGAGTCGGACGACTACCAGGACTCCGAATACTCCGACCTGCCCGAATACCTGCAGCCCGGCTATCGCGAAGCCGAATCCGAGGGGCCCGAATATCGTCGGCCCGCCGCAGAAAGGCCCGCATTCGCCGCGGGCACGCCAGAGCCGAAGGTTCCTCCCCGCGCGCAGCATTCCGGGGAATGGGAAGGCGGCGAGTGGACGGGCAGTCACCGCGCGATCCAGTCCGGCCGCAGGGGGGTCAGCTGGGGTGTGATCGGCGCGCTCGTCGCGGTCGTCGTGGTGGTCGCGGCCTTCATCCTCTGGCGCTTCTTCGGCGATGCGTTGTCGAACCGCTCGAGCATCGCATCCGCGCGGTGCGTCGACGGTCAGAAATCTGTTGCCGTCATCGCGGATCCGGCGATCTCCGATGAGATCGGCACGCTGGCCAAGAAATTCAACGAAACGGCGAACCCGGTCGGCGACAGCTGCGTCGCGCTTGACGTCAAACCGGCCGAATCCGACCAGGTGATCAACGGCTTCGTCGGTACCTGGCCCGCGGAACTCGGTGAACGTCCGGCACTGTGGATTCCCGGTAGCTCGATCTCCCAGGCCCGGCTCGAGGCCGTTGCCGGTGAGGAGACTGTCGACGACAGTCGCTCGCTGGTCACCTCGCCGGTTGTGCTGGCCGTCCGTCCACAGCTCAATGCCGCTCTTGGACAGCAGAACTGGCGTACGCTGCCTGGCCTGCAGAGCAACCCCAATTCGCTCACCGCGATGAACCTGCCCGGCTGGGGATCGCTGCGGTTGGCCCTTCCGACGACCGGCGACAGTGACGCGTCGTACCTCGCCGCCGAGGCGGTCGCGGCGGCTTCGGCACCCGCGGGAGCGCCTGCAAGCGCGGGCACGGGCGCGGTGAACACGCTGATATCTGGCCAGCCCAAGCTCGCCGACAACAAGTCGGCCACTGCAATGGATGCGCTCCTGCGCGCAGGAGACCCCGCCGCCGCGCCCGTGCACGCAGTAGTCATCACGGAGCAGCAGCTCTTCCAACGCGGTGCGTCCGTGCCCGACGCCAAGAGCGTTCTGGCCTCGTGGATTCCGCCGGGGCCGACCGCAACCGCCGACTATCCGACGGTCCTGCTGAAGGGCACGTGGCTGACCCAGGAGCAGGTCACCGCAGCCAGCGAGTTCTCCCGATTCCTGCGCAAACCCGAACAGTTGGGCGAATTCGCCAAGCTCGGCTTCCGCACCGACGGCGGGGAGACGCCGAAGAGCGACGTCACCGACTTCGCGCCGGTTTCGGCTCCCCTTTCGGTGGGCGACTCGGCAATGCGGGCCACCCTGGCCAACGCCCTCACCGCGCCCGCAGGCGCTGCCGCGGGCAACTCGGCGGTGACGATCATGCTCGACCAGTCGATGAACACCCAGGAGGGCGGCAAGACGCGACTCGCCAATGTCGCTGCGGCACTGGACGCGCAGGTGCAGTCGATGTCCCCGACATCGGCGGTGGGGTTGTGGACGTTCGACGGTGTCGAGGGTCGATCCGACGTCACAACGGGCCCGCTGTCGGATCCTGTCGACGGGAGGCCTCGCTCGGCCGCACTCGCGGCGACGCTGGATGATCAAACGGCATCCGGCGGCGGTGCGGTCTCGTTCACCACGTTGCGGCTGATCTACGACGACGCGGTCTCGAAGTTCCGTCAGGGACAGACGAATTCGGTTCTGGTGATCACGGCGGGACCACACACCGACCAGAGTCTGGACGGCAGCGGTCTACAGGATTACGTGCGCCGCACCTTCGACTCCGAGAAGCCGGTCGCCATCAACGTCATCGACTTCGGTGGCGACCCCGACCGCGCGACCTGGGAGGCGATCGCGGAGACGACCGGTGGCGGCTACCAGAGCGTGTCGTCATCGACGTCGTCGGACCTTGCAGCGGCGAT
Source organism: uncultured Mycobacteriaceae bacterium (assembly GCA_902826815.1). Taxonomy (GTDB): domain Bacteria; phylum Actinomycetota; class Actinomycetes; order Mycobacteriales; family Mycobacteriaceae; genus Mycobacterium. Next base: position 179,277 of record CADEGF010000003.1, read on the forward strand.
CACCAAGTTCCTCGGCTAACGCGACGAGTCGAGCAGCCGAAGCGCTCCCGCCGTGAACTCTTGCGGCACCTCCACCTGCGGGTAGTGACCTACGCCAGGAAGTTGGATCACCGCTGCGTGCGGTCGGAGCTGGCGTAGCCCGTCAAGTACCTCGGTGGTGGCGACGGGGTCGTCGAGCCCCCACAGGAAGCTCAGCGGCTTCTGCCAATCGCGCACCGCGCCATGCCATCTCGATGCGTTCTGCAGCCTCTCGTCGAGATAGGAGATCAGCAGGTGCGAGATCTCGGCACCGTTGTTGTATGCCATCAGCGCCCACTGCGCATCGGCCTCTTCCGGTGTCAGCGGGTGATCGACGGAGAACAGTCGGGCGAAGCCGCGGGCGAACATGCGGCGGTTGGCGAACCGTGCGACGACGGGACCGAGCGGGCCGCGCAGGATCTTCTGAATCGGCCGCAGGCTGGCGCGTTCGAGGATCACGCTGCCGTTGGTGATGACGGCACGATGCAGATCGAAAGGCAGCTGCCCGGCCAGATCTCGGGCGAGCAACTCGGTGGCCACCGAGGTCCCCATATCGTGTGCGATCAGCTCGACCGGGCCTTCGGTGGTTTCGGCGACCACCCGCTGCACCAGATCAGCCTGTTCGAACAGGCTGTATCGGTGCGGTCTCGGCTTGTCCGACAGCCCGAACCCGAGGAAATCCATCGTCAGCCACGCGCGGTCGGCCAGGTGTGACACCACCCCGCGATAGTCGAACGAGCTGGACGGATAGCCGTGCAGCAGAAGTAGTGTCGGCCCGTCGCCGTTGCCGGACCGCACGAAGATCGAGCCGGCGTGCGTCGATACGAATCGACCGCCGTCGCGCCACGCGGCCACGCTCGGTGGCATCATCGGAGCGACGTTATCCGCCGCCGCCGCCGCTCGGCGCCGCGCCGCCGCCAATGATTCCGGTCAGCGGCCCTAGCACGTCAAGCGGGCTCGGCCGCGGCGGCGGCGGTGCATCGGTCATCTGCCAGTCCTGGCATTCACTGGACTTGAACGAGGTGTCGCCCGCCTCGATCTGCACGGTCTGCGGCTTCTTGGTCATCGCGTTGGCGACCGTACCTTCGCCGTTGGACCGCTTCCAGTAGCAGACCCCGCCCTCGACCGGGCCGGCGGACTGGTACACGCCGGGCACGATATCGGTCCCCACTGTGAAGGTGCCATCGCCGAAGCTGGTCTTCGGGCCTGGCGGTGGAGGCGGCGGTGCTGGGTCGGCGTGAGCCATTGGTGTGGACGCGCACCAGCCGACGAAAAGCAACGCGGCTGCGGTAGCGATTCGGGACATCAGGCGAACGCCTCCACCGGTGGACATGAGCACATCAGGTTCCTATCACCATACGCGCCGTCGATGCGCCGCACCGGTGGCCAAACCTTGGGCCGGAAGCCCTTACCCAGCGGATATGCAGCTTGTTCACGGCTGTACGGGTGCGCCCACTCGTCGACGAGCAGGCTTTCGGCGGTATGCGGCGCCCCGCGCAACGGGTTGTCTTCTGCCGGCCAAGCGCCGGAATCGACCTGGTCGATCTCGCCGCGAATGGCGATCATCGCCTCGCAGAACGCGTCCACCTCTTCGAGGCTTTCGCTTTCAGTTGGTTCGACCATCAGTGTTCCCGCCACCGGGAAGCTCATCGTCGGTGCGTGAAAGCCGAAGTCGGCCAACCGCTTGGCGACATCATCGACGGTGACGCCGGTCGACTTGGTGATGCCGCGTAGGTCGAGGATGCACTCGTGGGCCACCATGCCGTTCTCCCCCGTGTAGAGCACTGGATAGTACTCGTCGAGACGACGGGCGATGTAGTTCGCCGATGCGATCGCGGTCAGCGACGCGGCCCGCAGCCCGTCGGCGCCCATCATCCGGATGTAGGCCCAGGTGATCGGAAGGATCGACGCCGACCCGTACGGCGCAGACGACACCGTGTGCTCGTCGGATAATTCGTCGGCCAGCGGGTGGCCGGGTAGATACGGCTGCAGATGTGCCCGGACCCCGACCGGTCCGACACCGGGCCCACCCCCACCGTGCGGGATGCAAAACGTCTTGTGCAGGTTCAGGTGGCTGACGTCACCCCCGAACTTGCCGGGCCGCGCGAGTCCGACAAGCGCGTTGAGGTTCGCCCCGTCGACATATACCTGACCGCCGACGTCGTGCACCGCCGCGCAGATCTCGGCGATGTCGTGCTCGTACACGCCGTGCGTGGACGGGTAGGTGATCATCAACGCCGACAAGCGATCCGCGTGTTCGGTGACCTTGGCGCGCAGGTCGTCGAGGTCGACGTCGCCATTTGCCCGGCAGGCCACCACGACGACGCGCATGCCCGCAAGCGCGGCCGAAGCCGCATTCGTGCCGTGCGCGCTCGACGGGATCAAGCACACGTTGCGGTCCGGTTCACCGCGGTCGGCATGGTAGGCCTGGATCGCCAGCAGCCCCGCGTACTCCCCCTGCGATCCGGCGTTGGGCTGAAGCGACACCGCGTCATAGCCGGTGAGTTGTGACAGCCAGGTCTCCAGGTCAGCGATCAGCTTGCGCAGTCCTGGCGCGTCCGAGTGCGGCGCGAACGGGTGCTGCCTGGCGAACTCCGGCCAGGTGATCGGCTCCATCTCTGCAGCGGCGTTGAGCTTCATGGTGCACGAGCCGAGCGGAATCATGCTGCGGTCCAACGCGATATCTTTATCGGCCAGGGATCGCAGATAGCGCATCATCTCGGTTTCGGTGCGGTACCGGGTGAACGCCGGATGGGTGAGGAACTCCGACGTCCTTGTCGCAATACTCGAGCCCCCGTCGTCGCTCGCCCCTGCGGCGCCGAAGGCCGCAAGCACGGCGTCGACGTGATCCGGCGTCGTCGCCTCATCACAGGACACCGAGACGTGGTCGTCGTCGACGAGCCACACGTTGATTCCGCGCGCCTTGGCGTCGTCGCGAACCTGTGCCGCCCGCCCGGATACCCGCGCCAGCACGGTGTCGAAGAATTGGTCGTGAACCACGTCGACACCTGCGGCGCTCAGCCCGGCCGCCACGGCGCGGGCACAGCCGTGCACGCGCCGGGCGATGCCCGTCAGCCCGTCGGCACCGTGGTAGCTGGCGTACATCGCGGCGATCACGGCGAGAAGTACCTGCGCCGTGCAGATATTGCTGGTCGCCTTGTCGCGTCGGATGTGCTGTTCGCGGGTCTGCAGCGACAGTCGGTAGGCCGGTGAGCCGTCGGCGTCCACCGACACCCCGACCAACCGGCCGGGCAGCTGACGCGCATGGCTGGTGTGTACAGCCAGGTAACCGGCGTGCGGCCCGCCGAATCCCATTGGCACACCGAAGCGTTGGGTGGTGCCGAACGCCACGTCGGCGCCGATGTCACCCGGCGGGGCGATCAGCGTCAGCGAGAGGAGGTCGGCCCCGATCGCCACCAGCGCACCGCGCTCGTGGGCCTGGCTCACCAGATCGGTCCAGTCGACCACTTCCCCACCGGCCCCCGGCAGTTGGGTGATCGCCCCGAAGAAGTCTCCTTCGGGCAGGCCGTTGCGCAGGTCGGCGGTGACGATTTCGATACCGAGCGGTTCGGCCCTTGTCGCAAGGACGGCGGCGGTCTGTTTGTACAGGTCGGCATCGACGGCCAGCCGGTTCGACGAGCTTCTGACGGCCCGATGCATCAGCGTCATCGCTTCTGCGGCGGCGGTGCCCTCGTCGAGCATCGACGCGTTGGCCACCTCGAGGCCGGTCAGGTCGGCGACCATGGTCTGGAAGTTCAGCAGCGCTTCGAGCCTGCCCTGGCTGATCTCCGGTTGATACGGCGTGTACGCGGTGTACCAGGCGGGGTTCTCCAGGATGTTGCGCCGCAGCACTGGCGGAGTCAGCGTGTCGAAGTAGCCCTGGCCGACCATCGACACCGCGACCGTGTTCGCGTCGGCGAGTGCACGCAGCTCAGCGAGCGCCTGTTCTTCGGTCGCGGCCTGCGGCAGTTGGTCGAGTCCGGGGGCGATGCCGTCGGCGGACAGCGCGTCGAGAATGCCTGCGGGAAGTGCCTTGTCGGCGAGTTCGTCCAGCGAGCCGACACCGATGGTCTTGAGCATGGCGGCGACGGCGTCTGCATCCGGTCCGATATGCCGGTCGGCGAAGTTAGGCTGTTCGCCGCTTTTCAATTGATCGGAGTAGAACATCCATCTCCTGATGTCGGGAGCAGGAAACCCGCTAGGTTTCCTCTCCCTCAGTCGACGACCCGGTTAGGGCGCTCCAGAGGCATTCGGGGCCCTGTGCGGTCCGGGTGCCTGAGAGTTTGACGGAGAGGTGTTGCTCCTTCGGCGTCCGTGGCTGGCGGCCACGGATCTCTCCCACGCAGGGGCGATGCGAGGCCGATTCTACCGATTGCCCGCGGCGGGCGTGCGGTCAGCCGATCTTACGGTCGCGGTGCTTGCGGCGGCTGGCCAGTTCGTCCTCGGGTGCGGTGATCGACTCGCCCCCGTCGGCACGCTCGCCTGGGAAATCGGCGATGGCGCCGGTCAGCTCGCGCATCGCGCCGGAAACGGCGATGCCGAACACACCCTGGCCGCCCTGCAGCAGGTCGACGACCTCTTCGGCGGACGTGCACTCGTAGACGGTGGTGCCGTCGGAGAACAACGTGATGTTGGCCAGATCACGAACGCCGCGCTGGCGGAGGTGATCGACGGCGACACGGATGTTGTGCAGCGAGATGCCGGTGTCGAGCAGACGCTTGACGATCTTCAGGACAAGGATGTCCTTGAAGGAGTACAGCCGCTGGCTGCCTGACCCTGCCGCGCTGCGAATGGACGGGACGACCAGCGAGGTCCTGGCCCAGTAGTCCAGCTGGCGGTAGGTGATGCCTGCGATCTGGCAGGCGCTCGGTCCGCGGTAGCCGACAAGCTCGTCTGGCACCGAGTCATCCGGGAAGAGCCCGGCCTGCACAGGTTCGCTGGGGGCTGTCACAGGCGGTTGTGCTGAGCCATCGCTCGACGAAAGATCCAGCTCCTCTTGACGTGGCGTCTCTTCCACTCTCGAATCCTCTCGCCGATCGAACTTGCGTCTGTGACCTGCACCGCGGCACGTTTGCCAAAGCCCGAGTGTGTCGAGCATACGCTTCCCGACGAACCCTGACTGCCCGTCGTGTCCATCAAAGTATGGCTGCCCGATCGCGGTTGATGAGAAACCCGCGCCGCGTGTCGAAACGAAAGCGTCAGATGAGACGTATCCGTGACGTTCGTAAACGAATCAGGTGGCCTTGAAGTCGTCAGGCGACACGCTGTCCAGGAATTCCTTGAACTTCTCCACCTCGTCCTCGCGCACGGCACCGGTGGCCTCGTCGTCGTTCTCGTCGGGGATCAGCAGTCCTGCCTCGGCGAGCACGGCTTCTTCCACGTAGATCGGCACTCCGACCCGCAGCGCGATGGCCACCGAGTCCGACGGCCTCGCCGACACCTTGATATCGCGATCGAAGATCAGATCGGCGTAGAAGGTGCCCTCCTGGAGGTCGACGATGCGCACCTCTTTGAGTGAATGACCAAGCGCGGCAATGAGATCTCGGATCAGGTCGTGGGTAAGCGGGCGGGCAGGTTCGACACCCTGCTGCTCGAGGGCGATCGCCGCCGCCTCGGACTGGCCGATCCAGATCGGCAGGTATCGGTCCCCGTTGGACTCTCGCAGCAGCAAAACTGGCTGGTTCTGCGGCTGCTCCACGCGAATGCCGACCACACGAACCTCACCCATCTGTGTCTGCCCTCCGCACCGCTGAAGCCTCTTGCTTCGAGTCTAATCCTCACCTGTCGAGAACGTCGCGCACGGCCGACTTGATCAACGACGTGTGCAACGTGATCGCCAGCGCCGCCACCTCACGGGCCAGGTCGTCTGCACGGTCCCGCGCGCCGGCCTTACCCGCCTTCACCACCGGACCGGCGATCTGAGCGATCAGATCGGACTGCCGGTCCGCCGCCGACCGGAACGCCCGCAGATGGCGGGGCTCCACCCCGTACTCGGCGAGTTCACGCGCGCACTGGGCGATCAAAACGGAGTGTTCGTCGAAGAATCCGGCGGGCCCAGGCGTGATCACCCCTTCCTTGATCAACGACGTGAGCAGCTTGTCGTCCACCCCCGAGCGCGACAACAGGTCTTCGCGGCTGAGCCGCACCTGGGTCGGCGCAACGGCCGCGCCGTTCTCGGCGGGCTCGCCCGACGCCGGCACCAAACGCGGTACGCCGTAAGCGGATCCGGTGTGTGGGAGCTCGCCGTCGGGTTGCGCGTCCAGTTGCGCCTTGATCACCTTCAACGGCAGGTACTGGTCGCGCTGCGCAGTCAGGACGAAGCGCAGTCGGGCACAGTCATAGGCGGTGAATCGCCGATAACCCGATGCCGTCCGCTCCGGCGTAACCAGTCCCTCGGCCTCCAGAAAACGGATCTTGGAGATGGTCACGTCCGGGAAGTCCGGTCGCAGCGAGTCGAGCACCGCTCCGATCGACATCCCGGCCAGCGCGGGCGTGTCGGGCGCGGTCACTTTTAGGTGCCCGGGCCGCTGTCGTCTGTCTTCGGGCCGGTCAGAAATACCAGGCGGAACTTGCCGATCTGCACCTCGTCGCCGTTGGCGAGCACGGCGGAGTCGACCGGCTCCCTGTTGACGTAGGTGCCGTTGAGGCTGCCGACGTCGACGACCTGGAACTCGGCGTTCTCCAGTCGGAACTCTGCGTGACGACGGCTCACGGTCACGTCATCGAGGAAGATGTCGCTGTCGGGATGTCGGCCTGCGGATGTGGTCGGCTGGTCGAGCAGGAAGCGCGACCCGGCGTTGGGGCCGCGTTTGACGACAAGCAACGCCGATCCCACCGGAAGTCCCTCGACGCCAGAGACAGACCCCTCGGCGCCCGCCGCCGCAGGCGCGTCCAACTCGTTGAGGAAGTCGGCGCGGAACACCGAAGTCGTCTCCACGGTGAGCTCGTCAGACGTCTGGTCTGGCCCAGAGTTCTGATCCTTATCCGTCACCCGCTGCTCCTCACTGGCTGCTGTGGCGATATCTGGCCGGGCCCGCTGTGGGTGCCCTCTCCAGCCGTTCGTCTTACGTCGACCGTACCGCGCTGCGGTCGACGTTGGGTCCACCCCCGCCGGATCAACTTCAAGACCTTCGGAGGTTCAGACGGTGGAGCCGATCGCAGGCACCTTAACAACATCTCATTCGGTCACCAGAGCCTGGTAGGCGTCGGCGTCCAGCAGCCCGCCGAGCTCGTTGCCGAGCGAGTCGGCATCGCCCTGCAGCTCGAGTAGCCACCCGCCGCCGTAGGGATCGGAGTTGACCAGCTGCGGATTGCCCTCCAGATCACCGTTGACCGCAACGACTTTCGCGGTAACCGGCGAATAGAGGTCGGAGACGGACTTCGTCGACTCCACCTCGCCGAACGATTCCCCCGCGGCGACGTCGGTGCCGACATCGGGTAGTTGGACGAAGACCACGTCCCCGAGCGAGGACTGGGCGAAGTCGGTGATGCCGACCCTAACGGTGTCGTCACCGACGCGCTGCACCCACTCGTGTTCGGCGGTGTAGGTGAGGTCGGGCGGGATTTCGCTCACTGGTCTCCTCTTTGCAGGTAGGGCTCACTTCACGGGCTGAGCGTATTGGCGGGGTTTCGGTTGCCGCAAGGCGGTGACGTCAACCCGGTCGGACTGTTGTACCACCATCGTGCCGCCCACGCGTTCGACACTGTCCATCGCGCCGCCGGGGATATTCATCGCCGCCGCCAGCGTGGGCGGATCGCCAATCGCCACAACGGTATACGGCGGATTGATGGTCTGGCGGTCGATCTCGAGCGCACCGGGTGATCCGACCACCCAGGTATCGACCCCGACCCGCACCGAGATTTTCGGGTCGCCCGCACCGCCGTTGACCTCGATCGCCTCGGCGCCGGCGTTACGCAGCTCGTTGATCACGTCCAGCATGGTCTCGGGGGCAACCCCCGACACGGCGTCGGTGATGGTCAGCGTCACTCCGGGACCCGTCGCGGGCACCGTGCCGATCAAGATGGACAGCGCGGCGAGCCGGGACTGGGCGTTTTCGATTGCGGCCTGGTCGCTACTGCCCGACGCCTGAAGCGAGGCCAGCGTCCGCTGGAGGTCCGCGACCTCTGTGTTCAGCGCGGCTTCCCGCTGCTGAAGAGAATCCAGCAGAACCAGCAGATCGGCAGGCCGTGCGGTTTCCAGTGAGTCGCCGGAATCGTTCTGCCTGACCTGCGTGACGATGGCGACGCCCAACAACACGCAAAGCAGCGCGCCGAGCGCCCCGAACACCAACTGCGACCGTCCCCGCCGCACCAGTCCCTTGGTGCCTGCGGGCTGCAGGTCGCCGATCTGCTGCGCGGGTTCGTCGGGCGGCAGTTCGTGACGTCCGGCGGCCTGCGCGTCGTCGGCTCCTGGGGTTTCGGGCGGGTGGTCGGTCATGTGGGTCAGGCGCCGAAGAGTCTGCGGCGCAGAGCCGCGGCGTTGCCGAAGATCCGGATACCGAGGACGACGATGATCGCGGTCGACAGCTGGGTGCCGACGCCGAGTTGGTCGCCGACATAGACGATGAGCGCCGCGACGAGCACGTTGAACACGAACGACACCACGAAGACCTTCGAATCGAAGATGCGTTCCAGATATGCCCGCAGACCGCCGAACACCGCGTCGAGTGCGGCGACCACCGCGATCGGAAGGTAGGGCTCGATGAATTCGGGCACGCTTGGATGAAAGACCAGGCCGAGCACGATGCCGACGACAAGGGCGGCGATTCCGATCATTTGTCTCCGATCTTCTTGCCGAAGTTGACATCTCGCACCGACCCGGCGGGCACGGTCATTTTGTCGGAGGCGCTGACGGTAACCACGACGCCGTAGCTGGCCTCCAGCAGCCGGAGTCGATGCAGACCGGGGCTTCGGTCGAATGCGTCGGCCATTGCATGTGGCGGGCCGATCGCCAGAATTTCGTACGGACTGGCGATCGGTTGATTGTCGACGAGGATGCCGCCGCCTGCCTGCCGGATGGTCACATTGGGTCCGATCCGCACGCCGCCCACCGAAATCGCTTCCGCATCGCTGGCCCACAGCGAGTTGACGACCAACTGCAGGTCCCGATCAAGGATCACCTGGCGGCTGCCCTCGACTCGTTCCTTCGACACATCGCTGAGGTCTTTGGATACGCCGGGGTCGGTGATCGTCACCGTCAGCCCTGGCCCGTTGACCGCGGTGGCCGCAGCGGAGAAGTTGGCGACGTCGAGGCCACCGAGCAGTTGCCTGCCGCGCTCGTCGCCTTCGAGTCGGCTGCGACGTTCGTCGTCGAGCTGGGCGGACAGCGCGTCGCGACGGGTGGTGGCGGCGTTCGTCGCCGCCTCGGCCGACCGCACGCTGCCGGAAAGCACCAGCTGGGACTCGCGCACACCGGGCGCGGTGGCCTGCGCCTGTCCGACGGCGAAGGCGAACACGGCCGCGATCGCCACGGCGGCCAGCACCTGCCAGCTGGCGGTGGCCAACCGGCCGCGCGGTGCCGTTTCGCCGTTGCGTGCGGCGGCCGCCGCGGCGTAGCCAGGGTCGAGGTGGTCGGACAGCAGCGAGCGCAGCAGCGACGGCACGGGGATCAGTGTCGGCGCATCCGATTCGTGCTGACTGCGCCCAGCATCGGGGTGATAGCCGCCAAGTGACCTCCCCGGATCAACCACGTGAAGCCCTCGGCATCCGACGCATCACCATCCCGACTTGGATGAGGTAAAGCACCGCCGACCACAGATACAGCGCAAGGCCCCAGCCGACGAACGCCCACCCGCACGCCAGGATCACCCGGCTCCACAAGGCATCCCACTGTCCGAGCAGGATCAGCGGGAACCCCGACATCAGCGCGAAGGTCGCGCCCTTTCCGATGTAGGTCACCGGCAACGCCGTCAACCCGCGGGTGCGCAGCAGCGGAAGGGTGGCGGCCAGCACCACGTCGCGCCCGATCAGGGTGATGACGACCCACCACGGCACGATGCCCGCAAAGCCGAACGCGAGCGGCACCGTGAGCATGTAGATCCTGTCCACCGCCGGGTCGAGAAGTTCGCCGAGTCGGGACGACTGGTTGTCGACCAGCCGGGCGATCTTGCCGTCCGCCCAGTCCGAGAAGCCACTGAACATCAAAACGGCAACGGCCCACCCGTTGGCCTGGGCGACCAGAAGCAGATAAAGAAAGACCGGCAACAGCACCAGGCGCAGCACCGACAGCGCGTTGGGCACCGTCACCACGCGATCGCGCACTTCCCCCGGAGCGCGGCTCATGGGAACAAACCTAGCGCGTAATCCCCGGCATGCTCAGCGCCGACATGGAGTCATCTGAGAGCGGATTGTCGTGGACCATGTATGTCCACGTCGAGGTCGGCCGGGCCAGCTTGGACAGGTCGAGGCCCTGCTCCTCGTCGAGCACGTTCGCGGTCTCGAAGGTCTGCTGGGCGGCCTCGATCGCATCGGCGGCCAGCGAGGCGAACGCGTCGACGGCCATCCGGTGAAACTCGTCGATCGGCTTCTGGTGGCCGAGTTTGCGCAGGTGGATGCTTTCGCGGATGTCGGCGAGGTAGCCGAGGTGATCCGCCCACCCGCGGTCAAGGTGATACAGCATGATCTGCCTGCAGATCTTCTCCAGCTGTTCCTCGCTGAGGTCCTCTGCCAACTCCTGGTAGCGGTCCGGCGACTTGCGCTCCAACTCTTCGCGGGCAGTCGGCGTGCGCAACAAGGTGTTTCGACGCTCGACCAGGATCGCGCGCTGCTGTGCGATCAACTGGTTGAACTGCCAGGTGTCGGCGTGCACCGACAGCAGCCTGCCTTCGGCGACCCGCTGTGCGTGGTCGAGCAGGCCCGCCGCCTTCTTGTTGACGATGAGGCCGTCGTCGTCGGTTTCGGTGGGCAGTTTGTTCAGCTTCTCAGCCTCGAGGTGCGACAGCACCACGTCGTCCTCCCAGCTGGAGAAGAACACCGACGAACCGGGATCGCCCTGGCGGCCCGCGCGGCCGCGAAGCTGGTTGTCCAGTCGCTCGGTGTTGTGCCGCCCGGTGCCGATGACGTGCAGGCCGCCCAGTTCGGCGACCTCATCGTGGTCGGCTTCGTCGGAGCCGCCGAGCCGGATGTCGGTGCCGCGGCCCGCCATCTGAGTGGACACCGTGACCGAGCCGAGCTTGCCCGCTTCGGCGATGACCCGCGCTTCTTCCTCGTCGTTCTTCGCATTCAGCACGACGGCGGGTACGCCCGCCTTGACCAACTTCTCGTGCAGCTCCTCGGATTCGGCGACGTCGCGGGTGCCGACAAGGATCGGCTGCTTGGTCTTGTGCACCTCGGCGATGTGGTCGACGACCCCGTCGGTCCTGGCCGCCGCGGTGATGTAGACGCGATCTGCCTCGTCCTCGCGGATGTTGGGTGTGTTCGGCGGTATCGGCGAAACACCGAGCTTGTAGAACTTCCGCAACTGCTCGCCGGCGGCCAGCGCGGTGCCCGTCATGCCGCACACGGTGGGATACCGGTTGACCAGCGCCTGCACCGTGATCGTGTCGAGCACCTCGCCGGTCTCCGTCGGCTCGATGCCTTCCTTGGCTTCGACGGCGGCCTGCAACCCGTCGGGCCAGCGCTGCAGCTGCGCGATACGGCCGCGACTCGCGTTGATCAGGTGCACCGCGTCGTCGCGGACGATGTAGTGCACGTCCCTGTGCAGCAGAACGTGCGCGTGCAGCGCGACGTTCACCTCGGTCAACGTCGTACCGACATGCTCCTCCGAGTACAGGTCGATCCCGCCGAATTTGGCTTCGATCTTTTGCGCGCCGGCCTCGGTGAGATGGACATTGCGGCTGTCGGAGTCGGTGTCGTAGTCGTCACCCGCGACCAATTCGCCTACCAGCCGGATGATTTCGAGCTTCGGTAGCTCGCGGTGCGATGTACCCGCAAGCACCAGCGGGACGAGCGCCTCGTCCACGAGGACCGAGTCGGCCTCGTCGATCAACGCCACGTCGGGGTTCGGCGACACCAGGTCGTCGACGTCGGTGACCAGTTGGTCGCGCAGCACGTCGAAGCCGATCTCGTTGATGGAGGCATAGGTGATGTCGCACTTGTATGCGGCGCGCCGTTGCGGGGCGGTCGAGTCCGCGGTGACCCAGCCGACGGTCAGCCCCATCGCTTCCAGCAGCGGGCCCATCCACTCGGCATCGCGCTTGGCGAGGTAGTCGTTGATGGTGACGACGTGCACGTGCCGCTCCGCCAGCGCGTACCCGGCCGCGGCGATCGCTCCCGACAGCGTTTTGCCCTCGCCGGTGGCCATCTCGACGACGTCGCCCGCCAGCATGCGCAGAGCGCCGAGCAGCTGCACGTCGAACGGGCGCAGACCCGTCGTGCGCTCCGACGCCTCGCGGGCGATCGCGAGGAACTGCGGAATATCCTTCGCCTCTGCGAGGTCCTTGAGGTCCAGCAGCTCGGCGGCCTTCTTCAACTGCTCGTCGTCGAGGTCAGCAGCCTTCGCATCGAAATCCTCCGACGCCCCCACCTGGGAGAGCGAGCGGCCCTGGTCCCTCTCGGTGCTCGCGCCGAGCAGCTTCCAAAACCGGTTGCCGACACCACCTGAGGTGCGGGTCTTCGTCTTCGCCACGAGAGCTACGGTACGCGGCCCGACCTTTTCTGCCGCGAGCGTGCGGGTCTGCACCCCGACACGCCGGTTTTGCTGCGCAGTCCGCGCACGCTCGCGCGGCGGTGACCGTGCCTTCAGTGACCGGTCGAGAGGTCCACCCGCACCGAATCGGTCACCGCTTCGAAGCCGATGCGCTGGTAGATGCCGTTGGAGGTCGGGTTGGCCAGATCGGCGAACAGCACCACGTCGTCGATGCCGCCCCGACGCGCGAGGCTCGCGGCGTGAAGACGGGGCCGATCCGCGACACGCCTGCAGCGGGTGCCCGCAGCATCGCCATGCTCACCGGGGCGCCACCGTCCGCCCAGAGCACGAAGCGGTCGCCGACGGCGCTCGCGTTGTCGACGAACCGCCGACCCGCGGCCTGATCGCGCTGGTGGCTGAACGTCTCGACGAAGAAGTGCTCAACCCAGTCCACCAGCACGGCGGCGTCGGGCCGGGTGGCTTCGCGGTGCTCGCCGGACACATTCTGCGGCGGTTGCAGCTCGCCCAGCCGATAGAGCCGTTCCTCGGTCGAGACGGTGCCGCCGCGCCCGGTCACCTCGAGCCACGCGTCGGCGAATGCGAGCGCCGTATCGCGTCTGCCGCGAACGCCGCCGAGTCCGGGACGGGTCCGCGCCAGTTCGTTCGCGACGGTGTGGTGTGCGTCGATGGAAATTCCATTGCACGCCAATGGGTACGGCGGTGTCTGCAGCGCGGCGCCGACAGCGCTCCCGTCGTTCCACAATGTGAGGAGAAGAGCGTCGTCGCCGAATCGGTTGGACCGCAGCAGGGTCAGCTCGATCGTGTTGCGCACTGGGTCGCGGCGATACAGCGGCTCCGCGATCTCGCGGAACTCGTCGGCCGAATGATGTACGCGCAGATGCACGTCCCCAGGATGGCGACCGTTTCCCCCGCGCGTCGAGCGAATTAGAGTTCGCGAGCGTGCGCATTTGTACAAATTTCCGCGGCGTGTTGCTGTGCAGACTCGCACGCTCGCGGGGAAAAATTAAGCGAGGTTGGACCGACGCGGGTACGCGACCTGCGGATCGGTCAGCGTGTTCACCACCGCGGGCACGCTCGCCGCGAAGGCACGCTCGAGCGCGGGCCGCAGTTCAGCGGGCGTCGACACCAGCTCGCCATGACCGCCGAGGGCCTCGACCACTTCGTCGTAGCGGGTTCCCGGTCGTAGTTCGGCGACCACCGAATAGCCGTACAGCATTTCCATCGGGTGCTTCTCCAGTGCCCAGATCCCGTTGTTGCCGATCACCGAGACGACGTGAACACCGTGACGCACCAACGTATCCCATTCCATCCCGCTGAAGCCGAACGCGCCGTCACCCTGCAGCAGCACCACCTGCCTGTCCGGATGGGCCAGTTTGGCGGCCAGCGCGTAGCCGGGCCCCGACCCCAGGCAGCCGAACGGCCCGCTGTCCAGCCATGCGCCTGGCACGTAACTGTCGATCACCCGTCCGGCGTATGACCCGAAGTCGCCCGCATCGATCACCACGATCGCGTCGCGGTCCAGCAGCGGCTTCAGTTCGGCGTACACCCGCATCGGGTGAAGCGGGCTGCGGTCGTCGGCAAGCTCCGCCTCCTCGGCTGCGCGGCCCGCGGATTCGACGGCGCGCAGGTCGCCGACCCAGGGTTCGTGAGCGGTCGGTGGCCCGTCGGCCAGTGCCGAAAGCGTCGCGGTCAGATCGCCGTACAGTTCGGCGGCCACCTCACGGGGATGCGGCCGCTGCGGCACCACACGGTCCGCGACGATCAGCTTGGTCTGTTCGCCGAACACGCCGCCGAAGCCGAGCCGGAAGTCCATCGGCACGCCGATCACCAACGCAACGTCAGCCTCCTTCAACGCCTTTGACCGCGCGCGCGAGAAGGCCAACTCGTGGTCGGCGGGCACCGTCCCCCTGGCCATGCCGTTCATCAACACCGGAATGCGCTTCGCCTCGGCAAGCGATAACAGCGCCCCTTCGGCATGCCCCCACCACACATTGGTGCCTGCCATGATCACCGGCCGCTGCGCGCCCGCGAGGAGGTCGACGGCCACGCCGAGCGCCTCGCCGTTCGCCTGGGCCGGCTTCGGCAGCGATCCAAGAGCACCTGGATCGCCTGCGTCATCGGCCTCGCCGAACACGTGATCCATCGGGAAGTCGATGAAGGCGACACCGGTCGGCGTACTCCCGACACCCATCGTCGCCCGCAGCGCATCGTCGACGAGACCGCCCACCGCACTTGCCGACTGCGCGGTCGCGGCGAATCGGGTCAGCGGCGCGACGAACGGCACGTGATCGATCTCCTGCAGAGAGCCCTGGCCCCACCGCAGCGCGGGTGCGCGGCCACCGAGCACGAGCAGCGGGGACTGGTTCTGCTGTGCGGCGCCCATCGCGCTCATCCCGTTGGTCACCCCTGGCCCCGCGGTGAGCGCAGCGACTCCCGGCACCCGGGTCACCTTCGACCAGCCCTCGGCCGCAAAGGCGGCGGTCTGCTCGTGTCTGGTGTCGATCAGCCGGATACCTTCTGCGCGGCAGCCGTCGTAGATGGAGAACAGATGGCCGCCCGAGAGCGTGAAGATCGTGTCGATACCGCTGGCCCGCAATCGGCGGGCAATCAGGTGTCCGGCGCCGATTTTGTTGAATACGGAAGCATCGTTGCCCATGGCCGCAGCATAATCACACTCATGGTTGATACCGACGTGCTGATAGCAGGTGCTGGCCCCATCGGTCTGACGGCGGCGATCGAGCTCGCCCGCCGGGGAGTCGACTTCCGGATCGTCGACCCCATTGCCGATCCACCGCAGTATGCCAAAGCTGTTGGTGTGCAACCTCGTACGCTCGAGGTGTTCGAAGGGATGGGGGTGTTGAACCGTATCCTCGACGCGGCGACCGAGATGTTCGGCCAGATCGTCTACGTGAACGGCGAGAAGGTCGCCGACGTCGAGTTCGCCACGCCAGGCGACATCCCGTTCGGTTTCATCGCGATCCCCCAGTACGCCACCGAGAGCATCCTTCGGGAGGAACTCGCGATGCACGGCGTGCAGGTCGAGCGCGGACTGCGCGTTACCGGCTTCGATCAGGATCCTGACGGCGTAACGGCGACGCTGGACGGCGACGGCGGGCAGCTGACGGTGCGCGCGGGCTATCTCGTCGGCGCCGACGGCGCGCACAGCGTGATCCGCAAGACGCTGGGGCTGACGTTCGAGGGGGCGGCGTTCGAGGAGCAGTACATGCTCGGCGATGTCGAGGTGGACTGGTCGCTACCACGGGGTTGGGCGGTGCGATCCATGCACCAGAGCGAGGGCAACACCGACGACCTCCTGGTGTGCATCCCGCTTCCGGGGCGCGGACGCTACCGGATGTCGATGCTGGTACCCGATGACCTCGCGTCCGCGCCCGCGGCGGGCAACGACGGCATCGCACACGGCTTCGAGGGTCCGCGCAAACCGGAGTTGCGGCACATCCAGGCGGTGCTGGACCGGCTGTCCCCCCAACCCGTCACCGCGCGAAATCTGCGGTGGTCCTCGGTGTTTCGCATCAGCCACCGCATCGTCGACTCCTACGGCCGAGGCAGGGTCTTCGTCGCAGGCGATGCGGCGCACATCCATCCGCCGACCGGCGCACAGGGGATGAACACCGGCATCCAGGATGCGCACAACCTGTCCTGGAAGTTGGCGCTCGCGTTGGCCGGCGATGCCGCGTCAGGGCTGACGGACAGCTACGACGCCGAGCGGCGGCCTGTCGGCGAGGAGGTCGTCGGCCGCACCGTGCGCAGTGCGCGCGAAGGCATCGGCGCCGACTCGACCGACCCTGACTTCGTGATCCGTCGCGAGGCGCAGTTGTTGATCCGCTACGACGACAGCCCGATCGTCGCGCCCGGCGCGGGCGGGCGGGCACCCGACGCGGTCGGTCTGACCCGAGGGGCCGTCACGGGCTCGTTTCGGCTGTTCTCGCTTCTGAATCGGCGGGACCACGCTTTGTTGCTGTACGCAGGCGACGATGCGACCGCAGACGATGTTGCGTCGTTCGAGCGGGCCGCCGACGCGGCTGTCGCGGCGGCGCGCGGCCGCATCGAGGTGTACCTGGTCGCCGCGCCGGACGCCGACGTGGACAGCACCGTGTTGCCGCTCATCCGTGACAGCGCGAAGAATTTCGGCCAGACGTACAACGCCGCCGAGGCGTCGGTGTACGTCGTGCGGCCGGACGGCTATCTCTCCTTCGCGTCCTCACCGGTCGACACCGACGGCCTGGTTGCCCATCTGGCCTCCACCTTCGGCGCAGGCGTGTCGGCCATGGTGGCACCCGACCTGCGGTAGCTTCGCCGCAGGCCGACTCCGGCGGGAGGGAGGTGTCGCGCGGGTGGACACCGGCACGTTCAGGTCATCGATCGACTGGGGCCATGAACTCGTCAACTCCTCCGTATGGGTGCTTGTGGCGTTTGTCGTCGCCGCGCCCTGCCTGATCGCGGCGCTCGTGCTGATCGGCCGGACCACCGAATGGGGCCGCCAGTTCTGGCGAATCACCGGGCCGTACTTCGTGGGCAGAGACAGCCTGGTGGTGTGGGGCATGTTGGCGTTGCTGCTGTTGTCGACGATCATCGCGGTCCGCATCACCGTGTTGATCAGCTACTACACCAACGACGTCTTCACCTCATTGCAGGTCGCGCTTCAGGGAATGGCCTCCGGCAGAAGCGATGTCACCGATTCGGGCATCCACGGGTTCTGGGTGACGATCGGGATCTTCCTCATCCTCGCTGTGGTGCACGTCATCCTCAACCTGGCCGATATGTACCTGACGCAGCGCTTCATCATGCGATGGCGGATTTGGCTGAGCGCCAGGCTGATCGACGACTGGCTCGGCGACTTCGCCTACTACCGGCGCCAGTTCTTCCGTCGTCCCAACGACAACCCCGACCAACGGATCCAGCAGGACATCGACATCTTCACCACCGGTGTCGGCGGTCAGCCGAACAACCCGGCCTACGGGTCGAGCACCACGTTGTTGTTCGGCGCGGTGGCCGCCGTGCTGTCGGTGATCGCATTCGGCGCGATTCTCTGGCAGCTGTCGGGGGCCCTGACGCTCGGCGGGTTCACGCTGTCCCGCGCGCTGTTCTGGATCGTCATCGCCTACGTGCTGGCCGCGACCGTCATCGCCTTCGTCATCGGCAGACCCCTGATCCAGTTGAGCTATCTCAACGAGCTGCGCAACGCAGGCTTCCGCTACGCATTGGTGCGGGTGCGGGACGCCAGCGCCGCCATCGGCCTGTACCGGGGCGAGGACGTGGAACGGCGACTGCTCGGCGGCCGACTGTCCGAGGTGATGACGAACTACGGCGACTGGCTCAACCGCATGGTGCGGTTCACCGGCTGGAACCTGACGGTGAGCCAGGCGATCAACCCGCTGCCGTACGTCGTTCAGGCGCCACGACTCTTCGCGGGCAACATCTCTTTCGGTGACGTCATTCAGTCGGCGACGGCGTTCGTCACCATCCACAACGCGCTGTCGTTCTTCCGGGAGGCCTACGACGAGTTCGCGAGCTACCGCGCTGCGGTGATCCGCCTCGACGGGTTGGTCGAGGAGAACGCCCGCGCCCGCAAGTTCAGCCAGGTGACCACTGCCAGCACCGCCGACGGTTCCCTCTCGGTCGCAGGGGTCGAGGTGCGAACTCCCGACGGCGCGAATCTCATTCGGGCACTTGACTTCAGCCTCGAGCCAGGTGACACGCTGCTGGTGAGCGGGCCGTCCGGAATCGGCAAGACCGTGCTGATGCAGAGCCTCGCCGGGCTCTGGCCATTCGTGTCGGGAAGCGTTCGGTTACCCGCGGGCAGGCAGGCCGCGATGTTCGTGCCTCAGCTGCCCTATCTCCCCCTTGGCGACCTGCGGGCCGTCGCGTCCTATCCCAACGAGGAGGGCGCGATCGACGACAGGGAGATTCAGCAGGCCCTGGTCAAGGTTGCCCTTCCCCACCTGGCTATCCGGCTCAACGACGTCGGCGACTGGGGAAAGGTGTTGTCGGTCGGCGAGCAACAGCGCATCGCCTTCGCTCGGATTCTGCTCACAAAGCCGCGGGCGGTGTTCCTCGACGAGTCGACGTCGGCGCTGGACGAAGGTCTCGAGCTGACGCTCTACGAGCTGATCCGGGTAGAACTGCCTGAGATGATTTTGGTCAGCGTGAGCCATCGGGCCACCGTGGAACAGTTCCACGCCCGCCAACTCGGGCTCGTCGGTGGCGGCGAGTGGCGACTGGACACGCTGACCACCGGCAGTTGAGACGTCCGCAACGCTGGCTGAAGCTTGTCGGGGTACCTTGCCGGAATGGAATCGGAAATGTGGACTCCGACCCTCGACTGGGGTAGTGAGCTCTGGGTATCGCTGGTCTGGCTCGGGAAGGCCTGGGCCATCGCTGCAGTGGCCACCTTGGTCTTCGGCGTCCTCATTGCCCGCTCCACCATGTGGGGACGCCAATTCTGGCGGATAACCGGTGCTTACTTCTCCGGCGCCGAAAGCGTGAAGGTCTGGCTGTGGCTCGGCGTGATTCTGTTCGTCGTGATGCTTGGTGTGCGCGTCGACGTGCTACTCAGCTACTACAGCAACGACATGTCGAACGCTTTCCAGGCCGTCGCAGGGGGGCTAAGCACCAACAACGACGCGCTCAAGGAATCGGGGAAGCACGGCTTCTACTTCTCGATGGTGACCTTCTCCATCCTGGCCACCCTCTTCATCGGGCAATTGTTGGTCGACATGTTCTTGGTGCAGCGCTTCTGCCTCGCGTGGCGGGCCTGGTTGACCGACCAACTCACCGGCGATTGGCTCACCGGCAAGGCGTACTACCGGTCCCGCTTCATCGATGACAAGATCGACAACCCCGATCAGCGCATCCAAGGCGATATCGACATCTTCACCGCCAACAACGGGCCGTTGCCCAACGTTCCGTACTACTCCTCGCAGAACACTCTGCTGTTCGGCGCGATCAGCGCGGTGGCGTCGATCCTCTCGTTCACCGCGATCCTGTGGGGCCTTTCCGGGCCGATGACCCTGCCGGTGATCCACTACGAGCTTCCGCGAGCGATGTTTTGGATCGGCATCGTGTTCGTGCTCTTCGCATCGGTTATCGCGTTCTGGATCGGCAGGCCGATCATCTGGCTGTCGTTCCGCAACGAGAAGTACAACGCGGCTTTCCGCTATGCCCTTGTGCGGCTGCGCGACTCGTCTGAAGCCGTCGCCTTCTACCGCGGCGAGATCGCCGAGCGTACCGGCCTGCGCAGGATGTTCTCCGCGGTCGTCGACAACTACAAGCGCTATGTGCTCAGGTCGCTGGGTTTCAACGGGTGGAACTGGTCAATGGGTCAGCTGATCGTGCCGCTGCCCTACCTGCTGCAGTTCCCGCGGTTCTACAGCGGTGAAATCATGCTCGGCGCGATGTCGCAGTCCGCATCGGCATTCGGATCGATTCAAAGCGGGCTGTCGTGGTTCCGCAACGCCTACGACCTGTTCGCCGGCTACCGTGCCGCGATCATCCGACTCCACGGCCTGGTCACCGCCAATGAAGAGGGCAGGGCCCTGCCGGAGATCACCACATCCCCATGCGTCGACGGCACCGTTGAACTCACCGACGTCGAGGTCCGCACTCCGGACGGCAAGCAGCTCATCAACCCGCTCGACCTGCGCCTCGAGGTCGGCGACACCATGGTCGTCACCGGACAGTCGGGAGTCGGCAAGACGACATTGCTGCGCAGCCTGGCCGAGTTGTGGCCGTTCACATCCGGCACGTTGACGCGGCCATGCGGGCCGAACGAGACGATGTTCCTGTCGCAGATGCCCTATGTGCCACTCGGTGATCTGCGCGCCGTGGTGACCTACCCGAACGAGGAAGATTCCATCGACGACGAAACGCTCAAGCGCACGCTCGAGAAGGTGGCGCTCCCGCATCTCATCCCGCGGCTCGACGAGGTGTTGGACTGGGCAAAGGTGCTCTCCCCCGGTGAACAGCAGCGGATTGCGTTCGCTCGCATCCTGCTGACCAAACCGAAGGCGGCCTTCCTCGACGAGTCCACGTCGGCACTCGACGAGGGCTTGGAATACCTGCTCTACAACCTGGTGCGCACGGAACTCCCGGACACCATCCTGGTGAGCGTCAGCCACCGCAAGACCGTCGAGCAGCACCACACGCACGAACTGGTGCTGCTCGGTGAAGGCGAGTGGCGTTTCGGCCGGGTCGAGGGCCGCGAACCAGAACCCGCGCCGGTGTGACGATGCCGGGGTAGCTTCCCGGCATGGAAACGTTCACGCCGTCCCTCGACTGGGGCGACGAGCTCATCGCATCCGGATTGTGGGTGGCGAAAGCCTGGGTGTTCGCCGCGATCGGCATGGTGGTCGTCTGCGTGCTGCTGGCGCGCTACACCACGTGGGGCAGGCAGTTCTGGCGCGTCACGGGCGACTACTTCACCGGACGCGATAGCGCCCCGGTATGGGGACTGTTGAGTGTGCTGCTCTTGCTGGTGATGATCGACGTCCGCATCGTCGTACTGTTCACCTATCAGTCGAACGACCAGTTCTCGGCGATGCAGGCTGCCTTCGAGGGCGAAGGAGCCGCCAAAGACGCTGCGATACATGGCTTCTGGGTGGCGTTACTGATACTGGCCGCGTTGGTCGTGGCCAAGATCGCGCGTACTCTGCTCGACACCTATCTGATGCAGCGCTTCATCATCCGGTGGCGGGTCTGGCTCACCCATCGGCTGACCGGCGACTGGTTGGACCGTGACGCTTACTATCGCGGGCGGTTCATCGATCAGCCGATCGACAACTCGGACCAGCGTATCCAGCAGGACATCGACATCTTCACCACCGGCACCGGGCCGGAGACGAACACACCGACCGTCGGCACAGCCCAGACCTTGTTGTTCGGAACGGTTTTCGCGATCGTATCGACGGTCGAATTCACCCCGATCCTGTGGGGGCTTTCTGGCCCGTTGACGCTCTTCGGAGTCACGCTGCCCAAAGCGCTGTTCTGGATCGCGCTGCTGTACGTCTTCCTGACGACGGTCGTCGCTTTCTGGATCGGCCGCCCGTTGATCGGCTTGTCGTTTCGCAACGAGCTCACCAACGCGGCGTTCCGGTACGCGCTCGTGCGCCTGCGCGACGCAGGCGAGGCCGTCGGTCTCTATCGTGGCGAGCGCGCCGAACGCGGTGAGTTGATGAGACGGTTCGCGGCGATCATCGCCAACTACCGGGCATTCGTCCGGCGGAGCATCGCCTTCCTCGGCTGGAACAGGTCGATGAACGAGATCGTCGACCCGCTGCCGACGATCATCCAGGCGCCTCGGCTGTTCGCGGGCGAGATCCAGTTCGGCGACGTCACCCAGTCGTCGAGCGCATTCAACCAACTGCAGGGTTCGTTGTCGTTCTTCCGCGCCGTCTACGACGCCTTCGCCGGCTACCGGGCCGCGATCATCCGCCTTCACGGGCTGGTGATCGCCAACGAAACATCCAGGGAACTACCCTCTTTGACCGCGATAGCGAGCTCCGACGGATCGCTTCACCTCGACAACGTGGAGGTGCGGACGCCGGCGGGCAGGCGGCTCATCGACCCACTCGACGTCCGGCTCGAACCCGGCGAATCGATGGTGATCAGCGGAACGTCGGGCAGCGGTAAGACCACCCTTCTTCGCAGCCTGGCCCAGCTATGGCCGTTCACATCGGGAACATTGCGTCAGCCGCAGGACGACACCATGTTCCTGTCCCAGCTCCCCTACATGCCGTTGGGTGACCTTCGAACCGCGGTCACCTATCCCGCTGACTCCGGCGCATATCCCGACGACGCGGCCCGGTCCGCCCTGGAGACCGTATCCCTCGGTCACCTCGGCAGCCGCCTCGACGAGGTCGCCGATTGGGCGAAAGTGTTGTCGCCGGGTGAGCAGCAGCGGATCGCTTTCGCTCGCGTGCTGCTGGCTGAGCCGAAGGCGATCTTCCTCGACGAGGCGACGTCGGCGCTCGACGAGGGGCAGGAGTTCGCGCTCTATCGCGCGTTGCGCACCCGGCTGCCGGACTGCATCGTGGTCAGCGTCAGCCACCGACCCACCCTGGACCAGCATCACGACCGCCGCCTTGAACTGCTCGGTGACGGGGCGTGGCGGCTGGAGTCTGTCTAGGCCTGCGCCGCGCGGGTCCCGGCGCGGCGACCGAAGAAGGAGCCCTCGCCGAGCTGGGTGCCGCTGGAGTACCCCTTGCCATCCTGGGCGATGTTGGACGCACAGGCACCCGCTGCGTACAGACCGGGAATCACATTTCCGTCATCCCGCAGGACCTCGCCGTCGATCGTCACGGCCAGCCCGCCCATGGTGAAGCCCGAGTACATCGCGACGCCCAGCGAGAGGTTGAACGCCGCCCACGGTCCCTTCGTCTGTGGCGCAACGTATTCCGGCTGCTTGTGGAAGTCGGGGTCCTCCCCTTTGGCCGCGTGTTCGTTGTACCGGTCGAGTGTCTCGACGAGATTGCCTTCGGGAATTCCCAGTGCGGCTTCCATCTCCTCGACGGTTTCCCAGCCGTCGATGAACCGGATCAGCGGCATCTCGGGCATCTGTATGTGTTCTTCGTCGACGATGAGGTACGCGACCTGTTCGGGTTGCTCGAGCACGAAAGCCGACGTGCGGGAGTGGTAGGAATCCTCGGTCACGAACCGCTTGCCGTCCTTGTTGACGATGATCCCGGTGAGCAGGATCTGCGGTGGGTAGGCGGCGGCGGTGATGAACAGCTGATCGAGGTTCTGCGCGACGCCGCCCGCGGAGACACCCAACCGGATGCCGAGGCCGTCGTCGTTGGGGTTGCCAAGAATGTAGGGCTCGACGACGCCGTGGTGCTTGGTGCGCCGCTTCTGCCCGAGCGCAGGCGTGTGCTCGGCGACCATCTCAGGGTTCATCGCGAACCCGCCTGCCGCGATGATGACCGACTTCGCCTTGACCGCACCGGTTTCGGTGAAGTGTTTCCAACCGACGCCGACGACTCGATTTTCCTGGCTACCGTCCTCGACGACGAGGTTCGTCACGCCGGTCTCGTAGCGGATTTGCACTCCGAGTTCGTAGGCGCGCTTGAGCAGGAGGTCGATGACCATCGCGGCACCGCCGAGCTCACCCGGTACCGGCACCGAATGGCCGCGTGGTGCGGGCTTCGCCTTCTCGGTGAACGGATACACCTTCTCGTTGCCCGTGTACGACAGGCCCTCGGTGCCGGGTGGAACGACGATCTTGCCGGGGTAGAAGGTGCGCTCGAACTGAAAGCCCAAGTCCTCCAGCCAGTTGAAGTGCTCGACGCTGCCGTCGCAGTAGGCCCGGATCTTCTCGTGGTCCGGGTCGGGTGACACCGCGACGAGGTAGGAGTACATTTCCTCGGCGCTGTCGTCGTGACCGGTCGCCTGCTGCACCGCGGTACCGCCGCCGAGATAGAAGTGGCCACCCGCCATCGCGCTCGTGCCGCCCGCCGCGGCGGCCTTCTCCAACACCAGGACCCGCGCGCCCGCCGCAGCAGCGCTGACCGCCGCTGCGCCGCCGGAGATGCCGAAGCCGATCACCACGACGTCGACGTCGTCGGACCAGCTCGTCACGTCGGCGGCGTCGACGGTCTCCGGGATCTGAGTGCTCACTGCTGCTCCTGCTTCACGTAATCGAAGAACGCCCGGATTTCGGGCGGGATGTGCGCGATCTCTATGTACGGCACGCCCGCCGACTCGGCGCTGACGTACGCGAACTCCATTCCACCCGGCATCGTTCCGCGCTGCACCACCTCCGCGGCGCCCACCGCGGCGTCGACGTCGTCGGCCTCCACGCAGATGTGGTGCAGTCCAGGGCCCGCACGGTCGAGGAACTCGCTGTAGACGCTCTCGCCCGTCACAGGCGCGATCAACTCGAGTTGGGTGTCCCCGGCGTAGCTGAACGAGATGTGGGCGACGAAATCCGCCGGGCGCCCGCGGTAGGTGCAGGTGTCAGGGCCGAAGTGAACGTCGGGAACGCGGACCCACTTCTTGGCGCCCAACAGCGTGGTCAGGGCGCTTTCGGTGGCGTCGAGATCCGTCGTCACCCACGCGATCTGGACAGGTGTCTGGTCATGCATCGCACACGAGGATATCTCTGGCATGCGCGGCTGGCTAGAACGTGTTCTAGTTCTCCCCCAGGTACGCGGCGATGCACCGATCCGCGGCCGCCCGCGCCCAGTCCGGGTCGGCGTCCGCCGCCACGTTCGCCCGGTACCACGCCTCGCCCGTCTCCCTCGTGAAGCGGCAGCCGTCGTCGGAGACCATCCACTGCCGACCCCATGACTGCTCGACCGGTTCGCCGGTCGAGAGGTGGATCGTAAGGCCGACCAGTGCGCCGTCGTAGCCCATCCCGGTGGCGCCAGGACCGAACTGCTCCCAGTGGTCATCGACATGGGCGATGTGTTGCAGTTCGAAGCGCGACCGGGCTGGGCCTTCCTCGAAGATCCGCACCTCGATCCAGCTGTGGTCATCGCCGCACTCCCAGGTCGCGGTGAACTCGCGCGGTGGATCGCACGTCAGCACGGTGCCGTGCGCGTTGCCGTCGAGCTGGTACTGCCCGCCGACGCGGAGATCGCCGGTGATCGGTAGGAACCACCGCGGAATCCGTTCGATGTTCGTGCACGCGTCCCATAGATCGGCGGCGTCGGTCTCGTATGACTGGCTGATGGTGACGACGCGGGCCTGCCCCGCATCCAGTGTCCGGTCGCCTACCGTGCGCCGCACGGCGCTGATCTGGTGGTCGACGTCGATCACGTTGCGGATCATGTTGCGCTCCTTCGTCGTTGCCGCTTGCCACGGGCGATCTCGGTGGCCAGGGCGTCGAGTTTCGGCGTCCAGAAGCGGCGGAATCCGGCCAGCCACTCGTCGACGTCGCGCAGGGCCTCTCCGTTGACGGAGTACAGCCGCCGCTGACCCTCTGGGCGCACCGAAGTGAAGCCGTTGTCCCGCAACACCTTCAAATGCTGCGAAACGGCAGGTTGACTGATCTCGAACTCGGCCTGGACGGTCGCTCCGATGGCGCCCGCGGTCATTTCGCCGGCGGCGAGGAGTTCGAGGATGCGCCGTCGGACCGGTTCGCCGAGGACGTCGAACGCGTGCACTCGGTGAGACTAAAAGCTCAGACTTATATAAGTCAAGCCTTTAATATGAGCTTCAGCGGGTAGCCGATGCCGACTGCAGGACGTCTTCGCCGGCCTGCTGGCTTGCAGTCAGCCACGACACGGCGGCCGGGTAGTTGCCCCATGTGCTGTTGAACATCCCGACGATGGCGGCACGCCCGTCGGGCGCCACGACGTATACCGGGCCGCCGGAATCGCCCTTCTGGCTGACGATGCCATTGGCCATCGTGAACCAGCCGTTGTTGACCGACTCGATGTTCCCGCAGCTTTCCCCTGTGACCACGCCGAAGTGGCAGACCGCCAGACCCGGCGTCGGGACGATGCCTGGATCTGCGTACAGGATGCGCCCACCGGGCAGGATGTCGTTGACGGCGATATCCGGTGCCAGGCTGATGGCCTCCCAGTCGGAGATCATGTGGTCGGTGTTGACGGTGGCGCCGTCGGGTGTGTTGTCGCGGAACATCGACAAGGCGCCGATCGGATTGTTGTCCCGGTCGACGACCGGTCCGTCGCCGCGGCAGTGGCCCGCCGTGAATGCGGTGCGTGCACCCAGGTCGACGAAACCGAGCGTGCACACGCTCGAGCCCTGATGGATCTCCATTCCCGGGTAGACGAGCACGCCGGGATCGGCCTGCGCGGGCGCCGAGGGGATGGTCAGCGCAAAGATCGGGGCGGCCGCGGCGGCGGCCAGTGAGCGCAACCATTGTCGGCGCACCGTCATCTCCGATTCGTAGGGGTCAGTGGGGTTCCACCCTACCGGCGCAGGCGCACACAGCAAGGCAGCCCGGGCCATTCGACCCGGGCTGCCTGCATCACTTCGGCTAAGGAATCGTCAGCACCTGACCCGGATGAATCAGGTCAGGGTTGCTGATACCACTGGCGTTGGCGATCTGCTGGTACTTGTTGCCGTCGCCGTAGAACCGCTCGGAGATCGCCCACAGGGTGTCACCCGAGACCACCGTGTACGTGCGCGGCGCAGGCGGCGGTGGCGGGGGCGGGGGCGGCGGTGCCGGAGCCTCGGCGGGCGGCAGCGGTTCCTCGGCGGCCGCGGGCGCAACCTCGGGAGACGCCTCTTCTGCACCGGGAGCTGGTGGCGGCGCCTCATCGGTGTTCGTGCCCGACGCCCATGCGACGCCGTCGAATCCGTACACCACGACGTTGCGGTCGTCCTGCAGGATCAGCCGTACGTCCTTGGCGCCCTTCGTATCGGTGTGCCAAATCGGCTTGTCCGACGTGTAGAGCACGACGTTGCCGTCCTTCTGCACCTCGAGGCGCTCGGCGTCCTGGCCGTTAGTGCCGGTCGCCCACACGGCCTTTCCCTGCGCGGCAAGCACCACGTTCCCGTCGTCCTGCAGGGTGAGCGTGTAGGCCCCGTTGTTCGATGTCAGTGATTGCCCACGTTCGAGCTTCTCGCCCATGGCGAGCCTGTCAGTCACGTCTTTACGCCCCTTTCCAAGGTGACATCCGGTCGTCGATCGACGTGGATGCCTTGTTCCCCAAACCCAACGCGGCCCACCTTACTGATCTTGCTATGGCATGTGGGTAGTTCGGATCGGCCGAATCGAAACGTCGTGCAAACGCTACGTGGAACATCAGGAATCGAAGCCGAGCCCGAGCGCGTCCAGCGTTCGCAGCAGGACGTTTCGCCGGCCTGCGGAGTGGTCGGCGCGGTCGAGCGACCACCGGGTAGCCTGGATTCCGATGCTGGCCAACGGCTCAGGGGGGAACGGCAGCGGCCGTTTGCGGACCATTTCCAATTCGGTTCGTTTGGTCGGCCGCCCGTCGAGCATGTCGAGGCAGACGTCGGCGGCGAAGCGCGCCGCGCCAACGCCGAGTCCGGTGAAGCCGTTGACATAGGCGACCCGGCCGCCGCGGGCCAACCCCCAGTGCGCACAGAACCGCGTGCTGGTGTCGATGGCGCCGGCCCAGCGATGGCTGAAGCGGACATCCTCGAGCGCAGGAAAAGTGATGAAGAAGTGTGCGGCGAGCAACCGATAGCTGGCGGGCCGGTCCTCGTAGGCCGGCTTGACCTTGCGCCCGAAGTGATAAATGGCGTCGTAGCCACCCCAGACGATGCGATTGTCTGCGG
This sequence comes from uncultured Mycobacteriaceae bacterium, assembly GCA_902826815.1. Taxonomy (GTDB): domain Bacteria; phylum Actinomycetota; class Actinomycetes; order Mycobacteriales; family Mycobacteriaceae; genus Mycobacterium. The sequence continues at coordinate 207,166 of CADEGF010000003.1, forward strand.
ACAGGCGGTAGTAGTGAAACTGGTTGGCGGAGTCGCCGATTCCCTGTCGGTTGGCCCACCCGATGCGGCCGAGCTGTTCGTCGGTGAGTGGCTCGGTGGCGAGCACGTAGTCATAGACCGGAATGGTCTGCAGCCGGTTGCGCACGACCAGGCTGGGGAAGACGTTTGTGGCCAGCACGGCCCGGTTGGCGATGACTGCTCCCCCGCCCGCCGAGAACGTGATCGGTCCGCTCGCGCCGTCCATCGCCGTGACGTTGGTGTGCTCGAAGATGTGCACACCCGCATCCGCGCAGGCGCGGGCGAGCTCGAATGCGAGCTTGGCGGGATGAACGATGGCCGTCGAGTCAGGGCTGAACAGGCCCGCGAGGTACGTCGGCGAGGCGACCTCGGCGCGCACCTCGTCCTGCGCGAGGAACTGACCTACGCCTTCGTCGGCGGCCTGCTGCAGCCAGGTCACCTGGTGCGGCTCCGTGGCCACCGACAGCATCCCCGTGCGCTGCCAGTCGACGTCGAGTCCCAGCTGCGCGATATCGGCCTGCATACCGTCGAGGTTTTCTGAGCCCATTGCTTCGAGCATGTCGATTTCGTTGGGCCAGCGCGTCTTTCCGTTCGCGGCGCCGTGGGTCAGGCTGGCGTCGACGAAGCCGCCGTTGCGACCCGAAGCCGCCCATCCGACGCGTTCGGCGTCGACCAGCACGACCTTCTGGCTCGGATTGCGCTGTGCGGCATGCAGTGCCGTCCACAGGCCGGTGTAACCCGCGCCCACCACCAGCAGGTCGGCGGTCACGGAACCGGACAGGGGTTCATAGGACGGCCTTGGCATGTCCAGCCACATCGATTCGAAGGCGCTCGCCGCGAGCGACCGGTCGATGAGGCCAGGGTCTACATGGGAATCGAACACCGTCTGCACACCGCGACACTACGGGGTGGACAAGGACTTGCGGCGTTAAATCGGTTGCAGGCACCGCGATGATGGGTTGCGTGCTGCTACTCATCTCCGGTGCCAGTGGATCTGGAAAGACCTCAGTGCGGGAGGCGATCGCATCCGAACTCGACCCGTCCGTCGTCACCGTCGAACTGCGCCATCTCGGTGCGGTGCCCGACCTGCCGACACTCGAGTGGCGTCAGCGGATGGCCGAGGAAGCGGTGCGCCGCGCCGCCCAGCTCGACGAACAGGGCCGACATCTGCTGCTGTCAGGTGACCCCGTCGCACCAGGCGAAGTTCTTGCCGCGCCGTCCGCCCCGACCGCCGACATTGCCATCTGCCTGCTCGATGTCGACGAACCCAGTCAGCGTGACCGGCTGCGTCGGCGCGGGGATCCCGAGGAGCTGCTCCACCGCCATGCCGCGTTTGCCGATTGGCTGCGCGAACACGCCCGCGACCCTCGGCACATGCCGCACGTTCTGCGCACCGACGGATGGCCGGAAATGCAATGGTCGCGATTGACGAATATGCCTGTCGATCGATGGCAGATCAGCACCATCGACGGTTCGAACATGTCCAGGGCACAGGCGAATCAGGCTGCACTGCAGTGGGTTACCGATGCCATCGCGGGCCGGGCGCCCGTCTTTCGCCGCGCTGCTACTTCGACGCGGTGACACTCGGGGCGATATCGGGCTGCACCGATTGCCGTGGCTGCCAACCGGGCGGGCCGAAGACGAAGCCGAGTCGGTCCCGCCAGCGGCGCGCGCCGCGGACATCGCGCGCGATCGCCACGTACTCGTGGGTCTGCAGTTTCCAGATGTTGTAGGTGTCCACCTGCTTGGTCAGGCCGTAGTGCGGCCGGAACTCCTCGGGCTGGAAGCTGCCGAACATCCGATCCCAGATGATCAGGATGCCTGCATAGTTCTTGTCGAGGTAGATCTCGTCCATCCCGTGGTGCACCCGATGGTGCGACGGTGTGTTGAAGATGAATTCGATTGGCCGCCAGAGCTTCCCGATCCGCTCCGTGTGGATCCAGTACTGGTAGATCAGGTTGATGGAGAAGCTCGCGAACACTATCCAGGGCGGTACCCCGAACAGCGGAAGCAGCCCGCGGAGGAAGACATCGCCGCTGATGTTCCACTTCTGTCGCAGCGCGGTCGCGAGGTTGAAGTACTGGCTGGAGTGGTGCGCCTGATGTGTGGCCCAGAAGATCCGGACGCGATGCGCCATCCGGTGATACCAGTAGTAGAGGAAGTCGACGCCGAGGATGGCGATCACCCACGTGTACCAGGCGTTGGCGGGAAGCTGCCACGGTGCCACGTAGACGTAGAGCGCCGCGTAGCCGATCAGCGCGATTCCGTTCATCACCGCGCTCGTGGCGATCGACACCAGGCCCATCCGGATGCTGGCCCACGCGTCCGGCCTCAGATAGCCGCCCGACGGCGCGCGTTCGGTCTCGGTGTGCGCGAGCTTGCGGGCCGCGGCCCACTCGATGACGAGAAGGACCAGGAAGAACGGAACCGCGAACGTCACCGGGTCGTGCATCAGCGGCGGTAGCACGTGCTCCCATGCTCTTGCCCACTCCACAGCCACACCTCCGGGAAAAGTCTAGCGAGGCGGATTTCGGTTATCTGAAGTTGAGCACCTGGGTGCCCCAGGTGGCCCGGATGTCGGTGTCGACATCGGTGACGACGTCCTCTCGCCCGATGACCAGGCTCGCCCAGTCGGGCTCCTGATAGGGCGGCCAGTCCGGCTCGCCAGGCAAGCCGACGGGCTTACCCTGCGTCGCGAAGTTCAGCCAGCGGGTGCGCACCCGGTCCGAAACCGCCCTGCCGGTCTTCAAGCCGCCCAGTTTGAATGTCGGGTCCTTCGCGCTCGAGACGAGATTTCCCCAGACGAAGGGCAATTCGGTGGCGTGTGCGGCCGCGATGCGCAGCAGCCGCAGCATCGGGGTGGCGAAGTCGAAGCGGTACAAGTACACCGGCGCCACCGCGCTGTGCCCCTCGGCCAGCCATACCGACGGCATGCGGAAGCCGAGGTCGCGTGCCACTCCGAGGCCCCTTGCCTTGCCTCGCAGGCCGGCGTACGCGGGCCCCATCTGGACGTCTTGCGGCAGCTGAAGGTGCGGCTGCTCGGCTGCGATCTGGGTGAACATCGCACTGATCGCTTCCGGGGTGATCGGCATCAACGGCGACTTCATCCACTTGAACAGCGCCGCCTCGTGCTTGTTGGTGCCGATGATCAGCGGAACCGGGTGTGATCGACCCTCGCGTGCGAGCTTCACCGGATAGTCGGGCACCAGATCGCCGTCCACGTTCGGGGCGAACGCCAGGGTGCCGGGATTGCGCACCGGCGTTTCGTAGAACACGTCGGTGGACGCCGCGACGATCGCTTCGACCGGAACGCCTGGCAGCTGGTCGACCTCGGCTTCCGAGAGGTTCAACCGATCCATCACCTGGCGGGTGATCCCGCGCGCGCGGCTGAGGTCGTAAACCGAAGTGGCAGGCGAACTCTGCGCGATCGCGCCTGCGAAAAGCCCCTCGGCGGCCGGGCTGGTCAGCAGAGTGGTGATGATGCCTGCGCCAGCGGATTCGCCGAACAAGGTAACGCGGTCCGGATCCCCGCCGAACGCTGCGATGTTGTCCCGCACCCACTGCAGTGCCGCGAGCACGTCGCGCAGGCCGATGTTCGAGTCGAACCGGCGACGCGGGCTGTCGAATTCCGACAGGTCCAGAAATCCCAGTGCCCCCAGCCGATAGTTCATGGTGACGACGACCACGTCGCCGGCACCGGCCATCACCCGGCCGTCATAGAGCGGCTGACTCGCCGAGCCGAGGATGTACGCCCCGCCGTGCACCCACACCATCACCGGCTTGCGGTCACCCGCCGCAGTATCAGACGACGCCCAGACGTTGAGGGTGAGACAGTCCTCGTTCTGAGGTGCGCCCAAATCGATCGGGATTCGTGGATCGGTCGGCTGCGGGCAGACAGACCCGTACCGGGTGGCGTCGGCGACGGCTGTCCACGGGGCGACGGGTTGGGGTGCCCGCCATCTCAGCTCACCGACGGGTGGTGCGGCGTACCGAACGCCCTTCCACGAAGTCACCCGACCGTCGTCAGTCCCGCGAATCGGGCCGGTGACGGTCTCCACCAGGGTGTTGTCGCATGCCATCTCCATCCAGGTTACCGGCGGGCAGCGGTTGACAGATTGAAATGCCACACGCGATGGTATAGATGAGAGGTATTTTGTAACATTCATACCAAGAGGGAACAGTAGATGAACGCGCTCCGCCGCTGGACGATCGACGACTTCCAGAAGGCCGCAGGCCACCACGACGATCCGAACATCTACGGCGGTCCGCCCGGCGACCCTGGGTTGATCGGACCGGGAAGCATGTCGTGGGAGATCAACGCCGACATCGCCTCGGTGTCGCAGGCCGGGCTGCCCGCGATCGTGCTGGAGATCCTGCACCCGTCCGTCGTCGCAGGCGTCCAGGATCTGTCGAACTACCGCGAAGACCCGTTCGGCAGGGCGCGCGCCACCCTCGGCTACGTACTGGCCACCACCTACGGCAACACCCAGGCCGCCACCGCGGTGATCGAACGCGTCAAGCACATCCATTCGTTCGTGAACGGAACCCGCCCCGACGGCGTGCCGTATCGCGCACTCGATCCCGAACTGATCGCCTGGGTGCACACCTGCATACCGTGGATGATCCTGCGCGTGTTCGAAGCGACCAATCGACCACTGTCCCGGGATGAAAAGGACCGATATCTCTGCGAGCAGGCGGTGATCGGCCGGATGGGCGGTGCTGACTGGGTTCCCGAGACAGCGGCCGAGCTCGACGACTACGTCGAGTCGATGCGTTCGCGGCTGTCTGTCAATGCGCAGACGCGGGAGTTCATCGATTTCCTGATGACATCGCCCTTCTTCCCCGACCTGCCCGAAAGGATCGACCGGCAACTGCACAGGTTCACGATCTATGCGGGCATGAGCATGGCGCCGCGGTGGGCGCAGGAACTCATCGGCTACGACCGCCCGCCCATGGTGACGCGCAGGCTGATGGGGCCGATGCTGCGGCTGGATGCGCAACGCGTGAGATGGGCGTTCGGCACACCGCGCTATCTGCAGATGGCACAGCAGCGCGCGGCAGGAGTGATTCGTCGCGAGGTTGCCGCGTCGTGATCGATCTGCAGCTCGTCGAGGTGGTCAGCGGTGCGAGCGCAGTTGGGCTGATCGACGAGGCATCCGACCGAACCAGCCAACGCATCCTGGATGCGGCGCTGACAGAGGCGGCAGCCGTTGGGCTGCAACGCATCACGGTCGAGGACGTGGTACGTCGAGCCGGTGTCGCGCGGATGACGGCGTACCGCCGTTACCCGCGTCGCGACGATCTCGTGCAGGCGCTGGTTCGCCGCGAGACCCAGCGCTTCCTCGGCGCGGTGGCCGACGCCATCGCCCACGCCGACGACCCGAACGAAGGGGTCGCCGAAGCGTTCATCGCCGCGGTCTCCTTCGCACGTGCGCATCCGATTCTGCGAAGGGCCGCCCAGAACGATCCAGCGCCGATCGCCGATTCCGTCGAGTTGTTGACGATGGGCTCGGCGTTCATCGCCAACTACATCCACGGCGAGGAGCCCGCCCGGCCGCCGCAACAGGTGCGCTGGGTGGCCGACGTGTTCGCACGGCTGTTCTTCACCTATCTCTCGATGCCGCCGAGCGACCCCGACTTCGGCGACGACGCCGAACTGCGCCGGTTCGCACACCAGGTCCTGACTCCGATGGTGCAGCGCGCCCTCGATTAGCCTCGACTAGCTTGGAAGCCGTGCGGAAATGGCTACTGCTCGGCGCTGCGATCGTCGTCGAAGTGGCAGCCACCCTGTCTTTACGTGCGTCACAAGATCATTCGGCTTGGCTGATCGTGGTCGTCGCGGGCTACACCGGCGCTTTCGTATTGCTCACCTTGGTCCTTCGCGCCGGCCTGTCCATCGGTGTCGCGTACGGAATCTGGGGCGCGCTGGGAACCGCGGGCACCGCGATTCTGGCCGCGGCGATCTTCGGTGACCCGTTCACGATGCCGATCGTGGCCGGCATCGGGCTGATCATCGCAGGGGTGCTGTGCGTTGAACTGGGGTCGCGGCACACCGACAAGGCATCGTCCTGATGTGGGCCGCGCTGACCGGAGCGATCCTTTTCGAGGTCATCGCCACGATCGCGCTGCGGGCGTCCGACGGTCTCCGAAAGAGGATCTGGATCATCCCCGTCACGATCGGCTACCTCGCGTCGTTCACTCTGCTGTGGCTGACGCTGAGGCTCGGCATGCACGTCGGGATCGCCTACGGAGTCTGGACCGCATGCGGTGTGGCACTGGTGGCCGTCGCAGCCAGGGTGTTGTTCCGCGAACCGCTCACCTGGTTGATGGGGTTCGGCATCGCGCTGATCATCGCGGGCGTGCTGACTATCGAGGTGGCGGGCGCCGCGGGCTGAGCGCCGCCGCGAGCAGTATCACGGCCACCCCGGCTGCGGGCACCACCAACAGTCCGACCCGAAGGCTCGTCGCGTCGGCGATCAGCCCGACGACCGGAGGCGAGGAAACGAATCCGATGCGCATCAGCCAGGTCACCATCGTCAGCCCCGTTCCTGCCCGCAGGCCCGGCAGCTGGTCGGCGCCGTGCATGGCGGCGGGTATGAGCGTGGCCACCCCGAACCCGGCGGCCGCGAAGCCCGCGATGGTGCCCGGAATGCCGGGGAATGCCAGCGCCGCGCCCATGCCCGCTGCGGTGATCAACCCACCGACTCTGGCCACCGCCCGCTCGCCGAACCGGTCGACGAGCCGGTCACCGATAGTCCGGCCGACGAACTGTGACCCGACCATCGCGATGTAGCCGGACACCGCGATCGCACCCGGCGCATCGAGGCCGTCGCGCAAATAGACTGTGGCCCAAGAGCTTGCGGCATCTTCGACCACAGCCCCCGCGATCGAGATGAACACCAGCGCGATGAGCGTCGCGTATACGGCGAAACCGGGACGCCCCACGGCTGCAGCATTGGCGGGCGGGTGGTCGTCTTCGTCGGGGCCGGGAAGCAGAAACGGGTATGCGGCCAGCACCACCGCGCTGAACAGTGCCGCCGAAATCGCGAGGTGTGTCGTCCGCGGAATGTCCAGTGCGATCGCGGCGGCCCCCATGACGCCACCGAGCACGGCGCCCGCCGACCACACGGCGTGCAACGAGTTGATGATCGAGCGTCCGTAGTTGCGCTGCAGTCGCAAGGCGTGGGCGTTCTGGGCGACGTCGGTGAACGCGTCCGATGCGCCCGCGACGAACAGCGCAGAGGCGAGGGCGACCGCCGAAGGGGCGAGCGCAGCGACGAAGACGAAGACGGCGATGCCGATGCTGCCCGCCACCGCGACCCTGGACGACCGGAAACGTCGGATGAGCGAGGCCGCAGCGGGCCCGGCCACCAGCGCGCCCGCCGAGAACGCCGCAATGGCCACGCCGTAGGAGGCGTTGGAGAGCGCCAGATCCGCCTTGATCTCGGGATATCGAGGCAGCAGGTTGGCGAACAGCGCTCCGTTGGTCAGGAACAGGGCCGCGACCGCCGCCCTGGCGCGCCGGTTGCGCACCGCGACGTCGACGTCGTCGAGCCGTCCATGCGCCATGGGCATCGACGTTACCGACGAGTCGCCCACCGACGACGCGGCGGAGTGGGAGGCTGAGCCGATGAGCACCGAGTCGATCACTGTAGATCTGATGAGTTTGTTTCCGCCCGGTTCACGCACCGACGCCGACGGCACCCTCGTGGTGGGCGGATGCCGGCTCGACGACGTCGCCGCCGAGTTCGGCACCCCCGCCATCGTGGTCGCCGAGGACGCGCTTCGGGACCGGGCGCGGGAGTATCTGAACGCGTTCCGCAGCCGGTGGCCGCGCAGCGATGTCGCCTACGCGTCGAAATCGTTCCCGTGCACGGCGGTTCAACGCGTGATGGCTTCCGAAGGTCTCCATCTCGACGTGGCGGGCGGAGGCGAGATCCTGTCCGCCATCAAGGCGGGGATCGATCCCGACCGGCTGGTCCTGCACGGCAACGCCAAGTCCGATGAAGAGCTCGAGTTGGCCGTCGAGCACGGGCTGGGACTCGTGGTCGTCGACAACTTCGACGACATCGACCGGCTGGAACGCATCGTGCCGCAAGGACATCGGCAACGCTGCCTGGTCCGGGTGATCCCTGGAGTCGAGGCATCCACCCACGCCTCACAGGCGACCGGTCATGCCGGTTCCAAGTTCGGCCTGATGCCCGATGACGCCCGCGACGCGATCGCACGGATCGAGCGAAGTGCGCGGCTGCAGCTCGACGGCGTGCACACCCACGTCGGATCGCAGCTGCTCAACGTCGAGCAGCTGGCAGCGGCGGTCGAGCCGATCGCGAAGCTCGGCACGTTCGACACCTACGATCTCGGCGGCGGCCTCGGCGTGCGATACACCTACGACGAGCACCCACCGACGCTCGATGACTACGCCGAGGCGATGACGGCGCAGGCCCGTGCATTGCTGCCCGAGGGCAGCCGCATCATCGTCGAACCCGGCAGAAGCATGGTCGCGGCCAGCGCATGCACGGTGTACCGCGTGACGACGATCAAACGTGGCCTGATCACCCACGTGGCGGTCGACGGCGGTATGGGCGACAACCTCGAGGTATCGCTGACCGGCCAGCGGTTCGAGGCCGCTCTCGTCAACCGGGTGGGCGGCGGCGGCGAAACGGTCACCGTGGTCGGCAGGCACTGCGAATCCGGCGACCAACTCGTGGACGGCATCGCACTGCGTGACCCCGTCGTCGGCGACCTGCTGGCGCTACCGGTCACCGGTGCCTACTGCTACACGATGTCCAATCAGTACAACGGCGCACGTCGAGTGCCGGTGGTCTTCGCGCGCGACGGCAAGGCGCGCTTGGTGGTTCGCCGCGACACATGGGATGACCTGTTGAGCCGCGATGTCGGGTAACCGCGACGCGAAGCGGGCAAGATTGGCCACATGGCCGAGACTCCGCATTCGCTAGGCGAGCTGGCCCGTCGCTACGGCGTCGCCACCGAGTTCCAGGACTGGACGGGCAGGCACGTCGACGTGCCCGAGGCGACGCTGGTTGCCGTGCTCGCGGCGCTCGGCGTACGAGCCGCCACCGAGGACGAGCGGGCCGCCGCGCTTGCTGAGCACGACCGCGAGCATTGGGCGCGCTCCCTGCCGCCGACTATCGTGGCCCGAGCCGATAGCGAGGCGTCGTTCTGGGTGCACGTCACCCATGGTGAACCAGTGGGTCTCTGGATCCGCCTCGAGGACGGCAGTGTGCGGGCAGGTCTGCGTCAACTGGAGAACCACACTCCCCCATACGATCTCGGCGAGCGATTGGTTGGCGAGGCAACCTTTGAGTTGCCTGCCGATCTGCCCCTCGGCTATCACCGGCTCTACCTGCAGGCCGGCTCGTCCGAGTCGAGCACATCCCTGATCGTGGTCCCGGCCACGCTCGAGCTGCCGCAGCGGCTCGGCGCCAAGCGGGTCTGGGGTCTGGCGACCCAGCTCTACAGTGTGCAGTCCGAAAGATCATGGGGCGTCGGCGATTTGACCGATCTGACCGATCTCGCCGTGTGGTCAAGCGCTAACCATGACGCGGGATACATTCTCGTGAACCCGATGCACGCGGCCGCACCGGTGGCGCCGATGGAGCCGTCACCGTATCTGCCCACATCGCGGCGCTACGTCAATCCGCTGTATCTGCGCCCGGAAGCGATTCCCGAGTTCGCCGAGGTGGGACGGCGTAGCCGGATCCGCAGGAGGCGGCTCGAGTTGCAGGCCGACTCCCGCCGTTCGGACCTGATCGACAGGGACGCCGCGTGGGAAGCCAAACGCGACGTGCTCGAAACCGTGTACCGCGTCGAACGATCCGCGGGCAGGCAGCTGGCGTACGAGGCGTACCGCGTCCGCGAGGGGCGCAGCCTCGACGACTTCGCGATCTGGTGTGCGCTGGCGGAGCGGCACGGGCCCGACTGGCATCGCTGGCCGAAGAAATACAGCCGCCCGTCGAGCGCAGCGGTGGCCGGGTTCGCCGCCAAGCACGCCGACACCGTCGATTTCCATCGGTGGTTGCAATGGCAGCTCGACGATCAGCTGGCGACCGCGCAGTCGACGGCGCTACGGGCGGGCATGGAGCTCGGCATCATGCACGATCTCGCCGTCGGGGTGGACCCCAACGGCGCGGACGCGTGGGCGATGCAGGATGTGCTCGCGCTCGGCGTCACAGCGGGCGCACCGCCCGACGAGTTCAACCAGCTCGGCCAGGACTGGTCGCAACCGCCGTGGCGTCCCGATCAGCTGGTGAACAAGGGCTATGAACCGTTCCGGGCCATGGTCAATGCGATCTTGCGGCATGCAAGCGGTATCCGCGTCGACCACATCATCGGCCTGTTCAGGTTGTGGTGGATCCCCAAGGGCGCAGCACCGACCGAGGGCACCTACGTGCGCTACGACCACGAGGCGATGATCGGCATCCTCGCGCTGGAAGCCCACCGCGCCGAGGCCGTGGTGGTGGGCGAGGACCTCGGCACGGTCGAACCGTGGGTGCGCGACTACCTCGCCCGCAGAGGGCTGCTCGGCACGTCGATCCTGTGGTTCGAGCTCGATCGCGACGGTGACGGCGGACCGCTGCCTGCGCAGCGCTGGCGCGAATACTGCCTGTCCTCGGTCACCACCCACGACCTGCCGCCGACCGCGGGCTACCTGGCCGGTGAACACGTCCGGCTACGGGCCGAGCTGGGACTGCTGACCCGGCCGGTGGAAGAGGAACTGGCCGATGACCGAACCGAGCAGTCAGCATGGGTCGATGAGCTGCGTCGCGTCGGGCTTCTTGGCGAAAAGCCCGGTGTCGACGACACCGTGCTGGCGCTGTACCGATATCTCGGTCGCACCCCGTCGCGCCTATTGGGGCTCTCGCTGGCCGATGCGGTCGGTGAGATGCGCACCCAGAATCAGCCTGGAACGACAAACGAATACCCGAACTGGCGGGTCCCGCTCGGCGGGCCCGACGGACGCAGGCTGGTGCTCGAGGAAGTGTTCACCGACCCCCGTGCGGCCGCCCTCTGCGAGGCTCTGCGGGCAGCGGTGAACACCCAGGTGTAACACTGAGCCGTTCTTCACCGGTTTCACAATTGTCACGGCTGCGATATGTTCGCAGCGCACCGACATAGGGAGAGGTCACGTGAAAAAGCTCGTCGTCCTGGGCGCAACCGCGGTAGCCGTGGGCTCGATCGGCCTGCTCAGCGCGGGTACCGCCAGTTCCGACCCGGTGAACCCCAACCAGATGAATGTGATCGGCGAACCGTATTACAAGGCGGTGAAGGTCCTGCACGGCATCGGCCTTTCCACCGGCTTCGGTGGTGCGGTCGGCAGCGCCCTTCCGCAGGCGCAATGCATGGTGACCAGCCAGAAGATGGGCGGCAACAACAGGATGCTGCTGAACCTGGACTGCACACAGGAAGCCGCCGAGCAGATGGCCGAAATGGGCACCATGGGCTCCGGTGGCGCTCCCGGCGCCGTCGGCGGTAATACGTTGCGGCCGGAACAGGTCCCGATCGCCCCAGGATCGAACGTCGGCGTTCCCACGTCGCCCGCGCCTGCGCCCCCGCCGCTGGGCTAGGTCGACAGCTACGGTCACGGTGTCCCATCGTTCGAGGCTGGCCATCAGCGCGCCCCCGAAGGTGTCCGGCGGGAGGTTGCCGCCGCTGTGATTGCCGACCAGCAGCACGGGATCCTCGGTCGGAATGCGATCCAGACCCCCGACGTCGGCCCGAAACCAGTTGTCCTGAATCGCTGATTCAGATACAGCAGTTAGTTCTTGGCGGCTTTACGCGCCATTTCTGCGGGACGGTCGTTCTCCCGACGAATTCGCTGCCCTGGTGCAGAAATCGGTGAACGAAGGACACTAGCCCGGATTTTTCGCGAAACTTGCGTTCGGCGGTGTGTAGATATGCGAAA